>CAYSMK010000083.1:0-1731 GCA_964432205.1 uncultured Geobacter sp. | reverse complement strand
ACCTGGATCATCCGGTCATGGGGCGCACCCTGTACAACCGTGCCCCGATCCGCCTTTCCAAGACCCCGCTCCGGATGGAAACGGCAGCGCCGTTACTGGGCCAGCATACCCGGGACGTGCTGAAAGGGATGCTCGACTATACGGAAGAGGAAATAGCGACGCTCACCGAGGAAAAGGTGCTCGTGTAGCGGCGCGGCAGCCGGCTGCTTTCAAGGTGAATCCGTGACGGCTACCGCACCACTTCGCTTCGCGTGCCGCTCACGCCGCCGCTGTACGGCTCATTTCGCTACCGGCCTGTAACTCACCCTGACGGGTTCAAACAGACAGGCCGCTGGACGCTCCATTTCGCCTACAGCGGCTGGCGTTCGGGCACAGTCGCTTCGTCGGCGCGGCAGCCGTCACGGATCAGGTTCACTACTAAACCACCAGGAGAAGACCATGGATTTCAGCATACCCGAAGAATACATGATGCTCAAAGAGTCGATGCGGGAGTTCGTGAAGCGAGAGCTGCTGCCGCTGGAAAAGACGCTCCTGGAGCGGGAGCTTTCCCTGTGGACCGCGCCCGGCCACCTCATCCCTGAAGAGGATCACAAGCGGCTGTTGCAGAAGACGAAGGATCTCGGCTTCTGGGGGCTGGAAGTGGATGAGGAGTTCGGCGGCCAGGGACTGGGGATGCTGGCCAAGACCCTGGTGGTGGAAGAACTCTCCAAGAGCCTGGTCGGATTCTCCAACCACGGCTTCACCCTCCCGCCGGACGCCCCCAATCTTTACTATCTGCATGAATGCTGCGGCCCCCGGCAGCGGGAAAAGTACTTCGTACCGTACTGCAACGGCGACGTCGACTCGGCCATGGCCTGCACCGAGCCGGGCGCCGGGTCTGACGTCAGCGGCCTGAAGACGAAGGCGGTGAAAAAGGGGAACAAATGGGTCATCAACGGCACCAAGACCTTCATCAGCAAATGCGATTATCCCAATGTCTTCTTCATCGTCATCGCGGTCACGGATACCAGTGCCGCGACCAAGGACCGGTTCACGGCGTTTCTCATCGACCGTGAGCACCCCGGGGTACGGATCGGCAGTGAGATCCCGGTAATCGGGCCGATGCCGACCTGGGACCTGATCCTGGAGGACGTGGAGGTGGATGACGACGCCATCCTGGGCGAAGTGGGCAAGGCGTTCATCCCGCTGCAGAACCGGTTCGGCGTGCGCCGGATCGAACTGGCCTCCAGCTGCACCGGCATGGCGGAGCGGCTGATCCAGATGATGATCGACCAGGCCAACACCCGCGTCACCTTCGGCCAGCCGCTGGCCGAGCGTGGCACCATCCAGGACTGGATTGCCGACTCCACCATGGAACTGGAACAGGTCCGCTGGATGCTCTACTACACAGCCTGGAAATCGGATCAGGGGCACAAGGACCTGCGGATCGAAGGGGCGAGCGTCAAGGTGGCGGCCACCGAAATGCTGACCCGGGTGGCCGACCGGGCAATCCAGATCCACGGGGGCTTGGGCGTTGCCCATGAACTGGGGATCGAATACGTGGCCCGGCATGTGCGGATCTGGCGGATCGTGGAAGGTCCGTCCGAGATCCACCGGTGGCTGATCGCCCGGCAGCTGTTGAAGGAGAAGAAACCGTACAACCCGTTCATCGTAGCCAAGGACGAATACTAGCACTGAAAAGCGGCGTCGGCCGTCTAACCATAGGAATATCAGGAGGATGCAATGGGAGTT
>CAYSMK010000082.1:0-1781 GCA_964432205.1 uncultured Geobacter sp. | reverse complement strand
ACCTGGATCATCCGGTCATGGGGCGCACCCTGTACAACCGTGCCCCGATCCGCCTGTCCAAGACCCCGCTGCGGATGGAAACGGCCGCGCCGTTACTGGGCCAGCATACCCGGGACGTGCTGAAAGGGATGCTCGATTATTCGGAAGAGGAAATAGCGACGCTCACCGAGGAAAAGGTGCTCGTGTAGCGGCCTTCAACCTCAATCCGTGACGGCTGGCGCGTCGACGGAGCGACTGTGCCCGAGCGCCAGCCGCTGTAGGCGAAATGGAGCGTCAACCGGCCTGCCTGTTTGAACCCGTCAGGGTGAGTTGCAGGCAGGTAGCGGAATGAGCTGTAGAGCGGCGGTGCGAGAGGCACGCGGAGCGTAGCGGCGCGGCAGCCGTCACGAATACTAAACCACCAGGAGAAGACCATGGATTTCAGCATACCCGAAGAATACATGATGCTCAAAGAGTCGATGCGGGAGTTCGTGAAGCGAGAGCTGCTGCCGCTGGAAAAGACGCTCCTGGAGCGGGAGCTTTCCCTGTGGACCGCGCCCGGCCACCTCATCCCTGAAGAGGATCACAAGCGGCTGTTGCAGAAGACGAAGGATCTCGGCTTCTGGGGGCTGGAAGTGGATGAGGAGTTCGGCGGCCAGGGACTGGGGATGCTGGCCAAGACCCTGGTGGTGGAAGAACTCTCCAAGAGCCTGGTCGGATTCTCCAACCACGGCTTCACCCTCCCGCCGGACGCCCCCAATCTTTACTATCTGCATGAATGCTGCGGCCCCCGGCAGCGGGAAAAGTACTTCGTACCGTACTGCAACGGCGACGTCGACTCGGCCATGGCCTGCACCGAGCCGGGCGCCGGGTCTGACGTCAGCGGCCTGAAGACGAAGGCGGTGAAAAAGGGGAACAAATGGGTCATCAACGGCACCAAGACCTTCATCAGCAAATGCGATTATCCCAATGTCTTCTTCATCGTCATCGCGGTCACGGATACCAGTGCCGCGACCAAGGACCGGTTCACGGCGTTTCTCATCGACCGTGAGCACCCCGGGGTACGGATCGGCAGTGAGATCCCGGTAATCGGGCCGATGCCGACCTGGGACCTGATCCTGGAGGACGTGGAGGTGGATGACGACGCCATCCTGGGCGAAGTGGGCAAGGCGTTCATCCCGCTGCAGAACCGGTTCGGCGTGCGCCGGATCGAACTGGCCTCCAGCTGCACCGGCATGGCGGAGCGGCTGATCCAGATGATGATCGACCAGGCCAACACCCGCGTCACCTTCGGCCAGCCGCTGGCCGAGCGTGGCACCATCCAGGACTGGATTGCCGACTCCACCATGGAACTGGAACAGGTCCGCTGGATGCTCTACTACACAGCCTGGAAATCGGATCAGGGGCACAAGGACCTGCGGATCGAAGGGGCGAGCGTCAAGGTGGCGGCCACCGAAATGCTGACCCGGGTGGCCGACCGGGCAATCCAGATCCACGGGGGCTTGGGCGTTGCCCATGAACTGGGGATCGAATACGTGGCCCGGCATGTGCGGATCTGGCGGATCGTGGAAGGTCCGTCCGAGATCCACCGGTGGCTGATCGCCCGGCAGCTGTTGAAGGAGAAGAAACCGTACAACCCGTTCATCGTGGCCAAGGACGAATACTAGTAGGGGCGGGGTACCCCCGCCCGGATTGGGCGCGGCAAGCCGATCCGAGCATATGTTTAACCACCAGAGCACTAGCACGCAAAAGCGGCGTCGGCCGTCTAACCATAGGAATATCAGGAGGATGCAATGGGAGTT
>CAYSMK010000081.1:0-2840 GCA_964432205.1 uncultured Geobacter sp. | reverse complement strand
TGGGTAGTGGGATGCGGCCATTATACCATTACCCACTCAGATCGTTGCGGAGCCCCATGGAGGACAGGACTCGCTATCCTTGCTGATTGATCTGCTGGAGTCCATCCCGTTCGACGAATCATCGCAATTCAATCCAGACTTCGTGTTCGGGGTCGTGTCTAGATCCATTCCTGACGAGGAAAGCCGAAATGTAATGCGCGGCTACCACTGGAAAAATGTCTGCTTAAAACTGATCAAGTGGGACCCGAGTCGTGCACTTCCTATGCTGGATTGTTTGCTTACTAAAATGGGCAAAGTCTACCGTTTGAGCTACGACCACGATGTTGTGCCTCTCGCAAATGAGATCGTACGAGCAAATCCGACCGGAGCATGGAAAATTGTGAAGGCGCATTTCGAAGAGGCGCTTCCAAAATGGCGAGGGGATCTCTTCAGTTGGCTAAAGGGCGGCCTATCAGGATTCGGTGAAAAAGACCCGAGAGGGGCAATAGTTGATTTGCCGGTTTCGGAAATTCTTGAATGGATTGAAGAAGACCCTGCATCCAGAGCGGCGCTGATGGCTCACTCAGTACCCGGAACACTGGATGAAGACAGTGGAGGGCGATTGACAAAGGAATTGTTATACAGGTATGGCGAGTTCGACGGTGTTCAAAGTGGAATCAGTGCGACATTTCACTCCGGTGGGTGGACTGGCCCAACAAGTGCCCACCTGAAGCGAAAAAGAGAGAAATTTCGGCTTTGGCTGGCAGCTGGCTTCGAGACCGAAGTGACACAATGGATCGAAAATGAAATTGAGTACTTGGATAGAAGTATCGATCGCGAGGAAATCAGCGAGGAGCGTTCGAGATTTGATTGAGTCGGTACAGTGACTAGAGGCAGGGTCTGAGTAGAGGCAGAGTCATCCTTGAAAAGGGAAATTTGAAAGTCGAGTCCCAACCATGCCCTTGCGGGGGCGGCGCTGGTCACGGGGCGGCGCGGGTGAGGCTTGGCAACTTGCAAGATTGCACTATTTTATTGAGCCTCTTTATTTGCCAATTGGGGGAACCAGCATCGCCCTTTCCCTTTTCCTGTCTCGACCGGGAACCGCTCTGGGAGCTGGTGCCGCACCTGGCACAACCATCACCCCGACGAAGGCACACCCTTAGGGCAAAGCTGGGCGACGGGCTGTTATGGGCCATGCAGAGCGGGGAGGGGAGACCCTGCAGAAGTCGTGCTTTCGGTCGAGGCCACCTCGGACTTGAAATATCCCCTGCACGGGTATATCGTTCTTCCATGACATCCGACCTATGTCGCTGTCTGGACAGAAGAGCGTGGAACCGTATCGGTGGAGATAGTTTATGCGGGTACACACGAAAAAGCACCCTACTGACGAAATGGTAACCGTAACCCTGCATGTTCGTCGGAGCAAGGTTCCTCTGCTGCGGCAGTATGCGGAGTCCCTGGGCGCGGGGGATGCCCGGTCCTATTCCATTGCCGAGGTGTTTCCCGAGTATGTCGGCAAGGAGCAGGAAGTGGCTTTGCGGGCCTATCGCAACCGTGAAGGGTTGACACAGAAACAGCTCGCCGAATTGACCGGCATCCCCCAGCACCACATAAGCGAGATGGAGAACGGCAAGCGGAGCATTGGCAAGGAGAGGGCGAAAAGACTCGCTGAAGCACTGCACTGCGACTATCGCCGGCTGTTATAGGTGAATGGTTTCATCCTGCCCAGTTGGTGCTTGCGAGGCTTCCAAGATGCCAAGTTGAACAGTCTTGACTAAGAAGACGCTGCGTTGGTAAAAGCCCGGACCGACCTCACCCACTTCGCCTCTAGCGACCTCCCTAGCTATCTAGCTATCTAGCTGTTTTTATGTTAATATTTATATGTAAGAGACTGTTGCGATGCCGTTGCTACGCAATCCACACGTAGCCGGTACAGCGGTTTCTGTCAATAAAGGAGAACAGTATGGACAAGTCCATGATCAAGGGCATCGCGATCGGAGGTATAGCGATGGTGGTTCTCGCGGTTGCCGCAGTCGGGGGCTACAAGGCGCTGAGCCAGCCGAAGTTTGCCGATGTTGTCGCTGTGAGGGAGATCACGGAGACGATCGTAACCCCGCGCGAGGAATGCCGGAATGTGGCGGTGCAGCGGAAGGCGCCGGTTACTGATCCCGATCGGATCACCGGGACCGTGCTTGGCGGAGTTGCCGGCGGCGTGTTGGGCAACCAAATCGGCAGCGGCACAGGCAATACAGTCGCCACGATCGTAGGAGCCGCTGGCGGAGCGTATGTCGGAAACAAGGTGCAGGATGGCATGCAGAAGAGCGACGTTGTCACAACTACGAAACGAAGTTGCAAAACGGTCTATGACAAATCGCAGAAATTGGTTGGCTATGACGTCACGTATCGCCTTGAAGAAAGGGAAGGGGTTGTAAGGACATCCTTCCGGCCGGGCAACACCCTGCCGGTGGAAAAGGGCCAGGTGGTTGTGACTCCGTCTGAAGTTACCTGTGGGCGTCGCCCCTGCTAACACTTTTTGCCCCACTGCTTGCTCACTAACAGCCCGCCCGGCGATCCGGGCGGGCATTGGAAAAACCGGGGAGTTTCCCCAATTTCACCCCCAATTTCACCCCCTGGAACAACCTTGGCAGCATATTGGATTGTGCAAAGAGCAGGTACAACAACTGATACAACGCTTTATTGAAACACTACCAAGAGCTTTCAGGGAGCGAATGCTGCTTTTGGCCCCGGAATGCGGCTAATCTATGCATTGTCAGTTAGTTACGACCAGATCTGCAACTGCGAAAGTTGGCTCCGCAACGATCTGAGTGGGTAATGGTATAATGGCCGCATCCCACTACCCA
>CAYSMK010000080.1:0-3995 GCA_964432205.1 uncultured Geobacter sp. | reverse complement strand
CGGGGACAGTATATTTAATTGACACTCGTTTCAGTTTTGATATGCTCTGTCCATGGCACGGATAGCACGCGTTATAGCAACTGGACTGCCTCATCACATTACCCAGCGTGGCAATCGCCGTCAGCAAACCTTCTTTTGTGACGATGATTACCGTGAATATGTCTCTCTCATGGCGGAGTGGTGCAATAAGTGCGGAGTTGAGATCTGGGCATGGTGCCTCATGCCCAACCATGTCCACCTGATCGCCGTACCTTCTGCAGACGACTCGCTCGCTCGCGCCATCGGCGAAGCCCACCGCCGCTATACTCGCAGGATCAATTTCAGAGAGCAGTGGAGGGGGCACCTCTGGCAAGAGCGATTTGCCTCATTTCCCATGGATGAAAATTACCTGCTGGCTGCGGCCAGATATGTGGAGATGAATCCGGTGGCGGCGGGTCTAGTGGCGCTTCCCGAAGAGTATCCCTGGAGCAGCGCCCGTGCCCACATTGTCGGAGAGGACGATCAACTGGTGAAGGTTGCGCCGTTGCTCGGCATGGTCGACAACTGGAGGGAATTATTGTCATTGTCCGAGGAAGAGGATATTAACTTGTTCCGGCGGCATGAACGAAGCGGCAGACCGATGGGGAACGATGCCTTTGTTGAACGGTTAGAGACCGGTCTTGACCGCATGCTGCGGCCCTTGAAACGAGGACCGAAACCCAAAACAATTGGATAGTTTAATATACTGTCCCAGAATTCTGGGGGTGTAACGTTGCTGTTTCTTCATGTCTCCTCCCTCTCGGTAGTTTACCAAGTGGGAGTGTCCGTTGTCACCAGGCTACCTCAGTCCCCCCAGGCCTGCCCCAAAGGATCAGGTTATGGGGCATAAAAAAAGAGCCTCCGCTGCAGGAAGCCCTTTCGTGTTTCAAAGGAGTGTCGGAAAACTTTACTTCTTAGCCGACTTTCTGCGCCAGTAAGCTAGACCAGCAAGACCGCCACCGAGGAGGAGCATGGTTGATGGTTCGGGGACTGCCGGGCCTGCCTCCCATTGATCACGGTCGAACATCTCCCACTCCATGGCAGCGCCTTGAACGTAGCTGCTTCCGTAGGCATATGTCATTGCCGTCACCACCATGGCAGAATTGAGATAGTTCGCATCGTCTAGAGCAAAGCCAAACTGCGGACTTGGCGTCATGATGTCACTCGGTCTCGGTCCCCATCGATTGATGTGCAAGCCGACGCCGTCCAACGTGAACCGAAACCACCCCCCCGACGCCGTCGGACCGTTTGAGATCACAATCCCCGGATTTCCAGAGTACACGGCACTGAGGTCGACAAAGGAGTAAATCGTGTTGTTGTCCGGTTCGAGATAACCCTGAATCGTACCCGTCAGCGTCTGTCCGTCATTAAATGTGTACTTGAACTGGTAGGTGGAAGCACCGATGCTATCCGCCTGCGCGGTTTGTCCGAAAAAAAGGACAAGCAACACGAGTGCAAAGCGCGCAGTCCATGATCTCAGATGGTGCATTTGGCGGTGTCTCCTTGCGGACAAGTAATTTTCTTCATATTATTGCCCTCCATTTAATATTTTAAAACAGAAGCTGCAATTATCATGTAAATTGCATAACGTATTTAAATAATTGTATTTTATAATGGTGATCGTAATAGTTTATCACAGTGTGTAAATATTTCCGACATCACTTCCCTGTGGGTGCTAAAAACAGTCCACCGGAATGTAGCGCAGCCTGGTAGCGGAAATATCTGGGGAGTTCCGGGGACATCCATGATAAGTAAAGTCAAGGGGAAAACGGAGATTTCCCTCTACCTTCCCTGACGCCCGCCGGTGGTTTTTTGCTACTCCTTCAAGCCCTGCAACCTTTTTGATCATTTCACAGTGGTCCACACGGTCATGCGACCAGACATCCATTTGCCGTCTCGAAGGACTTTCCCTCCTTCACGGAAGATTGAGTTTGGGCCAACCCGCCGGCCTCGAAACACTTTAATCGGCATGCAGCCACATTTAGCTCATGCAGTCCCCAGAACGCGAGGCCCGGCGGGAAGATCGACAAGCAAGAAGGTTATGTAGAGACCGATCAGGCTGCCTGGTTTTGCTTCACCAGTTCAAAGTTGCTACCTCTCCGGTCAACAGCCATCATGAACTCGACCAACTTCCGGGCAACCGCAATGGTGGCACGGTTTCTGTCCCCACGCGCCAACTCTTTCTCATGCAACTCGGCCAGTTGTTCATTCCATAGCGGAGCGATCTTTGCCGCTTCGACCAGCATGGTTTGCAGATGCTTGTTGCGTTTCTTTGAGATCGGACCGCGCTGTTCTTTGCCCGCCGATTCGTGCTGAGCGCTGCACAGACCGCAGTAGCTGATTGCTTGACGGGCAGAGCGAAATCGATCAGGTTCTGCAATTTCCAGCACCCACGTAAGCGCCAAAACCTCACCGACGCCTTTGATTGTCATCAGCCGATTGACCCGATCCTGGATCAGCTTGTTTTCCCGTAATGCCCTGACCAGTTTTTTCTGGATTGCGTTGAACATCTCGAAACCGCTTCGACTCAGGGTCAACAACTCTTTCACCGATTCAGGCACATCCTCCACCCGCTCAAGAAGATTTCCGAAATACTTCTTGCCGTGAAGCCGCCTCTTGTCGTAGGTGGCACCAACTTCCATTAGCAGGCCGGACATCTTGTTTTTCATCTTCACGCCGGTTCGCACAATCATATTCCGGTAGCGGAGGATCCGCCGAAGCTCCCGCAATTCCAGCGGAGCCATGTAGCATTCCGGCAGCAGGTTCACGCGCAATAGGTCGGCGATCTTCTCTGCGTCGGCACGGTCATTCTTTTTCTTGGCTGCCGTTATTGCCTTGAGCATCTCAGGATGAGCAACCTTCAACTCCAGGGCATGGGGCTTGAGGAAGTCATACACCCAGCCGGTGAACATGGTCGCTTCCATCGCCCCATGCCAGGAACCAGGAATGTCTGACAGCCATCGGCTCAATGCCTTCCGTTCAGCCGCCACCGTGCCTTGGCCAACAACAGTCCCGTCTATCCTCTTGATACAGTACGCGATAGTCTTCTTGTGGATGTCCAGGCCGATGTAGTAAATTGCGTTCATGGAAGCCTCCTCGTGGTAATTTGATTTCGGACGGCATTGCCGGTCCGACCGCTTGCTCGCACAAGCTATCAATACCACCGGAGGCTTCCACCTCAACCTCTACTTATGCATTCAAACAGTATATTTAATTGAAACTCGTTTCTGGGGAGTTCCGGGGACAGTATATTTAATTGAAACTCGTTTCAGTTTTGATATGCTCTGTCCATGGCACGGATAGCACGCGTTATAGCAACTGGACTGCCTCATCACATTACCCAGCGTGGCAATCGCCGTCAGCAAACCTTCTTTTGTGACGATGATTACCGTGAATATGTCTCTCTCATGGCGGAGTGGTGCAATAAGTGCGGAGTTGAGATCTGGGCATGGTGCCTCATGCCCAACCATGTCCACCTGATCGCCGTACCTTCTGCAGACGACTCGCTCGCTCGCGCCATCGGCGAAGCCCACCGCCGCTATACTCGCAGGATCAATTTCAGAGAGCAGTGGAGGGGGCACCTCTGGCAAGAGCGATTTGCCTCATTTCCCATGGATGAAAATTACCTGCTGGCTGCGGCCAGATATGTGGAGATGAATCCGGTGGCGGCGGGTCTAGTGGCGCTTCCCGAAGAGTATCCCTGGAGCAGCGCCCGTGCCCACATTGTCGGAGAGGACGATCAACTGGTGAAGGTTGCGCCGTTGCTCGGCATGGTCGACAACTGGAGGGAATTATTGTCATTGTCCGAGGAAGAGGATATTAACTTGTTCCGGCGGCATGAACGAAGCGGCAGACCGATGGGGAACGATGCCTTTGTTGAACGGTTAGAGACCGGTCTTGACCGCATGCTGCGGCCCTTGAAACGAGGACCGAAACCCAAAACAATTGGATAGTTTAATATACTGTCCCAGCATTCT
>CAYSMK010000079.1:0-5304 GCA_964432205.1 uncultured Geobacter sp. | reverse complement strand
CAAGCTCAAGTTCGACGGCCTACACTCTCAACCCACTTGATTCGACGCAGAGCCGCTATCTGTACAGCAGAATTCAGAGTTGGTTCCTACCCCACTATATTTGACGTTTTTGACAGACTTAGAACATGTTCGGCCGTAGTTGTCATTCAGGAATCAGACGCAACCGAATATGGTTACTCAGCATGTCATTCCTTCTAAAACCATATAGAGCGGACTCAATCATGTCAGCATTTGCAACAAGACCTGACCGATTTTTAAATAAATCAACCAAGGCGATGACTTTTAATATTTTAATGTGAAGCGCGGAGCCACCAATAGACTCACAACGTTCTAATGCATCAACGGCAAGAGCCCAACGGTGTCCATCGGGAGAGGCAAGAATAGATGGCTCCAGATTGATTCGCAAATAATCCCAGAGCCTATCTGGGCAGTACAACATTCCATCTTCAGAGTTCTTTAGGAAGTCTTGAAAACCAGAAGGCTCGGCTGAGTTAAGAAATCCAAAGATACTTCGCTGATTCTGACCAAAGCGGCGTCTTGAGATTGGTCCAAGTAGACAAGCAACGATAGGATGAAGTGGCCAACATTCATCCAGAACCTGAGCTAACTGAGGTTGATATAGATCTTGATCGGGCAACAATCGAGCTTACTGATTATTCTCAGAAGTTTCTCAGAACGGAAACGTTTGCTCGGGTAAAGGGTAGGGAGAACAAGCGACATTCAATGGTAGTAGTTGTTGGAGTTGGCGGACGTCCAACCCCTGTCCTTAAAGAGTTCGACATATCAGAAAGTGATCGGTCGGCGATAAACTCACTAATAGCAGAGATTGATAATGCACTTCAAAAGAGTGATCAAGGACGACAAAATGTCATTTTAGCTGCCCTTGCAGAGCTCAGTGCAAGGTATATGAGCGAAAGACCTTCCGACGAGCCACTTAAGAATGAGGTAGCCATAGGCGAAGTCCTTTTTCACACGCTGCCACAACTACTGTGACTAATTCCGGTTCCCAAGTTTATTTTTCAGTTTCCAACTTTATTTTTTAGTTTCCGACTTTATTTTCGAGTTTCCAACTTTATTTTCACCGGACAAATCATTCTACAGGCACCGATTGGCTACTCAACCGTCACGCTCTTGGCCAAATTCCGTGGCTGATCAACATCGGTCCCCTTCAACACTGCCACATGGTAGGAGAGGAGCTGGAGCGGCACCGAGAGGAGGATCGGCATCACCGCCTCGCTGGCGTCCGGAACCTCCAGCACCACTTCGGCCTTCTTGCGGATCTCCTCGTCTCCCTGAGTGCAGATGGCAATGACCCGGCCGCCGCGGGCGATGACCTCTTCCATGTTGGAGGCGACCTTCTCGTAGGTGGGGTTTCTCGGCACCAGCACTACCACCGGCATGTTTTCGTCGATCAGGGCGATCGGGCCGTGCTTCATCTCGCCGGCCGGATACCCCTCGGCGTGGATGTAGGAGATCTCCTTCAGCTTCAGCGCCCCCTCCAGGGCAATGGGATAGTTCATGCCGCGGCCGAGATAGAGGAAGTCCCGGGCGTTCATGTAGCGGCGGGCCACCTTCTCCACCTCGGCATCCAGCTTCAGGGTCTCCTCCAGCAGGGTGGAGACGTGGAGCAGGTCGGCCAGCATCTGCTGTCCCTTGGCCTGATCGATGGTGCCCCGCGCCCGGCCGAGCCGGACGGTGAAGAGATAGAGCGCCACCAGTTGGGTGACGAAGGCCTTGGTGGAAGCGACCCCGATCTCGGGGCCGGCATGGGTGTAGATGACGCCATCAGCTTCCCGGGCGATGGAGGAGTCGACCACGTTGCAGATGGCGATGGCCTTGGCGCCGCGGCTATGCGCTTCGCGCAGGGCGGCCAGGGTGTCGGCGGTCTCGCCGGACTGGGAGATGAGGATGATCAGGGTCTTCTCGTTGACCACCGGGTTGCGGTAGCGGAATTCCGAGGCAATGTCCACCTCGACCGGGACGCGGCCGTGTTCTTCGATGAGGAATTTCCCCACCAGGCCGGCATGCCAGGAGGTGCCGCAGGCGATGATGCAGATCCGCTCCATCCCTTTCAGCGCCTCGGCAGAGAGCCGCAGGTCTTCGAGGAGCACGTCCCCGTCCTCTTCCCGCAGCCGGCCGGTGATGGTGTCGCGGATGGCGCGGGGCTGCTCGTAGATCTCCTTGAGCATGAAATGCTTGTACCCGCCCTTTTCGGCCATGAGCGGGGACCAGTCGATATGCCGCGGTTTCTTCTCCAGCGGCGCGCCGGCGATGGTGGAGAACGCGGGAATGCCGTTTCGGAAGAGCACCAGTTCGCCGTCTTCCATGAACACCATCTGCCGGGTGTGGGACAGGATGGCCGGGATGTCCGAGGCAACGAAATACTCTCCCTCGGCCAGGCCAACCACCATGGGCGATCCCTGCTTGGCGGCGATCAGGGTCTCCGGCTCCAGCTTGCAGAGAATGCAGACCGCGTAGGCGCCGCGCAACTCCTGCAGCGCCAGCCGGACCGATTGCTCGAAGTCGCCGGTTTCTTTGAGTTTCTCGTCCACCAGGTGGGAGATCACCTCGGTGTCGGTTTCGCTCCGGAAGACCCGGCCGAGCCCCTGCAACCGTTCCTTCATCTCCAGGTAGTTCTCGATGATGCCGTTGTGCACGACGATGATGTCGCCGGCCTCGTGCGGGTGGGCGTTCTTCTCCGATGGCCGACCATGGGTGGCCCAGCGGGTATGGCCGATGCCGATGGTGCCGACCAGCGGTTTCTGCTGCAGGAGCCGCTGCAGATTGACCAGTTTTCCCTCGCTGCGGACGATCTCGGCGCAGCCATCGACAATGGTGCAGATGCCGGCCGAGTCATACCCCCGGTATTCCAGCTTCTGCAGCCCTTCCAGAATGATCGGCGTGGCCTGCTGGCCTCCGACGTAACCTACTATTCCGCACATGTCGAACTCCGTTCGAAGTTCAAGGTTCAAGGTTCAAGGTTCAAGGTTATTGGTCTACAAACATTGAACGTTGAACGTTGAACGTTGAACAGATGATTATTTCTTCTTGAGTCTCCAGCCTTCCTTGTTCACCTGGGGAACCCTGGCCAGGGCCAGGGAGTCGGGGGGGACGTCCTGGGTGACCGTGGTGCCGGCGGCGATCAGGGAGTTGCTGCCGATGGTAACCGGGGCCACGAACTGCACGTCGCTGCCGACGAAGACGTTGTCGCCGATGACGGTCCGGTGCTTCTTTACCCCGTCGTAGTTGCAGGTGATGGTGCCGCAGCCGATGTTCACGTCCCGGCCGATCTCGGCGTCTCCCAGGTAGGTCAGGTGGGATGCCTTGGACCCTTCGCCCATGACGATCTTCTTGGTTTCCACGAAGTTGCCGATCTTGACATGGGCCTTCAGCTCGGTGCCGGGGCGCAGGTGGGCCATGGGGCCGATGGCCACCTCTTCGTGGAGCAGCGATTCGGCCAGTACCGATCCGGCCTTGATGGTGACCCGGTCACCCAGGCGGCAGTCGCGGATCACTGCGCCCGCCTCGATGAGGCAGCCGGTGCCGATGGAGGTGGTGCCGCTGATCTGGACTCCGGGGTAGATGATGCTGTCCCGGCCGATGGTCACCCCTTCCTCGATATAGGTGGCCTTAGGGTCGACGATGGTGACTCCATCCAGCATGAACCGTTCGTTGATCCTCAGCCGCAGCACTGCCGCAGCACTTGCCAGCTGGACCCGGTCGTTGATTCCCATGACCTCGTCCGGGTCGGCCACCGAAAAGGCGTAACAGGAGCGGTTCTGCTCGTTCGCCAGGGTGATAATGTCGGTCAGGTAGTACTCTCCCTGGGCATTGTCGTTTTTCAGGCGGCTGACGGCGTCAAGGAGAAAGCCGGCCTCGACGCAGTAGATGCCGGAGTTGATCTCGTCGATTTCCCGTTCCTGGGGGGTGGCGTCCTTTTCTTCAACGATCCTGACGATGCGGTTTGCTTCCCGCTTGAGCACCCGGCCATAGCCGTACGGGTCTGCCAGGTGGGTGGTGAGCACGGTTACCGTTGCCTCCCGGCGGCTGTGGGCAGCCAGCATGGCTTCGATGGTCTCGGGGCGGATGAGCGGGACGTCGCCGCATAGGATCAGGACGTTGCCGCTGAAGCCGGCCAGTTGCTCCCCGGCACAGGCCACGGCATGGCCGGTTCCCAGCTGTTCGGCCTGGAGGGCGAAGGCGAGGTCGTTCGCTCCGGCGAAATAGTCCCGGACCGCGTCGGCCTGATGCCCAACCACCACGGCGATTCTGCCGGCGCCGGCAGCCCTGGCGGCCGCGACCGGCCAGGCTATCATGGGGCGTTCCCCCAGTTTGTGCATGACCTTGGCAAGGTCGGATTTCATGCGGGTGCCTTTGCCCGCGGCCAGGATCACGGCTGCTGTTTCGCTCATTCACTATCCTCCGTCGCATCTGACGAAAATTCCTGACACTGTAATCGATGAATGGCAGGATGGTCAAGGATTTATAGGTGGTTACCACCCATCGACCGTGTCTAAAAAGAGCAATTATTGCAAAACATTCATGAGTTGGCAGGCGTGAGGGGTGGACGAGAAGACGTGGGTCGTTGCAGTATGCTGCCGTCTTCGAGCAAGCAGCACCGCGGCCTACCGGGTCTGGAATGGTTTTGCATGAGTCGCGGGGTTTCACTTTACAGTGGGGCGGTGAGCCGCTATAGTTTCCCCGGGAGTCGCGCATGGGCGTACAGGAAGACATTTACCTATTCGAGCAGTCACTTAACGATCTGGTAGTGAAGTACGAGCAGTATTTTCTCGGCCTGGAGAAGCGGGAGCCACTCAAGCTTCTGGAAGATGTGGAGCGGCAGGCTAGAAGGTACGCGACGACCAAGATCAACAACACCATGCTCAAGTTCCGCTACAACTCGCTGGTGGCCAGGTTCAGCAGCTACCGTCAATACTGGGGCCGCATCACCCGCCTCATCGAGGAGGGGAAGTACTCCCGGGACCGGGCGAAGATGGCGCGCCATGCTGTGTTGCCGCCCCCCCCGGAACCGGTGTCATCGGTCCCTCCCGAGGCTGAACAGGTCTACCGTGAGTACCTGGCGGCCCGCCAGGCGTGCAACCTTAACAATGGCACCATTTCCCCCGAAAAGATCGCCGCTCTCATCGCCCAGCAGAAACCAATAATCCAGAAACGCTATGGCACGGACCGGATCTCCTTTGCGGTGGTGATCGAGGATGGTGTTCCGAAGATCAAGGCCCGTCCGGAACGGTGATGGTCGCTCCTCAGGGCTCAGGGCTCAGGGCTCAGGGCTCAGGGCTCAGG
>CAYSMK010000078.1:0-5509 GCA_964432205.1 uncultured Geobacter sp. | reverse complement strand
CAGTTATTACAGGCAAATATCACCTTTTTAGCCGCCATATCCTTAAACTCCTGTTGGAAAAGAGGTTTTTGCACGAACGTTGCATGAACGGGGAAATCGTTCGAAGGAGCCGTTTGTTGCCATCAATTGTGCCGCTATCCCCCACGACCTGGTTGAATCTGAGCTTTTTGGTGTTGAAAAGGGAGCCTACACGGGAGCGCACGCCTCCCGACCGGGACGGTTTGAGCGCGCTAACGGAGGCACCTTGTTCCTTGATGAGGTCGGGGATCTTCCATTACCGGCGCAGGCAAAATTGCTTCGCGTGTTACAGGAAGGAGAGGTTGAACGACTCGGCGGCACTAAATCGCACAAAGTGAACGTGAGGGTAGTTACTGCCAGCAATATCGATCTCAGGCAACTGGTCGCAGAGGGGAAGTTCAGATCTGATCTCTATTACCGGTTAAACGCATTACTCATAAAGATTCCGCCGCTCAGGGAGCGGAAAATGGATATTTTGCCGCTCGCCAAGGTTTTTCTCAAGAAATACGCCGCAATAAGCTGCAAGAATTTGCGAGGGTTCTCCGATAAGGCGAAGCTTGCAATGCTGGCCTACCACTGGCCAGGTAATATCCGTGAACTGCAGAACGTTGTGGAGCGTGGAGTAATGCTTGCACCAAACGGCACGCATATCTCGATCAACCAAATGTTTCCGTCATATCAAGACGATGGTCCGATGGAACTCAGCCTTGACCCTCAAGGTGGGTTGACTGCAGACCAGGGGGAAGCCGGAAAGAACTTCTGTGATGCAATCCTTAACGGCGCGTTGACCATGGAGCAGGCGATCAACATCCTTGCAAAGGCTGCGGCAAAAAAGACTAACGGTAATCTATCAGCCGCAGCAAGGATGCTCGGTCTAAGCCGAGCTCAATTGGCATACCGATTGGAAAACTGCGACAACGACAACAATACGAAGCCAAGGCCCAAGAGCAAATCCAATCTGGGAGATATTTCCGATTGATTAGTGCAGACGTGCAAGCACGGCAGCCGCAACATTGTTCATAAGCACGCGGCCCAGCATCTGGTCGTTTTCTGCCATCATCCGCAGAGTAGCCCCGTCAATATCCACCACTTTGACCGGCATGATTGCCCGGGCAGAAGCGGTGTATTTGTAGGGTTTGATCAATGACGAGACACCGAAAATCGCTCCGGGGGCGATCGAGCAGACCTTGGAAGTGGCAACAGATCCTTCACTCCCGCCACTGTAGAACAAGTCCACTGCACCTTCCAGCAGGAGCATCAGTCTGTCGGCAGTGGTATTTTCCTTAAACAGAACACTGTCCTTGGGGAAGGATTTCTCATCGCCAATCATTGCGATGGCCTTAAGTTGTTCGTCTGTTAGTGAATTGAAGAAGGGATAGCGCTGTAACAGTTCTGATGAGGTCATATATTTCTCCTTTATTGGGCACTTACTGCCCGAGTGTTGCTGAGAGGTCAGTTCCCTGTCTTAGAGCTAACAATCAGATCTGCCCTTACTCAGAGGTTTCCGCCGGCGACAGTGGAGAGTGAATAGCCGACTCTCATGGATATCTCATCACCTGCCCTTTTGACCATCGGTACTAGTTCGTCCATAATCCTTGCCTTGCTGAACCGCATGACCGGGCCGGAAATGCTAATTGCGCCAACTACCTGACTCGTGTAATTACGAATCGGTGCAGCAACTCCCCGTACCCCCAGATCCAGTTCTTCATCCTCTAGTGCGTATCCTTGCGTAGCTATCATTTTCAGCTGTCCTTCCAGGCTTATTGGATCAGTAATGGTGTTGGGGGTGTATTGCATTAGTTCCATGACTGGAGGAAAAGCCCCATGTTTTCCGTCGATTGAACCTGCAAGAAGCACTTTGCCGGCAGCGGTGCAAAAGACCGGGAGTATCATTCCAACCTTCGGGGTAATCCGTACTGGAAGCGTTGATTCAACAGCATCCAGACACACAATACCATCATCCTTCATCACTCCTAACCAACAAGTTTCGTTACAATCATCTGTCAGAGATTTGAGAATTGGAATTGACAGACTGTGCAGATTCATCTGTTTTACGGCGGTTTGTCCGAGTTGTAGAGTTCTTACGCCAAGCCGGTAATTATCTGTTGCTCTGTTAATCTCTACAAAGTCATGAAGCGCAAGTGTAGCCATCAGTTTAGTAGCAATTTTTTTGTTGAGTTTAAGTTTTTTCCTTATATCAAGTATATTAAGTTCATTTCCATCCGCATGAAACTGTTCCATGATGTCCAGTGCATGTGCTAACGAATGGACAAGGTAGTCAGATTTGTTCTTCATTTTTATGTACATTTGTATTATCAACAATATTTGATTACTTTATGCCATAATCACTCACCTTCCACCCTTAGATAGAACTGGCCATCCTCAGAGCATGCCAGTGTGACCTTGCAGCCGTTATAAAATTCTACTTCGGTTGGAAAGAGTTCGTCATTGGCTGTGTAATCGTATCCGTTTTGGAGTCTATACGCAGTGTTCATGTTTCCATACCCCTTTCAGCTGGTTAAAGTGTCTGAATGATCGTATATCGTATTGCATATTCAGACATGTCCTTGTTTGGTTATGACGATCTTCTATGGTTTAGCAGGCTGCATGGTGTCCTGTACTACCCTGCAAACAGACTCCTTCCGCCACACACATAAAAGACCTGACCGGTAATGAACGAGGCATCGTTGTCTACGAAAAAAAGGACCGCATTGGCGATATCGTTATCTTCGCCAATCTTGCCGGTAGGCTGCTTGGCGAGAAAAGCCAACCGATTTTTTTCAGGCAGTTCGTCCCACATGGGCGTATGGATGAGCCCGGGGGCAATGCAATTTGCCGTAACCCCTTTTCTGCCAAGTTCCAAAGCAAGGGTTCTGGTAAGACCCACCAGACCAGCTTTGGCTGAAGAATAGGGCGCTTGACCAGGCCCACCCAGCCACGCCCTTGATGCAATGTTAACGATGCGGCCCCATCCCTTTTCCACCATGTAGCCATGTACGGCCTGACTGCAGAGAAACGCACCTTTGAGATTGACGTTCAAGGTAATATCCCAGTCTTTTTCACTGAGATTTCTCAGAGCTCCGGCCCTTTCCATCCCGGCGTTATTAACCAGGATGTCTAACGATCCGAATCTGTCCACAGCGGCCTTAACCATCTCTTCAACGGCCGTACCACTGCAAATGTCAGCAACTCTTCCCAGGACATCAAACCCCTTTGATCTGAACTCCTCAACAGTTTGCTCGACCTTTTCCGGAACAATGTCGTTGATAACAATCTTCGCACCTTTTTCTGCCAACCGGAGCGCGGTCTTCTTTCCCATACCGCTTGCCGACCCGGTTATCAATGCTACCTTGCCCTGTAAATTAGACATGTCTATTCTCCCCGATAATTTCGTAGTACCCGCACTGCCTATGCAGACATTGACGAATAGATGCTTTTCCCGCCACACACGATCAGGTTCTGGCCCGTGACATAACTGCTCGTGCCGGCCGCGAAATACGACACGGCATAGGCGATGTCGTCGGGAGTCCCGAGACGTTGCACCGGCAACCTTGCTGCGGACTGTTCTTCGGCTTCTGCGGAGAGGGAACTTTCCGCAGTCTTGACATCGCCTTTCAGGATCTGATTCACCGTAATGCCTTCTTTTGCGAGTTCAAGGGCAAGAGAGCGCGTCAGTCCGAAGATAGCCGACTTTGCTGTGCTGTAATTCGCCTGATTGGCTGTGCCCAGATATTCGAGACTGCCGACATTCACGATCCGACCATACTTCTTGTTCCTCATGATCGGAATCACGTTCAGGCAGAAGGATACCAGCGGTGTTACGTTAACCGTTAAGGAGCGCTCCCAGGTCTCGATGGTGCTTTCAGAGATCGGCACGCCGTCTTTATGGTCGATGTTGTTGACAAGGATATCTATCGAGCCATATTTTCGGGCAACTTCGTCCACGGCGATCTTGACCGCGCCGGAATTTGCCCAGTCCACGGCAATGCTCTCCGCTCCAGAACCTGCTTCCGCTACCTTGCCGGCAACCTCATCCAGTTTCTGCCGGTCAGAGTCGATAAGCACCAGTTTCGCCCCAAGCCTGGCGAATCTGATACTTATTGCCCGTCCGACATCGTTTGCCGCGCCTACGATCAGTGCTGTTCTGTCTTTCATGACCACATCTCCTTGCTCTCGCTGAGAATATATGAACCGGACTCCTCTACCATCCCTTTACCAGCATGTGCATGGTGCAGGCCGCATGCTCGGTGCCGGAAAGGCCGCCACCCGTGACATGGGACATGGCAACCTTCGGCGTCGGACCGACCTGGTGCCCCTCGCATTCGCCACGCAGCTGCATCACATTCTGGGCTATCTGGGCGGCCCCGGAGGCGCCGATCGGGTGACCGTATGACAGCAACCCGCCACGAGGGCTCACAACACACTGCCCGCCATATGTTGACTGCCCATCACGCAGGAATTTGAGGCCATCTCCCTTATTACAGAGCCCCATACATTCATAGTAAAGCAGCTCCGCAATGGTAAAGGCGTCGTGCAGCTCGAGAATATCGACCTCTTTGGGACCGATACCCGATTCTTCGTACAGTTTTTCGGACGTGGTCTCGGTGATGTCGTCACCGGTAATGTCCCTGGGCCGGTTATGATAGGGGCCGGACTCCACGACCACACCGGCAACCCTGACCGGCTTGGCTATCCCCAGTTTTTTCATCATCTCCTTCGACCCGACCACAACCGCGGCCGCGCCATCGGCAATGCCGCAACATTGCTGGAGCGTCATGGGATAGGCAACCATCCTGGAATTGACGACCTCCTCGACCGTGATCGCCCCCTTGAACCAGGCATTAGGATTATGGGTTGCATGTTTCCGGTTCTTTACCGTGATCATCGCCAGATCCTCAATGGTGGCGCCGGTCTCGTGCATATATCGTGTCGCCCGCATGGCATATTTCCCGGTCATTACCGCCCCGTGCATGGTCTCGATGTCCGACCTGGCAGCACTGAATGCAGCACCGCTCTGGCGATGCATCGTATGGTTTTCACAGCCAATACCCATTGAGAGGTCGGTCAGACCAGTCGCAACATCTTTGATGGCGCAAAAGACTGCCATGGCTCCGGCCGAGCAGGCGCTTTGCACGTTAATGATGGGCAATTTCGGTCCGCACATACCGAGACCTCTGAAGACGGCTTGCCCAGCCGTCATGTCATTCATCCCATTACCGACATAGGCGCTCTGGATCATATCAGGCCGATCGATGTTCGACCCCTTCATAGCCTGCAAAGCAGCCTCTCTCCCCAAACCGTCAAAATCAACGATATGCTTGCCGAATCTCGTTTCACCAACACCTGCTATGTATACTTCGCGTTGTAACTTCATGTAGCTCTCTCCTTATATGACGACAGGTAAGAATAGATTGCACGTCGCAGCAAAAACCTTATGCGGCAATCTTCTTGAACTTGTAACTCATGATCGGCAGATTATCGTTGTTCATCC
>CAYSMK010000077.1:0-5544 GCA_964432205.1 uncultured Geobacter sp. | reverse complement strand
GGGGGGCGGGCCGACCCACCGGGCGATCGTCGCCCAGCCCGGCGGAGCTTTCAGCGGTTCCTTCAAGATCACCGAACAGGGCGAGGTGATCAATTTCAAGTACAATGACCCGCTCCTGGCCCTGCGCAACATCGAACTGATGGTTGCCGCTTCGCTCGAGGCGCTGGTGCGCACCGGCCTGGTGGAGTCGGATGTAGACCCCGCCTGGGAGGAGGCGGTCGAGGAGATGTCGGCCATGGCGTTCGCCTGTTACCGGGAGGGGATTGCCGAGAATCCCGACATCCTGTCCTTTTTCGAGCAGGCCACCCCGGTGCTGGAGTTCGAACTGGCGAAGATCGGCTCCCGTCCGTCGCGGCGATTGGAGAACAGCTCCCTCGCGGACCTGCGGGCCATTCCGTGGGTATTCGGCTGGATACAGAGCAGGCTGATGGTTCCCGCCTGGTTCGGCGTCGGCACCGCCTGTGAGCGGTTTGCTTCCCGTGGTGCTGCTGAGCGTGAACTGCTGCGGGTGATGATGCGTCGCTTCCCGTTCTTCTTCGACATGATGCGCAACGTCGAGATGGCCATGGCCAAGGTAGACCTGCCGCTGGCCCGGCAGTACGCCGGGCTGGTGGCCGATGACAATCTGCGTGACCGGGTCTGGGCGCTGCTGACCGATGAACTGACACGGACGCAACGGATGCTGCTGGAGATCACGGGCCAGGGCCGTCTGCTGGAGAACAACCCCGACCTGGCCGAGAGCCTGCGCCTGCGCAATCCGTATATCGATCCGATGAGCCTGATCCAGATCGAACTGCTGCGCCGCAAGCGGGCCGGCGAGGGGGGCGATCAGTTGGACTACCTGCTGGCAGCAACCATGCATGGGGTCGCCGCCGGCTTGCGGAATACGGGGTGACCCGGCTGCACGTACAGAAGTCCAATTAATAAAAATAAATAATCATTGTTGACACAGCTGATAACAGTGCTATATGTATCAGTATCTTCTCTCCTGGAGATACTGCAGCAGGCAAGGCCCCATGTGCGCAACGTGGGGTTTTGCTTTTCAGAATCACTGTTTTGCCGGGAAATCTTTGTCACCGCTTCCCTCCGTTTCATCTCTGCCGCGCCAATCTTTTTCTTGCCTGAAGGGTCACGATGTTGCATGGTAGTTGACCCTGCTGCCACTATGCTGTCGAAAAAAGGGGGACTCGTGTCGGAACAGAGGCTTGCCGCCATTGACCTTGGTACCAATACCGCCCGGCTGCTGATCGGTACGGTCGGGACGGATGGAACGATTACACCGGATCTGGTCGCGCGGCGGATTACCCGTCTCGGTGGCGGGTTTACAAAGGAGCTCGGCATCTCGCCAGAGGCCCGCGAGAGAACCATTGCCGCACTGCAGGAGTTCAGCGCCGAGATCCGGCGACTGGCAGCGGTTTCGGTCCTGGCGGTGGCCACCAGCGCGGTGCGGGACGCGGTCAACGGCTCCGAATTCTGTGCCGCAGTAGAGCAGCAGACCGGCATCCGGTTGACGGTCATCGACGGCGAGAGGGAAGGGGATCTGACCCGAGCCGGCGTCTATGCCGGCCTGGACAACCGGAGCGGCACGGTCTTCATCTTCGACGTGGGCGGCGGCAGCACGGAATACACCCTGGTCCATGAGGGTGACCTCCTGTTTACCCGGAGTCTGCCGCTCGGTGTGGTCAGGTTGACGGAAGGGAAGGGTGAGCCGGCAGCCATGGCCGACAAGATCAACCGGGAACTCCATCCGCTCAAGGATGCCCTGGCTGGGCAGGGGCTCCTTGAGAGGCTTTCCGGAGCGACCCTGGTGGGAACTGCCGGTACCGCCACGACCCTGGCGGCCATCAGCATGGGGATGATCGACTACGATTACCGCCGGGTGAACAACTACGTCGTTGCCAGGTCGGAGATCATCGACATCTACCGGAAGCTCCTGCCGCTTCCCCCTTTAGAGCGATTGTCCGTACCGGGCATGGAGACGGGGCGGGAAGACCTGATCATCGCCGGCATGCTCGTCACCCTCCAGACCATGGCACTGTTCGGTTTCGAGCGGATGAAGGTGAGCGATTTCGGTCTGCTGGAGGGGGTGCTGCTCTGGGCAGCCGAACAGTGTGACGGGAAGCACCCGTAACATGCCTTTGCCGGCTGAAATCTCGTTTTAATCTAAGCCAATGTTGACATACATGGCGCGAATTGGCTATAGTTGCGGCGCTGAAAGGGGGGAACCCCCTGATTTTGTGTTGAGGGCCTCACCCCCTCTTACCTTAAGGTAAGAGGAGGCCGGGAGGGGTTACTGTTTGTGTAAGGAGTTCCCCATGTATTTCAACGAAGAATTCGAGACCATGCCCAAAGCGGCGCTGGAGTCGCTGCAGCTGAAGCGCCTGCAGAATGTGCTGGAGCGGGTGTACGCCAATGTCCCGTTCTACCGGAACTCCTTCGACCGGGCCGGGATCAGGCCAGACGACGTAAAGGGGCTGGAAGACCTGCAGCGACTCCCGTTCACCACCAAGCAGGACATGCGGGATTCCTATCCCTACGGCCTCTTTGCCGCACCGCTCGAGGAGATCGTCCGTATCCATGCCTCCAGCGGCACCACCGGCAAGCCCACGGTGGTCGGCTACACCCAGAGGGATATCGATAACTGGTCCGAGCTGATGGCCCGCTCCTTTGTCGCTGCCGGCGTCCACAAGGGGGACATCATCCACAACGCTTACGGCTACGGCCTCTTTACCGGCGGTCTCGGTGCCCACTACGGAGCCGAGCGGCTGGGGGCCTCGGTCATACCCATCTCCGGCGGCAACACCAAGCGCCAGATCATGATCATGCAGGACTTCGGCTCAACGGTCCTTACCTGCACCCCGTCCTACTCCCTGTTCATGGCCGAAGAGGCCGCCGCTGATGGGGTGGATTTCAAGAGCATGAAGCTGAAGGTCGGTATCTTCGGCGCCGAGCCGTGGTCCGAGACGATGCGCCAGGAGATCGAAGCGAAGCTGAGTATTGCCGCCATCGACATTTACGGCCTGTCGGAGATCATGGGGCCGGGGGTGGCCATCGAGTGCATCGAGGCCAAGCAGGGGCTCCATATCTGGGAAGACCACTTCATCCCCGAGATCATCGATCCGGAGACCGGCCGGCAGGTTCCCGACGGAGAACTGGGCGAACTGGTCATCACCACGATCACCAAGCAGGGGATACCGCTCGTCCGCTACCGGACCAGGGACATTACCCGCCTCATCAAAGAGCCATGCGTCTGCGGCCGGACCCATGCCCGGATCGCCCGGCTGAGCGGGCGTAGCGACGACATGCTGATCATCCGCGGCGTCAACGTTTTTCCCTCCCAGATCGAATCGATCCTGGTGGGGATCGAGGGGGTCGAGCCCCATTACCTGCTGGTGGTCGACCGGAAGGGGACCCTGGACACCCTTGAGGTGCAGGTGGAAGTGGACGAGCGACTCTTCTCCGACGAGATAAAGGTCCTTCAGGCACTGGGCAAGCGGATCGAGAAGGAGATCAAGGATACGCTCGGCGTCACCTGCACGGCCAAGCTGGTCGAGGCCAAGACGATCCAGCGGAGCGAAGGCAAGGCCAAACGGGTCATCGACAACCGGAAACTGTAGGCGTGCTGCGTGCGGCGTTCAGCGTGCTGCGTTGAACGGAAACATAACCTGGCGGCAGGCGTGACGCGCTGTTTTCGGCATTTCCCGCTGAACGCAGCACGCAGCACGCTGAACGCCCCGGAGGGGACCAATGAACGTTGAACAGATCTCCATCTTTATCGAGAACAAGTCCGGCCGCCTGGCCGAGATCACCAGTATCCTGGATGACGCGGGCATCAACATCCGGGCACTCTCCCTGGCCGACACCTCGGATTTCGGCATCCTGCGCCTGATCGTCAACGATCGGGAAAAGGCCAAGTCCATCCTCAAGGAGCGCGGCTTCACGGTCAACAAGACCGAAGTGGTGGCAGTCGAGGTGCCGGACCGGCCCGGCGGGCTCGCCCGGATACTCAAGGTCCTGGACAGCGCCGCCATCAACGTGGAGTACATGTACGCCTTTGTCGAGCGATGCGGCGAGAACGCGGTGATCATCTTCAGGTTCGACGAAACCGACAAGGCGATAGCGACCCTCCAGGCGAACGGCATCGCCATCCTCGACGGTGAACGGCTGTACAGGATGTAATCGGCTGTAGGGGCGGGTCTTGTACCCGCCCAGTCAGGGCACCCACAAGAGGTGCCCCTACCCATTTTCACAACGGAGGTCTTACCATGAAGAGGCTCGTGACACTGTTGCTCACCCTGTCCATCCTCACCCTCGCTGCGGCCGTGGCATCGGCTGCCACCGTCCGTATCGGGGCGCTGTTCTCCGTTACCGGCCCGGCCTCGTTCCTGGGCGAACCGGAGAAAAACACCCTGGAGATGCTGGTCAAGGAGATCAACAGCAAGGGTGGCATCAAGGGGACCAAGCTCGAACTGGTGGTGTACGACACCCAGGGCGACAGCACCAAGGCCAAGCAGCTGGTGAACAAGCTGATCAAGAACGATCACGTGGTGGCCATTGTCGGCCCGAGCACCACCGGCGACACCATGGCCATCATCGATGACGTGGAAAAGGCCGGCATCCCCCTGATCTCCTGCGCTGCCGGCATCAAGATCACCGAGCCGGTCAAGAAGTGGGTCTTCAAGACCCCGGCGAACGACCATGTGGCCGCGGAAAAGATCTTCAACTACCTGACCACGAAAAAGCAGAAAAATATCGCTCTGTTGACCGTATCTGACGCCTTTGGTTCGTCGGGCCGCGAGCAGCTGAAAACCATGGCCAAGCAGAAAGGGTTCACCGTGGTGGCCGATGAGGTGTACGGTCCCAAGGACACCGACATGACCCCCCAGCTGACCAAGATCAAGGGTGCCAAGCCGGACGCCATCATCTGCTGGGGGACCAACCCCGGACCGGCCGTGGTCACCCGGAACGTGAAGCAACTAGGGATCAAGATCCCCCTCTACCAGAGCCATGGGGTTGCCTCCAAGAAGTACATCGAACTGGCCGGTGCCGACAATGCCGAAGGGGTGATCCTGCCGGCAGGAAAACTGGCGGTCTACGACAAGCTGAAGCCGTCCGATCCGCAGCAGAAACTGCTGAAGGAATACGACCAGGCCTACAGGAAGGCGTACGGCACCGAGGCATCCACCTTTGGCGGCTATGCCTACGATGCCTTCCTGATGATCACGGAAGCGATCAAGAAGGGGGCCACCACGCCGGAGCAGATCCGCGCCGCCATCGAGCAGACCAGGAAGCTGGTCAGCGTTTCCGGTGTCTTTACCATGTCGCCTACCGACCACAACGGCCTCGACCTGTCGGCGTTCGAGATGGTTCGGATCGTCAAGGGGGACTGGGAGCTGGTTAAGTAGCATTCTCCCCTCTTAAGTTACTAAGGCGGAACCTGACTACTCGACATTCCCCCCTCCTGCCTCCCCCCTCCTGGGGGAGAACTCTTTGCCCTCACCTTTAGGCCCCAGAGGGTCCAGCGGGGGAGGGATGGGTGGGGGA
>CAYSMK010000076.1:0-5677 GCA_964432205.1 uncultured Geobacter sp. | reverse complement strand
CAGCGTAACTCACTGATATGGCGATAGTTGCGTGTTGCAAAGTGTCAAACTTCGGGGGAATACTGCAGCTCCTACCGCAAGACTACGCGCCTCCGGTAGTTCACCTACTTGAAATCTTAACTGCCTGGCACCATTGACTCCACCAGTAACTAGTCAGAACAATCCATTTGCCAGCCAATATCGCATGTGATATTTAATACAATATGATATTTAGATTTGTTCTCGATACCAATGTGCTAGTGACTGCCCTGTGTAACAGTAATGGAGCATCACATCTCCTGATTCGGTGGGCTTTGGCAGATAAAATATCAGTCCTGGCATCGCCGCCGCTCTGGCTTGAGTATGAAGCAGTACTCAAGCGACCGGAAATAAGGTTGCGCCATGGCATTTCAATTGAAGACCTGGATACTGTTATGGATACGTTGGCGGCTCATGTTGAACCAGTTCACCTGAGTTATTTATGGCGGCCTCAATTGCGTGACCCAAATGATGAAATGGTGCTGGAAACCGCATTGAATGCCGCTGCTGATGCGCTGGTAACCTTTAACACCAAAGACTTTGCCGATGCTGCTAGCCGGTTTTCTCTTAAATTGGTTACACCGGCTGAATGCATCAAGTTGACAGGAGATATATCATGAGTCAATTCGCCCTTCGGATTCCTGATTCCCTCGCAGGTTACGCTAAAGAACTTGCGCGTGAAGACAATGTTTCTCTCAACCAGTTTATTGTGATGGCCCTTGCCGAAAAAGTATCTGCTTTGAAAACAGAAGCTTTTTTCCGGGAGCGGGCCGAACGTGCTAATCCTGAAAAGGCATTGGGCATTCTCGATTCGGTCAGGAAGCTTCCTCCGGTTCCTGGAGATGAACGTCCTAGCTAATTCCCCCTCCTGATTATTCAACGGATCGACCTGTGACCCGGCGAAGTGTTATCGCGACCGGGGCCACTGGTCTCGTTGGGAATCCATTTCTATTTTCCCACATTCAAGGGCAAACCCTCCGGGGTCACTTTTTTGTTTACGGGACGTACCTTCGAAGATTGCAGCCTCAACCGCGGCGCGCCGCCTCGATTGCAGCGATGTCGATCTTTTTCATCTGCATCATCGCATCGAACGCGCGCTTGGCTGCAGCGGTATCGGGATCAGTGACCGCTTTCGTCAGGGCGATCGGCGTAATCTGCCAGGACAATCCCCATTTGTCCTTGCACCAGCCGCACTCGGTCGACTTTCCACGGTCAATATGCGCAACTCCGTACCATTCCGGCCCTTCTTCACTGTGCTTAGCTGGCGGGATAACAGCCTTTTGGTCAGGTGCATTTTCTGTTGGGCATTTCTCCTGGTTTCAGATTGAAAGCTTTTTCGCATCACTTCTTACACTTTTAGAAACCGTCCGCAGACAATGGCGTCAGCTATGGCAATAAAGGCTGATAGCAGGTTTCCTATGAGAAAATAGTTGTTAGACACAATCTTGTCAGTTTCATCATGCAACCGAGTCCCAAGCTTCAGAGCACCGAACATCACTAGCACAGTAGAGTACCCTCCTGTCAGGCCGGTAAAAAGAACAAGCCGCTCCAATATGCCTTTAAATGTTTCAATATCAGGTTTTTTGAACACTGCTGCGCCAGCCACTGATCTACGAATGATCAGGAATAATAAAACTGCCAGAAGTTCTCCGACAACAAATACAACTGGGTAAATAAGGATGGGACTCATATATTATCCTATGTATGGGATACAGTCCGGAGGAGAAGCTCCTTTACAGTTACGTACTCCTCAATCTGCAGTGTTTTCCTTCGTTTCCATATTTGCGATTTTGTCTTTCCAAAGCGTGATGCGACATCAGCATCATCATCATTCCATATGAGTTCCCGGATCAGTGCGTAGTCTTTTTCCTTCCAGTGTCCTGACAGCAACTCCAATAGACGGAAGAGCATGTTGAGGTCATCGGTGTAGGGCAATTCGGACAGATTCAACTGAAACCGCCGTCTTCCCCGTCTTTTTTTTGTCAACAGCTCTCTGGCAGAGACAAGCCCAGGACCTGTCATTCCATGGGCGATCTGCGAGTTGATTGGAGTGTCGATTCCACCATAAACGATTACATAACGGAGCATAAATGCAGGACGAACCGTCAGGAGGCGATCTTCCAAGAAAAGGATTGAATCAACAGCACTCCTCAGTGAATTAGCTACTCCTTGAAACTCATCACCTAGTGTAATGGTATATGGCGACAGTATAGCTCCCGTATGAGCGGCGTTACACTCCTCGACTATCCTTGCGAACTCGTTCATAAGGTCGCTGCCGTCGTAATATCTGCTACGAATGACATCAGCCATGACGATGTAATATTGGGTCATCTATGGGCATCCTCGCAAGTTTCATTTTTTATGAAACTTAGCAGCAAATTCAAAATATATGAATCAAAATTATGGACGCCTATCAAGAAATAAAAATATGGGAGTCCAATCGGGTTGGGAGAACAGCAGCGGTAGGCCGCTGCTTCTATGCCCTTGGCTTCACAGTTGGTTTTGCAAAAAACCGATAATCAGGCGATTAACAATGTCCGGTTGCTCCTGATGCACGAAATGACCGGCAGAAGGGATAACATGTTTTTCAAAATGTTTGCTGAAGGCGCTTTCCATCCCGGCAGTGGTTTCCGCGCCGATACAGCCATCATCGGCACCATGCAGGTGCATTGCCGAAACGGGAATGGGATCGCTCAAACGCTTCCGCATATCGGCCAGATCCGGCTGCTGGAGGGCCGGATTAAACTGGGAACGATAATACCCCAAAGCGGCTTTCAGCACGGAAGGGTGACGGAATGCCGACTTTATTTCATCCATGACCGCTTGCGGGCAGTGCCAACCTGGCGACCACTCTTGCCATAACTGCTCAATGAACTCAAAATCGTCATGCGCCACCGCCTTCTCGGCGAACGGCAACTGGAAAAAATACATGTACCAGGAGCGCCGCTGCTGGGTCGGGTTGGTTAATAACGCCCGCCCGAAATTCCCGGCGGTCGGCACCGACATGCAGACAACCTTCTCGACCTTCTCCGGTGCCATGATCGCCGCGCCACGCACCACCGCCGCGCCCCAGTCATGGCCGATGAGTGTTACCGGCTGGTCCGTCAGCTGATCTATCAGCGCCAGCAGGTCCTGAATAAGGATGGCGACCTCAAAAGGACCGTCGGATGGGGCATCTGACCCGGAGTAGCCGCGCAGCCAGGGGACGACCACCCGGTAACCGTTTTCCGCCAGCATCGGGATCTGGTGGCGAAAGGAGATCGGCAGGTCGGGAAAGCCGTGCAGGGCTATGACCAGCGGCCCCTCGCCCGCCTCCAGGGCGTGAACGGTACGACCGTTGGCCTGCACGGTGATCGTGCCGAAATTGTTGCCCTGCCTGATGTCCCGTTTTGTACTGTTTGTTGTCATGTTTTTCTGCCTCCTCTGGTGATGATTGTCGATTAGACGGTACCAGAGGCAAAAGGTTACAGTGGGATCAGGAAAAAATGACCCATTCTTTATTCCGTATCCCGCTCCTTATTCTCTTCACATACGATTCGTCGGCAGTTTCCCGGCAGATGCCCTGGTAGAGGGTGCGCAACGCCTTCAGTTCGCCGATCTCTTCCCTGGCCTGCACGGCATTCGGAGGAGGTGAAGCCGCCGTTGCCTGCGGCGTTATCCACCCTTGCGACAGGCCGAATCGAACCCACTGGTCGCACGAGCAGCTGCCGGATTTGTTAATCAGCTGACACCGGTCCTCCATGTAACCGAACCATCTTGCTTTTGCCCGATGCAGGGCTGTTTTTACCGAACCCACCGAGCATTCCAGGATTTCAGCGACGAGCCTGTGGGGTAAGCCCAAGGTAATCGCCAGGCAAAAGACCTTGCGCTGTTCGAGCGGAAAACATTCCGTCAAGCTGTGCAGGCACTTGATTCTGATCTGATGGGCGAGCAGTTCTGTTTCAGGATTGTTGGCGGGATTCGGGTCGATGATTTCTTCGAGCACGTACCCAAGATCCTCGGTAAGCGCGTGAACAGGGAATTTGGTGCGCTGCCGCAGGTAATCATTGGCAACATTGATGGCACTACCTGCGGGAGAGCTTCTGGCGGGGCTATGCCTACCGGTCGCTCTCGCAGGTCAATGAGGATGTCGGCACCTGGGTTGCTGAAACCGCTCACCAGCGGATTCATGGGACCTACCGCCAACAGGTAAAACTCCGATGGGAGCAGGAGGTGCCCCATCTTAGTCCGCGTCCCGTTGCCGATTACGACACCTCTCTCAAGTTCTTCCGCAAGGTCTACAAGGATTGCCTGATCTCTTTTGCCGGCAACCACTTCTATGTCGCTCCCCACGTTGTCGGCAAGAAGGTGCTTCTCAAGGTCAAAAGCGGAATCATCCGCATCTATCACGATGCCGATCTGCTCGCCACCTACCAGATCCCGGAAGGTAATGGGCAGACTCTCGGCATCCCGCCACGACCATCCCGGACACCGCAGCAAATGCCACGTTACGGACGGGACAAGGGGAAGGCGACCAGAGGACTGGTGACCCACACCCTCTATCCCGAGGTCTATCGCCGCCCCCTGGCCGAATATGACCGCTATGCCGACGGAGGTGTCTCATGGAACAACTGACCTTTGACCGCCTCCAGGACAATCTGAAACGGCTGAAGCTCTTCAAGGCGGTGGAGATCCTCGACGACGTCGCCACCCTTTCCCAAGCCAATGGCGGCTCCTACCTTTCCTTTCTCGATCAACTCCTGGAAGAGGAGGTGGCGGCCAAAGACAAGCGCCGCGTCGATACCGCCATGAAGATCGCCGGGCTCCCTATGGCCAAGACCATCGAGGAGTACGACTTCACCTTTCACCCGCATCTGGACAAGAAGTCGGTCATGGAGCTCTTCGACCTGACGATTCTCTCCAGACATGAAAACGTCATCTTTCTCGGACCGCCGGGGGTCGGCAAAACCCATCTCGCCATCGCTCTGGCCATCAAAGCCTGTTACCACGGTTTCAGGGTCTACTTCACCACCATGCACACCCTGATCGCCAAGCTCAAGGAGAGCCAGGCCAAGGGCAAAGCCTATCTCAACTCCAGCCTCGTGATTGTCGATGAAGTCGGCTATCTCCCGGTCACCAGCCAGGAGGCATATCTCTTCTTCCAGTTCGTCACCTACCGCTACGAGAAGAGCTCGACCATCATCACCTCGAACAAGAGCTTCTCTGACTGGCAGGAACTCTTTGGTGATCCGGTCATAGCGTCGGCAATCCTCGATCGCCTGCTGCACCATTGCCGGGTGATCAACATCAAGGGGCACAGCTACCGGCTTCAAGGTCACGCATTCGCAAAACAACTCACCCAGAAAGGAGGTGACACTACGATCTCAGCTTCCCCGGATTGAAACTCTCCATCCCAGGGGGTGGTACACTTTTCAATTCCCGAAACTGGTACACTTTTACGTTCCTATTGACAGCAGATTACGGATGCCGCAATCGACATGTCCAAGGCGTTCATCAAAGGGGTAAAAGAGCAATTGCCCAATGCCATGGTGACCTTCGATCCATTCCATGTCATCAAGCTGATGAACGATAAGCTGGCCAAAATCAGGGCCGAAGAAGCGAGGCTGCGGATTCCGGACGAATCCGACCGGCATTCCGGCGGGAAAGCGACCGACGTTCC
>CAYSMK010000075.1:0-7629 GCA_964432205.1 uncultured Geobacter sp. | reverse complement strand
CCGTCGGCCCCGAGCTGAGCGCCTTTGCCGACAAGGACCCCGGCAGCTTCGACTACACCCATATCGAGGGGGGCCACTCCAAGCAGGCGTGGGTCGTGGAGCACTTCAAAAACCCGAAGAAGGTCAGCCCGGGCTCGCCGATGCAGCTGCCGGCACTGAACGACCAGCAGATCGACTGCCTGGCCAGCTATGTCTTAAGCCTCAGCCAGCGGGAATTCACCCGGCAGTACACCGCCAGGGTCAAAGCGGACTTTGTGCCCCCAAGGGTGGACGTCATTGTGCCCGAGCCTGATCTGTCCACCCCCGCCGGGGACGAAAAACGTGATGAGGAGTGAGCCTATGAACAGGAAAACCTTGAAAATACTGACAGCGGTGCTGGTCTCGGGGATGCTGTTGAGCTCCGGTGTTCGGGCCCAGGAACCGCCCAAAATGCCCTACGTCTTCGCCATGTACTGCGTGATGTGCCACAAGGAAGGGGTGCAGATCGGCCCGATCGGCATCTATGACATGCTGTCCAAGAGCGGCAACCCGCTGCACGAACAGTATATCCGCAACAATACCCGCTTCGGCTTCAATGCGATGCCAGCCTTCAGGGTCTCGGAAGTGACCCCAAAGGAACTGAATGCCATCGTCGCCTACCTGAAGGATGTGGCCGTATACCGGAAAACCCATCCCGGCTTCAATCCCGCTCAGGCGACGCAAGGAGGGGCTAAAAAATGATGGAATCAGGAAGAAGAGGGTTTTTCAAGCAGATATTCACCGCCGGCGCGGCCCTGGCCGCAACCGGGGTGGCAGCAGCCGCCCCCCGCACGGCCGAGGCGTCCATACAGGGACAGATCAAGGGGATCTGCCTCTACGTCCCCACCCTGGGCAAGGCGAGCGACTTTGTCGAGATGATGAATACGAACGCCCCCGGCTCCTGGACGGCCCATCCCCTGACCGGGTCGCTCACCGAACATTATTTCGCCACCAGGAAACTCTACGAAGAAGCGCGCGGCACAGCCAACACCCTGGTCGGCGTGGTTGACCCGGCGACCTTTGCCGTTGTTCACGAGGCGATCGTCGACAGCGGCGGCAGCTTCCACTACATCACCTATGAAGACCGGAACCGGGTGACCTTTTCCGTACAGCTGTAACGAGGAGGTTTGAACATGAGCAGTTTCATTGCACTTCCCAAGGGAGTAACCGAAGAAACCTTCGCCAAGGCGATTCGAGAATACCGCGCGCTCCTGGGCGACGACCGGGTCCGCACCGACTCGGCGTCCCTGCAGTCCTATCTGAAGATCATGATCCCGGAAACTGAGGAGCTGCATAAGCCTTCGGCGGCAATCTTCCCCAGAACGGTCAAAGAGATCCAGGCCATCGTCGCCATAGCCAACAAATACAAGACCCCGCTCTGGACGGTGAGCACCGGGAAAAACATGGGGTACGGCTCCGCTGCCCCGGCCACCCGGGGCCAGATCGTCCTCGACCTGAAGACCATGAAGAAGATCGTCCATGTGGATGAGGAGCTGGGGTACTGCGTGGTCGAGCCGGGAGTGACCTACTACGATCTGCAGCAGTACTTCAAGAAACACAAGATGAACCTGTGGGTCGATGTGCCGGCCCCCTCGGCCATGGCCAGCCCGGTCGGCAACACCGCAGACCGTGGGGTCGGCTACACCCCCTACGGTGAGCACTTCCTCGTCTCCTGCGGCATGGAGGTGGTCCTGGCCAATGGTGACCTGGTGCGCACCGGCACGGGCGGGGTGCAGAACTCCACCAGCTGGCAGTCCTACAAATGGGGATACGGCCCTTACGTGGATGGCATCTTCACCCAGTCCAACTACGGCATCATCACCAAGATGGGCGTCTGGCTCCTGAAAGGCCCACCGCCGGGGGGGTACATGCCATTCCTGATGAAGTTCCCCAAGGTGGATATGCTGGCCGATATCGTCAAGACCTTCATGCCCCTGCGCCTGGCCCAGATCATTCCCAACGCCTGCGTCGTGGTCAACGCCGGCTGGGAAGCGGCCGGTTACTTCACCTACGACAAGAACGGCAAGGGAACCAACCGGCAGACCTTCTTCAAGGGGAAGGGGAGCCTCCCCCCGGACGTCTTCCAGAAGATCATGGACAAGTACAACGTCGGCGCCTGGAACTTCTATGCCGCCCTCTACGGTTCACCCGAGCAGGTGGCCCTGAACTGGAAATACGTCTCCGGTGCCTTCAAGGCCAAGTTTGGCAAAAACGTCGAAATAATAACGGAAAAAGAGGCCAAGGACGATCCCATCTTCGAATATCGCCGGCAGTTGATGATGGGTGGGAGCACCCTGCAGGAGTTCGGTCTCTACAACTGGCGCGGCGGCGGCGGTTCCATGTGGTTCGCTCCGGTGGCGGCAGCCAGGCCGACCGAATGCGACAAGCAGATGCGGATTGCCACCGAAATCCTCAACAAGCACGGTTTCGACTATGTCTCCGAGTTCATCGTCGGCTGGCGTGAAATGCACCATATCATCGACCTGCTCTATGACCGTACCCAGCCGGATGAGATGCACAAGGCCTATAAATGCTTCGACGAACTGCTGAAAGTATTCACCAAGAACGGTTATGGGACCTATCGCACCAATACCGCCTTCATGGAAAAGGCGGCCAACACCTACGGGCCCGAAATGCGGAAAATCCACCGTACCTTGAAACAGGCGCTGGATCCCAACAATATCCTGGCCCCCGGCAAGTCGGGCATCAACCTGGATATTCCTCTGTAAAGATAACAGGCGAGGAGGTATGAAGATGAGTAGTTTCATTGCGTTGCCCAAGGGCGTGACAGAACAGGCCTTTTCCAAAGCTATCAAGGAATATCGCACCCTGTTGGGAGAGGGGCGTGTCCGCACCGATCAGGCATCCCTGCAACCCTACCTTGCAATCACCATTGCCGAAAGCGAGGCATTGCACACCCCTTCCGCGGCGATCTACCCGACGACGGCCAAAGAGATCCAGGCCATTGTCGCCATTGCCAACAAATACAAGACCCCGCTCTGGACGGTATGCAACGGAGAGAACGAGGGGTACGGCTCCTCTGCGCCGGCCACCCCCGGGCAGATCGTGCTCGACCTGCGAAACATGAAGAAGATCATCGAGGTTGACCAGGAGTTGGGCTACTGCCTGGTGGAACCCGGCGTGACCTATTCCGAACTGCAACAGTACCTCACCAAGAACAAGATCAATCTGTGGCTCGATGCCCCGGCTCCGTCGGCAAATGTCAGTATCGTCGGCAATGTCCTCGAACGGGGCAGCGGCTACACCCCGTACAGCGAGGATTTCCTCTTTTCCTGCGGCATGGAGGTGGTGCTGGCCGACGGAACCCTGCTCAAGACCGGCATGGGAGGGATTCCCAATTCCACCAGCTGGCAGGTGTTCAAGTGGGGGTTCGGACCCTACGTTGACGGGCTTTTTTCCCAGAGCAACAACGGGATCGTCACCAAGATCGGCGTATGGCTGATGGGAGCGCCCCCCCCGGGCGGCTACATGCCATTCTGCATCAAATTCCCGAAGAACGAGATGATGGCCGACATTATCAAGCCGCTCATGTTCCTGCGCCAGGCCCAGATCGTTCCCAACGCCTGTGCCCTGGTCAATGCCGGCTGGGAAGCGGCCACCTGCTTTGCCAATAGCAGGAACAGCAATGGCGGCTTTCTCAACAAGGGGGCCGGAATCATCCCCGCCAAGAAGCTGATGGACAGCTACGGAGTTGGCGCCTGGAACCTCTACGGTGCCGTCTACGGCTCTCCGGAGCAGGTGGCGCTGAACTGGATGTACGTCTCCGGCACATTCAAGCAGGCCTTCGGCAACAAGATCAAGATCATCACCGAAAAGGAGGCCAAGGGCGATCCGGCCTTCGAATATCGCAAACAGTTGATGATGGGGGGGATTACCCAGCAGAGCCCACTGGACAAATGGCGTGCCGGCGGCGGCTCCATGCGGTTTTCGCCAACGGCAGCTCCCCGACCGGCCGAGTGTCTGCAGCAGGTGAAGGTCGCCACTGAAATCCTCAACAGGCACGGTTTCGACTACCTCAGCGAGTTCATCTTCTTCTGGTACGACGCGCGTCACGTCGTGGACCTGCGCTTTGACCGCACCAAGCCTGAGGAGATGAAACGGGCCTACAAGTGCTTTGATGAACTGGTAAACGCATTTACCAAACATGGCTGGGCAATCAATCGCACCAACAGCGGTTTCATGAACAAAGTGGCCGACTCCTACGGACCGGCCATGCGGAGACTGAATCGCACCATCAAAAAGGCGCTGGACCCCAACAACATCCTGGCGCCGGGCAAATCAGGGATCAGTCTGGCCTGATAGAGCTATTTCATCAACATCTGAGCAGGTACATCGACAAGGAAACTGAGGAGGTGAACAACTGGGGCAGTGCCGGAAAAGGAGGAGAAGCGTTGCGGGATGTAATGGCGAACTTTCACATGACTGCAGTGGAAAACGGACCAGGAGGCGTTAGATGGTGAATCACTATCAGAAAAGGAATCTTGTCAGGGGGCTGCAACAGGGGTTGGCAACGGTTGCGGCAATTGCTGTCCTGGGAATTGGGAGCAGTGCCGATGCGTTCGAGATCCCGACGGACAACGAGGATGTCGTCATCCACTGGGACAACAACTTCAGATACACCCTGGCCCAGCGTCTCAAGGGGCAGGACAAGGATATTGCCGGTAGTGTCAACAACGACGACGGTGACCGCAACTTCGATGTGGGGATCGTCTCCAGCCGCCTGGACCTCCTCACCGAGACCGATCTGGTCTACAAAAAGGATTATGGCTTTCGCCTGAGCGGTGCCCTCTGGTACGACCCGATCTACAAGGCGAAGCTGGACAACAAGTCTGCCGCCTTCTCGAACCATTTTGAGAACGGTCAGCAGGCAACGGGACTGAATCAGTACACCAAACGGCGCTTTGCCGGGCCGGACGGCGAACTGCTGGACGCCTTCGTCTTTGGCAAACTGAATCTCGGCGAGGTACCGGTCAACGTCCGGGCCGGCCGCCACACCATCTACTGGGGCGAGGCGTTCTTCCCCGCTGCCGGAAATAACGGCATTTCCTATGGCCAGTCGCCGATCGACATGGCCAAGGCGTTGGCCATGCCAGGCGTAGAGCTGAAGGAGATCTTCCGGCCGCTGAACCAGGTGTCGGTCCAGGTCCAGCCGACCAACGAGCTCACCATTGCCGGGCAGTACTACCTGGAATGGGAGTCGAACATCTTCCCCGAGGGGGGGAGCTACCTGGGGATGGTGGACGGTTTCCTGAACAGCGGCGAGGCCTTTCTCCTGCCGACCGGGCCGCTTCCCAACGGCGGCGACAGAAGGCCGGGCGACATGCGCGACTGGGGGCTCAAGGTCAGCTACAGCCCCGAATGGCTGAACGCGACCCTCGGGTTCCACTACCGCAACTTCTCCGACAAGATGCCGCAGGTCCTGGCCGATGCCACCGGTTTTCACTATGACTACAAATCCAACATCAGCCTTTACGGCATCAGCTTTGCCAAGCAGATCATGGGGATCAGCGTCGGCTCCGAGCTCTCCTACCGCCGGAACATGCCGCTGACCAGCCAGTGGTTCGCCCCGGCCGGGGCGCGCGGCGACACCATGCACGCGGTGGTGAACTTCCTGACGCTGTTGCCAAAGACCCCGCTGTTCGATACCGGCTCCGCCATCCTGGAGTTTGCCTATGGCCGCTGGAACCGGGTCAGCGAGAATTCCCAGTTCTTCACCGGGATGAACGGCTACAGCGGTGTCGACGCTGCCACCAAGGACAACTCCACGGTAACGGTCAACCTGGTGCCGGAATGGAAGCAGGTCCTGCCGGGGGTTGACATGGCCATGCCGCTCAACTTCTCCATGGGGATGCACGGCAACGCGGCGACCCTCACCGGCGGCACCGAGGGGACCGGCAGCTACAGCGCCGGGCTCTCCTTAGACGTGTTCGCCAAGTACAAGATCGACCTGACCTATGCCAGCTTCTTCGGCAAGGTGCATCCGGATGCGGGAGGCCAGGTGCTGCCGCCGGGTCTGGCCCAACCGGGTCAGGGGGCAGCTGATGCGATTGCCCTGCTCAAGGACCGGGACCTCTTGTCCCTCACGTTGAAAGCCACATTCTAAAGGAGGAACGATATGTTGATACGGAACAGTTTGCTGGCAGGGTGTCTGACCCTGGCCAGCGCAGGACTCGCCCTGGGGGCGGTATCCGCGGAAAAGGCGGCGCAACTCGGCAAGAACCTGACCCTGGTCGGGGCCGAGAAGGCGGGGAACAAGGAAGGGACGATTCCCGAGTACACCGGCGGGCTCAGCAAATCGCCGGCCAACTACACCAAGAAGGGGTGGCGGCCCGACCCGTACGCTGATGAAAAGCCGCAGTTCTCCATCAGCGCCAAGAACATGGCCCAGTACTCGGACAAGTTGTCCGAAGGGGTCAAGGCGATGCTGAAGAAGTACCCGACCTTCCGGCTGGACGTCTACAAGACCCACCGGTCGGCGGCATACCCGAAAAGCGTTTACGACAACACCGTGAAGGCCGCGACCACGGCCAAGACCACCGGCGGCGGCCTGTCCTTCACCGGTGCCCATGCCGGCCTGCCGTTCCCTATTCCCAATGATGGCTTCGAGGCGATGTGGAACCATCTGCTGCACTACAACGGTCTCGCCTTCGAAATCCGTTACAAGGCATATACCGTCGACTCCTCGGGCCGGATAACCATGCAGGCCGACGGCAACGTCACCCAGGAATACCCTTATTTCGACCCGGCCAAACCTGACACCAAGGATTTCTATTCCCTCAAGGACATGTTCGTGGGACCAGCCCGCCGGGTCGGCGAGGCGGTACTGATCACCGACCCGATCGAGTACACCAAGAGCGCACGCAAGGGGTGGCAGTACCTGCCCGGGCAGCGGCGGGTGAAACTGGCGCCGGAGCTCTCCTTCGATACCCCCAGCTCCCTGTTCGGCGGCCAGATGACCTGGGACGACCTGTTCCTGTTCAGCGGTTCACTGGAGCGGTACAACTTCAAGATCGTCGGCAAGAAAGAGATGTACATCCCGTACAACGAATACAAGATGATCTACTGGACCAATCATGAGAAGGATCTGCTGAAAGCGAACCATCTCAACCCCGACCTGGTCCGCTGGGAACTGCACCGGGTCTGGGTGGTGGAAGGGACGCTGAAGCCGGGCAAGCGGCACCTCTACAACAAGCAGGTATTCTACCTGGATGAAGACACCTGGATAGCCTCCATGGCCGACAAATACGACGGCCGCGGCCAGCTCTACCGGGTGGGGTTGAACTACATCACCCAGCAGTACGATGTGCCCTGCCCGTTCCCGGACAGCTTCTCCATCCATGACCTGGTCACCAACTCCTATGCGATCAATGCCATACCGACGCGGGGCCAGAAAGGCATCCTCTACCACAACAAACCGTTCCCGGCCAAGGACTGGACCGCCGATTCACTGGCTGGCGGCGGTGTTCGCTGATCGTTGACCGACCCAAGCGCCCCCGCCGGGAACAACCGGCGGGGGCGTGCAGACCGTTTGCCCAGCAGCACCGATACCACGGGCGTAGGAAGCGACGCCGGGAGAAGCCATGAAATCGA
>CAYSMK010000074.1:0-7730 GCA_964432205.1 uncultured Geobacter sp. | reverse complement strand
ATCAGGGAGTAGGTCTTATTGGGATCTCTGGGGAACATCTCGTCTTTTTTCGCTTCCATATGCATGGCTATCCTCCTGAAGTCGTCTCGATTAGTCGTTCTGCGGCCGTGACAGGCCACCATCCTTGCGGATCCTCCAGAAATGCACCCCTAGCAGGATCGCCGCCACAATCGGCAGCACGGCAATGTGCAGGACATAGAACCTGAGCAGCGCCATCTGGCCGACCTCGTTCCCCCCGAGCAGCAGGAAGCGCACGTACTCCCCGATCACCGGCATATAGGCGGCGATGTTGGAGCCGACGGTAATGGCCCAGAAGGCCAGCTGGTCCCAGGGGAGCAGGTAGCCGGTAAAGCTTAAGAAAAGGGTGACGAGCAGCAGGCAGACGCCGATGACCCAGTTGAACTCCCGGGGTGCCTTGTAGGAACCGGTGTAGAAGACCCGGCACATGTGCAGGAAGGCAAAGGCGACCATGGCATGGGCCGACCAGCGGTGGACGTTGCGTAAGACCACGCCGAAGGAGACCACATACTCCAGGTCTTTCATGCTCTTGTAGGCCAGCTCGGTGGAGGGGTTGTAGTAGAACATCAGCAGAACCCCGGACCCGGTCAGGATGAGAAACAGGTAAAAGGAGATCAGTCCCAGGCCGAAGGTGTACCCGGCCCGCAGGGAGTTGGTATGGACCCGTACCGGGTGGAGATGGAGGAAGAGATTGCCGAACACGGCCGCGGCCCGTTCCTGCTCCGGCGTGCCGCCGGTCCGGCGGCTGATGGATTCCTTGATGTTCCGGGGCAGCTGTCTGATGGACTCGCTTAAACTGTAGGCTGATTCACTCATGATTGCTCTCCGTGTAGCTGTTATCCTGGATGCGGCCGTTACCAGGGGGCCTCGTTCGCTCCGATTCTCCTTCAGCTGTGGCTCTACGGCTCACTTTCGCTCCAGCCGGAAACTCACCCTGCGGGCTCAGACAATCCGGCTGGTTAACGCTTCATTTCGCCCAGAGCCACAACGCTGCGGAGAAAGTCGCTCTCTTCGGCCCCCTGGCAACTGCCGGGTGTTCGCTCTCTATTCCCATTCCTCTTCACAGTAGAATTCGGCCATGGTGATCGCCCCGCCGGGGCAGCGGCGGGCACACATCCCACAGCTGACACAGCGGCTCTCGTCCTTGATGATCGCCATCAGCCCCCGGCCGGCGGAGGACATCCTCGCCAGCGCCCCGGTCAGCCGCTCGACATCGGTGTCACCCGCGATATCCGCCACCCGGACCAGTTTCAGGGCACCGTAGACACAGGTGTCGACGCAGGTGCCGCACAACAGGCACTTCGACCGGTCGAACACGGTCTGGATGCTGCACTGCCGGCACCTGGCAGCCTGGTTTCGGGCCTGGTCCTCTGCAAAGCCGAGGGTGATCTCCTCCCTGGTCCTGACCCTCTCCGTGGCGTCCCGCTTCGGGATCTCCAGCGGGGCGATGGTCTCGCAGCGGGTATTCTCGAACTCCGGCGACACGGCCCGCATGTACCCCTTCTTCGTTACCTGCAGCACTGTCCCGCCCAGGTAGCCATGGATGGCGCGGGCCGCTTTCTGGCCGTCGGCAATGGCGTCCGTCGCGTTCCTGGTGAACCGCCAGCGGACATCGCCGCCGGCAAAGACCCCGGGCAGATTGGTGGACATGTCTTCTGCTGCCCGGATCAGGCCGTTTGGCGTCATCTCCAGCCCCTCCAGCCCCGCCAGGGAGGGGGCCGTGGAGGCCTGGCCGACGGCCATGATCACCGAGTCGACCTCCATGATGGTGGTGCTGTCCGGAACAAAGGTGGGATTGAACCGCCCCTCGCTGTCGAAGACCGAGCTCACGCGCAGGAACTCGACCCGGGTGACCTGTCCGTTGGTTCCCACAAACCGTCGCGGTCCCATGGCAGGGTGAAACACGATCCCTTCTTCCTGGGCGTCCGCTTTTTCCGACCGGCTCGCCGGCATCGTCTCCCACGACTCCAGACAGGCGATCATCACCTGCTCGGCCCCCTGGCGCACGGCATGCTGGGCACAGTCGATCGCCACCCCGCCGCCGCCGATGACCAGGCAGCGCTTGCCAAGCTGGATCTTTTCATAGTCCCGCACGTAATCGACGCCGCTGTAGATCCCTTTCAGGTCGGTGCCTTCCATATCCAGGATGCGCAACGGATCCTGCAGGCCGATGGTGATGAACACCGCCTCGTACCCCTGTGCCCGCAGGTCGGCCAGGGACTGGTCCCTGCCGATGGGGCTGTTCAGCTTCAGTTCCACCCCCAGTTCCAGGATCGCGTCGATCTCCTCCTGGAGGATCTCCTTGGGCAGGCGAAAGCTCGGAATGCCGGTCCTGAGCATCCCGCCCGCCTTGGGGGCCGCCTCGAAGATCGTCACCCGGTAGCCGAGCAGGGCCAGATCGTGGGCCGCCGACAGGCCGGTCGGCCCGGAGCCGACGATGGCCACCCGGGCGCCCGCTTTGGCCGGACCTTTCTTCGCCTCCGTAGCCTTCCGGAACAGCCGCGACATGGTCAGGATATGGTTGCCGGTCCGGTCGCTTACCCACTCGTTTCGCGCCGACAACTCCGCGAGCCTGTTCGCCACCGACTGGGGCGAGGCCACGCCATGTTGGTCGCAGGCAAAGCGCTTCAGGGCTCTTATGTCCACCGGGCTCCCGTCACCGGACTTGCGGCAGTTCTTTTCACAGGGGGCGGTGCAGACCCTGCTGCAGACGGACACCAGGGGGTTGGTCTGGCGGGCGATGAGGTAGGCCTTCTCGTAATCCCCTTCGGTGATGGCCCGGACGTACCGCTTGGTATCGGTCGCCAGGGGGCAGGCGCTCTGGCATGCCACCAGGGCCTGATAGTCCTCGACCCCCAGAACCTTTACCTGATACTTGCCGCTGTGGTTGCCCATCGTCTTCTCCTCTGTCTGGTGCATGATGCGTTCGACGACCGCTTTAGTGCTAGAACTACGTTAACTGCCGTTAAGCCCCGAGACATAAGACCTGGTGGATGTCGTTGTTGATGTCTTGCGTACTAAGCATTGCATATGCCAAACATTGTTACATTATGATGCCGAACTGCATTCTGCTGGGCTAAAGTCCTTGCGTAATCCGGGTTTATGGGTGGGTAAAAATTTGTTTTAGCTGTGCAACAGGTGTGTTGGAAGGCGTGGTGAGCGTTGCTGGGCTTTATGATTTCATGAAATTTGTTGCGACCGGCACGAATCTTTTTTATCATTTGATAAACTGGTGGCTGGGGCGAGGAGGGGTGGTCAGTCGGGGAACGGTCCGTTTTCTTTCTTGCTCGCAGAACTGATACATAGTAACGTAACCATGTTTCGGCACGGTGTGTACAGCGCAACCCTGCGTCTGACAATGAATATGTGCAGTGCTGGAGAGCCGATATGATGGTTGGTTGAGCCCTGAAATGTCACGATATACGTCCTGATGAAGCGGTTTTCCGTATATCATATAACGCAGTTTTTGCAGTGAGGTGGGTGGTTCAATCAGTTTGCATGCGGATCGACGGGGGATAATGAACAATGTCCAGTAGCAAGAAAAGATCTGTCAGCAGCTTGGTCGAGAATGATCTTCGTGCGCAGCTACGATTCTGTGCCGAGACCGGCCAGATATGGCTGCACGAGCACCGCATGCTTCTGGTTCATGCCGAGGCCCAGGGAGGGATGCGCAGGGAGCTGATCGAGACCCTGGGTATGGACCGCGCGCGTGGGCTTCTTATCCGCATGGGGTTCGCATCGGGGATGCACGATGCCGAAATCTTCAGCAGACGGGATCAGGGGGGGTCTGATTACGATGCCTTCGTAACCGGTACCCAGCTCCATACTCTGGAGGGGATCGTAAAGGTTACCACTCTCAAGCTTGAAGTAGATCGTGCCACCGGCACGTACTACGGCGAGTATCTCTGGGAAAACTCCTGGGAAAGCCAATGGCACCGGAAGCACTTCGGTAACTTTTCCGAGCCGGTCTGCTGGAGCCAGATCGGCTACGCCTGTGGCTATACCACTTCCCTGATGGGGCGCCCGATTCTGTATAAGGAAGTTGAATGCGTCGGCATGGGGGACACCAACTGCCGCATCATCGGCAAGCCTCTCGATGAATGGGAGGATGCGGCCGAGTACGAGCGGATTTTCAACCGGGAATCGATCGCCGAGCAGCTCATCGATCTGCAGACCCAGGTCGTGCAGCTCCGTTCCGCCATCAGCGAGAAGGAGAAGCTTCCCGCTGACATTGTGGGCAACTCTCCGAGTTTCCGCGCCGCCTATGACCTGCTCAAACAAGCGGCAAACAGCCAGATTACGGTGCTGCTGCAGGGCGAAACCGGCGTTGGCAAGGAGGTGTTTGCCCGCGCATTGCACGATCGGGGGACCCGCCGCCAGGAATCGTTCATTGCGATCAACTGTGCCGCTATTCCCTACGACCTGGTGGAATCCGAGCTCTTCGGCGTCGAGAAGGGGGCCTACACCGGTGCCCTGGCGTCCCGTCCCGGACGTTTCGAACGGGCTAATGGCGGCACGCTGTTTCTCGACGAGATCGGCGATCTCCCTCTTTCGGCGCAGGCCAAACTCCTGCGCGTGCTGCAGGAAGGGGAGATCGAACGGCTCGGCGACCAAAAGACCCGTAAGGTCAACGTGCGGTTGGTGGCGGCGACCAACGTCGATCTCAGGCAGTTGGTCAGGGACGGGAAGTTCCGCTCTGACCTCTATTACCGGCTCAACGCTTTCCAGATCAACATCCCGCCACTCAGGGATCGCAGGGACGACATCATGCTCCTTGCCGAGCGCTACCAGGAGAAATACTCCGCCGTCCACGGCAAGAAGTTGCGCGGGTTCACCGACAAGGCCAAGCGGGCGCTCCTTGCCTACCAGTGGCCGGGCAACATCCGCGAACTGCAGAACATGGTCGAACGCGGCGTCATGCTTGCCCCGAACGGTAGCCGTGTCGAGGTGGACCAGATGTTTTCGGCCAGCAACGACGACCATGGACTGGAATACGGCCTCGACAGCAACGGGAGTCTCGATATCGACCGCCCGGAGTCCGGTAAGGATATTTACGAGTCGGTGCTGAACGGCAGCATGACGCTGGATCAGGCTGAAGCCACGCTTATCGAGGCTGCCGTTAAGAAGGCGGGTGGCAACCTTTCCGCTGCTGCCAGGCAGCTTGGGCTGACCAGGCCGCAGCTCGCCTATCGATTGGGACGTTTGAACGGCAGCGACGCGGCCCAGCCGGATAGCGCCTCTGCACACGAACATCAGGGATGACGGACGCTCTGGCTATGCGGGTGCTGCGGTACCTGGGGGACCACAATGTCGCCACCCTGGCTACCGGCGGCAACGGTGATATCTGGGCCGCGGCGGTATTCTATGCCTGTGACGGCTATACCCTCTATTTCCTCTCCTCGCCCACGAGCCGGCACTGTCTCCACCTGGAGCAAAATCCGCGTGTCGCCGTGACGATCCAGGAGGATTACTCCGACTGGCTGGAGATCAAGGGGGTACAGATCGAAGGTGTTGCCAGCGAGATTTCCGGTGCGGAAGAGGAAAAGGCCCGCCGGTTATACGGGCGGAAGTTTCCCGTGGTCGGTCTGCTGGCGCAGGCGCCGGCAGCCATTGTCAAGGCGCTTGCCAAGGTGCGGTGGTACCGGATTGTCCCTGAGCGCCTCTATTTCATAGACAACTCGATTGGGCTGGGCCACCGCGATGAGGTCGATTTGAGCCACGGGAACAATGACGGTACTTGAAGGGAATCTGGTCGACGGAGCAGGGCGGGCTGCGGCGTTCATGCAGCTCGACTGGGTGCGTTCGCAGCTCATGGAACAGGTCGGGATCGATCCGTTCCCCGGCACGCTCAACCTGGCGCTTGTGGACGATACGAGCCTGGCCTGCTGGCGGCAGTGGCGCAGCATGCCCGGCCAGTCTCTGGAACCGGAGGACGCCGGCTTCTGCCGGGCGCGCTGCTATCCCGTGCAGGTTGCCGGCCGTATCCCGGCGGCAGTGCTGCTGCCGGACGTCGCCGATTATCCCGAGGACAGGATCGAACTCGTCGCTGCGCTGCCGATCCGCCAGCATCTGGCGCTTGGCAGTGCTGCACGGCTCAGGGTGGAGTTGTGCCGTCCCATTGCCGTCAGGGCGGCGCTGTTCGATCTGGATGGCACTCTGGTCGACTCGGTCAGCGCCTACATCGAGGTGGCGCGGGTCGCTGCAGCGCCGTTCGGGCTGGAGGTGACCGAGGAGCAGGTGCGGACGGCGCTCGCCACGGGTGGCAGCTTCTGGAAAGGTTTAGTGCCTGAGGGGCGGGCTGACGGCGATGCCATCGCCAGAGGACTTTCGGCGCATGCCGCCCGCGAGTGGCCAAGGGTGCTGCGGGAGCATGCCCGGCTCTTTGACGGGCTTGCGCAAACGCTCGACGCGATGAAATCTCTCGGCATCATGCTCGGCATCGTGAGTGGCGCCCGGCCGGAGGTGCTGGAACTGCTCAGGCCGGACGGCATTCTGGACCGGTTCGACGCGGTCATCCTCGGTGCCGATGTGTCAAGAGTGAAGCCCGATCCCGAGGGTATCCTCACCTGCCTGCGCCGGTTGGGAGTGGCGCCCGGCGAGGCCCTCTACGTGGGAGATGCCGTGGTCGACATCCAGGCCAGCCGTGCCGCCGGGGTGCGCGTGGTGAGCGTGCTCACCGGGGCGGGCGACAGCGCCATGCTCTCCGCATACGGGCCGGATAGACTGATATCATCGCACGCCAGGCTGCCGGCGATGGTGGCACCGCCGGCAGCCGTTGATCGTTGATATTTTCTGGTTTGATGCTGCGCAGATGAACGTCAGGAATAGAACTCGCAAGTCAACTGCTCCTATCTCCCCTTCATTTGAGAGACTGCGTACAGCAGGGAGTGGCCATTTCCCCCTCTCATAGCTGACGTAATTCCCTCCAGGCCAGCCGTTTGCCCGTCTCGGTAAAAAACCAGGCATCTATCTGTCCGGAGATCCATTTCAGGTAGGATTCCCGGTTCTGATGAAACCTGTCTACATCAATCGCAAAACCTGTTGCCGTACAACGGAACAGTTTGTCGGCATCCTTGACAATTTTATCGCTATCCGAGATTGCCTGGGACCTGGAATCATGCCCATCAATGATATCCAGAATCTCAGTGGATTTGACCGGGTCGTAGTGTACCTGCAGTAAAATACCCCGGGCCAGCTCAACTCCTTCTATCTCATGGATCCGTCGCAGGTTCGGATCGAAACCCGGTCCGAATGCCTTTAGCTGAAGGTGCTCGGGAACTTTTATCCACCCCAGATCATGACAAATAATTGCCGGTATAACCACTTCCGGATCACCGGGTTCATCTTCAAGTAATCGCCAGGCAAAACGATGAGAACGCTCCGTATGAATATCATTCTTCCGGGTAGCCAGATACTGTTCAGCCAAAGCGTAAATCTGCGCAAACAATGTTGACATCTTTCTCTCCGCAGCCCATGCCTACTGTCCATGGTACGGTAACTTCAAAAATTCAAGCCCTAAATAGCAGATCGTTCGGCAATATTCTCCTGGACTCGAACGTGTTCCTGGCTCCTTACCGGCTCCTGCGCAGCTTCTTCCACCTCCTCATGCAGATCCCTGAGCAGGAAGTGGGAGAGGGCGGGGATGAGGATGAGGGCGCCGATCATGTTCCAGAGGAACATGAAGGTGAGGAGTATCCCCATGTCGGCCTGGA
>CAYSMK010000073.1:0-8126 GCA_964432205.1 uncultured Geobacter sp. | reverse complement strand
CAGCGTAACCACCCCGGCGTGGGGTAGCAGTGGCAACGGCTGCGCCGCCTGCCACGCGATCGCCATCGGTTCTACCGGCCCCGCGACCGGTAGCCATGCCAAGCATAACGTGACCGACTGCGTCCAGTGCCACGGCGCCGGCACTACCGCCAGCACCGCACCGTCCGCCGGCCACGCCGACGGCAACATCGACGTCACCGCCGGCTACCCGGCAGACGTAGCCAAGCATGCCCAGGGCACCTACACCGGCAGTTGCTCCACGGCCTCCTGCCACGCCAACGTCTACGGCACCGGCACCGTTGCCACCCCGGTCTGGGGTGCCACCGCCGCCAACTGTACCGCCTGCCATACCGTAGCCATCGGCGCCAACGGCCCGAACACCGGCGGCCATACCGCCCACGCCGGCAGGGCCTGTATCTCCTGCCACGCCGCCGGGACCACTGCCACCACCATGCCGGGCACCGGCCACAACGACAACAACATCACCGTGACCGTGGGCAGCTACCCCGCCACGGTAGCCAAGCACACCGCCGGCAGCGGTTACAGCACCTGCTCCAACATCAGCTGCCACAGCAACGGCGCGTTTACAGCCGCTCCTGCCCTGTGGGGATCGACCCTCAACTGTAAGGGGTGCCATGCCACCCTCTCCGCGGGCCACACGCCGCACATTTCGACCCTGCTTGACGACCGGGCGTCCACGCTGGTCTACGACAGGTACTCGGCCAACGCCTCGAACGGGACCACCTACAAGTTCGGCTGCGCCAACTGCCACCCGGTTGTCACTGCCTCCCACATCAACGGTACCGTTGATGTCGACCTCACCACCACCGCCGGCAGTGGCGCTCTGAAAGCAAATAACGGCGCTGCCTCGTACAACGGTTCCAAGCAGTGCCTCAACGTCTACTGTCACAGTAACGGCTACACCACTACCAAGGTCTATGCCACGACCCCGGCCTGGGGCACCAGCATCGCCGGCGACAAGTGCGCCGCCTGTCACGGCAACTCTCCGAGCACCACCATTGCCGGTTCCGCAGCCCATGCGGCCCACGTGGTCGGCATCCATACCACCAACATCTTCAGCGGCACCAGCGGCAAACTGCCGCAGTCGGCAGCCAAGGGTGGGGCAATCAACGCGGCCCACGGTACGGACAGCCGCTCCACCACCCTCAACTGCAACATCTGTCACAACGAAACGGTCCAGACCGCAGCCAACGATGACAACACGGCCTGCGTAAGCTGCCACACCGGTGCCACCAAGAAGAACAGCGGCAGCCTGATCGGCAACACCTCGTTCCACGTGAACGGTCAGGTCAACGTGAAGTTCGCCGATACGAAGATCGTCTCCAAGGCCCAGCTCAGGGGCGGCAGCTTCGACAGCTACACCGCGGCCGCGGCCGGTGGGTGGGCACGGAACAAGGGGCTCTACAAGAACTACACCAGCGCCTACGACGTGACCAAGACCACCCTGTTCAGCACTGCCGGGTTCTCGGCCGGGAACTGCTCCAACGTTGCCTGCCATGCCGGCAAGCCGGTTTCCTGGACATCTACCATCACCTGCGACAGCTGCCATACCAGGCTGTAATTACGCAACAACAGACGGGAGCCCGACAGGGCTCCCGGAAGCATTCAACCCCTGCCCGGAAACGGACAGGGGTTTTTTTATGCGGATCGCTGAGCCTTTGAACGACGTACGTCGTGGGGAGGCAAGCGGTATAGGTTGTCAGCAGTTAAGGTGGCTGGGACAGGTGCCGGGGAGGGGGCGGTCGATATCGGGGAGGGCGGCCTTTCGCGCCTGGGTGGCGCCGGTCAGCAGATATGCCTAGCTGGCATGCGGTGACGCTCCCGGGCGCGGATTACAGCCGGAGCGCTCAATTCAACCGGCCAGGGTGTTCGTTGCCTCAAGGAGTGTCTCCAGCGTGACGTCCTCTAGTCGGGGCTCGGCAAAGGGGACTCCCGCCGTGCGACAGAGAACGGTAAACCGGGGTGTCATGGCCCCGTCCGCTTCCTTCACGAGGCGGGAGGTGCAGATACCGACCTCTGCGAGCTGCGGCTGCGAGCAGGAGTTATGACAGCCGGCTATGGCCCAGGTGCGGTGGCAGGATGCGGAGTTCATGCGACTGATCAGCTTTCTTGCTATCGTGCGTGTCGGGGCGAGTCCCATTCGACAGTCATGGTTTCCCGGACAGATGCGAAACACAACCTTTTCGGCCGGTGTGGTGCCGCTCAGTCCCAGATCGGTCAATTGTTCGCACGTGGTCGTGGCCTGGTCGATGGTCGCGACATGCAGGGTGATGTTCTGATCGGCAGTAACCGTCAGGGTGCCATCCGCGAAGTTTGCAGCAATATCGGCTATGCCTCTGAGAGAGGCCGTAGTCAGTTCTCCTGCGAAGATGCCGGTCTCGATGCGGATCGGCGCCGGATGCTGGGACGGATTCCTGGTATGCGTGCTGTCGGGTTTGACCTGTCCGATGTCGGTGCCTGGCGTTTTCAGAAGCGCGCGGAACCCTTCTTCACCGGTCGTTGCGATGAGATGCTTGAGCCGCTTGCCGGCAGGTGTGTGGGCGCGATAGGTGCGGATGATCTCCTCGATGATCGCAATGGCCGCATGTTCCGAAATTCCGCTGAAAAGCAGGAATCCCGGCCTGGGCGCACGACCGAGGCCTCCGCCGGCCCAGAGATCGTAATAGGAGATCTGGCCATCGGTTCTCGTCAGCACCAGACCGGCATCCTGGATCAGGTGGCGGGAGCCGAAATAGCCCGCATCCACGCTGATCTTGAATTTTTTCGGAAGATCCTCGAACTCCGGATTGCCGGTGAAGTGGTCGTGAAGTTTTTGGCAGAAGGCCTGTACCGTCGGCAAGGTCTGGGTGCCGGACGAACTGCAGGATATTCCCCGGACCGCGCCGCCGCAGGCGCCTCGCGTGGTCAGGCCGGCAGCGGCCAGCCGTTTGCCGACATCGGTGAGGTCAGCGTCGGTAATGTCGTGGAGTTCTATGCTGCCACGTGTCGTCAGGTGCACCCTGCCGCCGGCAAACGCATCGGCGATGTCCGCCACTGCGACCGCCTGGCGGGCCGTGATCCGCCCGGCCGCCAGTTTGATCCGCTGCATGTAGCGGCCGTCCCGTTGAGTGTAAACTCCATTGATGCGTAATTCCCGAAGCGTGGTTGGCATTATTCCCTCTCGCTGGCAGCAGCTATATGAACAGTAAAAATCCGTTGACGAATGAAACGATTCCCACGATCAAACGATGCGGCCATTATACACAAAATCGGACCATGGTAAATGGTCGGAAGCGTCTGGCGAGTTTTGACTTACATCAAGGCCCTACAAGGGGTGACTGGTAAGCTGCTGCTATGATGCCGTTGTCGGTAACGCACTGGGACAGGTTGCCATTTTGCAGAAAGTTGCTATTTTTTAATGGCCGGCAATGCCGAAGCCTTGAGAGTGTCGATCGTTGTCAACGTCTAAAACATCTGAAAGGAGATGAACATGAAAGTAGCGAGGGTTCTGGTTCTGGTGTGCGTGGTTATGTTGGCAGCTGTCCTGACCATTCCACACCTGTCCGCTGCCGCCAAGGGAAAGCCTGCACCCAAGGGGCATGAGCCGGGCAAGGAGGCATGCTATACCTGTCACGACGATATCAAGGCGCTGAAGGAAGGTTCGAAACATGCCAGGCTGGGCTGCAGCATCTGTCATGACAACCTTGCAAAGCATGTCGAAAGCCAGGGAGAGGTCAAGCCCGTAACCAGGATCGATCAGGCGCTCTGCGGCTCGTGCCATAAGGATCAGTTCGCCAGTTTTTATGCGGTGAACCACGAGGCAGCGGCCCGCAAGGAGAAGGGGCTGCCCACCGGCCGATCGCCCATGCAGGACAAGCTGCTGGCCGGTCATGGCTTTACGTTCGAGCACAATGAACCACGCGGACATGCATTCATGGTCATCGACCAGTTCATCGTCGATCGCTTCCAAGGCGGACGCTTCCAGCTGAAGGACGGCTGGCGGGGAGTGGACCGGACCGGCAAGGCCTGGGATGTGCTGGTCGACAAAGGGGCTGAGTTCAAGATGGCCGAAACTGCCAAGGCGGGGAATCCCACCTGCATCCAGTGCAAGACGTCAGACCACATTCTGAAGTGGAAGTTCCTGGGGGACAAGGATCCCAAGGCGAAGTGGGACCGCACCTCCAATATTGTCGACGTGGCAAAGGACACCCAGAATCCGGTCGGCTGCATCCATTGCCACGACCCCCACGGCACCCAGCCGCGCGTGGTGCGTGACGCCCTGATCCAGGCAGTGGATAAGGACCGAAGCGGCAACATTTTTGCCAAAGACGGCAAGACGGACCTGAAAGTGGTCGATTATCGCGGCTTCCGCAAGATCGGCGTCATGGAAAAGACCGATTCACGCCTGATGTGCGCTCAATGCCATGTGGAGTACAATTGCAACGCCGGTTCCCAGTTCAGCGACGGCGGCAAGGTCGGTTACGACGATCAACGGACCAACCACTTTCCGCTGAAAAACGCCAAACAGCTCTACGAGCACTACAAGAAACTGGACTTCTACGACTTCAAGCACGCCGTCACCGGTGCCCGACTGGTCAAGCTTCAGCATCCGGAGGCCGAGACCTATGCCGGCAGCGTCCATGACCGGGCCGGAGTTCAGTGTCACCAGTGCCATATGCCCAAGCAGAAGGGGAAGAACGGCAAGCTGTTCTCATCCCACGGTGTGATTCGGCCCAAGAACCATATCAAGGAGGCCTGTCTCAACTGCCACGCCCACAAAAAGGATACGGTCGAGAAAAAGCTCTATGAACTCGAAACCGAGCAGAACTACATTCGCGGCAAGATGCGCAAGGCCGAATACTGGATCGGCCAGTTGATCGATACCTATGCGGTCGCCAAGCGGGCAGGCGTTGCCGAGGATCTGTTGACCAAGGCGCGCGAGAAGCACGAAGAGGCTCACGTCCTCTGGGAATACTGGACAGCCGAGAACTCTGACGGTTTCCACAATCCCGACCTGGCCAGGGACAGTCTCACCGCCTCAATCGCGGCTGCCAAGGACGGGGTCAAGGTGCTGAAGGATGCCCTGGAGCAAAAGGCAAAGTAACGCCCACCGCATTCGTCTGAATAGAGCCCGGGATGGCAACGTCCCGGGCGCTTGTCTTTATCTCTTGCATTTATCGTTGCTTTTGATGGATTATTTGATACACCTAATCACATGCTGCTCTTGCCTGTGTGCCAACATGAACTGGATGGATTGTGGAAACAGCGCTCCGTGTCCTGATAATCGAAGACTCCCGCGATGATGCGGAAATTCTGGTCTGGGAACTGAAAAAGGCCGGATTTGCAGCGACGTGGGAGCGGGTTGAGACCAGCGTCGAACTGGAAGCAGCGTTGAATGGCCAGAACTGGGATGTGGCACTCTCCGATTACGTCATGCCCAGTTTCAGCGGGCTTGAGGCCCTCAAGCAGATCCAGAGCAAAGGGGTGGATATCCCCTTTATCATGATTTCCGGCAAGATGGGTGAGGAGACGGCCGTCGAGGCGATGCGTGCCGGGGCAGGGGACTATCTTCTCAAGGGACAGCTGGCCCGTCTCGGGCCGGTTATCCGGCGGGAACTGGCCGAGGCCGACATCAGACGCCAGCGGCGGCAGTCGGAAAAGGAACTGACCCTCCTGAAAAAGGCCATCGAGACCCTGCCCATTGGGGTGACGATCTGCGACATGGAGCGCAAGATCATATTTACCAACCCTGCCGAAGCGGACATGCATGGCTATGCCGTCGAAGAGCTCATCGGTCTCAATGTTCGGGCACTGGCACCTGAACGAACCTGGCGATCCTATACGCCGCATCCTGATCCGTCCGGCAATGCCAGTTACCGGCGTGAGAGCGTCAACCAACGCAAGGACGGCAGCCTCTTTCCCACCTATATCATTTCCACGCTGGTCACCGACGAGGATGGAGCACCAATGGCTGCCATCTCCACGTGCGAGGATATCACCGCCCGCAAGGAGGCGGAGATCGTGATCCGCAAGCAGCTTGCCGCCATGGAGAGCTCCATTGACGGCATGGTGATCACCGGCGACGGTGGACGGATTCTCTTTCTCAACCATGCCCAGATTGCACTGTACGGTTTTTCTTCAGACGAAGAGCTGACGGGAAAAAGCTGGCATATCTTCTATGGGGACGAGGAGCGGAAAAGGCTGGAGGAAGAAGCAATCCCGGCTTTGCGCAGGAATGGACAATGGCGTGGCGAGGCCTATGGCACCTGTCGGGACGGCACCATCTTTCCACAGGAGGTCTCCCTGACCGTGTTCAACGGTGCCGAAACCATCTGGGTGATCCGGGATATCAGCGAGCGGAAGCGGGCCGAAGAGAAGCTCCGCTATCTCAGCACCCATGACCCGCTGACCGGCCTGTACAACAGGCTTTACTTCGAAGAGGAACTGGAGCGGTTGGAGCGCAGCCGCCTCTTTCCCGTCGGAGTGGTGATGATCGATGTGGACGGATTGAAGCAGATCAACGATACGCTGGGACACGCTGCCGGGGATAAGCTCCTGCAGAAGGCGGGACGGGTGCTCGTCACGGTCTTCAGGGGTGAGGACATGGTCGCCAGGATCGGCGGGGACGAATTCGTGGTGCTGCTTCCCGCTGCGGACGAAGCGGCTGTGTCAAAAGCGTTGGAGCGTGTCCGCTCCAGTCTTTCCGCTCAGGTGGCGGACGGTGACGGGGTGCTTCTGAGTCTCTCGCTGGGGATGGCAACCGCCACGCAGCCGGGAACGCTTCTCGATGCCCTGAAACTGGCAGACAAAGACATGTATCAGAACAAGGCCCGCAATCTCTGCCGCCGCAAAGCTGACACGCTATAATCCTCCCGTAATGCGCCAGCCGCCTGTCTCCCGCTGTAGTCGAATCGTATCTTCGCCCTGAAGTGCCAAGGTTTGCCCCTTGATCCTGGCCCGTATGGTATAGCTGCCCCTGACGACGGCGCGATCTCCGGTGACATCGACCTCTTCGATCATTCCCTGGTAGGCCAAACCCTCGCTGTTGACGAGGGTGTCTGCCAGTTCTCTGGCCTTTTCGTTGTAGTCTTTTCCGTTGTCGCGGTAGTCGCGGGAGAGGAGTGTAAGGTAGAGGCCGACATTCCTGGCGGCAAGGGCCTGGTAGCGGCCGGTCGCTACCAGGGAGACCGCCTCACGGTCGGCACTGCTGTTGCTGCAGGCCGCGAGGGAGAAGAGTGCCGCAGCGAACAGCCGGTGCATCAGTAATACTTGTCCATGGTTTTTCTCGCCTCGTTGACGAATCTGCTGCTGGGGTATTCCTTGGCCAGGCGGTTGAAGCTGTCCCGCGCCTTGTCCCGGTCGCCGTTGCGGAGATAGGCTGCACCCAGGTAGTAGAGGGTATTGTCGTGGAGGGCCGAGGGAAAGCGCTGGAGGGCTTCGGTAAGGCGCTTGATGGCCGCAGGGTACTTGCCGCTGCGATAGTAGAAACTGCCAACGTAGATTTCGTACTGGACCTGTTTCTGCCGGGCGATCTCCAGCTTTTCCGTTGCGTCGGCCACGTATTCTGACGTGGGGTACTTGCGGAGAAACTCCTCGAAGTAGGAGATGGTATTCGTTACCGGCGTCTGGTCCGTGTCGATACCGGCAATCTGGTTGTACTGGCAGAGTCCCAGTTGATACAGGGCATAGGCGCTTTTTTCGTGGGTCGGATGGAGCTTGCGGAACTCTTCGTAGGAGGCGGCGGCTTCGATGTAGGTACCGGCAGCAAACTGGGCGTCGGCGATCTTCAGTTCAGCCAGGGTGGTCAGCTCGGGCGAGGCATAGGTCTCCTTGACCCGCTTCCATTCGGCAACTGCGTCTTCATAGTGTTTGGAGGCATAGAGATCCTCTGCCTCCTGAAAGTGCTCCTGGGCCGACCGCTGAGCAGGGCCGGTGGTTGCACAGGCGCAGAGGGTGAACAGGGTGAAGGCTAGGACACTGCTCCGCAGCGGGCTATGGCGCATGAGACCCTCGTTGTGGGATTGGATTCCTGCTGAACGTAGTGAAAAAGACGGGGAAAGTCAACAAATGTTAGCTCAGGGCTCAGGGCTCAGGGCTCAGGGCTCAGGGCTCAGGGCTCAGGGCTC
>CAYSMK010000072.1:0-9442 GCA_964432205.1 uncultured Geobacter sp. | reverse complement strand
TTCAGTTATTACAGGCAAATATCACCTTTTTAGCCGCCATATCCTTAAACTCCTGCCAGAATAATTCATGTCGGGTCCGACAGGCTCCTTGGCCAAAGCTGTGGTATCATAGAAAGCATCGCACCGGCAGCATGGCTCTGTCCGTTGCCGGGATATCTACCTATCAGAGGTGCAGGATGTGCTTTCGATCCGTATGGTCTTACACCCTTGTTCTGGCCGTTCTGTTCCTCTCGACTCAGTGGGGAGGCATTGCGCTGGCCGGCGATGGTTCAGCGACAGTTCCTGCCCCGGCGGAAGAGCCGGTTCCGTCGGAAGGTCCGGCCCCGGTTGACAGGACCTTCAAGGATACCGTGGCGGACATTGAACAGGAGATGGATACGACCCACGAAAAGTTGGAGCAGGGTATCCTGAAGCAGGTGATCCGTCTCGACGATTTCTTCGGCAACGTCAAGACCGAGGAACTGCGCAAGACCAGATATCAGCTCCGCTGGCGGAATTCCTTCCGGGTGGAGGAGGGGGGGGGCGTCAAATTCGGGACGACCTTGCGGGCCAATGTGGTGCTTTCCCGGATCAGTGACCGGCTCCGCCTGGCCTTGAGCAGCGAGGACGAGGCAGATCAGGCGGTGCAGGGCCTTCCGGAGGACCCGGGCAATCCCGGCTTAGACCGAACGTCCCGGAACGCCCGTCTCGTCAGTACGGAACTTCGTTACGGCCTGCTCAAGACCCGTGATCTCGATATGTTCCTCGGCGCCGGCTTTCGGGTGAAGATACCTCCGGAGGGTTTTGTGCGGAGCCGCTTCCAGTATACCCGCCAGCTTAGTAATATTGCTCTGCTCCGGTTTGGCGAAACGCTCTTTATCAAGAATTCCAGTGGGTTCGGTGAGACCACCGAGATTGACCTGGAACGGTTGCTCGGCTGGGGCACGTTCGCTCGCTGGGCCAGTTCCGGGACGGTTTCCGAGGAGTTCGGCGGCATGGAGTGGGGGACGGAGCTTTCCTTGCTCAAGGAACTCTCTCCCCGCAGTGCCATAACCGTGGGCGGCGGCATCTACGGCAACACCAGCGCTTCGGCGATGGTGGGAAACTTCAAGGTATTCACCCGCTACCGGCGAAACTTCCTGCGGAGCTGGCTGTTCTACGAACTGGAACCGGAAGTCTCCTGGCCGAGGAATGTGGCCGGGCAATACCTTGCCACATTTGCCATTACCGGGCGTATCGAGGTGGTGTTCCAGGGGGATGCCGCCAAAGATAGAAGCGGTGGCAGCTGGCCCTGAGGAACGGATGGACTGCAGACCGCTGGTAATTGCCCACCGGGGAGCCTCGCACGATGCCCCGGAAAATACGCTCGCTGCCTTCCGGCTGGCCTGGCAGCAGGGTGCGGACGGGATCGAGGCCGACTTTCGCCTGACCAGGGACGGTATGATCGTCTGCATCCACGACGACACCACCGGCCGCATTGCCGGAAAGTCGGTCACGGTGGCCGATGCCTCGCTGGCGGAGCTCCGTCGGCTCGATGCCGGCGCTTCAAAGGGGGAGCGCTGGCGCGGCGAGCGGATCCCGACCCTGGAGGAGATCCTTGCCGCACTCCCGACCGGGAAGCGGATCTTTATCGAACTGAAGGGGGGGCCGGAAATGGTGGTGCCGCTGCGGCAGATCCTCATGGCTTCGGTGATCGTTCCGGAGCGGGTCAGGCTGCTCGCCTTCAGTCCGCTGCTGGTTGGGCTGCTCAAGGAGCAGCTGCCGGAGTTCAGGAGCTGTCTGAACGTGTCGTACCGTCGGGTCGGCGGTTTCAGGACGCCGTCCCCGGGCCAGGTAGCCGCACTGCTGGCCGGCTGTGGGGCAGACGGACTCTCCTCGGCAGCCGGTCCGCTGCTCGATGCCGGCTTTGTTGCGGACCTGCGTCGGTCGGGACTGGAGCTGCATGTCTGGACTGTCGATTCGGTGCGGACTGCCCGCCATTACCGGGCACTGGGGGTCGATTCGATCATGACCAACCGGCCCGGGGTGGTGCTGCCGGCCATTCAGTCGGACAGGAGCTGCCGGTGAACCGCTACGCCTACCTGACCTCCGGCCGGGCCATTGCACTGATGCAGGCCATCTCCCAGGTGCGGGTGAACATCCATGGCCGGGAGCTGATCCCGGACGGCTCCCTGATCTTCGTCATCAACCACTTCACCCGGATCGAGACCCTGCTACTCCCCTACCATATCTTCTCCCTGACCGGCAGGCCGGTATGGTCGCTGGCCGATGCAACTATGTTCGGCGGCACGCTCGGGAAGATGCTGGATGCGGTCGGCGCCGTGTCGACCAGTGCGCCGGACCGTGACCGGCTGATCGTGAAGAGCCTGCTGAGCGGCGAGGCCCACTGGATCATCTTTCCCGAAGGGTACATGGTCAAGGACAAGGCGATCGTCGAGAAGACCCGGTACGCCATTTCCCGGGCTGGCGGCCGCCGTCCCCCCCATACCGGCGCCGCCTTCCTGGCACTCAGGACCGAGTTCTACCGGCAGCGGCTGCGGATGCTGGTCCGGGAGTTCCCCGACGAGGCGGAGCGCTTGCGGCAGCTGTTCGGCATCGACGACATGGCACCGGTCCTTGCCGGACGGACCGCAATCGTTCCGGTCAACATCACCTATTACCCGCTCCGCGCCCGGGAGAACGCCCTGAGCCGGCTCGCCGGGAGACTGTTCAGCCAGGTGCCGGCGCGCTTTCACGAGGAGCTCCTCACCGAAGGGGCGATGCTCCTGGAGGGAGTGGACATCGACATCCGTTTCGGCGCCCCCATCAATGTCGGCGAGCGTCTGTCGGGCGGTCCGATCAGGCGGGACATCTCCTCGCCGCAGCGGATCGACTTCAACGACCATCTTCCCTCGCGACGCGAGATGCGGCGGGAAGCCGACCTGCTCACAAAGGGTTACATGGAGGCCATCTACGGCCTTACCACGGTGAACCACGACCACCTCTTCGCATCGCTGCTCCGTGCCATCCCGTTCAGAGAGTTCGCCGAGAACGATTTCCTCCGCCGGGTATTTCTGCTCATCCAGAAGATGGGGGAGAGCGGCCTGTTCCGTCATCAGAGCATGGAGAGCGGCCAGATCGCGCTGCTTACCGACGACCGTTATCACAAGTGCCGGGAATTCCTCGCTCTCGCACTGGAAACCGGCGTACTGCGCCGGAAGGGTGCCCTGCTCGTCAAGGACCCGGCAAAATTCTCTTCCTCCTTCGACCTCCACCGGGCCAGGCTCGACAACCCGATTGGCGTGGTGGCCAATGAGGTCCTTCCCCTGGTCAGGCTGCAGCGGCTGGTGCGGGTGATGGCCTGGCTCCCGCCCCAGGTGGTGCGGTATCTGACCGGTCGCCATCTCCTGCGCCAGGCGGAGCGGGAGTTCGAAGCGGATTACAACGCCTTCTTCCACACCGGTGAGTCCAAGGAGCGGGAGGTGGGCCGGCCGATCCTGATCCGCGGCTCAAGCAGGGATCTGGGGGTTGTCCTGGTCCACGGTTTTCTCGCCGCGCCGAGGGAGCTCAAGGGTCTGGCCGAGTACCTCGGCCGGCAGGGTCTGTGGGTCTACGTGACGCGGCTCAAGGGGCACGGCACCTCGCCGGAAGACCTTGCCCGGTGCAGCAGTAGCGACTGGCGCGAGTCGGTCGACGTCGGGCTGGCGGCCCTGGAGCTGGCCTGCAACAGGGTCGTCGTCGGCGGGTTTTCGTTCGGCGGCGGCCTGGCTCTGGAGTGCGCGGCCCGCCTCGGCAGGGTGGCCGGGGTCTTTGCGGTCTGTCCCCCCATGCGGCTGCAGGACATCTCGTCGCGGTTCGCCCCGACCGTACTGGCATGGAACCGGCTGATGGATTTCCTCAACTATCGCGAACGGAAAAAGGAGTACGTGGAGATCTTCCCCGAGCATCCGGAGATAAACTACCACCGGCTTCCGGTCGCGGCGCTGGTGGAGATGGGAGCGTTCATGAAAGAGCTGGAGCCGAGGCTGCCGGCGATTTCCGCACCGGTCCTGATTGCCCAGGCGCAAGGGGACCCGGTGGTCGATCCCGCCGGATCAAAGCTGCTCTATGACCGGCTCGGCTCCGGCCAGAAGAGCTACCGGCTGTTCGAGCGCCACAACCACGGCATCCTCCAGGGGGAGGGTGCAGACAAGGTCTACGCGGTCATCGGGGAGTTCATCGAAAAGTTGCGGTGAGCGGCTCGCAACTAGTTGCCCCACCCGATCCATGATCCCTGAGGCACTCCCTACCTTCCCACCCTCTAGGCAGATTCCTCTTTATCACTCCGTACACCATCGCTTCCGTCACCGGATCGTGCCACGTCCGTACGAATGGACACGGGACCATTTTGTGCGATAATTTGTATAAGGATAATGTTGGTAACATCTCGAAACAAAAGGTGAATTGCGGGAGGACCCCATGGCGGGAACAACGATCTGGAAAGGTGCCATCCATTTCGGAGACACGACCGTGCCGGTGAAGCTGCGTGCCTCGGTCAAGGAAGAGCGGATCCGCTTCCATCTGCTCCATCAACGGGATCTGGTGCGCTTGCACCAGCAGATGATCTGTGCCTACGAGAAAAAGTCGGTGCCCACGGAGGCCCAGACCAAAGGGTTCGAGGTAGAGGAGGGGAAGTTCCTCATCGTCGATCCGGAGGAACTGGAGCAGGTAACCCCCGAGAGCAGCAGGCTGATCGAGGTCCACGAATTCGTGAAGAGCGCGCAGATCGACCCCATCTTCATAGAGCGCGTCTACTACCTGGAACCGGACACGGCTGCGGTCGGGTACCACGAGCTCGCCGAGGCGTTGCAGGAGTCGGACGTGGCAGGCATCTGTACCTGGACCATGAGGAAGCGCTCCTACTTCGGGGCCGTGCAGGGAAACGGCAAAATCCTGCGCCTGCATACTCTGCGCTACGCCGACGAAGTGGTGGCGGTGAGCGCCCTCGGGCTGCAGGAAGTTCCGGTGTCGGAAAGGGAGCTGAAGATCGGGAGAGACCTGATCATGCAACTGACCGCACCTTTTCTGCCGCAGAAGTTCGAGAACGAGCACGAGAAGAAGCTGCGGCAGCTGATCGAGAAGAAGGCCCGCGGCGAGAAGGTTGTTCTCTTGCGGCCAAGGGTCCTGAAACCGACCGGAGCGGACGAACTGCTCCAGGCGCTGGAAGCGAGTCTGAAAAAGGTGGCATAACTGCGGGCTCTGGGCTCTAGGCACTAGGCTCTGGGGGTAAACGGGATTCTCCTAGAGCCCAGAGCCTAGTGCCTAGTGCCTGCAACCGGAGGTTGCTATGACCCTGCAGGGAATATGGAGCGGGACAATCAGTTTCAGCCTGGTGGCGATCCCGGTACAGCTGGTCAGGGCCGTCGCGCCCGGCCGCATCTCGTTTCGCATGCTCCACAGCACCGATTACTCCCCCCTCGCGAGAAGGATGTTCTGTCCCCGGCACGAGACGCTGGTCCCGCCGGAAGAGATCGTCAGGGGGTACGAGATCGAGCCCGACCGCTACCTCCCCATCACTGACGAGGAGTTGGAGTCGGTATCGCCCGAACGGAGCCGCACCATCGAGATCGTCGAGTTCATCGACATGAATGAGGTGGACCCGCTCTACTTTGACCACCCGTACTATCTCGTCCCCCTGAAAGGGGGCGAAAAATCGTATCAGCTCCTGGCCGAGGCGATGCGCCGGACGAACCGGGCCGGGCTCGCCACATTCGTGCTCGCGGAACGCGAGTACCTGGTGGCGGTCAAGAGCACGGAGGGGGCGCTCTGCCTGGTCACGCTCCATTACAGCGACGAGCTGCTGCCGGCTGACGACGTCGCGCCCAAGGACGGGACGAGCGCGGTCGACTTGAAAAGCCGGATAAAGGTGAGCATCGAGCGGATGATGATGGAGTTCGACCCGGCAAAATATGCTGACGGCCGTCGGGAAAAGGTCCTGGAACTCCTGAAGAGGAAGGCGCAGGAAAGGGCTCCGGTGGAGGCGCCCCACGTGGAGGCGGAAGAGGGTGAAGGTCCGCCCGACCTTGTCGCGGCGCTGGAGGAGATCATGCGCGACGTGAAGAGGAACCGGTGAACCGGACAATCGTCGATATCGCCGGGAGGAGGCTCTCCCTGGCCAACCTGGAAAAGGTGCTCTACCCTGCCTTTGGCTTCACCAAGGCCCATGTCCTGGAATACTACCGCCGGATCGCGCCGGTCATCCTCCTCCATCTGCAGGGCCGGGCCTTGACCCTGAAACGCTATCCCAACGGGGTGGAAGGGGAGTTCTTTTTCGAGAAGCGTTGTCCCCCTCACCCTACGTGGGTGCAGACGGCCGAACTGCGGATGGATGACGGGGAGCGGATGACGGTCTGCCTGGTCAACGATCTGGCAACGCTGATCTGGGTGGCGAACCTGGCCTCCCTTGAGCTCCATGTGCCCCTGGCCAGGGCCGCATCTCCCGGGACGCCCGATGCCATGGTCTTCGATCTGGACCCCGGCGAGCCGGCCGACGTTCTCGCCTGTGCCCGGGTGGCATTGATACTGAGGGAGCTCCTCTCCCGGTTGGGGCTGGCAAGCTTTGTCAAGACCTCCGGCCGAAAGGGGCTGCATGTCTATGTACCCCTGAACTCCGCCGGGACGACCTTCGGGGATACCAAGGAGTTTTCGCGGGCCGTTGCACTGATCCTGCAGAAGAACTATCCGGACCTGGTGACGGCGCGGATGGCCAAGGACCAGCGCACCGGGCGGGTCTTCATCAACTGGTCCCAGAACGATGCGAAATTGACGATGATCTGCGCCTATTCCCTGCGGGCACGGGAGAAGCAGCTTGTGTCGTTCCCTTTGCCCTGGGGGGAGTTGGAAGAGGTGGCTAAGGAGGGGGAGCGGGAAAAGCTGCAGATCAGCCCGGGAGCGGCCGTGGAGAGGGTCGAAAGGGATGGTGATCTCTTTCGCGAACTGCTTGTGAAAGAGCAGAGGCTACCGCATTTGTGAAACAAACGGTAACTCCCCCCTTCCCCCTCTTAACCCAAGAGGGGGGGATTCCTCCCCTTAAGGTAAGGGGAGGGCAGGAGGGGTTATGAAACCCATACTGAAAGAATACGCAGCCAAACGGAAATTCGGGGCGACACCCGAACCGGAGCCGACCGAGCGCCGGGAGGGAGATCAGCTCGTGTTCGTCGTCCACAAGCACGCTGCCCGGGCCCTGCACTACGACCTCCGGTTAGAGATGGAGGGGGTGCTGAAGAGCTGGGCCTGCCCCAAGGGGCCTTCGCTCGACCCCGGCGTCAAGAGGCTGGCCGTCATGGTCGAAGACCATCCGTTCGCGTACCGGGAGTTCGAGGGGGTCATCCCTGAGGGGAATTACGGCGCCGGCAGCGTGATCATCTGGGACCGGGGCGTGTATCGCCACCCGGCGGCCCGGGACCGGACCGAAAGCGAGCAGCTGCTCCTGGCGGGCTTACGCAAGGGGGACCTGAAGTTCGTCCTCGAAGGGGAGAAGCTGAAGGGGGAATTCGCGCTGGTGAAGACCGGGCACGACGGGAAGTCGTGGCTGCTGTTGAAGAAGAGGGACCGCTTTGTGAGCGGGGAGGACATTCTCCGGGAGAACCGCTCCGTCGTCTCCGGCAGGACCCTGGAGGAACTGCTCGCAGCCGGGCCGGGGACCCCTTCCCGACACCGGAAGATCGACCGGATCCGTCTGCGGGAGACGCTGGAGAGCGCGGAGCTGCAGGATGCGCCGGAGGCATCGATGCCGCACGGCGTGCACCCCATGCTCGCCACCCCGGTAGGAAAGCCGTTCGACCATCCGGACTGGATCTTTGAAATGAAATGGGACGGGTACCGGGCCGTCGCCGAAATACGGGACGGGGAGGTCGCACTCTACTCCCGCAACCTGCTTCCGTTGAACCGGAAGTTCCCACCCATCGTGGAGGCGCTTAAGGCCTGCCGGTTCGAGGCGGTGCTGGACGGCGAGATCGTTGTCGTGGATGAGCGGGGCCACCCCGCATTCCAGCTGCTGCAGCATTACCGGGAATCCGGCAGCGGCCATCTTCTCTACTACGTCTTCGATCTCCTTCATTTCCAGGGGCACGATCTCACCCGCCTCCCCCTGCTCAGGAGGAAGGAACTTCTGAAAAAGATCCTCCCGTCCGGGACGCGGCTGCGGTTCAGCGACCATGTCACGGGCGACGGAGTACTGTTCTTCGAGGTCGTCAAGGGAAAGGGGCTCGAGGGTATCGTCGCCAAGCATGCGCAGAGCGTCTACCTGGCGGGGAAAAGGAGCCGGCAGTGGCTGAAGGTGAAGAGGCAGCTCACCCAGGAGGGGGTGATCGCCGGCTTCACGGCGCCGCGCGGGGGGAGAGGTCATTTCGGCACCCTGGTCCTGGGTCTGTTCCACGGTGACGAACTGATCTACATCGGCCATGCGGGGGGCGGTTTCGGCGCGGACGAACTGGAGCGGATACATGCACTGCTGCAGCCCCTGCGCCAGGAGGTATGCCCCTTCAGGGTCGAGCCGCCGACCAACAGTCCGGCCACCTGGGTACGGCCGGAGCTTGTCTGCGAGGTGGCGTTCTCCGGCTGGACCGAGGACGCCGTCATGCGGCACCCGGTTTTCCTCAGACTGCGGGAGGACAAGACCGCCCGCGACGTGATACGCGAGAGCGGCGGCGAAGGAGTGTGACCATGAGACTCCATGTCGGTACGAGCGGATATGGCTATAAGGAATGGAAAGGGATCTTCTATCCCGAAAAGATCTCCCCCAAGGAGATGCTCCACTTCTACGGAGAGCGGTTCAACGCGGTGGAGATCAATTACACGTATTATCACATGCCGACCGAGAGGCTCCTTGCCTCCTGGGCCGAGCAGGTGCCGGACGGGTTTGTCTTCGTCTTCAAGGCGCCCCAGGTCATCACTCACGTGAAGCGGTTGAAAGAGGTGGGAGAGGAGGCCGACTACTTCTTCAGGACGCTGGCGCTGCTGGAGCGGAGGCTGGGGGCGGTCCTGTGCCAGTTTCCGGCGAGCTTCCGCGCGAACCTTCCCCGGATGGAGGCCTTTCTCAAGCTGATTCCCGACAACATCCGCTGCGCCTTCGAGTTCCGCAGCCCGACCTGGTTCGAGGCCGGGGTTGCGGACCTCCTGCGTGACCGGGGTCACAGCCTCTGCACTGCGGATACGGACGAGAGCCCGGCCCGGGATATCATCAGCACGGCGCCATGGGGGTACCTGCGCCTGCGCCGACCCGGCTATGCGGAGGCCGACCTGGCAGAGTGGGCGAAGCGGATCAGCGCGCAACCGTGGGAGCGGGCGTTCGTCTTTTTCAAGCACGAGGAAGAGGCCGAGGGGCCGAAACTGGCGCTCCGCTTTCGGGAGCTTGCCGATCAGAGCTACTAAGGAATATGCTGACTACTTGACATCGTTTCTTCCCCCACCCATCCCTCCCCCGCTGGGGGAGGGCAAAGAGTTC
>CAYSMK010000071.1:0-10566 GCA_964432205.1 uncultured Geobacter sp. | reverse complement strand
TTCAGTTATTACAGGCAAATATCACCTTTTTAGCCGCCATATCCTTAAACTCCTGATTGAGGTTATTTTCAATTTCTTTGAGATTTTCTACGGTTTCCATATTTATCGCCTCCAGATATATTGTGGCTGCTAAACACGGGGCGTTGAAAATACAAACCCACATTAGCCCTTGGCAATCTATCAAATTTCACAGGCTTATCAAGCGACGTTTACGGAATAAAACTAAATCCATGGGATACGCAGTATTTCCAGATTTTTCCCCCCCACTACATATTTCTCGCTGATAGACCAACCACAGCTCCTGGGCCACATGCCAGGTTGTCTGTGCGGGGACTGACCCCGATTCGCCCCAATTGTTTATACAGGCTGGACTGTGCACACCTGTCTTTCCTTTTTGTCACGAGTCAAGTGCTCGTGTGCAGGCAAAAGAAGGAAAGGAAACTTTGCGGTTCTCTCCCGATCATGGCGGCAGAAACTAATGTCTGCTTTTCGTATGCCATGGTGCCGTGGTTGGAGTATGGCCCGAACTAGAGGCCCCGGTTTTCCAAGATAGCCGGTGAATCTCACTGATTGTGGCGCATGAAGAGTCTAGAGTTTCATGGCACTGCTAGCGTAAAGCCACGGCAAGCTTTACGCCTTTCCCAGAAGGGAGATAAAAACCGCAAACATTGGTGATATGTGAGGTCTCTGCACTTGTCTGAATCCTCGTAACTTGCCAACTCCTACATATAGATTGTACATGGTTGCAACCACGGAATGGTGGGGCAAGAACCCTGTGGTAATCCCAGATACTTATTGATCCTTGCAAGCCCTTGGCAGCAAGGGCCGTTAACCCGTCCCAAACGATTCATCGCAAGTATACCTCCGTGATATCCTCCCGAAAGTGCCCCATTTCTTGTGAGACGACGCTGAGGGCATCCCGGTAGGAGTGTCCACCTCCTTGAAGCTCGCTCACGCGCTCCTGCGCGTAGGAGTGGCGTAAACCATGCCCGCCTTGCGACCATCCCAGCGCCCGCTGGCTTGCGCTTGAAAAGCTTTGGCTCCATGCTTTCCCCGCGCCGATGTCGTAGTGCTGGCGGTAAATAACGTCTCGGTCTCTGGTGGCAACCGGCTCAGCTAGCCGACGTTCCTCCAACCGTTCAGCAAGTTCGCATGAAAGCATCACTTCGCGGATCAGTCCCCCTTTGCCGACAACGGTATAACGCTCGCCGTCTCTTCCCTCGAAGCGGTCCTGAGACCACTCCCGGTGACGGCTCGCACCACGTTCCCCTGCCGGAAGGATCGTATAGAGTTCATGTGCTCGCAGTCCGGTGTCATGGGCAATTTCGGTTGATAGGGAGTTTCGTGCGCTCTGAGCTTCGGTCACAAGCTGTACTTGTTCCGTGGTGTAGGCCCGCGAAGACAGAATCGTCTGGACCTCGCTTTTGACCCGCTCGATCTTCTCTCCCAAATGGTGTTGGAGAGCCTGCCGGTCCTGATCGAGTGTTTTCTGTGATACATACTCGGACCGAGCTTCCAAATAGCTGATGGCATGCTCCAGAGTGGCGGTGAAGATATCACCTTGGCGAGTCTCCGACAGAAAATCGCCAAACTCCTTGAGTGATTGCTCGTAGATCCGCTCGGTACCAACGGAATGAGTCAATCCGTCGCCTTTGTTCTCATGTCTACCACCTGCTCCTCTTTCAGTGATCCCGGACTTTACCGAAACGGCGTGGGTCGCTTTATCTTTGGTTGTTCGAAACGAAGGCATGACTTCACTCCTCCATTTTCAGTTCTGGCAATTTGTGCAGGTAACGACCGATGGTCGAACGGGCAACCTTCAGTCTCTTGTTCCTCCTCAGCCAGACTTGAAGATCGCAGAGACTCGCACCGGCACGGTGGAGCTCAACGAGCTCTGCGCGATAGCGCTCCAACACCGATCGGTTGAATCGTTTTTTCCGCATGGTCGTGCGCAGGCTCTTGATCCGATGTAGCTCCTCCTGGGCGTCGAACGTTGCGCCCTCCCGTTCCATCCATCCGTTACCTGTCATCTGTTGCGCTCCTTTCTCCCGAATCGCCGCTGAGTAAGCTTCCGTGCTGTGTCGGGGCACCCTGACACAGCACGGAAGCTGCGGGTGAAAACTTCACATCGTCTTCTTGCGGCTTCGCTACACGTTCACCCGCAGATTTCGTTCGGCCCTTCGGGCCGATCCTGCCGACCGGGCTGGAACAGGCCGGTCGGCACGCCGTAGGCGTATCTGATAACGAGCCGTCGTGGCCTGTTTCTTGATTCCGTGCTGCTACCAATCGAATGACTCCCAAACTGAGAATCGCTGTTATCTGCTGTAATCTGTGTTCTGGTTCCATGGCTGCCGCCCACAAAAACTGGAGATTTTTGTATATGCTGGGCGGGACAGCAACCTCTGGCGGGGTTCTCAGCACTGATTTTCACCCGAAATAACCCGCATCTATCAGAAGCGGCGTGGAGGGGTGGTGCGGCTAACAAGGTGTAACTAAAGGGTTGTATGTGCTGGGCTGGCTCTTGTTGAAGTCTGGAATGGGACTCGAAAAAAGATTGATAAGGAGGATCTGGACTGCTTTGATGGGCGTTACCGTCCTGTGCGGCCGAAGAGCAAAACATGATTGAAGATAATATGGGTATCTGATACGGTATAAAAACTAAAGGAGGGACGATATGGCCGACTTGCTTGATCAAGACAGAAAATGCGCTCTCTACGTCAGAGTCTCGACGGCCCATCAGGCGGAGGAGGGTGAATCGCTGGATGAACAGATCCGGAAACTGGAAGACTATTGCTCCTACCGCAGGTGGCCCGACGTTACCGTCTACCGTGAAGAGGGCTTTTCAGGAAAGGATCTGAAGCGGCCAGCGTTTCAGAAGCTGATGGCGGATATCAACAAGGGAAAGATCAACACCGTTATCGTGAAGAAGGTGGATCGGCTGTCACGCTCGATTACCGACTTTGAAAACGTATACAAGAAATTTCAGGAGAAAAACGTTGACCTGATTTCGTTGCAGGAAAACTTTGATACATCTTCGGCCATCGGCCGCAGTGTCATCCGTATCGTTCTGATTTTCGCCCAACTGGAACGGGAGCAAACGTCGGAACGCACGATTGATGTCATGGCATATCGGGCGAAGCAGGGGCTGTTCAATGGTGGCTACCCACGGCTTGGTTACGATATTGATTATGAGAATAATTGCCTGGTGCCCAATGAAGATGAAATACCGATTGCGAGGGAAGTGTTCGAAACGTACATCAGGGTGGGATCGTTGAGCGAAACGGCAAATGAGCTGAATGCGCGGGGGTCCCGGATGAAGTCATGGACGACTAGGGCCGGCCGCAATAGAGGGGGCGAGCGGTTTCAGAAAACCAGTGTCAGTAGGATTCTGAACGATCCAGTGTACATCGGCAAGGTAAAGCACAAGAGCAGTGTTTATGATGGTCAACAAAAAGCCATCATTAGCGAGGATCTGTTCAATGCCGCACAGGCGATTTTGCAGGCTAATAGTTCAACGAAAACGGGTTATCGCCAACAAGAGAATACTTTTTATCTGAAAGGTCTCGTCCGGTGCGGTTCCTGCCGTTCGGCGATGGCGCCGAGCTTCGCCTATTCGAAAGGCAACAAGTATTTCTATTATCGCTGCACGGTAGATAACGACCAAAGCAAGACCAAATGCCGCATTGGCAGTGTTCATGCCAAAAAGCTAGAAGATCTGGTGGTCAACGAATTGAAGTTTCTCGCCGGTGATCCCCGGATTATTGAAGGTGTAGTGGAGAATGCAACAAGGGATCAGCGGGAAAAAGTGAAAGTGTTGTCGGCCAAGAAGAAGTCTCTTCAGGAAACGCATGGTCAGGCGGACAAGAAAGCCAGGAATCTGCTGGAGATCCTGGGTGAAAGCGGCGTCAAGAGCACGGGGGTTGTCTCCATCGTGAAGGAACTCGAAGAACTGGATCTGCAACGGGGGCAGTTGAAGGCCGAAATCGAGGCCATAGAATTCGAGATCCAAGACCGTGAGAACAAAATTTTCAGCGCCGATTTGATCCGTGAAAACTTCAAGGTCTTCAGAGATGTATATGACCAACTCACCCCAGAAGAAAAATACGATCTGCTCCATCTGCTGGTGAAGAAGGTTGTCTATTTTGAAGAGGCGGAAGCGACAGAGGACGGCAAGAAGGTGGGGAAAATAAAAATGGATCTATGGGAGTTGCCGCCCATAGATCCATCTATATTGAGCTCAGCAAATGATTTTGCTGAGCGTAACGATTGGCTCCCCAGCGCGGACTCGAACCACGGACAAGGTGGTTAACAGCCACCTGCTCTACCGACTGAGCTACTGGGGAATATGTGTCTGCAAGTTGTTAACCTTACAGGCTGTTCGGTCTGTTCCTCGTTCCGTCGCCTTTGCTGGAATCCGTTTGCGATGAAACTATGTGCCGAAAAGCATTGGTCTTATACCACGAGCTTTTTTAGCCTGTCAATCGTAAAAATGTGCCACGGTTCCTGGCGGAGTGCTGCGGCTGGTAATATGGTCGCTTGTCAGGCCGTATATCTTCCGGTCAGAGCTTGCATCGACTGCAGGAGTAATGGTGTGTTTAATTAATAAAATCAGTTTGCCTGTCAAAGGTTGTTGAGCAAAGTAAAAATTTTTGACGCCCCTGTTGTATCATCGAATCTTTGTTATACTCCTCTAACGGTTTAGATTTTCGTGAATAATTTTATTTGACGCCGACGGTATGCCACTTGCTAACGTGATACCCACCTTCAGTGGGTGTTTGCATTCTCCTCAAAAAATATCATCGAAAGGAAGAAACTGATGTCCAGACTCAGTGTCATTCTTGTGATCGCTCTGCTTGCCTCTCCAACCTTTGCGGCAGATCCGCCCAAGACTGAGGAGCAGAAGACTCTTTACGCCATCGGCTTGCTTGTGTCCCGCTCCATTGCCGTATTCAATCTGTCACCAGAAGAGCTGGAATTCGTCAAGCAGGGGCTGACGGATGCCGCTACCGGGAAAAAACCGGATGTGGATCTGAGCAGTTACAACGACAAGGTACAGGATCTGGCACGGGCGCGCCGCAAGGCCCAGGGCGAGAAACTGGCTGCCACGAACAGGGAGTTCATTGCCAAGGCAGCCGCAGAGAAGGGGGCGGTAAAGACGGATTCCGGCCTGATCTATCTTCCCGTGAAAGAGGGGACCGGGGCACGTCCGACCGTGACGGACACGGTCAAGGTCAATTACCGCGGGACGCTTCCCGACGGGAAGGAGTTCGACAGCTCGTACAAGCGGGGCAAGCCGGCCGAATTCCGGGTGGATGGCGTCATCAAGTGCTGGACCGAGGCGCTGCAGAAGATGAAGCCCGGCGGCAAGGCCAGGCTGGTCTGTCCGCCTGGCATCGCCTACGGCGACGCCGGCGCCGGCGATCTCATCCTGCCGGGCGCCACGCTGATATTCGAAGTGGAACTTCTCGAGGTGAAGAAATGACCCGATCTGCATATACAAGAGAGTGGCGGGAATAATGCCGAGAAACAACAGATGTAAGAGCCTCAAGGTTTAGTTTGGTTGCGGCATCCCGTCACGTCGTCAGTGCATTGATTGATGAACGTTAATGGTGGAAAGAGCTGGCAAAGGCTCCCATGGAAGCCTTGTCAGTTTTTCTAACCGATTTGGACATGGCAGTGACACAACAGAAGGGAGGTAGCCATGATCTCACTGAACGTGAATGGGAAGCAGCATCAGGTGGAGGTAAGCCCGGATACGCCGCTGCTTTGGGTCCTGAGGGAGCAACTCGGGTTGACCGGCACCAAGTACGGCTGTGGCCAGGCCCTGTGCGGGGCCTGCACGGTCCAGGTGGACGGCCGAGCGCAACGCTCCTGCGTGACCCCTGTGGGCGACGTGCAAGGGAAGAAGATCGTCACGATCGAGGGGATTCCCGGAAGCCACCCGGTGAAAAGGGCGTGGCTCAGCGAGGAGGTGTCCCAGTGCGGCTACTGCCAGCCGGGGCAGATCGTCTCCGCCGTGTCGCTCCTGAGCCAGCACGCGAAACCGACCGATGCGGAGATCGACAGCGCCATGTCCGGCAATCTCTGCCGCTGCGGCACCTACCCGCGGATTCGGCGTGCCATTCACCGGGCCGCGGCGGCAAGGGCGAAAGGGGGCAGAAAATGAAACACGAACGAGCCATGAGCCGTCGCGCGTTTCTCAAGACCGGTGCCGCCATCGGCGGTGGCCTGGTCATCGGTTTTCATCTTCCCGTGCAGTTTGCATCGGCCGCCGCCCCGGTTTCTCCCCCTGTTTCCTACTCGCCGAACGCCTTTATCCGGATCGCCGGCGACAACTCGGTAACCCTGATCATCAACAAGTCGGAGATGGGGCAGGGGGTCTACACCTCGCTCGCCATGCTACTGGCCGAGGAGTTGGAGTGCGACTGGCGCTCGGTGCGCGTGGAAGCGGCCCCGGTCGATCAGATCTACAACCATACCAGCTTCGGCATGCAGATGACCGGTGGGAGCACCAGCGTGCTTTCCGAATGGGAGCGGCTCTCCAGGGCAGGTGCCGCGGCCCGGGAGATGCTGATCAGCGCCGCTGCCAAAAAGTGGCGGGTCTCCCCGGCCAGCTGCCGGGCGGAAAGCGGCCGGGTGCTGCACACGAGCGGCAAGAAGCTGACCTATGGCGAGCTGGCTGCTGCGGCTGCCAATCTGCCGGTTCCGACTGAGATCAGGCTCAAGGACCCGGCCAGGTGCAAAATCCTCGGCAAGCCGCGGCCGCGTCTGGACAGCCCGGCCAAGATCAACGGCACGGCCGGGTTCGGGATCGACGTGCAGGTGCCGGGGATGGTGACGGCCCTGGTGGCCAGGGCACCGGTCTTTGGCGGCAAGGTGGCCAGTTTCAGGGCGGACAAGGCCAAGGCCGTATCGGGCGTGTTGGACGTGGTGCAGGTGCCGTCCGGCGTTGCAGTGGTTGCCACCGGCTTCTGGCCGGCAAAGAAGGGGCGGGAGTTGCTGGAGATCACCTGGGACGACGGCGAATGGGCCAGGCTGTCGACGCCGGGGATGCGCGATGAGTACAGCGGCCTGGCCAAAACGCCCGGTCTGGTAGCCCGTAAGGAGGGAGACTCGGAGCGGTCCCTGCAGGAGGCGGCGAAGCGGCTCACGGCCGAATACGAGGTGCCATACCTCGCCCATGCCACCATGGAGCCGTTGAACTGCTTTGTCGATCTGAAGCCCGACAGCTGCCTGATCCGGACCGGCACCCAGTTCCAGACCGCGGACCGGAATGCCGCGGCCCGAGTCGCGGGTTTGAAGCCCGAACAGGTCCAACTGCAGACTGCTTTTCTGGGTGGCGGGTTCGGTCGGCGCGCCAATCCGGTATCCGACTTCGTGGTTGAGGCAGTGACGGTGGCCAGGGAGGTGAAGCGGCCGGTCACGGTGATCTGGTCCCGCGAGGACGACATGCGGGGGGGATACTACCGACCCATGTGGTACGACCGTATCAGCGCCGGGCTCGATGCCGGCGGCAACCTGGTGGCGTGGCGACACACCGTAGTAGGCCAGTCGATCCTTGCCGGGACTCCGTTCGAGCAGGCCATGGTGAAGGACGGGATCGACGGTACCTCGGTTGAGGGGGCGAGCACTATCCCCTATGCCATCCCCAATATTCTGGTGGACCTGCACACTACCAAGGTCGGGGTGCCGGTGCTCTGGTGGCGGTCGGTGGGACATTCCCACACGGCCTTTGTCGTGGAGAGCTTCATCGATGAGGCGGCCCATGCTGCCGGCAAGGATCCGGTCGCGTTCCGGCGCACCCTGCTGACCAAGCATCCGCGGTACCGGGGGGTACTGGAACTGGCCGCTGCCAAGGCCGGCTGGGGAAAAGCGCTGCCGGCCGGACACGGGCTGGGGGTAGCAGTGCACGAATCGTTCGGCAGCTTCGTTGCCCAGGTGACGGAGGTGTCGGTCACTGCCAAAGGGGCGATCCGGGTGCACCGGGTGGTCTGCGCCATCGACTGCGGCCGGATCGTCAACCCCGACACCATCGCGGCCCAGATGGAGTCCGGGATCATTTTCGGACTCTCGGCGGTGCTCCATGGCGCCATCACCCTCAAGGAAGGGCGGGTGGAGCAGGGCAACTTCGACGACTATCCGATCGTCAGGATGAACGAAGCGCCGCGAATCGAGGTGCATATCGTGCCGAGCAGCGACCCGCCCGGCGGTGTGGGGGAGCCGGGCGTTCCACCCATTGCGCCGGCGGTTGCCAACGCCCTGTTCGCCGCCACCGGCACCCGCCTGCGGAGCCTTCCCATGATCCCGGAGAAGGTGCTTCAGGGTAAGACGGCAGGTTGAAACCCGGCGATGTCCGGCAAGTCTTTGCTCCAAGCCTATTAAGTCCCGTAGGGACGTCCGCATGTAGCCGGGGGATTCATCCCCCGGATGAGTTGCCGATACAACTCCGCGTCACGTACGTGACGCCTGGCATTTTGCCGAGATGGCCGGGGAATAAATTCCCCGGCTACAGGCATTCTATCCTTACGGGATGAAAGCAAGACCGAGACCGGATACTTCTGAACCGTCCAGTACATTTGTCCTTTCTTCCCCGTCTGTTTAATTTCCTTTCGTTGACCACTCCCCGCCGATTGTGCTAACAATTTCTTGCATTTCGCACGGTTTCCTGCCCATTTCCCTTTTGAACGTCCCTATTTCAGTGGAGGATGCAATGCTGCTCTGGAAGATCTTTCTGCTCTATACGCGGGTTGCCCTGTTTTCCTGGGGTGGCGGTCCGGCCTCCCTGGCCCTGATGCAGCGGGAAACCACGGCGGCCCTCTGGATTCCGCCGGGGGGCACGACACCGGTTCCCTGGCTGAGCCCGGAGGAGTTTGCCGATGCGGTTGCCGTGGGAAACGCCCTGCCCGGACCGATCGCCCCCCAGGTCTCGGCCTATGCGGGGTACAAACTGGCCGGCGTCCCGGGTGCCATCGCCGCCGCTGCCGGCACGGTCCTGCCCACCACACTGCTGATGCTGCTCATGATCGTCTATTTCTTCAAGGTCAAGGACAACCAGACGGTGCAGTCGATGCTGAAGGTAGTGCGGCCGGTGGTGGTCGGGCTCCTGCTCTGGACGGCCTATGACATGGCCTACACGGTATTCGGGGCCGGCAAGCACGGCTGGGTGGGGGCCGGAATGCTGGGCTGGGACAAGCTGCTGATCATCCTGGTTGCCTTCGGCCTGCTCACCTTTACCAAGGTCAACCCGGCCTTCATCATCCTGGGGGCCGCCATGCTGGGCGGGGCGGTCTACCGATAATCAGAACCGGTATCCCACCCCTCCCAGGATCACATCGGTGTCCCGGTTGTAGCTGGTAACGATACGGTTCCAGGAGGTGCGCAGCGCCCAATCCGGGGTAAGGCGGTAGCTGGCCGTGAGGGTGACGATGCCGGATATGGCCCGGGTCCGCCCACTTGTTTGCAGCGGATTCCGGTAATGATCGATATTGATATAGGGGCCGGCACCAAAGGCGAGGGAGAGTCGGTCACCGAGTACCGCCCTGGTCGCCCAGAGCTGGGTGGTCAGGCCGTTTCGTCTGCTCAGGCGGTCATCCCCTTCAAAGAGCCAGCCTGCCGTCCAATCCACGTAACGCCAGAGGCCCCGCCGGTATTCCACCGCCGCCGCGAACGAATGCTCCGAGTTGAAACTGTTGACGATGGTCCGGCCGAGAAAGACGGTCAGCTCGTTTTCGGTCGTTTTCCGCCGCTGGGGGGGTACCGTGGGGAGCGGGCCCCGTGTCGGCGGGGCCTCCAACTGGTAGCCGATGCCGATCAGGGTCGAGACGGTGTCGATGCTCTGGTCGGTCTTGACAACGTTGGTGCGCAGCTGGAACAGCCAACGGTTCTCGGTATACCAGGTGGCGGCCAGGCTCATGGCGACTCCCCAGCCGTGGTCGTTTTGGTAGGAGGCGCCTTCCTTTGCAGCAGTCGTGTCGAAGTAGCGGAACGGTCCGACCCCCGCTGCCAGTGACAGCCGCCTGTCCAGGATGTTGGTGCGGGTCCAGAGCTGGGCCATGTGGCCGTCGCGGTGATGCTCCGGCACATGCCCTTCGTTCAGATAGCCGATGCTGTAGGCAAAATGTTCCCCAAGCCCTTCCTGGTATTCCAGCTGCCACGAGTAGGACTGTCCGTCGGTGTCGGTATTCTGCATCAGGCCGCCGAAGCCGTGGAATTCCTGGGCATCGGCCTGACAGGCCGCCATACTGACCAGAGTCCATACTGCGAACCAAGCTGCGAGCAATTTCCGATACATGTCTACAGTGTAATGCCCCTCCCCTGCAGTGCAACCACAAGCTTCGTTTCTCATCGTTATTGATGCGTTCTTGATGCCTTTCCCCTCCATCCTGATGCCGTCTTTGTTTAGATTGGCAATAAGAATTGACAACGCCGCAATTTAGGTTTATTCGAAACTGTTCCTCGTTAGCATGAGGCGTTTGCACAAACAGAGGCTACTGCCCGGAAACGTCGAAAGACGCCAATGGGTAGACCAGGTCTTGCCGGATTAAGGCTTGACTTAAGGTAGCTGGT
>CAYSMK010000070.1:0-10595 GCA_964432205.1 uncultured Geobacter sp. | reverse complement strand
ATATTCTTGACTATTTGGCGAGACTGAGGGGCTTATCCTTAAACTCCTGTCTGACTTCCAAGATTGCAACTTGACTTCACCTTTTCGAAGTCTGACCCAGAACCTCACTTTTCCATGTTCACCAACCTGTTAAAAACTACCTGCAAATCCCAACGACTTTGTTTTGCTCAAAACACCAATATCCCGCAACAGGTTACTATCTATAGTTATTCCGAAGTATGGATGGAGTTGTCTCTGCTCTTCGGTGACAGAGAATGCGACACCGGCATTAAATAGCGCGTACTTGTTCATTTCGTACGAAAAACCTACAAGTATGTGTTGCGAACGTTCTTTGTCAGTTCTTATCGATAGAGGCGCATACCCCAAATTTACATCGATCCGTTCGAAAAAACCTTTAACTGTAGTGAATGGCTGCCGTTCGTCAAGAAAACTCTTCGGCGTAAGAAAAATTCTGATCATAGGTGCTGGGGTGACTTCCTTTGACCCTTCCACAACGATTGCGGCAAGTCCGAGATTTATTGATTGCGGCACGCCAGAAATTTTGGAAATCTCTTCGTCAGTGAAATTTGCCCTCCGAAGACGTTCCATATCTGTAGTAGTAAACACTGTACTACCGTAACATGACTTTTGATTCTTCAAATAGGCAATATGTTCAATGATCATATTGCGGCTTAACGGCGGTTTCATGTTATTCAACTTGATTATTTCGCTCACGATATCGCACTCGCAAGAACCAATTGTTGACTGAGCCAATACCTTAGCCTCCTTATCAAACCTAAACCTTACTGAACAACTATCGATATCTACATATGCAAAGTTTGGCATAGAAAAAATTATTTCATCTTTATCTTCGTTTATTCCATAATTAACGTTCTTGAATTCATTCCAATCGGTTCCGTCCCGTTTGATGCACTTGATGGTTATTGAGCTAAGATTCTTAAATGTTCCTTTAGCAACAATTTTTTCTCCAGGAACAGCACATTTTGATTCTACGATTGCAATTGGCTGCGCTTGGACACTTTCTGCCAAAATCAATAACAAAAACAGCAAATAAAGTGTTGATCTCATGCTCATCCTCCTTAGAGTTAATTACATCCCCATCCCAGTTACACCATGGCGATGATTTCTCAACGCGTCCCGTCCCCCGCAACATCCGCCGCCGAGACCAGCCCCTGCTCCCACCCGGTCGGCTGCTCGTCTGCGGAAAAATTGTTGATGAACCCCACGATGTCCCTGCTGGCCAGCTCCCGCATCCCGACCTTGACCCGGTTGCCGGCATTCCCCTCCACCGTGTTGATGGTCAAAAGGAGGCTTCCAAGATGCCAAGATGCCCTTTTGACGACGCCGACATGGAAATGTGTGCCTCGGACTTGGTGAACAGCTTGATGACTTCGGAAACATTTCCCTTGCCCGAAAACGCGATGACATCCCCTGGCTGCATCCTGTCCCTTGCCTCTTCACACGTGGTGACAGTGAAACCCATGGCCGTTCCTCCTTTAGCAATTGGTGCTCTCGCTTGCTGGTATTGCCGTGTGAAGCCCAGTAATGAAAGTGTCGATCTTCCCTCTCGTGTGTGTTGCCGGTTGATATCCTGATCTAGCCAAGCGCGCCGTTCCAGACCTCGAAATTGTATGCTCCGTTCTCTTCCTTGCTAAAGAATGCGACGTACGTAAGAACGTGCCAGCCTATGAATTCACGATTTACATTGTCGAACCAGGCCTTGTTCCAGGTCTTCCGCCAGGTCCCGGTATTGAAGTAAACCTTGTTCATCGAAGTCCCATCGGCAAGGGGAACCTGATCCATCGGAATGATCAAATGGTCGTGGGTATGTCCGTAGACAACGAAGCTCGCTTCGCCAGAACGGACCCTCGGTTCTGCAAAGGCTGCCTTATGGTAGTCGCCCTCGATTTTCGCGGAAAAGAAACGTTCCTTGAAATCGGCAATTTTTTCGAGAAATTGTTTTGTGGTATGCGAAGAGAGCTGGAGAGCGATCTGGAGAAGGTCGACAGTGTCGGGCCAGAGAAATTTGTCCTGATCCTTTATGAATTTTACTTCGAAAAAATCATCCACACACTCTTCCCAGGCCTTTTCGATGACCTCTCGCGCCGTCTGATTACTGGTTCTGTTGGATACCATGAGCACCCAGGAAGGTGCGTCGAGAAGGGGACGGATGTTATCCAGCTCTCTCAGTTGCTCGGTGATCTTTTGTTGCTCATCTGCAGTTACTCTGCCTCGCTGCACGAGCGCGTCCAGACGCTGCCCGACTTCACGGGGATAGCGGTTCAAAAGTTCTATGACAATGGCATCGCCGATTGAAGAGGCATCGCGGTTCCCCATGTAGTTGAACTTGTCGTAGATATCCCCGTGTCGTGCCAGCACCCTGTATTTTCCATCAAAAACTTCCGTCGGAAATGGTGTGCCACCGACGCCAACCAGACCAAGGCGTGTGGATACCATCTCTCGGCAGCTTTCATAACGGTTGATGAGCCAATCGTGATTGCCGATGACGTACGTGATAGCAAAGGGAACGCCACGTTTCTCCGCATACTCCTTAAGCGTGTCGAAGTGGTCCAGCAACACCCGATTATTGTCCAAAATGGACCGCAGGATTTTTTCAACGATCTCTTGTTGTTGATCACTCTCTGGGTCCCAGGGTCTGACAGTATTAGCGTTTTCAAGCCATTTGGTGGAGCGGATAACGTCGAAGATGTCACCGAGCAGCACCAGCCTAATCTCGTCAAGAGGGTTCACCGATTCCGCCAGTTTGATCTGTTGATCAGCAAATAGCCTGAAAGCGGTGGGCTTGATCGTCTCACCGGAACTTCCATCCGTAAGATGAACATCACTGAGTAATACCAGCATGCTACCTCCTTGATGATGTAAACACCAGTGGCTGCTTACCCCCCGAACTTCTCCTCCATCGCGCGGTCGATATCGGCAAGGGAGTAGAGCCTGGCCGGACTGCTCTCTGCCCGCAGCTGGACATGGGGCCAGTCCTTGAGGCTCTTCCAGTATCCGCCGGAGTCGAGTCCCAACGCCTTGGCCCGGCTTGCATAGACAGCGTAGCCGTTTATCCCGCCCAACTTCTTCACCGTTGACCACTCGCTTTTTCCGGCAACGACCCAGACACAGTCAATGGCCTCTCCCCACTGGTGCCAGGAAAGGCCCGGAATCGCGTTGGTGACCGGCGGGCCGTTGCAGGGGCCGACCGATTCGAGGCAGTGGGCCAGAAACGGTGCCTCCTGCGAACGGAGAGAGGCAATCTTCTCCGCCACCTGTTCACGGGTACGTGACTGGCGCCAGAGCTTTGCCTGCTCGAACGGCGACCTGATGCCGAAATAGGGGCGCATCTCCACCCCCTGTTCACGGCAGGCTTCCAGTAGTGCATTCAGTTTGTCCCTGAAGCCGGGAACGAGCAGAGAATCATCGATAGGCATGGCCATTCTCCTTTCTATTCAACGCTTGCGATCTCAAACGGATGGTTTCCGTTCACTTGTCGCTTACACTGGCCGTCGCATTTTTCGCGGACAAGATTATCGGGGATGGAGCTGAAGTCGAAGCTCCGGTTGTTGATGGTCGTGCAGGAACAGAGGAAGAGGGCGAAACTCAGAATCGGCAGCCAATAATGGGCATGGTAGCCGGATCGGGCAGGGTGAGAAGCAGCCTTGCTGCCAGGCACCGATGATGAAGAAAGGCCTGCGGGGAATTGCATGAACATGTGGTCCCCCCTGGTTTTGAAGGACATGAACATTACATTGGCTTGTTGATACAAATACAGCGTTACATTTGCTTGTCAATAAAATTATTAGTTAATAAAAACAAATTAAAGCAAATATCTAGCAGTGCTATAACCTTTACTAGCAGGGTTGTATGCAGCAGAATAAAAAATTCGTCGCCGGATTAACCCAAAAAAAGATGATATTTTGCTAGTCTTCTATCGGGACAGGTCGTGCTTGCAGAGGTCGGGAGCTTGATATTCAATTGGTGTGAACTAAGATAAAGGTATCGTAGAAAGTCTGCTGTGCCGCGATTGCGGCACAGGCATCTGCCATCGAGCCGCCAGATGAAGGTTTGGCGCAAAGGGGGAGTCATGCAACTGGAAATACATGACGTCAAGATCGAGTATCCCGAAGGGTGCAACATCATCCTCGGCCAGACCCACTTCATCAAGACCGCCGAGGACCTGTACGAGGTGATCGCCACCACGGTGCCGCAGGCCCGCTTCGGCATCGCCTTCAGCGAGGCGTCCGGACCCTGCCTGATCCGGACCGAGGGGAACGACGACGAACTGATCAGGGGATGCGTGACCGTCCTGAAGTCCATCGGCGCCGGCCACATCTTCTGCATCCTGCTGGCGGAGGCCTATCCCATCAATATCCTGAACCAGATCAAGAACTGCCCCGAGGTCTGCCAGATCTACTGCGCCACGGCCAACCCGCTCCAGGTGATTGTCGCCTCCACCCTCCAGGGATGGGGTGTCCTCGGCGTGATCGACGGCTCGCCTCCCCAAGGGGTGGAGACGGACGACGATCGCCAGGAGCGCCGGGACCTGTTGCGCAGGATCGGCTACAAGCGGTAAGGGGAAAAGGGACGGGTGGTGGGGCAATGGGCCGTTACTTGCTATAAGTTCCGGCGTGTTAGATCTGTCGGCAACTGCGACGAGTTGTGTTCTGGAAGAACGGAAAAGAAGCATGTTTGTCGCTTGACGCGCACAGCGATGCGCGTTAATATGCGCAATACACAACCCCGTATAGGAGGTGCTTATGCAGCCAGCTTACGACATAAACGCACATCGCCAATCAGTTAACCTGACTGCCAATAGTGATCTGGTGAAACGGGTACGTAGAGAGAAAGGGAATCTTTCGGCATTGCTTGAAGAATCGATGAAATCGTTTTTGGCGCAAAAAGAACTGGAGCGTTGGAAAGCGGAGAATCGGCAGGCGTTCGAATCGTACAATCAGATGATTGAACGTCATGGGTTGCTATCTGACGACCTGGGGGTTCTGTAAGGATGGCCCAGTTCGATGTTTACCACAACCCCAGTCAGCGTAGTTGTAAGCGTGCACCATATCTGGTAGAGGTTCAGGGCAATTTCTGCGACATTCTTTCAACATGTGTGGTAATTCCGCTTGTAGTTCAAGACATGTTCATTCCCGCGCCGGTGCTGAACCCGGAGATCATTGTCAATGGCTCAAAATTTTTGCTGTGCACTGCTGAGATAACAGCATTGCTGCGTGCTCGGCTTGGTCGCACTATAGGATCAGTAAAAAATCAAAATTTAGACATCATGAACGCCATCGACCGCCTGCTGCTCTAACGCCAACTTTCACACTGAGACGACTACACCTGATTGATCCGCATCAACCCCTCCTGGCAGATGGTCGCCACGAGTGCCCCATCCCGGGCGAAGATGCTGCCGGTCGCAAACCCGCGTGCACCGGAGGCGCTCGGGCTCTCCATGACGAAGAGCAGCCACTGGTCGACCCGGCAGGGGCGGTGGAACCACATGGAGTGGTCCAGGCTGGCCATCTGGGCTTCCATCTCCCGCAATGCCTTCTTGTAGGGGAGGACGGCGGTGCGGAACAGGGCGAAGTCCGAGGCGTAGGCCAGGATGGCCTGGTGCAGGTCAGGGGCAGGGGGGACCGCCTCCAGCGTGCGCATCCAGAGGGTCTGCAACGGGGGGCTGGTATCGGCCAGGTAGGGGTTGGCCGGTTGAACGGGACGGATGTCCAGCGGCACCTGCCAGGCCGACCGGTGCCTGAACCGGTCCGGATCTAGCTCGACCGCCTGCCGGCGCAGATCCGTGAGCGACGGCAGATCGTCCGGTCCGGGCACTTCGGGCATCTCGTTCTGGTGCTCGAAACCGCTCTCCGCCTTCTGGAACGACGCGGCCATGTTGAAGATGGGGCGCCCGTGCTGGATCGCCACAATGCGACGGGTGGCGAAACTGTGCCCGTCGCGGATCCGGTCGACGCTGTACACGATCGGCGCGGTCATGTCCCCGGGGCGGAGAAAATAGGCGTGCAGGGAGTGGGCGCTGCGGCCCTCAACGGTCCGGCAGGCCGCAGCCAGTGCCTGGCCCAGCACCTGGCCGCCAAAGACGCTTTTCCCGCCGATGTCCCTGCTTTCTCCCCGGAAGATGTTCTCCTCGATCCTCTCAAGATCCAGCAGCTTCAACATGTCCTCTACACTGGAATGCGTCATGACTGTTCCTGTTTTGTACGGTTTTCCCGGCGGCACTGCTTCTGCCCTTTGCAAGTATAGCAGGCTCTGGGCCTATGTCCGGTACCCAAACAGACGGGGGGCTCCGGCATGTCCCGAAGCCCCCCGAATGATGTCACCGGACAGGATCAGAGGTGCTCTACGATCCGTTCCCTTTTCGACTGGAGCCGGTTCAGGGCGTTGATGTACGCCTTTGCCGAGGCCTCGATGATGTCCGTGGACGAACCGCGGCCGAGCACGGTCCGGTCTCCCTCTTCAAGCCGGACGGTGACCTCGCCCAGGGCATCGGTGCCGCCGGTAATGGAGCCGACGTTGTATTGCAGCAGTTTCGCCTTGGTCTTGGTCAGCTTCTTGATCGCCTTCAGGACGGCATCGACCGGGCCGTCGCCCAGTTCGGCGGTCCGGCTCTGATTCCCTTCGATCTCCATCTGCACGGTAGCCGTTGCCACGGCAAACGAGCCGCAGGTGACGGTAACATGGCTGAGCTTGAATTTCTCGTCAGCCTGGGCATTCACCTCATCGGCCATGATGGCGTCCAGGTCCTCGTCGAACAGTTCCTTCTTCAGGTCGGCCAGCGCCTTGAAGCGGACAAACGCCTTGTTCAGCTGCTCGTCGTCGAACTCGTACCCCATGTCTTCCAGCCGCTTCTTGAAGGCGTGGCGACCGGAGTGCTTTCCCAGCACCAGGGCGTTCGTCTTCAACCCGACCGATTCGGGGGTCATGATCTCATAGGTGGTCTTGTTCATCAGCACCCCGTGCTGATGGATCCCGGCCTCGTGGGCAAAGGCGTTGGCGCCGACGATCGCCTTGTTGGGCTGCACCACGATCCCGGTGACGGTTGTTAAGAGCCGGCTGGCCGGGGTCAACTGCTCGGTGGCCACGTTGCAGACGTACGGCAGGATGTCGTGACGGGTCCTGAGCGTCATGACGAACTCCTCCAGGGAGCAGTTGCCGGCCCGCTCGCCGATGCCGTTGATCGTGCACTCCACCTGCCTGGCGCCGGCCTGGATGGCGGCCAGGGAGTTGGCGACGGAGAGCCCCAGGTCGTTGTGACAGTGGACCGAAATGATCGCCTTGTCGATATTCGCGACATTCTGCTTCAGGTAGGAGATGATGTCGAAGTATTCGGTCGGTATGGTATAGCCGACCGTATCGGGAATGTTCACCGTGGTCGCGCCGGCATCGATGACCGCTGCCACCACCTCGGCCAGGAACTTGCGCTCGGTCCGGGTCGCGTCCTCGCAGGAGAATTCCACGTTGTCCGTGTATGACTTGGCCCTTTTCACCGCCGTCACCGCCGCCGCCAGCACCTTCTTGGGCTCCATCTTCAGCTTGTACTTCATATGGATGTCCGAGGTGGCGATGAAGGTATGTATCCGCCCCTTTTCCCCGGCGTACTTCAATGCCTCCCAGGCACGGTCGATGTCCTTCAGTTCCGCACGGCACAGACCGGCGATCTCCGGTCCCTTGATGGTCTGGGCGACCTTTTTCACGGCCTCGAAGTCCCCGATGGAGGCTATGGGAAAGCCGGCTTCGATCACGTCCACATTCAGCTTCTGCAGCTGCTTGGCGACTCTGAGCTTCTCTTCGATGTTCATGCTGGCGCCGGGAGACTGCTCACCATCCCTGAGGGTCGTGTCGAAAATCCTGATGCTTGTCTGTTCATCCTTTTTCTTGGCCATTGCGCGGGTTACCTCCTGTTGTTGAATTGTCGCTCGGCACGATCTGTCCGTGGCTGTCCCGGAGTGATGCTGTACAGCATACCATGTCGGGAAAATAAAAAAGCCTTCGCCCCGACAAGGGGCGAAGGCTTTGCCTTCGCGATACCACCCTTTTCACCCGGAATGCTGTTGCCGGCTGCCGACGCACACGCCTCGTCAGGCCAACCTGCACAGAATAAATCCGGGCCTCATTATCCCCGTCACGTGGGATTGACGTCCCTCCCTACTGCACGAACGTTTAATAAATTGTTCATGGTTCAGGAAGGAAGCTCCAAGGCGAGTTCACCGTTGCCGCCTGCTGATTCGCACCACCCATCAGCTCTCTGGAAGGGGTCAGCCGGTTACTACTCCTTTTCACAGCCTCTGTTCTATTCGATTTCTGTGAACAGTAGTGAAATGCAAAATTGTTGTCAAGCGTTATTCCGTTTGATTCTGCAATGTTTCATGCCGTCGAACGAATGTTTTGGGGTGCTGTCCAGGCGTGCGGATTGTCCGGGCAAAAGTTTGCCGGATTTCGGTATGGTTTTGTTGTAGCATGTTCGGCGAAATTCTCTTGTAAAAAAGTGTTTGACTTGCGTGGGTGGGGGTGATATTTATTGTTCATGCTGTTGACTGGCTAGTCAATCAACTAAGGTGCTCCAGGCAAATAAGGGTTTGAGTGATGAGGGCGTGAGTAACATGATAAAACTCTGGTGTGTCCCGTTTTGATCTGAAGAGATCCGTGATGCACAATCTGGACCTGGTCGTATTGTCGTTAGGCTTGGCTAAATAAATGTTTTACTGATGTGGCATGTGATCTGTTCATGCCATGGCAGGCATGTTTTCTTTGTGAAAATGCTTATGGTTGACTGGTCAATCAGCATGGTACAAGCATCCCGCAGATTGACACCGCCAGGGCGAAAAAGAACCCTTTCCGGACGAAAACTGCTTGCCTGGCCTGGGTGGATCATGATGGTGGTGTCTTGTTGCATGGCATGTTCAGGTCGTGGTTGTCGGGAAAAAGCGCGAAATATTTTCGAGCAGAACTACTTTCTATTGACAAGCACACGTATGCTTGTATATACAATTAAATAATGGCTGATTGTGGAAGGTGTGCTGCCGGGTTTGGACCCGGCAACTCGTTGGGTTAGCAAGAAAAGTCTAGTATATCAGGTGTGTTGTGCGGGTAGGGAGATGCTGGTGTGTGATGGAGTGGGGAGAGAGGCATGTTGTTTCAAGCTGGCGCTGTGCTGGTAGATTGATGTTTTGCGGCTGTGCAAGAGGGTGAGGAGCTAGGTGAGTTGTTTAACCAGGGGCTGTACCAACCAATCATGGAGGTGCGTATGAAAGTGAGTAGATATTCAAAGGGCCGTGTCGGAATGATGCTGACTGTTTCCATGTCGCTTCTGTTGTCTTCCTTTATGCCTTCATTTGCCGCGGAGCCGATCAACATCGGCTTTACCACCGACTTTTCCGGCCCTACCGCCACCCTGACAATGGTGGAGGCGCCGGTAGTGGAGATGGTCGTGAAGGAGGTCAATGCTGCTGGCGGCATCAACGGCAGACCGATCAATCTGATTGTGCAGGACAACGCCTCCGACCCGGCCAAAGCGGTCGGCAACGCGAAGATGTTCAAGGAGAAATACAACGCCAAGGCGATCATCGCAGGGGTTACGTCATCCGTGAACATAGCGCTCAAGGCGTGGGCGGAGAGGAACCACGTATCCGTCATCGCCTTTGACCCCCAGAGTGACAAGTTATGGGACAAAAAGGGTAAGTCCTGGTTTTTTCGCAGCGCATCACCCGCCTCACAGCTCGTAGAGGCCTCACTGGCCAGGCTGAAGAAACTCGGCTATACCAAGGTCGCCTTCGAGGGGACCACCCTGGCGTGGGGCACCGACACCCTGGCAACGATCAAGGAAAAGGCCCACGAGTACGGCATCACCATCGTCGGCTCGACCCTGGCAGAGCCGAAGACCAAAGACCTGAGCATCCAGGCCAAGCAGTTGAAGGAATCAGGGGCCCAGGCACTGATCTGCTCGGATTATGAAGCAGAGACGGTCGTCTTTGCGCGGGCATTGAAGGCCATCGGCTGGAAGCCGTTTATCATCCATACGAGCGCCGCGAACATCAATGCCTCGATATCGCTCAGTTCACCGGACATGTACGAAGGGTGGGAGACGGTAACGATAGCCGACAGTGCCAAACCCCTGGTACAGAAGGTCTGGTCAAAGGCCGAGGCGTACACCGGCAAGAAGGTCGATCACGACGAGAAGGCGATCCGCACCTATGATGCCATCAGCCTGCTGGTTGAGGCCCTGAAGAAGAGCGGAAATCCCAACGACGCAACAGCCATCCGCGATGCCTATTACAAACTTGACAACTATGAGCGGGCGCTCGGCCAGAAGGGGGGCAAAGGCGGCTTTGCCGTCGGCAGAAACCACCTCCTCACCGCCGAGGGAGTAGTTATCTACACCCTCAAGTCAGGGAAGATGGTAGCTGCGAGATAGAGTCAGGGCAGTTGCGATGCGGCGTCGGTCCCCGTCCGGAATGAAATCTGTTCCGGACGGAGCCAACCAACAACCAAAGAAGGCGTGGGTGTCATATGGACAGTTTTTTCTCAAACCTGGTACCGATCATCATCGTCGGCCTCTCGCTGGGCAGCCTGTTCGG
>CAYSMK010000069.1:10156-11582 GCA_964432205.1 uncultured Geobacter sp. | reverse complement strand
CCTCAGGGAAGAACCAGCGCCTTACAATATCGGTATTGACCTTGAAAACGAGGCTTTAAGGCTCGGAAATAGTTATTTCTGGGAAGAAAGCTGAAGGAAATCGGTTTGTTGGTTTGGTCCGACCCCAGAACCCCAGCTATAAAAAAATAACCGACTACCAAATGCTAAAAGAGAAATACCGATACCTTCAGACACTGAAAGATGTTGGTAATGATAAGGAAAAAGCCCTTGCTGCGGCTTATTTAGACAATTTGAGGCAGCATCGTAACGAATATATCAATAAGTTTCATATTCCTGCAGATGAACTGTTCTGGATTGGGGTACGGTAACCTTAAACACCTAACACGGCCATAGACTCCGTCTCCCTGCGGTCGCGGGTCATGGCCAGCCCCGTTGGCCTTGACAAGATAAAGAAAAGGATAGGTCCTATGTACATGCGAACAACATTGATTCTGAGTATATTTTTCTGCTGGATTGGACTCTCCAGAACAACGGAGTGTTGCGCTGGGGAATCTCAGAAAACTCAAGGGAATATACAAGTAGAGGTGGAAAAGTCTTTTGACATTTGCATAGGACAAAGTGCTCTGCTGAAGAGCGAAGAAATGAACATCGAGTTCAACGGGGTCATCCGGGATGATCGCTGCCCTGTTGAAGAAGAATGTGTCTGGGAGGGGGATGCTGAAGTTAGGATTATTATCAGTAAAACCAATAAGAAACCAGCAACCCTAATTTTGCATACGAGTCATAAATTTGCTACTGAGACAATCTACTTGGGATACAAGGTAACGCTTGTCCAACTTAATCCACAGAAATCCGAAACCTTTCCACCAAACCACTATCGAGCAACTTTAACCGTTACAAACCTGAACGTGCGAAAGATTCAAGGCAATCAGTAGGAAGTAAAAAGTCAAAGGCCAATCGGGTAAGGGGGAGCTTTTCTCTCCCCCTCCCCACACCACCCGGCATGCGGGTCCGCACCGGGCGGTTCGCTGAAGTTACCGGGCCGTAGCCGGGTAATGAGTCTTCACCCACAGTTCTTTGACAGATACGAGTCCTTGAGTCTTCAGCCATTGATTGGAGCAATAAGGGGACAGGCACCAAATTGGGAGCAATAAGGGGACAGGCACCAAATTGGAGAGCAATAAGGGGACAGGCACCAAATTGGGATGAAAGAGGATAGATGCCAAGATCAGCCAGAGCTTTAGCCGACAACTGCTGCTATCACCTGATCAATCGTGGAAACGGCAGGCAGCAGGTTTTTCACAAGGACGGGGACTACCATGCCTTCGTTGACGTTTTGCTGGGAGCGCGGCAGAGATATAGCGTCAAAGTCCTTGCCTGGTGTCTGATGCCGAATCATTTTCACCTACTCGTTCAACCGGAAGATGCGGCCTTGCTAAACAAATGGATGCAGTGGGTGATGACG
>CAYSMK010000069.1:0-10056 GCA_964432205.1 uncultured Geobacter sp. | reverse complement strand
GCAATGCTGCCCTGGAAGAGTCTCGGCCCGACCTGTTGCCGATCCCCTTACCCGATGACTGGTCCACCTTTGTGGACACACCACTCACCGATGCAGAAATTGAGAAGATAAGGAACAGTGTCAACCGGCAGACGCCTTTCGGATACGAAAGCTGGAGAGACGAGATCTGCGCGAGAATGGGACTGGAATCCACGCTGAGACGAAGAGGTTGGCAAAATGGGCGGAAAAGAAAAGGGTAATTGGTGCCCGTCCCCTTATTCTTCCGCCGTTCAACCGGAAGATGCGGCCTTGCTAAACAAATGGATGCAGTGGGTGATGACGACTCATGTCCGCCGCTATCACAAGCATCATGGCACCAGCGGGCATCTGTGGCAGGGTAGATACAAGAGTTTCATCGTTCAGGACAACGAGCACCTGCTGACGGTAGTGCGGTACATAGAAGGAAATCCAGTAAGGGCAACGTTGTCGCCGACGGCCGCACAATGGCCGTGGTCATCACACCAAGTGCGCAATGCTGCCCTGGAAGAGTCTCGGCCCGACCTGTTGCCGATCCCCTTACCCGAAGAGCAATAAGGGGACAGAGCAATAAGGGGACAGGCACCAAATTGGGATGAAAGAGGATAGATGCCAAGATCAGCCAGAGCTTTAGCCGACAACTGCTGCTATCACCTGATCAATCGTGGAAACGGCAGGCAGCAGGTTTTTCACAAGGACGGGGACTACCATGCCTTCGTTGACGTTTTGCTGGGAGCGCGGCAGAGATATAGCGTCAAAGTCCTTGCCTGGTGTCTGATGCCGAATCATTTTCACCTACTCGTTCAACCGGAAGATGCGGCCTTGCTAAACAAATGGATGCAGTGGGTGATGACGACTCATGTCCGCCGCTATCACAAGCATCATGGCACCAGCGGGCATCTGTGGCAGGGTAGATACAAGAGTTTCATCGTTCAGGACAACGAGCACCTGCTGACGGTAGTGCGGTACATAGAAGGAAATCCAGTAAGGGCAACGTTGTCGCCGACGGCCGCACAATGGCCGTGGTCATCACACCAAGTGCGCAATGCTGCCCTGGAAGAGTCTCGGCCCGACCTGTTGCCGATCCCCTTACCCGATGACTGGTCCACCTTTGTGGACACACCACTCACCGATGCAGAAATTGAGAAGATAAGGAACAGTGTCAACCGGCAGACGCCTTTCGGATACGAAAGCTGGAGAGACGAGATCTGCGCGAGAATGGGACTGGAATCCACGCTGAGACGAAGAGGTTGGCAAAATGGGCGAAAAAGGAAAGGGTAATTGGTGCCTGTCCCCTTATTCTTCCGCTTCTGAGCCAGAAGTAGGGGACGTTCTCGGTCACCACGATTTCTACAGCATGGGCGGCGAAACTTTCAAGAACCTGACACAAAACTGTGACATCGATGTCTTTGTTGAAAATGTGTGCGGGACAAATCTGGTCCGCCAACAACTTTTATTCTAACTGGTCCTGTGAAATTGCGACGGATGACGGAGGATACGATGTCTCACGACCTTATGACAAAGTGTGAACAGAAGCGTCTATTTAAGATTAATGATGAAAAAGTTTGGAAGTGGGTGGAGGTAGATGTTTCCACCTTAACCAGCGGAGAACAAAAAAGTATCAGATGCATGCACTGTCAGGGCGCTGTCAGGGTTCACAAACAAAACGTCGACCATGGCCCTAAAGATCATGTCGAACATCGATCAAAACAGGACTCGGAGAATTGCAGAGGAGGTCACTACTTCAAGGGTGAACATAAACCTTCTCAGAACCCGGTGAACTAACATGCACAATTTCATCAATGCACCAAATTTCGACGATCGATTGAGAAAAGCGGTGTCAGCAGCTTGGCTTATTTTCGGACAAAAAGTTGGTGGTGGTCTTATACCTGTTAACAAAGAAGCATCCATGCAGCTTCAATATGCTTACATCCTCAAACAACTTCTGCCGCACGTCTCCCACCATCCAGATGAGGTTGCGGAGATTGAACTAGAGACAGGTGTAAGAACCACGTCAGGCTCAAGTGAAATTGACGTACTCGTTAAAGGGAGATCATCCCAAGGCGTTTCATCAATTGCCATCGAACTCAAATGTTATCGCAAGGTCGCTTCGTCTGGCGGGCTAAGAGGTGCACACGATATCTTTATGAAGGATGTTTATGAGGATCTTGCCATTCTTGAAAAATATGTTTCAGAAGGTATCGCACAGCATGGGGTTGCCCTCGTAATGAATGATCTTGAACGGTTTGTAAACCCACAGACAAAGCGCGGCAAATGTTGGGCATATGATATTTCGCATGGATATTCGTTAGCTTGCACTACTCTGTCAGTGCCAGTAGGAGGCAAAGAGATTTCGATACAATTGAACAAATGCTATGAGTTCAACTGGCACAAATTTGGCGAGTTCTGGTTCATGGAGCTTGAAGGGCTAGATGCATAATCGGGTAAGGGGGAGCTTTTCTCTCCCCCTCCCCACACCACCCGGCATGCGAGGAAAACTAAGGGACACTGCCCATATTATTGGGGCGATCCAACAGTAAACCGGGGGAGCTTCTCATTGTAATTGTAATTGCTATCAGGAGGGATGTATGACGTCACGAAGGAATCTCTTATTGCAGGGTATCCTGCTGATCATGCTGGTGCAGCTCCTTTCCGCATGCGGCGGAGGTGGTGGCGATGCGAGGACCACCGGGGTTGTGGACCCGGCCCCGTCATACGCGGGGGTCACAACCCAGGCGACCGTAACTGCCGGCAACGCGGAGAGCCTGGCGATGGTTGGGTATGGCGGCAGCAATATTGCAGCGGTCCTCGGCTCTTTCGGCACGGCGAAGTCGACGGCGAGCTCCTTGGCCACGACCGAACGCCCGGTCCGGCAGATGGCCCAGATGCTCAAACAGGCGGCGCGGCGGCTGGACATCCCTGCCAAGGCCGCCCAAAAACGACTGGGAAAGAGCGCCAAGACAGTGCAGCGCACGGTGACGCACCAGACCATGGGGGACGGTGGTGGCGTGATCAACTATTCGCTGGAGGTCAACGATGCCACTGGCAGCTTTTTCGGGACCCTTGATTTCCAGGACTACACCTCGCAGGGGATCGCCATCTCGGGCAAGGCCGACATGCTCGGGTCGTTCGATCCGGGACTGCAGCAGTTCAATCGGCTCACCCTTACTTTCAAATCGCTGACCATGAAGGGGAGCAGCTTTTCCTATGCGCTGATCGGGACGCTGTCATGGGGATTCAATTACAGCGCCGCCACCGAGACCCTGTCGATGAACATGGTTCTGGTGAACAACGAGAACAACCTGACCTTCTGGTTCAAAAACTACGAACTCGCCACCACCTATGGCAGCACCTTCCTGACCCAGTCAGCCACCGGACGGTATTACGACCCGGTCTACGGGTATGTGGACGTCGCCACCCTCTCCCCCCTGGTCATCAACAACAACGCGGGCTGGCCGTCGCAAGGGGCCCTGGAGTTCAGAGGTCAACAGTCGACATGGCTCTGTCTTGCCTTCTCGGTCGGGAGCCTGCTTGTCGAGGCGGATACGAATGGCGACGCCATACCTGATTGGCAGACCCAGCGGCAGACGAATACCGTGCCGACGGTCAACGTGGCGCCGGTTGCCGACGCCGGCCCCGACCAGACCGTGTCCCAGTGGCGCACCGTACAGCTCGATGCGAGCGCCAGCAGCGACGCCAACAACGATCCCCTCACCTATTCCTGGTCAGTCGTCTCCTTTCCGCAGAACGGGTACCCGGCGCTGACCGGGGCCAATACGGCCACCCCCTCCTTCATCGCCGAGCATCCCGGCGCCTATCAGTTCCGGCTCTCGGTCTACGACGGCCATACGTACAGCACCGCGGATACGGTGGACATCACCGTGGCCGCCGCTGTCGGCAGCACTCCCGACATGCTGCAGAAGCAGTGGGAGTACGGACTTTACGGCACCGATATCGGCCGCGCCGGTCTCTTCACGGCCGACATCGATGGCGACGGCACCCGGGAGATCATTGTCAGCGCCTCGGCCGGGGGGTTCGGCAGCAATACCTACTGGTACATCGTCCGCAAGAACACCAGTGGCACGTTTGAGCAGATCTGGCGGAGCAAGCTGTACGGGTCAACAATTGTCAAACTGGTCCTCGCGGATCTCGCCGGGGACGGCAAGGACGACATCGTGGTCGCCCTGGCCGATGGCACGGTGTACGTCTACGACGGGCCGACCCGGCAGGAGCTCAGTAAAGTCACGACGACCGCCAGCCTGACCGCCCTGGCAGTGGCCGACCTGGACGGTAACGGGACCAAGGAGATCATCACCAGCGACGGCATCGGCGTTTCCGTCTATGCCGCCGACGGCAGCGGGCTCATCTGGTCGATAGCGACGGGAGGGGGGAGTTGCATCGCCGTGGGGAACGTGGACGGTGATGCGGCCCTGGAGATCGTCACCACCGCCACCGGCGGCAAGGGGTACGTAATCGACGGGGTCTCACACGCCATCGAATGGGAATACGTTAACAGCTTCGGCGCCCGGGTCGCCCTGTCGGACCTGGACGGCGACGGCATGCAGGAAATTGTCGGCGCAGCTGCCTGGTACAAGATCACCGTGTTCGATGCGGACCGCAAGAGCCCGGCATGGGAGATCAGCACCAATCTGGACATCGCTTCGCTCCTGCTGACGGACACAGACGGCGACGGAATCCCCGAGCTCCTGTACGGCGATAGTCAGTGGGGCAAGGTTCACGCTATCGATGTCCAGACCCATACGGAGAAATGGGCGGTAAACAATCCGGAACATGGGGTTTCCGGCATTGCACTCGGCGACGTGGATCAGGATGGGCAGCTCGAACTCCTCTGGGGAGCCGGAGGGTCTTCTAGCGGCCCGGATCACCTCTACATCGCCAACCCGGTCACCAAGGCGGTCGAGTGGCAGAGCATGCACATAGACGGCCCCCTGAGCGCCGTGGCCGTGGGAGACGTGGATGACGACGGCGAGGACGAGATCGTCATGGTGTCGTTCGAAAGCGACAGCGGCTATGCCGAGGGGGTCATTCACATCTTCACCGCCAGGACCCACGCCCAGGAGTACCAGGCAAAGCTCGGCATCACTGACTGGATGGGGGTGCGCTCGGTCAAGATCGGCGACGTGGACAACGACGGCAAGACCGAGTTCGTGGTCACCACCGGAAACATCTACGACGGGATTATCCGCGTGTACGACGGCACCACCCGTACCCTGAAACGCCAGAGTGCCGGATACAACGGCAACTATTTCACCGCCCTGGCCATCGGCGACGTGGATGGCGACGGCAAGACCGAAATCGTGGCCGGCCAGGGGCGGGCGCATACGGGTGCCACCGGCTCCTACCTGATCGTGTTCGACGGCGGCTCCCTGCAGGAGAAGTGGCGGAGCGTCGACCTGGGGAGCAGCTGGGGCGAGATCTACGATATCAAGCTGGAAGACCTGAACGGCGACGGGCACATCGAGATCAGTGCGTCCGTCACCGGCGCCAACCGGCTCGTCGTCTTCGAAGGGGTCAACCACGACCTGAAACTGATGATCGAGCACACGGCCCGGGCGCTGGCCGTGGCGGACGTCGACGGTGACGGGGCCATGGAGCTGCTGGCCGGACGGACGGACGGTACGATCGACGTCTTCAACGGCACCACCTTCGCCTTGAAGAATAGAATCTCCAGCTTCGGCAAAAGCTCGGTGGATGCCCTGCGGATAGCCGACCTGGACGGCGACGGTGCCACAGAATGGCTCCTCGCCAGCGGTGGTCTCCTCACGGCGCTGGGACAGGGGCAAGAGCTGAAATGGCGCACCCAGGATCTCTCCGGGAACCTGGGTGGGTATAACCACCTGGAAATCAGGGACACCGACGGCGATGGCCGGCCCGAGCTCTTCGTGGGTGCCGCCGTGGCCCTGTACCAGTTCGAATGAGACGGTAACCAAGGGGGGCGGTGGCGCAGCGGTGAAGGGGATTGCCGGGGGGGCGTAGAAATTGGAGATGGGCAGCCCCCAGAGGGGCAACCTCCAGGGTCAGGATTGCCTTTCTGCCATTCACAAGGACCGCGCCACAAAACAAAACGTTAATAAACCATTTCTAGCAAACTGCATTTGTGATACAACTCTCAGCATCATGTAGACCGTTGAAGGCTGCCTGTGGAAAGCTGATCCCCATCCCTTGTTTTTCATTTGTTGACGAGGAGGCAACATGAAAGTACACCGTCATTTGTGGAGCAGGATACTCCAACTGATACTGCTTCTGTCCCTGGCATGCCCCGGCATGGCTTCGGCCGTGGGGCATCCCTATCTGGTCAAAAATATCAATCCCTATTTCGACAGCATCGACGCGACCATTGTCAGATCATCGGCCCCCCTCGGCACCAGCCTGATCTTCAGCGCCAACGACGGGACGACCGGCCAGGAGCTCTGGAAGACCGACGGCACCGAGGCCGGCACCCAACTGGTTGCCAACATCAGGCCCGGTCTGAGCTGGTCGTCTCCGGCAAACATGACGACCGTCGACTCCAAGGTCTTCTTCACCGCCAACGACGGGACCAACGGCACCGAGCTCTGGGTTACCGACGGCACTGCCGGCGGCACCCAGTTGCTCAAGGACATCTACCAGGGGAGCTCCGGTCCGGCCCCCGCCAACCTTGTCGCCTTCAACGGCAGGCTGTTTTTTACCGCTGCCTCCGTGGAGTATGGCACCGAACTCTGGACGAGCGACGGCACCCCGGCAGGGACCGTCCTGTTCCGGGACTTCAACGCCGGCACCGGCAGCTCGACATTCGGCTCCCTGGAGGTCATCAACGGCAGCCTGCTGATATCCGTCTACCGCGGATCGAGCTGGGAGCTCTGGAAGAGCGACGGCACCTCCGAAGGGACTCAACTGGTCCGTTCCGGGTTCAATGCCCAGCCCGAATATTTCACCTCCTGCAACGGCACGATCTTCTTTCGCGGCTCCGTTACCGGTAGCGGTCCGGAGCTCTGGCAGACCGACGGCAGCGATAGTGGCACGCTGCCGGTGAAAGAGATCTATGCGGGCAGCAGCGGTTCCTACCCCGCAGCCCTTACCTGCGTGGCCACGACGCTGTTCTTTGCCGCCACTGACCCGGCGGCCGGTACCGAGCTCTGGAAGTCCGACGGCACCGAGGCAGGAACCGTGCTCGTCAGGGATATACACAGCGGCCCGGCCGGTTCGGCCCCCGAGTATCTCACCGCACTGAACGGCACGCTGCTGTTCAGCGCATACACCCCGGAAACCGGACGGGAGTTATGGCAGTCGGACGGTACACCGGACGGCACAACACTGCTGGCGGACCTAAACCCGGGGACAGGGTATTCCTCTCCCGCTCTCAGGCTGGTTGCGGAGGGAAGGCTCTTCTTCTCGGCCAACACCTCGCTGTGGGTGACCGACGGCACGCCGGCCGGCACGTTTCAGCTGTCCGACACCACCTCCACTGCCACTATCACCAGGGCCGGCACTACTGTTTACTTCAGCGCCTATGAAGGGGCGACCGGCAGGGAACTCAGGGCCGTATCCCTGGACAACGCGCCCTTCACCCGGATTACCGCTCCCCAGTCAGGCACGGCCGTGAGCGGGGCCCAGGTAACCATCGGCGGCGAAGCCCATGGCGATGCCGGGGCAGCCGTGACGCTGACGGAGGTGTCAACGGATGGCGGCGCAACCTGGAACCCGGCCACGGGAACTACCGTCTGGAGCTATGAGTGGTCCCCCGCCGGCGACGGGACGTACACGGTCATGGCGCGGAGCACGGACAGTAACGCCCTGGTGGAAACCGCGCCCGCCGTTGCCACGGTCACCATTGACACCCTCCCCCCGACGGTCAGCCTGGCGATCAACGGCAACGCCTCCTTTACCCCCTACCGGACGGTCACCCTCTCCCTGACCGCGTCGGCTACCGAGGCAGGGCTGGACTGCAGCGGCCAGGCCGTCTGCGGCACTCTCTCGGCACGGTTCAGCAACGACGGCGCGACCTGGGGGGGCTGGCTGACTGCATCAGCCTCAACCCAATGGGACCTGGGGACCGGCAACGGCCCGAGAACCGTGTATGCCGAGGTCAGGGACCGGGCAGGAAACATCGCCCAGACCTCCGCCGCCATCACCCTGGACACCACGGTCGTTCCCGAGCTGAACATTGCCCTGCCGCTCGACAGTTCCGTACTCACGTCAGTTTATCCGTCACTGTCGGTAACCGTCAGTGGGTGGGCGGCCGACCACAGCGGCACCGGCCTCAATCGCGTCGAGATCGCCCTCGACAGCACGACGAACTGGAGCGCGGTTGCCAGCGGCACGACCACCTGGTCCCATACTCTTACCAATCTGACCAACGGCGTCTATACCGTGTACGTGCGGGCCATCGACAACGCCGGCTACATCAGCCCGGTCAGCAGGCGGCAGTTCCTCGTCGATGTTTCGCCCATCACCGGCGCAGTGGTCATCAACGGCGGCGCGGCGTCGACCGGTTCAAGTCAGGTCACCCTCACCCTCTACTCCGTCGATCCATGGGCTCCGGGCATATGCCCGTTGGTGTTTCCCCCACCGTTCGGCTGCGAACCCAAGGCGCTCACCATGCGATTCAGCACGGACAACGTCACCTGGAGCGGCTCCTATCCCTATGCGACCACCATGCCCTGGAACCTGGGGAGTTCCAACACCATCTACGTCCGATACACGAACCAGTACGGCGTGAGCTCACCGGTCTACAGCGACAGCATCATCCTGACGACCTCACCTGCGAGCACGATCCTCCAACCGACCGCCAACTCCTTTACCCGCCAGGGGACGGTGACCGTCAGCGGCACCGCATCACCAAGCGCGGGGAACAGCATCACCCTGGTTGAAGTATCGACCAACAACGGCGCCACCTGGCAGGCCGCTGCCGGCACCGGTTCCTGGAGTTACAGCTGGACACCCCCGACGGACGGCGTCTACTACCTCAAGTCCCGGGCCACGGACTCCGTCGGCACGGTGGAAACGCCGGCCGGCGCGGTCAGTGTCACCGTCGACCGCACGTTGCCAACCGGCAGTATTGTCTATGACTACAATAACGACCTGTACAGGCTGAACGCCAGCGCCAACGATCCGGGAGTCATCTGTGTCCAGGTATATCCGAATCTCTGCGGCTCTCTGGAGATGCTCTTTTCCGGCAGTTCCACCTGGCAGGCGGCAACCGCGACGCTCCCCTACGGCACCGCCTCCCTCCAGCTCAGGGACCGGGCCGGGAACACGACCTTCATCAGCCAGGTGGCCCAGTACGGCTTTCCCGTCCGGCTGGAACAGACCGGCACGCCGCTCTATTCAACCATCCAGGAGGCGTCCGGCAGCGCCGTCAGCGGCACCACCATGAAACTCACCATGACGAATTTTGCCGAAACGCTGGTCTTCGGCCGGGGGATCGCGCTGACACTCCAGGGCGGGTTCAACAACACGTTTTCGACGGTGAGCGGCGCTTCGGCCGTAATCGGGGCGATTACCGTCCAGGGGGATGACCTGGAGATGCGGGACATCACGCTCCACGGCGCCATTACGGTGCAGGGGGGGAGTCTGAGCTGTACCAACCTGGTTATTCAGGACTGACAGCAACGACTTTGGGGTCTTAGATAAAGGACATTCCACGATTGCGCTCAAGATCATGACCGGGCATAAAACCGCCCCCAGGTCAGGCGCAGCCCCGTTGTGCGGAGATGCCAACGGGGTGCTGGTCACCGGGAGAGCGTCGCGGGATCGGGAGAACGCTCGAACTCCATGATGTCCATCTTCAGCACTCGGGAGAAATACGCCGGGGTCATGGCAGGGTTCCCCAACCGCTTCAGGATCTTTTCCCGCCAGGGATTGGGGAGTCCCCGATACCCGTGGTCCGTACAGGTCAGGCTCTGTCAGGACATTTCAATGATACGATAATGATACTAAGGCGGAACCTGACTACTGGACATCCCCCCTCCTGCCTCCCCCCTCCGGGGGGAGAACTCTTTGCCCTCACCTTTAGGCCCCAGAGGGTCCAGCGGGGGAGGG
>CAYSMK010000068.1:0-12191 GCA_964432205.1 uncultured Geobacter sp. | reverse complement strand
TGGGGATTTGCTCTACCCCTTAATGACCATTTACACAAACTAAATTACACCCCCTAAGATGTGAAAAAAGCCGCCAGACCTTTCGAACTGACGGCTTCTTGATACATCCCCGGCGAAAACGTATTTTCCCACATAGCTACCCGTGCAGGAACATCGGATGGCTACTTCTGGTCAATGGCCGTCAACTGCCACTCGCTTGCCCCGATTGCCCGGGCAAATGTCCAATACTCCTCGAACTTGACCGGCTCGCTGTTGCTCCCACCGACGACGGTACCCGCCTCGTCGGTGGTGTAATCGAGCAGGTTGGCATAAAGGAGCGCGGTAACGAAGTCCCACCCCTGCTCCTGCCACGCTTCGGTGATCTCCACGTTCCTGACCGCGATATTCTCCAGCCGGTTGATCCGTTTTTCCCGCAGGAGCCGATCCACATCGTCCTGCATGATGCGTCGCATCTCCGGAGTGAGGAGGGGTGTAACAGGGGTCAGGTCCCGATGCATCCAGGCCCCCTGAATGCGGAAAAAGCTGTCCATCACCTGGTCCTTGAAACGGGCCTCGTCAAACGAGGCATCCATCTGGCGGATATGGGAAATCCCCCGGGCCAGGTCGTCACTGGCCGTTGCCTGCAGTTGGGGCGGCTCCTGGTACTGGTGCAGGGTCGGCTGTTCATAACCACCGGCCTGAACCTCTCCCCGGTAGACCGGTGCCTCCTGGCGCCGGGACTTGACGAAGCGGTAAATGAGATAACCGATCCCTGCCAGAAGGACGATTTCGAACAGCCCAATGCCGCTGCCACCGACACCTCCGCCCCATCCGCCGCCGAAACCCATGCCACGGAACAGCATCCCCCCTAACATGCCACCCAACATCCCGCCCATAACACCGCCGGCCATGTTACGGAAGAACCCCCCGCGGGCAGGTTGGGGCTGCTGGTACGGAGGGGGCGTATAGGCAGGTCGGGGTGCCGGCTGCGCGGAAGGAGCTGGCTGGGAATAGGGACTCGCCGGACGCGAATAGCTTCTCGATCCACGGCTCCCCATCGATCGGCCGCCGCCGACACGGGCCTCTGCATACCCTTGCCCCACACTCACCCCCACCAACAGAGTCAGTGCCGCTATTGACAACAATCGGATCATGATTCGTTTCATATATTCTCCTCGTTTCTGCCGGCACGGGAGCAGTTGCGCCCAGTCCGGCAACCATGGGTGACCTACGTGACAATTGTCGCAATAATGTAATCACGAGCAGGTTAAAGTCAAGGAACAAATACCGTTGATCATTCAAGATGATCCGAACGCCACTGCAGCTATTGACATTCAATTTCAATTATTTATATAATTTTTTCAGAGGATCGATACAGGTTGAAAGGAGGTGTTGGTACATGAAGAAACTGACGGCCCTGAAGACAGCGAAGACCGAGGTTCCGGTACGTCATCCCAGCAAGTCGTCCACCAGCGTACCGACCGTGTTCGAAAGCGGAAGTCTGCCGGCCATTGAACGGAACATCCTGTCGACACTGAATGAAATGGAACGGTGGATGGAAGAGTCTTTTGCGAGGCCATTCTCCGGCTTCCGCATGATGCCGTTCCGGCACATGTTCCAGGACCTGGGGACAAAGGGTGACATCGCTCCGTCGGTCGACGTCTTTGAAGAAGGAAACGAGGTAGTAGTAAAGGCGGAACTTCCCGGAATGAAGCGTGACGATGTGGATGTACGGCTCAGCGACAACATGCTCACCATTTCCGGGGAAAAGAAATCCGAAACGTCCGTGGAGCGCAAGGACTTTATCCGGCTGGAACGGGCCTATGGTTCTTTCAGCCGCACAGTACGACTTCCCGAAGGGGTCAAGGCAGAGGGGGTAAAGGCCCATTTCGTCGACGGAGTACTGGAAGTCAGAATTCCGCGTTATGAGGACAAATCACAGGTACGGCATATTGACATCGAATGATTGATCGCAACAATGAGTTCAAGGTGGCAGAAAGGGGAGGCAATGGCTCCCCTTTCTGCGTCCCGGGGGCAGAGGTGTTCGCCTTGACAGGTAGATGATGATTCTGTATAAGTTTCCGGTGTGTTAGCATTCGGGAGCCCTTAATGTTCATATTTGCCAATTTACTCGTCGCCGTTGCCAGACTCGCCGACATCCTCCTCACCATTTACATGTACCTGATCATCGGCAGAGCCATTATCTCCTGGGTGAATCCCGACCCCTACAACCCCATCGTCAGCTTCCTCAACCGGGTAACAGAACCGGTTCTCGATCGGGTTCGCAGCAAACTCCCGAATTTGGGCGGCCTGGACCTGTCCCCAATGGTGGTTATCCTGATCATCATCTTCCTGCAGAAATTTGCCGTTGACTCACTCTATGACCTTGGCTACCGGATGAAGATGGGCGGTGGATTCCATTGAAAATCACCCCGCTCGACATTCAGCAGCAACAGTTCAAAGGGAAGATGCTCGGCGGTCTCGACCCGGAAGACGTCGATGCCTTTCTCCAGACGATCGCCCAGGAGATGGAAAATCTCATCAGGGAAAACAGCGAGCTAAAGGAGCAACAACGGCGGGCCACGCAAGAACTGGAGGAAATGGCCCGGCAAGAGGGGCAACTGCGGGAAACGATGCTGGCTGCCCAGAAGATCACTGAAGAAATGAAGAACAATGCCCAGAAAGAGGCCACCCTCATTATCTCTGAGGCAGAGCTGAAGGCAGAGCGGATAGTCGCCGACGCAGAAAAGAGCCTCTCCCAGCTAAACGGCCAGATCCAGGAACTCAAACGGCAGAAATTCCAGTTCGAGATATCGCTGAAATCGCTCTTGGACAATCACAGCAAAATGCTTTCGTTCAATGATGAATCGGAGTGATGGCACCACCCTTCCCATCCGGGAAGACGGGGATGGCATCACCTTCCCGGTCCATGTCCAGCCCAGGGCCAGCAAGAACGAATTGTGCGGGGTGGTTAACGACGCCGTCCGGCTTCGTCTTACCTCTCCCCCGGTAGAGGATGCTGCAAACAAACTCTGTATGAGCTTTCTCGCCGGGCTGCTGGGGGTGGCGAAATCCAATATCAGCATCGTTGCCGGCGCCCATTCACGCCACAAGACCGTTCGTGCCCGCGGCGTCACCGCCCGGGAACTCCTGGAACTTTTGGGACGCATTGCCTGATATTCGTCCATTCTCGCTACCCGAATCCCAGTCAAGGAGCAGCATACCGATGAAGGCCAAAGACATCATGGTCACCACGGTGCCGGTCATCTCCCGGAAAACCACCGTCAGGGAAGCATACCAGATACTCAAGAAGAATCTGGCCAAGGAAGAAAATCTGAACACGGCACCAGGACTGATCGTGGTGGATGAACAGGGGAACCTGGCAGGCATCCTTTCCCCCCTCACCATCATCAAGGCCCTGCTGGATTGCGCCGGCACAACCAGATACACAGAGGGAGAAGCCTCCTCAGCCTTCTACACGGAGCTCTGCAAACAGGTCCGTGAAAAGCTGGTGGAAGACATCATGGACTGGCAGGCAATTTCCGTGACCGAAGATGCTGATCTGCTGGACGTCGCCGAACTGTTCGTCAAGCACCGTTTTCAGCGGATTCCGGTAGTGAAGAACAATGGGGTTGTCGGCGTCATCTACCGTTCCCGGGTGCTGTTTGCCCTGGCAACCTGCCTCGACAGCTGAAAACCAGCCCCCATGGCCAACCGATGAGTTTATCTACCGAAACTGGTCACCACTCTTGACAAATGACTACCTCCGTCACTATATTAATGAACAGAAAAATGTTGTCGAGGAGGTTGGCTCCCCATGCCCATCTATGAATACCAGTGTCAATCATGCGAACACCACTTTGAGCTTCGCCAGAAATTTTCAGATCCGCCGGCAAACCAGTGTCCCGAATGCGGCGGGTCAGTCCAGAAACTGATCTCTTCAGCAGCCTTCAGCCTGAAGGGTGGCGGCTGGTATGCCGAAGGATACGGCAGCGGGAGCACGAAAAGCGAGGCCCCGACCTGCCCGTCCGGCGGCAGTTGCGCCGGCTGCCCATCCGCAGCCTGACATACCGCCAGCAACGCTCCGAATCCCCCGCAAGGGGGATTTTTTTGTCCGCAGCCCCGGGGAAAGCCCTTTACAAACCATGGGCCGTTTCCTATTATGCACCCTATTCAATAGGCAAGGAGAGACGCATGGCGACCATCATAGACGGCAAGGCCATCGCTGCCAGGATCAGGCAGGAAATCGCCCGGGATGTTACCAGTCTGAAGGCGAACGGGATCACCCCCGGACTTGCGGTAGTACTCGTCGGAGAAGACCCGGCCAGCAAGGTCTACGTCAGCATGAAGGAAAAGGCCTGCGCCGACGTGGGGATATTCTCGGACGAACATAAACTACCCGCTGAAACGACCGAGGCAGAACTCCTGGCCCTCATTGACCGACTGAATAACGATCCCCGCATCCACGGCATTCTGGTCCAGCTCCCCCTTCCCGGGCAGATCAATGCGGAAAAGGTACTGGAAGCCATTTCCCCGAACAAGGATGCCGACGGATTTCACCCCTATAACGTTGGGCGGTTGATGATAGGCAAGCCGACGTTCCAACCGTGCACCCCTTATGGCGTGATGGTCATGCTGAAGGAAACGGGCATCGACCTCGCCGGCAAGGAAGTGGTCGTGGTCGGCCGCTCCAACATCGTCGGCAAACCGGTTGCCCTCATGTGCCTGCAGCAAAATGCCACCGTCACCATCTGCCACTCAAGGACCAAGGACCTCGCGGCCAAGGTCGGTCAGGCCGATGTGGTGATCGCGGCCGTTGGTCAGCCGGAGATGATCAAGGGGAGCTGGATAAAGGAAGGGGCCGTGGTTATCGACGTGGGGGTAAACCGGGTCGGCGAAAAAAAGCTGGTTGGCGACGTGGAATATGGCGCTGCAGCAGAACGTGCCAGCGCAATCACGCCGGTCCCGGGCGGAGTCGGCCCCATGACCATCACCATGCTCCTCTACAACACCGTCGAGTCGGCCAAAAAGGCAGGGACTCGTAACTCGTGACTCGTGGCTGGAAAGCCCTTTCGGATTGACCAGTCACCAGTTACGAGTCACAAGTCACGGATTCAACATGATCGTCAGCAGGCAAAAACCGTTTAATGAACTCCTGGCCCAACTGGATGGGAGCCAAAAGATATTTCTGGTTGGCTGCGCCAAGTGTGCCACGGTCTGCAAGTCCGGCGGCGAGGAAGAAGTCTGGAAGATGCAGGAGTCGCTTGCCGCTGTCGGCAAGGAGGTGACCGGCTCATTGGTCATTGACGAGGCGTGCCACATGCTCCGGGCCCAGCGCGACCTGCGCGGCAAAAAGGATATGGTGGAAGATGCCGATGTGTTTCTGGTCCTTGCCTGTGGCGCCGGCGTCCAGTCGGTATCGGCCAGTTCGGACAAAAAAACCGTTGCCGGCCTGGACACCCTCTTCCTCGGCAACATCCTGCGCTTCGGACAGTTCGAGCAGCGCTGTTCCCTGTGCGGGACCTGCATCCTGACCCAGACGGGGGGCATCTGCCCGGTCACCGCCTGTCCCAAAGGGCTCCTCAATGGCCCGTGCGGCGGAATGGACCAGGGGCAGTGCGAAACAGATCCCGAAAAGGACTGCGCCTGGGTGCAGATCTTCCAGCGACTGCAGCGGCAGGGGGCCGAAGCGGCCCTGCAGAACAGCGTCGCCCCAAAAGATTACTCCTCCTGCCGCTCACCCCGCTCATTGAAACTGGACCGCTGACCCATGGCAAACCGTTTTCGGGAAAAACTCACTGCCGGACAATTCGCCGTAACCACCGAAGTCTGCCCTCCCAAGGGACATGACTGCGGCCAGTTCCTGGCAACGGCACGCATGCTGGCGCCCCTGGTTGATGCCATCAACGTTACCGACAACCAGGGGGCTAACATGCGCATATCCCCCCTGGCCGCGGCCGCACTGCTTGTCCGGGAAGAGATCGAGCCCATCTACCAGATCACCTGCCGGGACAGGAACCGCCTGGCGCTGCAGAGCGACCTGCTTGGCGCAGCAGCCCTGGGTATCACCAACATCCTGGCACTGACCGGCGATCATATCTCATTCGGTGACCACCCTGAAGGGAAGCCGGTCTTTGACCTCGACTCGGTCCAGCTTCTGGACACCGTCACAAGGCTCAACAACGGCCAGGACCTCTCGGGCAGGGCACTCGACAGCACCCCGACGTTCTTCCCCGGAGCAGCCGCTGCCCCGGAGGCGGAACCGTTCGAGCTGACCCGCTACAAACTCGCCAAAAAGGTCGCCAGCGGCGCGGCCTTCTTGCAGACGCAGGCGATCTTCGATCTGTCAAAATTCGCGAGGTTCCGCGAACTGGTTCACCCTTTGGGTGTAAAGGTCATTGCCGGCATCATTGTTCTTAAATCCGCAGGCATGGCCAGGTACATCAACAGGAACATCCCCGGGCTCACCGTTCCCGATGAACTGGTTGCCGAGCTGGAAGAGTCGGCTGACCAGCTTGGCGCCGGTGTGGCCATCGCCACACGCCTGGCCCGGGAACTGACCCCGTTCTGCGACGGCATTCATCTCATGGCAATGGGCAGAGAAGATGTCATCCCGCAGATTGTGAATTGTCTCGACATTACGTGAATCAGCTGGAGGAACACCCCATGCAGGTCAAAAAAGCCGTATTCCCGGTTGCGGGTCTTGGCACCAGGTTCCTCCCGGCAACCAAGGCATCGCCAAAAGAGATGCTCGCCCTCATCGACAAGCCACTCGTGCAGTATGTCGTGGAAGAGGCCGTTGCTGCCGGCATCGAGCAGATACTCTTCGTCACCGGCCGGGGCAAGCGTGCCCTGGAAGACCATTTCGATATTGCCTTCGAACTTGAGGCGCTCCTCTACGACAAGGGGAAAGACGCCGAGCTCTCCCAGGTCAGAGAGATCGCCGAAATGGTGGACATCTTCTACGTTCGCCAGAAACAGGCGCTCGGCCTCGGCCACGCGATCCTCTGCGCCCGGGACTTCGTTGGCAACGAGCCCTTTGCCGTCCTCCTGGGAGACGACATCATCGACGGCGGCCGTCCCTGTCTGGGCCAACTCCTGGATGTCTACCGGAAATATCGCGGAACGGTCCTGGCCCTGGAGCAGGTGCCGATGGAGAGCATCTCTTCCTACGGTTGCGTACAGGCCACGCCCATCTCCGATCGCGTCTTCGAGGTCACCGACCTGGTGGAAAAGCCCCGTCAGGAAGACGCCCCGTCCGACCTGGCCATCATCGGCCGGTACATCCTCACCCCTGAGATCTTTCCGATTCTGCAGAATCAGACGCCCGGCAAGGGAGGGGAGATTCAGCTGACCGACGCCATCCGCACCCTGTCACGGGACGAGGCGATCTATGGCTGCCGTTTCGAGGGGACCCGCCACGACTGCGGCGACAAGCTCGGTTTCCTGAAGGCGACGGTGGACCTAGCGCTCAAGCGGGAGGAGTTCCATGGAGAGTTCGAAAAATATCTGCGGGAGAGGCTCGGCTGCTGTTGATCAATGGAGGGAGCGGGTCCCCCCCCGGACTATCCCGTAACGGAAAAAGGCGATCAGGTTGAAGCTGTCCTTGTCGTATCCCCGTGGGAAACGGCCAACCGACCCGATCTGGCCAAGGGTCCGCAGCACCTCTTCGTCCAGAATCCTGCTGCCCGAACTCTGGAGGATTTCCTTCTGGATAATCTCGCCATTGCGATTGAAGGTAATCCGAACCGGCGTTACCCCCTCGATACCCAACCTTGCAGCCTCTGAAGGATACCTCCACACCCCATAGACCGCTGTTTCGAAGCGCCGCAGAAACGATCCGAACAGGATATCGTCGGTATTGAGAAAGCGGGTGTCGCCTTCCGCCACGTCGGGCGCATATTTGCGTCGGTACTCCTCCTCCAGCCTTGCCATGGCCGTGGCACTCTGCACGAGTTTCGGCTGTTGCTCGCCACGTCTGGCTTTGGGCCTGAACAGTTCTTCCTTTGCTGACGGTTCTCCCCCTGGAGCCTCGCCCCGTTCTGCCGGCCGCTGCGGCACGAACGGCTCCCCTCCCCGCGCTGGCGGCCGATAGGCCGGCACGGTCGGTTGCGCCGGGGCGACCACACGGTCTCGCTCGGCCAGGCCCCGTGGAGCGCTCTCGCGTGGCACCCGGCGCCGTTCTTCGGCCTGGTGGCGGGCGGGAGGTCCCGGCTTGGGCTTTTCCGCCTTGAGCTCCGGAAGATCCTGGAGATCCACCATCAACGGTTCTGACAGTTCACTCCTTTTTTCAACAGGCAAAGAAAGAAGCAGTAAAAAAGCGCCGAGATGGAGCAGGAGGGAACAGGCGAGGAGAACCAGAAAGGATTTTTCGATATACCGTTCGTTCATGGCGGGCGCGGCTCATGTCCGGTCTTCTGCCCGGATAGTCAGTGAGGCATATCTCCTTGCTTTTCTATTCGTACCGTAACAATGGCATTTTTCTTCACCTCTTCGCACGTCAGCAGATAGCCGTTCCATACCACCTGCTCCCCCCGTTCGGGAAAACGCCCCAACTCGTCGAGAATGAGCCCGGCAAGGGTATCATACGGGACAGATTCCGGGAGTGTGACGTGCAGCAGATCCTTCAGATCGTTAACCGAGATCAGGGCGTCCACCCGGAAATTGCCATCGGACAGGATTTCCACGCGGCGCGGCTCCCCGATATCATGCTCGTCCTCAATTTCTCCAACCAGTTCCTCCAGCAAATCCTCTGTGGTCACCAAACCGCTGATGCCGCCATACTCATCCACCACCAGTGCCATATGGACCCTCTGCCGCTGCATTTCCTTGAGCAGGTCATTGACCTTTTTGCCTTCGGGCACATAAAACGGGGGGCGAATGATGCTATCCAACGGGAACTCGGGGTCAGTCACCATCTTACCGAGAAAATCCTTGCCATGGATGAAGCCTTCCACACTCTCGATGCTCTCCCTGTAGACCGGATAGCGGGAATACTGGTTTTCCACTATGAGGCGCAGCATCTCGTCACGACTGAGATCGAGGTCAAGGGCCGCCATGCGGGTCCTGGGAACCATGACCTCACGGACGCTGGTATGGGTAAAATCAAAAATGTTCTGGATGAACTCGTTTTCAGCTGCGGTAAAGATGCCGGACTCATGTCCCTCGGAGACCATGAGTTGGACTTCCTCGCGGGTAATGAAAGCGCGGCTGTCTCCCCGTACCCCCATAAGCCATAAAATGCCCCTACTGGAAATCGATAGCAATGAAACGAACAGTGAAGCAATCCTGCCTAAAAAGACAAGCGGTTTGATTATCTGCAGAGCAAGTGTGTCTGCGTACATAAGGCCGATACTTTTGGGTACGAGCTCCCCAAGCACCAAAGAGACGTACGAGATGATCGCAACCATGATCCCGACGGAGAGCGCTTCCGCGCCGTTATGCAGGAACTCAACAGTCGAACGTTGCAGAAATGGTTTGATATGCTCAACGGCAATAATCCCCCCCATGGCAGATGCGAGGGAGCCCACCAGGGTCACGCCGACCTGAACAACAGCGAGAAGGCGATGGGGATCGCGTTGAAGTTCTTCAACCAGCCTGGCTCGTTCATTCCCCACGGAAACGAGTTGCGCTATTCTGCTCTTACGGATGGAGATAATCGCAAATTCGGAACAGGAGAAAAATCCGTTAAGGATGATCAGAACGGCGATGACGAAGATTTGCAAGAATATAGTATCCACTATCCTTCTCTAGTACATAAGGGCAGACACTTTGGGTTAATATCAGCTGATCTTACAGCTGATCCTGCAGCAACAGTCACAATGCCCCTCTGCCTTTGGAAATCAACTCGGTAAAATACTGCACATTTTCGCAAAACATACTGCCTGCTTCAAATGAAATGACATGTTCCGTAACAAGTTTCGCCAAACTGGCATCAATTGACTGAAACTCGTCCGAGGACTGTTTGTATAGAGAGCGAAATTGATGGAACTTGCCTTCACGGATCATGTTTTTTATACGGGGAGAATTGATCAGTTTTTCATATGCTAGCACGCGGCCGGTTCCATCTTTTTTCTGAATCAGCCGTTGGTTGAGTATCAGCAGGAAATTCTCGGCCAACTGAACCCTGATCTGCTGTTGCTGGCCGACAGGAAATATATCGACCATACGCTCAAGGGCCGTGGTTGAGAAGTTGGCGTTCAGCGTGGATATGACCAAGTGTCCGGTTTCAGCGGCATGAAGTGCGATGGCAATGGTCTCGGGGTCCCGCATCTCCCCGATAACAATGACGTCCGGCGCCTGCCTGAAAATACTGTGGAGCCCTTGATGAAATGATGGGGTATCCCTGCCGACCTCCCGTTGATTCACGTTGCTCAATTTATGTTTGTGGTGAAACTCGATCGGATCCTCAACGGTAATGATATTACATTTTCTGTGCGTATTGATTGTATCGATCAGGGCTGCAAGCGTTGTGCTCTTCCCGTGACCGGCGGGCCCCGTGACCAGGATCAGCCCCTGATTCCTGAGGGCATAGTCGGCAAGCCCATCGGCAAGTCCCAGGCGCTCCAGTGTCGGTAGCTCCTCGAGCATGCTGCGCACGACAATTGAGTAAGAATCCCTTTGCTTGAAAATATTGACCCTGAAACGGCCGAGTTCCGGGATTGTCTTTCCCAGATCGATATCGCCATCTGCCGCCAGCAGCTCTTTGAGCGGTGCGGTCAGGAGTTCATCAACAAAAGCGGCCACGTCTTGCGGTGTGAGCCGTTGATCGGCGATGCGGCAAATTTCGTTATTTATCTTGAACGATGGAGGAACGCCTGCGGTAAGAAGCAGATCCGAAGCATGCTCCTGAACCAGCATCTCCAGATATCCCATCAGGCTCGACCGTCGCTCACCCATCTCCGCTGATGTTCCCCGCCCAAGTATCTCCATCCCGGACACCGGATGATCGAGCACGCCGCCGTTCCCTTCGATATACTGCAGAAGCTTTTCCATCTGCGCGTAAGGAACGACAATGGGCTGAATGGTCTTGCCGAGCGCGAATTCGAGGTCTGCCAGCGCGGCCGGGTCGTTCGGCTCGACCATGGCCATGAAAATATTCTTCGTGCCGATGGCGATGGGAATCACCTTGTGTTTGATGACCTGCTCATAGGGGATCATCTTCAACACATGGGGTTGTATGGTCAACTTTTCCAGATTGGCCGTGGGCAATCCGAACTTCTTCTCAAGGATGGCAAGCAGTTCCTCGGTACTCACATACCCCAATTCCAGGAGGATCGAGCCTAGTCTTCCGCCTGTCTGATCCAGATGCTTCAGCGCAATACCAAGCTGATCCTTGGTAACATATTCGTATTCCAGAAAGAGATCACCAATCCGTGGAATTCGCTGCGGTTCAAGTTTCTTCTTTGACATGACCCATCCTGCATCAGCATGAATTTTGATCATTTGTGCCAGAGAAATGTCTGCAATGCAAGTGGGGAAGCAAAAAAGGTCGAGAAAAAGGCTGGTGAGTGGTGGGGAAGGCGCTACGCCATGGAAAGATTTGGGAGCCAGTCAGGAGAGAACTGGACGGGTAGGGGCAGAAGAGGGGCGTTACTTTTCCAGCAGCATCTTCAACTGCTCGGGCAGGAACGGCTTGTTGATGGCGCCCTTGAATCCGAACGCCGAAGGATTTTCAACAACGGGGTCATAGGGATTACCGCAGGAGACATAGGCCACAATATCCGGATCTATTTGAATGAGCCTGGGTAGTGCCTCCTTGCCGCCCATCCCGCCGGGCACATTGAGATCGAGGATTACAGCTTTGTAACGGACCCCGGAAGATAGGGACTTTTGCCATTTTTCAATGACCTCTTCCCCCGATTCAGCAAATTCTACGGCGAAACCCAGTTTATTCAAGAGTATTCCGGCAATGAAACGCACATCTTCATCATCGTCCATAACCACAACTACAGGTTGATTCGTTAGTTCTCTCATCGCTTTCTTCTCGTCTGGCTGGTAATGGTGGGGATGATTGAATCAGCTTGGACGCTGCAGGTAGTCTGTCATCCCTCCAGATGGTGCCGCAACTTCACGCTATTTACTTATAGCTAATCAGCGACCATGCAGCAAGCCACATATGCATATTTCCCCGCCATACCTAGACTGTTCGCTAGGCGCACAACGAAAAGCCGCCAGACCTTTCGGACTGGCGGCTTAGTGAAAAATTCCCG
>CAYSMK010000067.1:0-14421 GCA_964432205.1 uncultured Geobacter sp. | reverse complement strand
GATGCCGTTCCTTGCCTCCGACCTGATCCGGGTCACGGTACTGCTCTTCTTCCCGGTTCTCTCCCTCTACCTCGTGCGCATTTTTCAACCCTAACCACTCGCAAAAGGAGGCGTACCGATGAAACAGTTGAAAACAAGCATCGCAGCAACCGCAGCCGCCCTGGTGCTCAGCGCCGGCGTAGCCTCTGCCGCACCGGAAACGGTGACCCTCAAGGTCGCCCATTTCCTGCCGACCAGTTCGAATTTCCATCAAAAGGTGCTCGTGCCCTGGTGCGACAAGATCAGCAAGGAGTCGGGCGGCAAGCTGAAGTGCCAGATCTACCCCTCCATGCAGCTCGGCGGTACCCCGGCCCAGCTCCTGGACCAGGTGCGTGACGGTGTTGCCGATATCGTCTGGTCGCTCCCTACCTACCAGGCGGGCCGGTTCACCAAGTCCGAGGTGTTCGAGCTGCCGTTCATGGCCAGAACCTCCGAAGCGGGGAGCCAGGCCATGTGGGACTACATCCAGAAGAATGCGCTGGACGAATTCAAAGGCACCAAGCTGATTTTTACCCATCTGCACGACGGCAACCAGATGCACTTCGGCAAGAAGTCGGTCAAGACCCTGGAAGAGCTGAAAGGGTTGAAGCTGCGCGCCTCCGGCCGCATCGGCACCAAGACGCTGGCCGCCCTCGGTGCGGTACCGGTTCAGATGCCGGCGCCGGCAGTGCCGGAATCGATCTCCAAGAGCGTGGTCGACGGCGCATCCATCCCCTGGGAGGTGACCACCGCCTTCAAGCTGCAGGAGATCTGCAAGACCCACACCGAGGTCGGACCCGGCCATGCCAAGCACGCCAACTCGATCTTCGTCTTTGCGATGAATCCGGCCAAGTACAACAAGCTGCCTGCCGACCTGAAGAAGGTCATTGACAGCAACAGCGGCCTTGAGACATCCAAATGGGTCGGCAAGACCTTTGACAGTTTTACGGCCCCGGCTCGCAAGATCGCAGTGGATCGTCAGAACACGTTCAACGTGTTGACCGATGCCGAATACAAGCGGTGGGTAAAGGCCTGCGAAAATGTGGATGACGACTGGGTTAAGGAGGTCGCCGCCAAAGGGGGCAATGGCAAGGCGCTGATCAATGACGCCAGAGCCCTGTTGAAAAAATACCACGATTGATTGCTTGCCTGGCTGCAGGCTTATCCCGTATGATCCTTGCGGACAAGTGGGAAACGGTTCCGTTCAGGTACGGGCGGCGGGATAACCGCCGCCCGTACCTGTTTTGAATCTAAGCCATGACCTGATTCCTGTAATACGAGTTCGTGGGCGGTACGATCGCAGACTGCCGCATTTATATTTTGATGAGAGCAACTGGCGGGCTAGGAGTGTAGTGAGGTGGATGTGGACCGACACCAGGATTACCCGTCGCTCGCGCATATCGGCGATGCCATCCGTGCGCAGTTGGAGCGGCTGGATATCTCTTCCGGCGAGGAGTATCTGACTTCTGTCCGGGGAGTTGTCGAGTCTTTCCGGGAAAAGGTTGACCGAGCCCGTAGCTCGCTGCGCGAGCTGGTTGCCAAGGCTGCAGCAGCAGAAGATATCGCCGGGCTGCGCGTCGTCAACGACCAGGCAGCCAGCTTGGCGGGCGACCTGTTCCTCTCGCTGCGCTCGGTGCCGATCGTTCAGGAGCTGTGCACTGTTGCCAGGGGGGCGATTGCCGAGCGGGTGCTGGAGATGTCCCGGCGGGAGCTGTATTTTTCCGGGGCGTACTGCAAGGTGCCCGTAGCGCTCCTGGCCGTTGGCAGTGACGGCAGGAGAGAGCAGCTGCTGTTTACGGACCAGGACTACCTGTTCGTGCATGGCGAGGGTGGCAGGAGTTCCGTGCAGTCCGCGGAGGAGCTTGCCGATTACTTCGGGATGCTCGGCTCGGTCTTCGTGGCAAAAATGGATGAGGTCGGCATCAGCAGGTGCAGTGGCGGCATCATGCCGGTCAATGACGATTGGCGGGGCTCGATGCAACAGTGGCTGGAGCGGCTGTCTGCCATGTTCCGTTTTGAGCGGCACGATTGGGAGAAAAACATCCTCAACCTCATCGCCCTCATGGACGCCCGCTTTGTCTGCGGCGACCGGGGCCTCGGGCTCGGTTTCGGCAAGCTGGTACGTTCCATGGTAAGGGATGACCCCCAGGCCATCCGGCATATGTCCAGGGTGGTAAGTTCCATGAGGCTGTCAAAGGGGTTTCTCCGGCGATTCGTCGTTGAGGCCGAGGGTGCCCACAAGGGTGAGTTCAATATAAAGCTGCTCGCCTGGATGCCGCTGGTCATGTGTGTCCGGCTGTTGGCGGTCAATATCGGGATTGAGGAGACATCAACCCTGGAGAGGATAAGACGGTTGCACAGCGAAGGTCATCTGACCGACAGGATGGCCGCCGAACTGACCGATGCATACCATGTCATTACCGGACAGCGGATACTCCTGCAGATAAAGAGGGTCAAAAGGATCATCGACGACGATTGCTACCTCAACCCGTACGAACTGGCAAACAACGAGCGGGAACTGCTGAAGGATGCGATTGGCTGCATTGATGAACTGCAACACATGGTACGGAGCAGGTTCGCGATCACGATGTCAGTCGATCGTATCTTGTTGCCCAGTCGCTGATCGAAGCCACCCTTCGGACGTTGCCGGATCTGCACCGGCGTTGTTGTTTCCCTCCTGCCTTTCCCATGAAGTAGCAACGTCATTCCCCGCGTCACGTACGTGACGCGTGTATCTTGGTGTGATGTCCGCAAATCAGACGGTTGTGTGGTTTCAGGACATGTTGTCGGCGCGATTGAGGCGTGCTCCATTTCATCAGGCACGTTTTTGTATGCACGTAATTATGGGTGTACAGCAGATCGGAAGTTTCTTGTCATGGAGACTCGGCTGGTCTGGCGTTTGCGAAGCAGGGATGACAGGCACCTGCTGAAAGCAGTCAGGTAGCGGTTGCAGGGAAAAGATACTGTCCGGCCGGGTTGTCTCGCCGATCAAACGAGACAGTTTTTTTGCCCCGGATGCGGTGTGTAGAACAATGTTTATTGATGGTTGAAGTGCCAGCTTTCGAGAGTTGTTGCCGTTAGGCATGCACCATGCAGTGCTCTGTTTGTGGATGGGGGCGATATTAGAACAGTGTGCGGATGTACTTTACAAAAACTGCGCATTAAGGTACTAATTTACCAATAGGCCCTTTTTCTGATGTGAGGTACCTTCTTCAGTTGACGGTAATCTCGTTCATTGCTGAGTCCAACATAAAGGAGCCGGATATGGGAAAAGAAAAGACAATACTGGTCATCAATCTCGGATCGACGTCAACCAAGGTGAGTGTCAGCAGGTCGGGGGAGATGCTGTTCACCGAATCGGTGAGTCATTCCGCGCAAGAGCTCAAGCAGTTCACGTCGATCATCGACCAGTATGACCTGCGGAAAAACACGATCCTGGGGGTCCTTTCCGGTAAGGGGATAACCCTCGATCAGCTGGACTGTGTAGCCAGCAGGGGGGGGAACATGAAGCCGATCCCCGGCGGGATCTACGCCATTTGCCCCGAGATGATCGACGACATGAAGAGCGGAAAGTTCGGCCAGCATCCCAACATGTGCGGCGGCATCGTGGCGTACAACCTGGGACAGGAGCTGGATATTCCGGCCCTCACGGTCGACCCGCCCACGGTGGATGAGATGTGCGTGTTCGCCCGTTATTCCGGCATCCCGCAGATAACGAGACAGAGCAGTTTCCATGCCCTGAACCAGAAGGCAACCGCCAGAAAGATCTCCGCCAGGCTGGGAAAGGGGTACGACGAGGTCAACCTGATCGTCGTGCACCTGGGTGGGGGCATTTCGGCGGCGGCGCACAGAAACGGCAAGGTCGTGGACGTGAACAATGCCCTGGACGGTGATGGTCCCTTCTCGCCGGAGCGCGCCGGAACGCTCCCGGCCGGCGATCTGGTCAAGCTCTGCTTCAGCGGCGACTACACGAAGGAACAGGTCTACAGGCTCGTGCAGGGCGGTGGCGGGCTGGTGGCCTATCTGGGGACGACCAGCGGTCTTGAGATAGAAAAGAGGATCACCGAAGGCGATGCACAGGCAGCAGAGGTGTTCGAGGCAATGGCCTATCAGGTTGCCAAGGAGATCGGCGCCTGTGCGGCCGTGCTGGAGGGGCGGGTGGATGCCATTGCCCTCACCGGCAGCCTTGCCTATTCCCAGCGCCTGACCGAGAGCCTGAAGAAGAAGGTCTCGTTCATCGCCCAGGTGCTGCTGGATCCGGGCGAGAACGAGATGGAAGCATTGGCCGCCGGTGCCATGCGCTACTTCAATGGTGAAGAGAACCTGTCAACATACTGACCCTGATACACAGGATAGTGCGTTAACGAAATCAGAAAATGATTTCTAACTTACTAAAGGAGCACGAGATGATTAACTCTTTTGAGGAACTGATTGCTGCGGTAAAGGAAAAGCCGAAGAAAAAGATCGCCATCGCCTCTGCCGAGGGATCAACGGTCATTAAACTGGTCAAACAGGCGACCGAAGCGAACCTTGCCGAATTCGTCCTTGTCGGTGACGAGGAGAAGATAAAGAGCTTGTCGGCAGATGCCGGGTTTGATCCGCATCTGATAAATATCATTAATATCAAGGATCAGAAGGAAGCCGCCGAGGAGGCTGTACGGTTGGTTCTCGCCGGCAGCGCCAATGCCATCATGAAAGGGAATCTGCCGACGGCGACCTTCATGAGGGCGGTACTCGATAAGCAGAAGGGGCTGAATGACAACAAGGTAGTCAGTGAAATCACCCTCTACGAGAAGATTGTCGAGCCGTCGGGAGGTGGTTTCCGCTTCCTGACCGATTGCGCCATCAACGTGGCGCCGACCCTGGATGAGAAACGGCAGATCATTGAAAATGCGGTCAGCCTGGCCCACAAGCTGGGCAATCCATTGCCCAAGGTTGCGGTCATCTCGGCAGTCGAGGTGGTAAATCCGGCCATGCCGGACACCATAGAGGCAGCCGCCCTGAGCAAGATGGTCGATCGCGGCCAGATCACCGGTTGCCTCGTCGACGGTCCCTTTGCCTTTGACAACGCCATCTCTGCAGAGGCGGCAGAATACAAGAAAGTAGGGGGAGAGGTCGCCGGCCATGCGGATATTCTCATGATGCCAAATCTGTTGACGGCAAATCCGCTGCGCAAGTGTCTTGTCTATTACACCGGAAAAAGAATCGCCACGGCATTGATGGGGGCCAAGGCGCCCGTCATTATCACCTCCAGGACAGATTCCGCGGACACCATGCTGCTGACCCTTGCCCTTGCAGCGTACATTTCCTGAAAATAGTTCGAAGGAGTAATATCATGGGATCAACAAAGCAGGTTCTTACCGATTGTACACTCTGTTATCACAGTTGCGGCACCAAGGTGACCGTCGAGGACGGCACGGCTGTCAAGGTCGAGGGGCTCGAGGGACACCCGATCAATGACGGGCAGCTCTGCCCCAAGGGGGAGGCCGCACTCACCCATATCTACTCTCCCGAACGGATCAAGACCCCGCTGAAAAAGGTCGACGGGAAGTTCGTGCCGGTCAGCTGGGAGCAGGCGCTGGATGAGATCGCCGCCAAGCTCCTCAAGCTGAAAGAGGAGTTCGGTCCCAGTGTTCTCGGGGTGTTCAGCGGCTCCATCGGCGTCGAGAACCTGGAGATGGCACAACTGACCCAGCGGTTCAAGGCCGCCTTCGGTTCGCCGAACTTCTTTTCGGTGGAGAGCATCTGCTACCGGATGCGGATCCGTACCCGGCAGATCACCTTCGGCAAGTACCCTACCGAAGAGCTGGATTCGAAACTGTACATCCTCTGGGGCCACAACCCCGATGCCAGCGATTTTCCTCTGAAACTCGCCCTGGAACGGAACCTGGCCAAAGGGGCGAAGCTGGTGGTGATCGACCCCCGGCGGATACCGCTGGCCGACCAGGCCGACATGTACCTGAAGATCCGGCCCGGCACCGACGGCGCCATGGCCATGGCGATGATGCACGTCATCATCAAGGAAGACCTGGTGGACCATGACTTTGTCGACCAGCACACCTCCGGCTACGACAAGCTGGTGCCGCACATCGAGCCGTTCACCCCGGAATGGGCCGAGGAAATAACCTGGGTCCCTGCCGACAAGATACGGGAACTGGCACGCATGTTCGCCACCACCAAGGGGGCGTCCATCTACCAGGGGACCTGCACCCAGGACCAGACCGCCGGCGGCACCCAGAACAGCCGCGCCTTCTCGGTCCTCCAGACCATCACCGGCAACATCAACGTGCCGGGCGGTTGGGTCATCAGCCCGCGGCCGCACTTCGGCAATGTGGGGCTCAATGTGGAGGGCGACCCGCTGGGGATGGACGAATACCCGCTGTTCATCGAGGTCTGGGGCCGCAAGAGCCCGTATGGCGTCATCACCATGGTGCCGGAGGCTATTCCCGACAAGTTGAAGGCGTTTTACGTGGTGGGGGGGAACCCGCTCGTCTCCATGGCCGATTCCAACGCCTTCCGCGAGGCGTTCCGGCGTCTGGACCTCCTGGTGGTGCATGACATGTTCATGACCGAAACCGCCCAGGAAGCCCATTATGTGCTGCCGGCCTGCTCGCACCTGGAAAAATGGGGACTGGCCTATACCTACAACGTCTGCCATTGCCTGCCGTTCCTGATGCTCCGCAAGAAGGCCATCGAGCCGATCGGGGAGAGCTGGTCCGAGTGGAAGGTGTTTACCGAGCTTGCCAAGAGACTCGGGCTGGGCGAGCAGTTCCCGTGGCAGAGCGAGGAGGAGCTGATCCAGTTCGAACTCGGACCCTCGGGCATCACCTTCGAGCAGATGCTGCACGAGCAACCGGAAGGTCTGTACTACGGTAAAAAGAAATACGAGGTACGGGACGGCATCTTCGCCACCCCGACCGGCAAGATCAAGATCTACAGTTCCGCCCTGGAGCATGTCGGTGCGAACCCTCTGCCGGTCTATATCGAACCGGAGCGGAGTCCGAAGAGCAGCAGCAAGGAGTTCCTGGAAAAGTATCCGCTCATCCTCTCCACCGGTCATCGCAACTACTATTACGTGCACTCCCAGTTCCGGGGGGTCGATGCCCTGAAAGCGGAAACCCCGGACCCGGTTGCCGAGGTGGGGGTGGCGACCGGCAAGCAGTGCGGTCTGGCCACCGGCGACGACATCATCATCGAAACCAACCGTGGCAAGGTCAAGATGAAGGTGGCGCTGGACGAGCGGGTGGCGGAAGGGTGCATCTTCGTCCCGCATGGCTGGTCCGGTGAAGCAAACGCCAACCTGCTCACCGATACCGACTGCCGGGAAGAGATCCTCGGGTATCCCGACGTGAAATCGCTCATGTGCTCGGTGAGCAAGGCTGCCTGAACGGCAGTAAACCCGTATGGTGTGGGAACCCGGTTCCGTTCTTGCCTTACTTGTGGTAACTATTCACATAGCACATAACTCCCCCTCACCCTCTCTTGACGTAAGAGGGGGTAGATATGCGCCTCCCCGTAAGATAAGGGGAGGCTGGGGGGGAGAGGACAAGATTCCCGATACGGGGGGGCCATGATCAGCATCTACAGCTATAGCAAAGACAGTGACGGCACGGGCCAGCTGACGCCACGGGAGCGGGAGGTGGTGGAGGAGTTTCCGCTGCCCCTGAATGTGAACGGCCGGGAGATCGCCACCCTGATTGCCTCTCCCCACGATCTCCGCTTCCTGGTCGCCGGGTTTCTCCGGCTCCAGGGGTTCGTGGAGCGGGTGGAGGATTTCAAGCTCCTCTCGGTCTGTACCGACTTCGGCGTTGCCAAGGTCGAGATCAAGGGGGAGCTGCCGGAGAAGCTGAAGCCGGTGCTTACCTCCGGTTGCGGCACCGGGATTACCTTCACCATCCCCAAGGCCCTCGAGGGGGGGACCGTTGACCAGGGGAAAACATTTTCGCCGGATGCGGTGTTCAACCTGATGGACGAAATGGCCAAGGCGGCGCAGAGGTACCGCAGCCATGGCGGCATGCATTCCGCAGCCGTGGGCGTTGACAGCCTCTGTCTCTACGCCGAGGATCTCGGGCGTCACAACACCATCGACAGAATAGCCGGAGAGGCGCTTCTGAAGGGGATCGACCTGGCCGGCATGATGCTGGTCACGTCGGGGCGGGTTTCCACCGAGCTGGTGGCCAAGGCGGCCCTGCTCGGGATTACGCTGATCGCCTCCCGCACCTCGCCGACCAACATGGCGACCAACATGGCCGAAGCTGCCGGCATCACCCTGATCGGTTATGTCAGGGCAGGGAGGTTCGATATCTATGCACATCCCGAACGATTGCAGATTGCACCACAGTAGGAAGGTCAAGGGGGTGACCGGTGTCATCCTGGCCGGCGGGGCGTCCAGCCGGATGGGGAGCAACAAGGCGCTCCTTCCCCAGAAAGGTGCCCGGTTCATCGAGGGGATATACCGGATACTGGTGAAGCTGTTCGAGGAGGTGATCGTCATCACCAACTCGCCGGAGCAGTACACGTTCCTCCCCTGTCGGAAGGTGCCGGATCTCTATCCGGGCAAGGGGGTGCTGGCGGGGATACACTCGGGTCTGGTCCACAGCAGGGATCCGGCAATCTTTACCGTGGCCTGCGATATGCCGTATCTGAATGCAGAGCTGATCCGGTACCAGGCATCCCTCCCTACCGGTGCAGACCTCATCATCCCGTCAACGGACAAGGGATTCGAACCGCTGCATGCCCTCTACCGGAAGGCCTGTCTGCCTGCGCTTGAGGAGCTGTTGCAGGGCGGGACAAACAGGCGGGTGGTAGGCCTCATGTCGAGGGTTTGCGTGAGGGAGCTCCTGTCCGAAGAGATAGCGACCTTTGATCCCGAGTTCAGTTCGTTCGTCAATATCAATACCCCGGAAGACTATTTCCGGCTGAGAAACGGCAAGAAGGAGCTGCCGGAGGGCGAGATTACGCAACTTGCGCACTCCTTGTAGGCCGGAAACAGCGATGCTTTTCTTTTGCAAAGGAGACCCATACCTTGCCGGTACGTGTTCCGATGCATAGGGTCCTCTCCTTCCAGGGGAGGCCCTTTTTGCATTGGGCATGAACCTCACAATCACCCGGATTTCCGACGTACCTTTTTACGTAAGCCAGCGGGGACAGTCAATGAGCGTTGAACGGAAACATATGGATGGATTCGGGATCGCCTGCATGATCATCCTGTGCATGGTGCTGGGTCTGCATCAGGTGGCGATCAAGGCGGCCGCGCCCGATATTGCCCCTATCCTGCAGATAGCCCTGCGTTTCGGGATCAGTTCATTCCTTGTCGGTCTTGTCATCATCTGCGGCAAGGGAGCGTTCACCCTGCGGGATGGCACCCTGCTCCCCGGGATCATTGCCGGGCTCGCCTTTTCATTGGAGTTTGTCTGCGTGGCAGAGGGCCTCCGTTACACGACAGCCTCGCATATGTCCGTATTCCTGTACACCGCGCCCATATTCACGGCGCTGTCGCTGCACTGGTTCAAGCCTGCCGAGCGTCTTCGCCGGCATCAATGGATCGGCGTCGCCATCGCCTTTTGCGGCGTGGCCCTGGCGTTCATGGGCGGCTCGATCCAGCACGGCATCAGCCCGCGCGTCCTGTGGGGCGACACGCTGGGCATTTTCGCGGGCATCCTGTGGGCCGCGACAACGGTCTTCATCCGCTGCACGCGCCTGTCGGAAGCCCCCCCGACCAAGACGCTTCTCTACCAGCTCGTGGCAGCGTTCATCCTGCTCCTGTGCTATGCCGTGCTCTCGGGGCAGGCGGCCAGATTCACCATGACCGGAATTGCCTGGGCGAGTCTGCTGTTCCAGGGGGTTGTGGTGACCTTTGCCGCATTCCTGGCCTGGTTTTCGTTGTTGCGGCGCTATAACGCGTCGCAGTTGTCGGTTTTCCTCTTTTTGTCCCCCCTGTTCGGGGTTTCGTTCGGTGTTCTGCTGCTGCACGAGACAATCGATCTCTTTTTCGGTATCGGCGCTGTCCTGGTGCTGATGGGGATCGCCCTGGTGAGCAAGTCGCGCCTGCGGGGCGAGCTTAAGGAGCATCCGTCCGGGGCTGTGAAGGAGCAACCGTGCGAGAGCAAGTAGTTACCCCCCTTTGAGAAAGGGGGGCAGGGGGGATTTGTTGGCGGCAATCAAGAGGCAAATCCCCCTAAATCCCCCTTTCACAAAGGGGGACTTGGTCTTGCGGAGATTGGTCGCTAATTAGTAAGGCTAACTGTCATCATATTTCGGAGTAAGGAGATTTCACATGCATAACCAGCAGTTTCACCAGTTCAGCGGCACCGAGGGGTATGTCGCCTCCCGGGCACTTCAGGATGTCGTCAATGTGGCCATTGCCCTGGAGCGGCCGCTCCTGCTCAAGGGAGAGCCGGGCACCGGAAAGACGCTCCTTGCCCACCACATCGCCAAGGCGCTGGGGATGGAGATCATCCTCTGGAACGTGAAGTCCACCACCAAGGCGCGCGACGGCCTCTATACCTATGACACGGTCCAGCGGCTGAACGATGCCCGGTTCGGCGACGGCGACGTGCGCGACATCCGCCACTATATCAAGCACGGCCCCCTGGGGCGGGCCTTTGCGAGCAATGAAAGGGTGGTGCTCCTGATCGACGAGGTGGACAAGGCGGACATCGAGTTCCCCAACGACCTCTTGTTCGAGCTGGACGAGATGCGGTTTCACATCCTGGAGACCGACGAGTGGGTGAAGGCCATCCACCGGCCGGTGGTGATCGTCACCTCCAACTCGGAAAAGGAGCTTCCCGACGCTTTCCTGCGGCGCTGCGTGTTCCACTACATCGACTTCCCGGACGAAGAGCAGATGCGGGCCATCATCGATGTCCACTTTCCCAGCCTCTCCGGCGAGCTGATGCAGAGCGCCTGCAAGATCTTCTACGGGCTGCGCGAGGTGGCGGGCTTAAGGAAGCGCCCCTCCACATCGGAGCTTCTGGACTGGATCAGGGTGCTCCTGGCCAGCGGTGCCAAGCTCCCGGAGGAGACCCCCGCCTTCAAGTCGGTGCCGTTCCTGGGGGCGCTGGTCAAGATGGAGGAGGACCTGGATACCCTCACCCGTCACGGCAACCGCTCGGCAGATGTGCGCACGGCCGGCCACCGGTTCTTCCGCTGATGTTCCTGACGCTCTTCCATTCCCTGCGTGCCCTCAAGGTACCGGTCAGCCTCACCGAGTGGCTTACGCTCTTGGAAGGACTGTCCAAGGGGCTGCACAACGACAGTCTCGACGACTTCTACTACCTGTCCCGAAGCGTGCTCGTGAAGGACGTCACCTACTACGACGCCTTTGATCAGGCCTTTGCCTACTGCTTCAAGGACGCGCCGCTGCCCGAGGACCTGGCGACCAAGGAAAAGATCCTGGAGTGGCTTTCAAGTCCGCGGGCCCAGCTCATGCTCTCGCCGGAGGAGCTCGACCGGATGAAGTCGCTCAGCATGGACGAGCTTCTGAAGGAGCTGGAAAAGAGGCTGCGGGAGCAGGACGAGGCCCATCACGGCGGGAAGAAATGGATCGGCACCGGCGGGACGAGCCCGTTCGGGTTCAACGGCAACCACCCGTCGGGGATCTCCTTCGCGCCCGAGAGGAACGGGGGACGGGCCGCCATGACGGCGTTCGCCCGCAAGTACCGCAACCTCAGGAGCGACCTGACCCTGGACGTGCGCCAGATCAGCGTGGCCCTGAAACGGCTGCGCGACCTTCAGGACGCCGGAGAAGAGACCCTGGACCTTCGGGGCACCGTCGACAAGACCTGCAAGAACGCCGGGGAGATCGACCTGGTCTTCGGCAAGGAGCGGGAGAACCAGGTACGGCTCCTGCTGATCATGGATTCGGGCGGCTCCATGGAGCCGTATCGCAACCTTTCGGAGCGGCTCTTCTCAGCGGCCAACAAGCTGAACCACTTCAAGGACTTCCGTGCCTTCTACTTCCACAACTGCGTGTACGAGAGGGTCTATACCGACCTGGAGACCGACGAGTCGGTCCCCACGGCCGAACTGCTGCGGGAGTTCGGGAAGAAGTACCGTCTGATCGTGGTCGGCGATGCCGCCATGGCCCCCTATGAGCTCTATTACCACTCCGGCTCGCTGGAGCACTATCAACAGAACGCGACCAAGGGGATCGACTGGATGCGGCAGGTCGCCGAGGCCTTTCCCCGGCGGGCCTGGATGAACCCCCTGCCGGAGAACAGCTGGACCCACTACGAGACCGTGCCCACGGTGGGGGGGCTCTTCCCCATGTTCCCCCTGACCCTGGAGGGGTTGGGGCGGGCCGTGCGGCATCTGCTGTAGGGGGGGACATTGACGCACACCGGCAGGGAACCCCTCTGGACCAGATCCTTCACCCTGACCATGCTCGGGATGCTGTTTCTCTTCATTCCGTTCGCGCTCTACATGCCGGTCCTGCCCGCCTACCTGCTGCAGGAGCTGCACAGCTCGATGCAGGTGGCCGGCGCGATCAACGGGATTTTTCTGGCTGCGGCGGTCCTGTTCCGTGCCCAGACCGCCCGTCTTGAGGCGCGATTCGGGGTCCGCCGGGTACTGCTGGCGAGCAGCTTTCTGTTCATGGCGACCAACGTGCTCTACATTGCGGTTGGCAGCGTCATACCCATCATGCTGATCAGGTTTTTCAGCGGGGCCTGTTTTGCCGTGGCAAACACGTCGATCATGGCGGTAGGCAGCCGCCTGATCCCGATGAGCAGGAAAGGGGAGGGGCTGGCCTATCTGACGGCCATGGTGCTGGCTGGCGGCGCCATAGGCCCGTATATAGGGCTGAGTCTTGCCCGTGCCTATGGGTATGACGCGGTCTTCATCTTCTCGACCCTGTCAACCCTGATCGGGCTGCTGATTGCCGCCGCCATTCAGGTGCACGAGGAGCAGGCCCCGGTTCAGCCCCGGTTCTCGTTTCAGGAGCTATTCGAGGTCAAGGCGATCCCGGCATCGCTGGTCCTGCTCGTGCTCGCCATTTCCTATGGCGGGGTGCTGACCTTTGTTGCGGTCTATGCAACGGAACTCCGCCTGCCGTTTGTTACCCGCTATTTTTTTGTGGTCATGGCCGGCGCCTCGGTCATCTCCAGGTTTGCAACCGGTCGGCTGTTTGAGAGTCTGGGGCTCGATTGTGCGGTCTATCTGGCCATTGCGACCCTGGGAGGAGGCCTGCTGATGCTGGGAGGCATTCACGCCACCGTCTGGATGCTGGTCGCTGCCGTCCTGATCGGTGTCGGTTTCGGCATGGCGGTCCCCAGTCTCCAGACCCTGGCGATCCAGCTTTCGCCCGCACACCGGATCAGCGCGGTCACCGCTACGTTCTTTTCCTGTCTCGACGGGGGAATCGGCCTGGGCGCGTATCTCCTGGGCGGTGGTATCCATCTCTTCGGCTACTCGGCGGTCTATGTCGCACTGGGAGTGGTGAACTGCGCCTGCCTGCTGGCGTACTACCTCATGTACGGCAGGGGGCGGGGGGCCGAGGTGGTTGTACCGCGGTAAGTCCCGTCAGGTTCCTTTCTTTTGATGACCAATCAGGGTTTACCTTCCTTGACAGTGCATACAATCGTGCATACAATTAAATTGTGAAAATCATCTGGGATTCCAAAAAGGCAGCGGTAAACCCGAAGAATCATGATGGCGTGACCTTTGAGGAAGCACAGCATGTTCTGCTTGATCCTTATGCCTTGACCCGCGAGGACAGTGACTCGGAAAAGGAGCAACGCTTTATCACGCTGGGCATGGGTGGCAAGAATCGAATCCTGGTTGTTGTCTACACCTACAGAGACGAAACAATTCGGATCATTTCGGCATGGAAGGCCAATGAGCCGCAACGGAGGCGCTATGAAAGCCAGTTCTGACAAGACGTACGACAAATACAAAGATTACGACTTTGCCGATGCCAAACCGGTCACAGAAACGCCGCCTCTGGCGAAGTTGCAGGCCGAGGCCGGGGGCAAGTCTCGCATAACCATGCGTATCGATAATGACGTGCTGGCAACGTTCAAGGCTCGGGCCGAGATGATCGGTGGCAACTATCAAACGCTGATGAACGATGCTTTGAAACAGTTCGCCCAAGGATTGAGGCTGACGGACGTGGTACGCGAGGCAATTCATGAAACATGGGAAACATGCCTGACAACGCGCTCAACCGGTCGCGGGAAAAAACTCCGCTCCGGTTAGCGCCTGACCCGTGTGCGCCGGCAGGGCGTGTGTCGCGCAAGCGACAATTGCTCGACCGTGGTGTCCAGTGACTTCGAGGTGAAAGTCTTCTGGGGACCCTGATGGTGGTAACCGTTAGCCGGGCGGCGGGGGGATACATCTCTTCGATTCGGCTGTCAGGAGAAAGAGGGGGTCAGAGGAGAAAGAGGGGGTCAGGGAGAAAGAGGG
>CAYSMK010000066.1:3679-15321 GCA_964432205.1 uncultured Geobacter sp. | reverse complement strand
TGGGTAGTGGGATGCGGCCATTATACCATTACCCACTCAGATCGTTGCGGAGCCGAAGGCAGAGAAGCAAGCGGCCTTGCTCCCGCGCCCCGTTTTGGCGGCACTCTATGAGCTCATGCGCGAGATAGAACAGCGCGGACCGGTTCGGGGAGATTGGCCGAATTACTCAAGGCTGGGAGGTAGCCGGCACCATTGCCACCTGAAGAAGGGAAAGCCAACCTATGTTGCCGTCTGGGAAGAATTGGATAAGGAAATCAAGTTGGTTGAGGTGATTTATGCAGGGACTCACGAAAAAGCGCCATACTAAAGAATTGGTACCTGTCACCTTCTGGGTGCACCCGGTGAATGTCGATCGAATCACGCGGTACGTTGAATCGATCGAGCCGGATCAGGAAGGGGAAAGCGTAACCCTGGCGGAGTTCTTCGATAAGAATTTCCAGGGGGAAAGTAAGGGGGCGGTTGCCCTGAAGGGGATCAGGTACCGGGAAGGCCTCACGCAAAAGCAGCTAGCGGACGCTACCGGCATTCCTCAGCGGCATATCTCCGAGATGGAGACCGGCAAGCGGCCTATCGGCAAGGAAACGGCGCGGAAACTGGCAAGGGGGCTCAACGCGGATTACAGGGCGTTCCTGTAAAGAACTCTATCGTTCATTTACGGTAAGTCTCTCGCCCAGAGAGCTGGACCACCCGACACAAAAGGGCCGCCCATTACTGGACGGCCCTTTTGTGTCGGTAACAATGGCTTACTTAGGTGCAGGTGCAGTAGTTGGTGTCGGTTCGGTAGTCGGCGCAGGTTCGGTAGTCGGTGCTGGGGCCGGAGTTGGAGTAGGCTCGGCAGTAGGTTTAGGCTCCGGAGCCTGTGTCGGCTCGGCAGCGGGTGTAGGCTCCGGCGCAGCTGTTGGCTCGGCAACTGGAGGTGGAGTGGGAGCTGGGTAAGCGTCTGCCAGAATTAATTGGTCAGCAATTTTAGAAGGATATAGTGATGTAGTATCAGATGCGAGAATGGTGGCTGAGAAGGCGGTGGTAATAATCAACGATAAGAAGAAAACTATAATGTTTTTCATGAGTTGTTCTCCTTTGTTGCACCTATGATAAGTTTATCCAACACCTATAATCTGGTCAAGAAGCTGCAAGTCTCTCCGGAACAATAACAGGTCAGCCCAAGGTGTCGCTGGATGCCCTCCAGGCCGCAGGCCACAGGTTCGATCCGGTCGGGCGTGCCGGTAAAACAAGAGAGGTCGGGCAGGGCGCTCAACCTTCCCCGAGCCGGCCCAGTTCATCTACCGAGTTGAACATGCGGCCATTGCTCCGTTCGATGAAGCGGAGCAGTTGCAGGTTGACCGGTAGACCCTCGAAATCTCCGCACAGCCGCGTGTCGGTGCGCAACCCGAAGCAGCGTTTACCAAGTGCCGATGCGAAGCCGAGTTCGGCAACCGTACCACTGTCCGGTTCCATGCCGTCCAGCACGGCCAGGAGCATGCCTGCCGCGGCGATCATCTGCTCGTTGTGTTCGCCGATCTCCCGGGCAAGCTTCAGAAAGGCGCCACGCCTGCCGATGCTGTCGTTGACCGAGGCTGCCTCTCTGTGTCTCCGGGCAAACTCATCCGTTCGCTCGTTGTCCCACGGATCGTACACGATCAGTCCAGCCAGGGCGAGCCGTTGCTTGATCCGTTCACGATAGCCGATGAATTCCGTTGAAAAGCCCAGAGGAGAGGCGAGATAGATCGTGCGGAGCATGGTGTCCCTCATGATGGCATTGATCGCAGCGGGCTGATAATACCATTGTTGCTGTTTAATGTTAAGGCTTTGTAATCGGTTTGTCGATATGCAGGCAGGATCAGCTGTTACTGCTGACTGAACACCGACCGTGAAGATGAAAGTATGGGTAGCTGAAGAGAAAAAGCGGAGTTCGAGACGGAGCGATAATTTGCCGTTGACACCGGCTCCATTATCGGCTATAAAACCGGCTTGTTCGCTTATGGTGGCTATGGTGAAGCGGTTAACACTTACGACTGTGACTCGTACATACGTGGGTTCGAATCCCACTAGCCACCCCATAAAAGAAATGAGGCTCCGCTCTGCGGGGTTTGTTGTCACATAAAGATTTCGGCGGCGTAGCTCAGCTGGTTAGAGCACACGGCTCATATCCGTGATGTCCGGGGTTCAAGTCCCTGCACCGCCACCATTTAATAGTCCGGCACCGTCCGGGCAAGCACGGAAGGCCCTGAGAAATCAGGGCTTATTTTTTGTCTGTTGTCCAATAGTGTCTGTTTTGGTATGCTGAAATCCAGAGTATTTGGGGGTATGTTTAAGGGTAACCCCCAAGTCTCTGAGATGGATACCCCCAAGAGGAGGTTGAGCCCATGCCAAAGCAGATCGTCGGTTTATCGGATACCCAGATCAGAACAGCCAAGCCAAGCAGCAAAGACACAAAGCTGTTTGACGGTGGTGGTCTTTTCCTTCTTATCCCTTCCCAAAAGTTTGACCCGAACGGCAAACCCCTCCCGGCATCCAAGCTATGGCGTTTCAAGTACCGCTTTGGGGGTAGGGAAAAGCTCCTTACCTTTGGCAGCTACCCCCAAATCTCTCTTGCTGATGCACGGCAACGCCGCGAGGATGTCCGAAAGCTGCTCGCCAACGGTATAGACCCCTCCGAGATCAAGAAGGCACAGAAGGCCGCAGAAATCTCCAAGAATGAAAAATCCTTTGAAGTTGTTGCTCGCACTTGGCATGCCGTGAAAAAAGAGGGGTGGTCTGATAGCCATGCCAAGACTACCCTCGAAAGACTGGAAAAGAACATTTTCCCATGGCTTGGGGCGAAGCCTGTCTGTGACATAAGGCTGTCAGACATAAAACCGATTCTTCACCGAATCGAGGAGCGCGCACCGGAGTCTGCCAGGAGGATGTACGTCGCACTTAATATGATCTTTCGGTACTGCGTGGCATCTGAATACGTAGACCGCAATCCCCTCGAAGGCCTGAAGCCGAAGGATGTTATGAAGAGGGAACCGATAGAAGAGAACTTTCCGGCACTGACAGAACCGCGGGATGTTGCCGTCCTTCTTCGCTCCATTGACGATTTCAAAGGCTCATTCGTGGTCAAGTGTGCCCTGCAACTTGCCCCTCTCGTTTTTGTCCGTCCTCACGATCTTCGATATGCTGAATGGACCGAGATTGACATTGAACGGTCAGAGTGGAAAATCCCCGTGAAAAAAATGAAGCTCTCCAAGAGGGAGAAGGTCAAACAGGCGGGAGATTTTCACTTCGTCCCGCTAAGCTGGCAAGCGGTCGAGATCCTGAAATCGATCCAGCCGTTGACCGGTAGAAGCCCCTATGTGTTTCCGGGAGCGCGTTCCTACCTCAAGCCGATGAGTGAAGCTGCATTGACTGCCGCCCTGCATCGAATGGGATACAAGGGGGAACAGACATGGCACGGATTCCGGGCGACGGCACGGACCATGATCCGCCAGAACCTGCATTTTCATACTGAATACATCGAGCTGCAACTTGCTCACGCAACAAAGAGTCCCAACGGTACTGCCTATGACCGTGTGTCATTTCTTCCGGAACGTCGAGAGATGATGCAGCGGTGGAGTGATTACCTGGATGGGTTGAAGAGCGGGGCGAAGGTGATACCGTTCAAGGGACAGCAAGGTCAAGGTTAGAAGTCTGGGAGCGTGATCAAGAACCATACAAGTGCACTGATGTCATTGGATAGGGTAGCTCCCGACAAAACCGGACCCTCACCGGCTTTCCCTTGATTCACCATGAGGACCACATGAGAGCGAGGCTGATATGTCACTGCCACCAACACCGGAGCTGTTCACCATCGCCGAGATTGCTTCTAGGTGGATTGTGTCCAATAGAACCGTTGAAGATTATCTGATCGCTGACAAGCTACAACCATGCATCCGCTTGCCCAGGAGGGTTTTATATCATTTTCCCATGAACCTGGACCTAAGAGACGAAGAACACGAGCGTTATATTAAGACCAGGGGCATTCTTTGCACCACAACCCGGCAGGGGGTATTTAACCTGGCAAACTATCAAGGGATAGATTGGAACGAGCGTGGGCAATGCAGATTTGAAAAAGGCGAGATGTGTCTGTCGCTGCCAAATGAAGAAGGTCTTTTCGGTTTTACAGAGGCTTACATTTTGAAACGGGATGACGTGCTCGTCATCTTGTCAGAAGTAAACCGCTTCGAGGTCGAACACGGTATATCAGCACCAGTTTTAAAGAAGCAGGAGAGCTTACAGGAAAAGATTGCCAAGGCGTCTCAAGATACAGGTCGACTGCATCCGAAGGAAAAAGAAAGCCTTCTGAAAATGATTATCGCCATGGCGATCGACGGCTACGGCTATAACCCTGCCGACAAGAAGAGCCCGATTCCTGGGCAAATTGTGGAACACGTGGAAGCACTGGGGCTGGCGATAGATGGGGACACGGTACGAAAGTGGCTGAAAGAAGCTGCTTGTTTGCTTCCCCCTCCTGAGAAGCAGACCAACTGAAAAACCGAATTCGGTTTACTGAAAACCGAATTCGGCCAACGTGCGAATAATACATCATAGGATTGCCCCATACGAAATCATACGGAGGCGACCTATGAAACACCACAATGCAGTAATCAAGAATTATCTCCCCGAAACCGGCTACTTGCGTTTGTCGCAGATAATCGGCAATCCCAAAGCAAATCCCCCTCTTCCTCCCATAATTCCTGTCTCAAAAAGCACTTGGTGGGCTGGAGTCAAGTCCGGCCGCTATCCCCGCCCGATAAAACTCGGTCCCAAAATCACCGTATGGAGGATCGAGGCAATCCGCGACCTCATCTCTCTCATCAATATGGATGAATAGACAGTTCTTGTTCAATGGAAGTCAAGTGGAAAGAAGAAAAGAAAACTATAACACTTTTGAATCTGATTTGGCAGTCAGTAGCACTTTAAAACTATAACACATAATGGTTTTTATCTATATGGCATGGAATGAAAACCATAACACATAGTAAAACTAGTATAGTTTTACTATGTGTTCATTTGTGAGAGCACGAGGTTAATGCCTCATTCATGGAAAGGTGATAGTCATGAACAAGTACAAATCAATAAAGTTCTGGTACCAGAAAGATGATCCTTTCTACGCTAAGCTTGTAGAGGAAATCCGACTGGCACACAACAAAGGTTATAGCCCTGTCGAGATCGCAAGAGTCATGGGGCAGTCTGCCAAAAACATTTACGCGATGATGCGGGACGAAGGGATCATTGCCAAGATGGTGAGAAAGCGTCAGAAGGTTTATAATTTACCCCTCTTGCTGGAAAAAGTCCTGCGTAAATGCGGCGTGAGCTACCTGCAGTGGTGCCTCTGCCATGGGCTCGACCCGGACTTGACTGTCGCCGCGCTGTTTTCTCCGGAGGACTCCTGTGATCCTTGCTCGGTTGCTGCCCACCATGCACTGCGTCAGGACTTTCCCCGCGCGTACGCTAAGATTCTGGACCCCAAGGTTGAGTACTCAACTACCTGGCAGCCTCTCCTGCCCGAGTTGAGGACTGACTATACCATTACCATCCGGCTAAACCCCGAAAACAACCTCTATACCGCGTTTGTTCACGAATTGCCGGCCTGTCGGGTCGAAGGGGAAAGTCGGGATATTGCCTATTTTGGGCTCAAGTCTCGATACGTGTGTCTTGCCGCGATCAGCAAGCTTCAGCTTCTTCCGTTGCGGAACTGATTGATTCTTGCTCAGTCCAGTCCAATGCGGCTTTGTCGCACCTGTATTTGGTTCTGGCTCTGGCACAACATCGGAAGGAATGCGGACTGTAAATCCGCATTCCTTCCGGCTTCGTTACCCGTCATCCCTTTCCGCTGCCAGCCAGCACTTGGCCCGCTCCTGAATCCGGGCATCGACCAGCACCGAATCGTTGCCATATTTCAGCCGGGAAAAGGATCTGATGCGTGCTGCCATTTTCTCAGCCGCTGGCATCCCGCTTCTCTCCGTCCTGAAGCTGAATGGCGGCATTACGTCCTGCGAGAGGTTCATACGCGTGTAGCCATGGAAGTTGGGCAGATTGAGGATGTCCTCAGAGCTGAAATAGGGGGTCAGGGCCTTTGCCAGGTGCTCGGCGTCGTTCGTGCCGCTCCGGAAGATAACCGTCGTTCCCACATTGCCGAAGACCGCGGCAAGCAGATCATTTCCCTTTCCTGAAACATCCCCCAGCTGCGAACAGTACTGGGTCGCCAGCACGAGCCCCATCCGGTATTTCCTCGCCTCGCTGAGGAGCTCGGTAAAGTTGTCCTGCGGGAGGTTGTGGGCCTCGTCTACATACAGAAGGAAATCCCGGCGGGCATCCTTCGGCATTTCTCCACGTTTCATGGCCGCAAACTTGAAGCGCGCTACCAGCATGTTTGCCAGGAGGGCGCTTACCTGGCTCCCGAAGCGCCCTTTCCCGAGCTTGACCAGGAGAATCCTGCCGTCATTCATGATCTGCTCGAAGTCAATGGCCGACTTTTCCTGTCCCACTATTCTCTTCAGTGTCGTGTCGCCGACGAAACGGCCGAATTTGCTCGTCACATACGGCGATATGTTCCTGAGCGAGGCCTCACCGCCGGCATCCTCCGCCTCTTCGACAAAGTCCTTCACCTGCTGGTCCGAGATGGACTCCAGAAGCCAGTGGCGAAATCCGCGATCCAAGTAGCATTTGACAAACTCCAGGATCGTCGGCGTGAAATTCTCCCGACGGGAGTCGCCCATCAGCAGCTTCAGCATGTTCCTGAAATGGAGCTCGAACATCGGCCCACCCGTTTCCTTCATATCGTATATGTGATCGAGGGTTCGGTAGAGCTCATCGATGATCAGGTCCCGCTCGTCGATCGTCCGCCACTCGATCATGTTGAAACCTAACGGACGCTCCCGGTCGATCAGGTCAAAGAGGACCACCTCGTCGGCCCGTTCGCTGGGGATCCTGGCCAGTATCTCGTCCACCATATCCCCGTGGGGATCGATCACGGCGAGTCCCCGGCCGGCGCGGATATCCTGGAGAATCATTGACTCCATGAGACTCGATTCACCGCGGTCCTCCATTATGACCTGCCGTGGAACCCGAACCGCCTGGAGCAGCGGGAAGGGCGGGTGGATCGCTACGGCCAGACCGCTCCCGAGGTGAAGGCGTGCCTGCTCTACGGCGCCGACAACCCGATCGACGGCATCGTGCTCGACGTGTTGCTGCGCAAGGTGCGGGAGATCAAGCGCTCCACCGGCATCAACGTCCCCTTCCCGGAGGATTCTCAGAGCATCATCGACACCATTACCCAGGCGCTGCTCCTCAATCCGGACCGGCACATCGTCAAGCGCCGAGACCGGGACCAGCTCGCTTTCGATTTCGGCCAGTTCAGTGAGGCAGAAGCCGCCAAGATCAATGTCACGCGCAAGGTTGAAGAAGCTGCCAAGCGCGAAGAGGCATCCCGCAGCATCTTTGCCCAGAACGCCATCAAGGCGCAGGAGATCGAGGCCGACCTGCGCGAGGTGGACGAGGCCATCGGCGACCCGCGTGCGGTCGAGGAGTTCGTGACCGTTGCCCTGAACAACCTGTTCGGCGTCCAGGTGATTAGGGATGCCAAGGGCTACCGGATCGTCACCGCCAACCTTCCCGACCAGCTGCGCGGCATCCTCCCCACCGATGCCACGGTCAGCGTCAGCTTCCAGTCGCCCACGCCCGAGGGGCATCACTACATCGGCCGCAACCATCGCTTTGTCGAGCAGCTCTGTCAACTGGTCATGGCCAATACGGTCAACCGCGTGGACAGGCGCGCCGCCCGTTCCGCCATCATCCGAACCCGCCAGGTTGCGACCAAGACGACCCTGCTGCTCTTCCGCTGCCGCAACGTCATTGAAGATCGCAAGGGAGCCCAAAAGGTCGTGGCGGAAGAGATGATCCTCTGGGGATGGAGGGGGACGCCCCAGCAGAAGGAGTATCTCGACCACAGCCAGGCACGGGAGCTACTGGCAACGGCCAGGGCCAGCTCCGATCTTTCCGCCCAGGCCCGGGCCAGCTTTCTCGATAACGAGCTCAAGCTGCTCGACTCCTTCACCGCCGAGTTCGACACCGTGGCGGAGCAGCAGTCGAAAAGGTTGGTGGAGGCCCATGAACGGTTCAGCTTCCTGATGGACGGCAAGCGCTTCCAGGTCGTCTATCCGGTGTTGCCGATGGACCTGCTGGGCGTGTACATCCTCTTGCCGGAATAAGGATCACGATCATGCACAACATGCTGCCAATAAACATCAACGATCTCCTCAAAGGAAAGCCTGTGGAGTGGGAACGGCTAGAGTTCAAGGAGGGGTGGAACCCCCTCGACGTGCTCCATACCATCTGCGCCTTTGCCAACGACTTTCACAATCTGGGAGGCGGCTACATCATCATTGGCATTAGAGAACAGGACGGGCGCCCCATGCTGCCGCCGGTCGGACTGGACCCCGGCCAGATCGATGCCATCCAAAAAGAGATCCTCAACCTCGGCTTCAATGCCATTCAGCCCTATTATCATCCCATTGCCGTACCGGTAACGGTTGGTGGCCGACAGATCCTGGTTCTCTGGGTGTTGGGGGGCCAGACCCGCCCCTACAAGGCCAGGCTCAGTCTGGGCAAAGAGGGCAGGGATTACGGTTACTTCATTCGTAAAGGCTCAAGCACGGTGCGGGCCAGAGGCGCCGACGAGGCCGAACTGCTCTCCCTGGCGGCTACGGTCCCTTTTGATGATCGTATCAATCAACAGGCCAAGCTGACGGACCTTTCCCGCGGCCTGATGCTGGACTATCTGCAAGAGATAGACAGTGATCTTGCCCGACAGGCACCGAGCCTGTCGCTCCAGGAACTGGGCCGGCAGATGGGGGTCATCGGCGGTCCGGACGAAGCTCCCTTCCCGCTCAATATTGGCCTGATGATGTTCAACCCGGAGCCCTGGCGCTTCTTCCCGGTTATGCAGATCGACGTGGTCTGGTTCCCCAAGGAGGGTCCGGGTGGCGACAAGTTTTCCGAGAAGATATTTAAAGGGCCGCTGCCACGCATGACCCGCGACACTCTGGATTACATCAAACGCAACTTCGTCAGCGAGACGGTTATAAAGCATAAGGACCGGGCAGAGGCCACCAGGGTGGACAACATCCCCTATCGGGCCATTGAGGAGGCGGTGGTCAATGCGGTTTACCATCGGGGGTATGATGTCCGTGAACCGGTTGAAATCCGCATCATGCATGACGAACTGGTGATACTCAGTTACCCGGGTCCCGACCGCTCCGTTCGGCTGGAACAGCTCCGCATCGGCAAGGCCATGCCTCGTCGCTACCGTAACCGCAGGATCGGCGAGTTCCTTAAAGAGCTGGAATTTACCGAAGGGCGATCCACCGGCATCCCCAAAATCATCGAGGCCATGAAACGCAATGGCTCGCCGCCGCCAGAGTTTGAGTTCGACCAAGACCACAGTTACTTCATGGTCAGGTTGCCGGTGCACCCGGCTGCACTTGAGGTCGCCGAGGGAAAGCATCTTACCCCGCACGTTGCAGGTGAAGTCACAGGTGAAGTCACAGGTGAAGTAGTTCGTCTGCTGAACGTACTCATAAAGGTTCCCCTGGCGAGAACCGAAATACAATCTGCCCTTGAACTGAAAGGACAGGCAAACTTCAGAGATCGCTTCCTGGAGCCTGCTCTCAAAATGGCTCTGGTCGAGATGACCATCCCCGACAAGCCCAACAGTCGGCTTCAAAAATACCGTCTAACCGAAAAAGGCCGGGCCGTTCTTGCCTCCTTTGAAGGCGGCAAGCCATGAATTTCCCATCCATCCGCATCGAAGGCTCCATCCTTTCCCCCGACATTCTTGACCGCCTGGACGATGCCTCCGGCCAGCGCCCTGTCGATTTTGGCCTTGAGTCATCCGCCAAGGTGAAGGACGAGATCGCCCGGGCCTGGGCCGATGCCCAGGATTACTGGCGCATCTGCAACCGTAAGCTGGAAACCCTGAAGGAAGATTCTCCGGCCACCACCGAGACCCGCAACCTCTGGATCGTGCCGCTCTTGGGACTGCTCGGCTACCAGCTCGAATACGAGGCCAAGAGCATCGAGCTGAACGGCAAGCTCTACCCCATCTCCCACCGTGTCACCAACCGGGGCCAGGCGGCTACCTGACCCGTCTCTTCACCCTTCTCAAGGAGTCATAAACATCCGACCAAGTTCGCCAAGCGAAGGGACTGGTGAACAGCAAGTGACGCGATTTACCCCCGGGCGTTGACGGAGGTTGCGATACAGTTTTTTGGGGGGGCGGAGAATATGGGGGTGTTCTTGGGGGTAAGGGTAGAAAATTGACTCAATAATATCGAATGTTATCAGTATGTTGCGATATTAGTTCAATGGCCTGCACCCCACCATTACCAGAAAAAGCCCTGTAACCGATTAAAGGTTGCAGGGCTTTTTCTGTTTTCTCGGTCCGGTCTCTTCACCTGTAGGTCCACGGAAAGATCCACAATGAAGGGGAGCGGTAGGGCACTGGTCTTTCGAGTTGATGTTGATAGTGTATTGAAATGACGAAAATATGCACTGTTGTGGAGGGCGTTGGGGTGATGAACGAAAAGAATTCTCAGGGGCCGCGTGTGGCATGGTTTGCTGCAGGCGGTTTTTTTTTGTGCCTGCACGCTTTTTTACGGATGGCTGACACCGTATTTTCGTACTGATCCCGCAAATTTCCTCTACTGTAACATTTTGTGGCAGTTGGCTGTGAAGCGGCTCTGGTTGGGCGTTTGAGGGTCCTTGTGTAACATTGTGTGACATCACATTTTGTTACACCTGACGACCTGCTCGTAGTTAACTCGCTGGAATTGTTGAGTGATTATTTTGGCACGGAAAGTGGTATATAGAGGGTTTTATTGTCTGTGTGTACTGGGGTTGGAGGGAGCGATGGCGACGATCCGCGGGCAGACCGTCGCCGGCGACCGGATGAGAACCTATTTGTCCACGAAATACACGAAAGACACGAAAAATGGAAAACGAATTACTGTTCAGGGATGAATGCTATGCCATTCAGGGAGCTGTCTTTGAGGTTTACCGCGAAATGGGTGGCGGATTTCTCGAAGCGGTCTATCAGGAATGCCTTGAAAAGGAACTCCGGAGACGAGGAATCCCTTTCATTGCCCAGCAGGAGCTGAAGCTGTTTTACAAGGGCGAAGAGTTGAAGCAGACATACAAGCCGGATTTGATCTGTTATGAAGCGATCATCGTTGAATTGAAAGCATTGCGTGATCTTACCGGCGACCACCGCTCCCAGGTGCTGAATTACCTGAAGGCTACCGGTTTGAGGTTGGGTCTGCTCGTGAATTTCGGGAGCAGCCAAAAAGCAGTGATTGAAAGAATAGTCCTGTGAAGCCGGGAAAGGCGATTGTCCACGAACGACACGAAATACACGAAAAAACGGTTTAGAGAAGGGGAACGGCTTTTGACTTCTTTCGTGCGTTTTCGTGCATTTCGTGGACAACAGGTTTGCCGCTTTTGACGATTTTAGAGTTCTTCTCTTTGAATTTTCCGGCAAAGAATAGTCCTGTGAAGCCAGGAAAGGCATTTGTCCACGAACGACACGAAATACACGAAAAAACGGTTTAGAGAAGGGGAACGGC
>CAYSMK010000066.1:0-3579 GCA_964432205.1 uncultured Geobacter sp. | reverse complement strand
AGTTCTTCTCTTTGAATTTTCCGGCAAAGAATAGTCCTGTGAAGCCAGGAAAGGCGTTTGTCCACGAACGACACGAAATACACGAAAAAACCAGTTTAGAGAAGGGGAACGGCTTTTGACTTCTTTCGTGCGTTTTCGTGTATTTCGTGGACGACAGGTTTGCCGCTTTTGCCGTTATTATGATTTCTGTTGCTGATGTGTCCCATTGAGGTATACTGATCGTGAAGCCGGAACTGATAACCGTTGTCGAAACCTCCTCGTTCATTGCCGATGCCAAAGCCTGCATGAGCGATGAAGAGCGGGCCGAGGCAATAAGCATGATTGCCGCAAATCCCGAATGCGGGGATCTGATTCCGGGTGGCGGGGGATTCGGAAGGTCCGTTTTGCCGTCGGCGGCAAGGGGAAAAGCGGCGGTTTAGTACTGTGAAGCCAGGAAAGGCGTTTGTCCACGAACGACACGAAATACACGAACAAACCAGTTTAGAGAAGGGGAACGGCTTTTGATTTCTTTCGTGTGTTTTCGTGTATTTCGTGGACAACAGGTTTGCCGCTTTTGTCTATTTGAAAGGTTTCCCTTTGTGTCCTTCGTGTCTTAGTGGTAGATGATGGTTCAAAGTTGAGCGCAGAGGGAATCGCGCGGTTCGTTGGAGAATCTGATTTGACCATTATGTCGTTGCTGGCCCGCAAATATGGAGCATAAGGACATGGCACGGATAGCATTCGAGAAGATTATGGCGGGGTTGGAAGATGCGCTGGCCTATGCCGATGGCGACAGTTCCCGAGGGACGGCGCATGCGGTAAAGGTTGCGGATGTCGATATCACGCAGCTGCGGGAAAAGCTTGGCCTGTCCCAGGACAGGTTTGCCGCTCTGTTCGGGCTGAGCCCGCGAACCGTGCGCAACTGGGAGCAGGGGATACGCCACCCGGAAGGGCCGGCGCGGATACTCCTGCAGGTGATTGATCGTGAGCCGGAAGCGGTGATGCGGGCGCTACGCGGGTGATGCGGTGATTTGTTGTCCTTGGGAAAATGCATTGATGCAAGCCCGACCCTGTGATCGTCCCCGACCCTGTGATCGTCCCGACCCTGTGATCGTCCTCTCTTGGTTTTGGCTGAGAATAGGTGAGGTGTCCCGGCATTGGCCGATAAATTGGCGTTCAGGGGCGGTACAGCCAAACTCCATCTTCCCCCACTGAGGATATTGATCTGGTTCAAGTCCATGCCGGGCCAATCGGTCCGGTGATGGATGCGCTTCTCAGTCGATGGTAACTGGGGGATTTAAGGAGATAGTGACATGAGCAACATAAAACTGTTTGAGTCAAAGCAGATTCGTTCGGTATGGAGTGAGAATGAGCAAAAATGGTTGTTCTCGGTTGTTGATGTCGTTGCTGCTCTGACCGACAGTCAAAATCCCCAAGTGTACTGGCGTGTGCTGAAAAAACGGCTGCTTGCTGAAGGGAATGAAACCGTTACAAATTGTAACGCTTTGAAGATGACCGCTCCTGACGGCAAGATGCGGCTCACCGACGTTGCTGACACGGAGCAGTTGCTTCGCCTGATCCAGTCCATTCCCTCGCCCAAAGCTGAGCCGTTCAAGCTCTGGCTGGCGCGGGTCGGTTATGAGCGGCTGGAGGAGATAGAAAACCCCGAACTGGCCGCAAAGCGGATGCGGGAACTGTACAAGGCCAAAGGTTACAGCGACGAATGGATTGAAAAGCGGGTGCGCGGCATTGCCATCCGCGATGAGTTGACCAGTGAATGGCAGAAGCGAGGGGTTAAGGAGCAGCTTGAATACGCAATCCTCACCGCGGAGATCAGCCGGGCAACCTTCGGTATGACACCGTCGGAATACCGGGAGTTCAAAGCGCTGGACAAGAAGAGCGACAATCTGCGGGACCATATGACCGATCTGGAATTGATCTTCACCATGCTGGGTGAGGCATCCACAACCGAGATCGCCCGTAACAAGGATGCCCTGGGGTATGACGAGAACCTGGAGTCAGCCGTGGAGGGGGGAACAGTTGCCGGTAATGCCCGGCGCGATTTAGAGAAGAAGTCAGGCCGGCGCGTCTCCACGAAGGAGAATTTCAAGGAGATCCCGGAAGTGGAGAAACGCAAGCAGCTCAAGATGGTTACCAGGCCGGAAGAGTAGCCGAAACTGAAGCAAAAAAGTAGGCGGAGACAAGGGCACTCAGAAGCGGGACATCGCCCTGGCCGCCAGCTACCTGCAGGATCATCGAAGTAGACAGTAATATGGCACAGATGACGGAATACCAGAAACGAACGACACGAAAGACACGAACAAACCGGTTTAGAGAAGGGGAACGGCTTTTGACTTTCTTTCGTGCGTGTTCGTGTATTTCGTGGACAACAGGTTTGCCGCTCTGTTCGGGCTGAGCCCGCGAACCGTGCGCAACTGGGAGCAGGGGATACGCCATCCGGAAGGGCCGGCGCGGATACTCCTGCAGGTGACTGATCGTGAGCCGGAAGCGGTGATGCGGGCGTTGCGCGGGTGATGGGTGGATTTGTTGGAAGCCTACGACTTCCTCTTACGGGGCCGCTTCCCTCTTGATTTTGGCTGAGAATAGGTAAGGTGTCCCTCTTCCCGGCGAGCGATTGGCAAAGGTGACACCGTGAGTACACAGACATCGATTGAATGGACCGAACAGACCTGGAATCCCGCCGTTGGCTGCAGCAAGGTATCTCCCGGCTGTGCCAACTGCTACGCCGAGGCGATGGCCAAGCGTCTGCAAGCCATGGGGGTGAAGGGGTACGAAAGCGGTTTTGCCCTTACCCTGTTACCCAATCGGCTGGAGGAGCCGCTGAAGAGGACGAAGCCTACCATCTACTTCGTCAACTCCATGAGCGATCTTTTTCATGAAGAGATTCCCGACGACTACATTCGGCAGGTGTTTGACGTGATCCGTCGGGCACCGCAGCATACCTTTCAGGTGCTGACCAAGCGGGCCGAGCGGATGGCGGCATTTTTCAAAGAGTATGCGCCCCCGAAAAATGCCTGGCTGGGGGTGACGGTGGAGGACAGGGAATACGGCGTACCGCGTCTCGATTGGCTGCGCCGGGTGCCGGCACACATCCGCTTCGTCTCGGTTGAACCTCTGTTGGAGGAGTTGGGAACGCTGAATCTGGACGGCATCCACTGGGTCATCGTCGGCGGAGAATCGGGACCAAAGGCCCGTCCGATGCAGCAGGAGTGGGTGCTCAATATCAAACGCCAATGCGACGAGCAGGGTTCCGCCTTTTTCTTCAAGCAATGGGGCGGCTGGGGCGTTGATGGTAAGAAGCGGGCGAAGAAGCAGAATGGGCGGTTGTTGCAGGGGAGGACGTGGGATGCGGTGCCTTTGCTTGAGACAAATTCCACAATGCAAAGTCTGACACGATAGATCATCAAGCCCAACTTGGCAACTTGGTAGACCCTGGAGGTTTCTGTGGGCTTTATGTTCGAGATGCCGATTGTTGTGGCGGGGGTAGGGGTGACGGGGAATTGAATAAACTGTCCCTAAAATTACAGATCCTCCACACAGGCACAGTGCCTCAGCTTTGCCGTTTTCAGGCGGTTCTGC
>CAYSMK010000065.1:0-15570 GCA_964432205.1 uncultured Geobacter sp. | reverse complement strand
GCCAGAATAACTCCGGTATTTCAGCTCCTTAGCTTGGTCCGACCCCGGACCCCGGCTATCCAAACTGCTCCATGCCATGAGTGTGGAGCCAAGAGATCTCTCCTTCATCAACTAAATGCTGGCCAATAAATAGGCTATACAAGTCGGTTGGTTCCAACTTGTCTTTTGTGATATAGCTCTCACTTTCTTTTCTTGGGGCATATAGCATAGCAGACACATTTACATGCCCTAAAGGCCCTTGTTGTTGGAGGAGTGAGAGAAGTACTTGTGCAGAAAAGTTTACTCGTTCAGTAGGTTTTTCAGGACCTAGAAGATAATCGACTGTAACATAGCCCTTGTGATTTCTGAGGGCCGCCTTATCAGCATCTGTCAGATTTGGGCTTCCCATAATTGTCGTATTAACCAATTCAGTGGGTAACGGTTGTTCTGAAACAGTGATTCGTACATTATTAGTTCCATTTCCCATAAGGAAATTCTCTAGACCCTTCTTTGCTGGGCCAATATCTTTCGCCATCCCGCAAGCAACCTGGGTTTTCCATTTCTTTGTAAACTCTTGAGCGAATTGATTCGGATCAAATTTAGGGATTGAAGAATAAGGTATGCAAATATGAATGAAATATTCTTGAAGGTTGCGCTGCCGACCTGCTCGAGAATAAGCGAAAACCACGAAAAGTACGACAAGTACTACAGCGGTGCCTATCAGAAAATATCGCATGAATTGTCCTTTTGATTTGTTCTTCCAACGGCTGTGAGCGCACCGGCGGAGCGAAGCGAAGACCGTGTGCCGCGCTTTGTTGAACTAGTCTCAGACTGTATGTATCATAAGGAGTCTAATATTTCTTTTTTCTTAGATTCAAATTCTTGCTTTGTAATTAATCCGCTATCGATCATTTCTACTAGTTGGTTAAGTCTGTCCTTTCCGCTTAACTTATTTGACTCTGAACTAGGTTTATACTCTTTTAATGCCTTCCAAAGATTTGGGTCGTCCACTGCACTATCTACACATTGAGAAACCGTGACGTCTATGTAGTTCTTAAAATGCTCGACATCCGCGAAAACACCTGCTCCTATAGTCATCTCTATATTTTGTTTAGCCGTTTCATTTTCGTATATGGTTGCCTTACTTTCTGTTGTTAATGTATAAATAAATTTGCATCTAGCATCTCTTCGCATTAAATAATCAGCACCTAATATAACAACCTCTGGTTTAAGCAAAAATGAAGATTTTTCATCGACAATGCAGCCACGTTTCATCAATGCCTGCTCGAACATGTCATGAACATCTTCTGTGATTGTTTTTTCGGTGTATAATTTTTTTAGCGGATTCCCATATCCTCCTCTCACTGTGCCGTAACGCAATGGGTCATCATCCACTCTCCGATCAATTACCTTATCAAGTTTAATTTTTTGTCCATTACAACTTCCTGTGCTTATATCACTTTTATAAGCTAGTCTGGCGTAATGGTTAGAGCAGCCAAAACTGAAAGTCACACAAATTGACAATAATGATAAAACTAAATATCGATACATGTTCACTCTCCTTGAAATAGAGTCATCTTTGAGAATCAAATGCTTTTTTGTGACAGCCGTGCTGCTGGGTTAAATTCTCATTATTCCACAACCTTCAATGACGTGATTCGTTCCCGTATTGCCCTAACCAAAACAGATGTTGCCTCAGTGGCTTTGCCTTTCATTTCCATGATTCTTTCATGTGGCGAAAATTCTCCAGAGTTGTATGAATCTTGTGCGACAATCTCATCCAAAGCCAGATCGATAATCTCATCTGCCGCTTTGAAAACCTCCTCTGCATAGAAAGGCTCATTCTTCAATACCGTGTCACGAAAGGCATTGAAGGAGTCCTTGAGGTTTTTCCTCAACGGAGCATAATATTCATCATGTTTTATTTTGTCTTCAAAAACTGGGCGGAGGGCTTTGTTGAGTGTGAAAAGTGCTTGTCTAAGTGGGACCATTTTCTCAGTGAGTTCAAGATATATCTGGAATTCTTTCTCAAATTGTATTCTATGTACGTGAAGCACACGCTCAAGGTCCGTCCTTAGGGAAGCAAGTTCACATTGAATCCTGCTATCTTCTTTAGAAGAAACTCTATTTGCCCAGATTTTGCCAAGAAGTGCTCCGAGACCTGTGACAGAAGCCAACGTTATCGAATCTGGTATGAACGGAATTAACTCGGCCATTTTTTACCTTTCATTCGTTCAACTCGTAAATCACCCGTTAGGGGCTGGTATCTATATGTAGATGCTTTTATATACATGTAGATGCTTGCATCTACATGTATATGCCTCGTCGTCATCTAAATATATATGCTTTCGCCGGTTTTTCCCGTTATCAGGTTTTATCTACATGTATATGCTTTTCCAGTGACGTGTCGGCTATGTTGCCATATTTCACAAACCAAAGCTGCCTTTCCGGATTTCATGTGCAGCCAGCCGCTTTGACTTGCGACCGCATTCCAACTCGTAGCCTTCAATCCTGAGAGGGACAATGCGGCTTGGTGAGTATCGGGGGGCAGGCTGTTCCCAATCCAGCACGAATTCCGGGACACAATACCTGAAAGCGCCCTAACCTTACACCTGCCCATCGGGGGGTGTCAAGGGCGCGGGAATAGGAGCGGCTGGGGCGGGAGTATGCAATTCCGGGGAGCGTACTCAAATGGAGAGAAATCCGTCCGGAGCAAGGCTGGTGGCGAGCATCACCATGTTGATCTCCCGGTGCTCGCGCCAGGTTCCGGCCTCCCTGTTGCTTCCCTCCAGCCAGAAACCCTCGATTTTCCCGGCAAGCGGCAGGTACCCCGTAAGCGCTTCGATCTTTCGCTCCAGAGGGCTTTTGGGGGCAATGAACTCCGGGTGCTTCTCCGACCAGCCCTTTAGAAGCACAGCCCCCTTCAGCCCGATCGAGAGACCCAGCTCGCGGAAGGCGAGACGGTATGCGGCGGGAATTCTCAAGGGACTGCCCCCCATGAAGTCCTCCAACCCGGCCAGGGCCCCATCGACGACGGATTCCAGCAACTGCGTGCCCCTGAAGACGCCCATCTCCGTCAGCTGCGCGATCCTCCAGGCGTCCCCCAGCAGGCCGCCGATGCCGAGCGGATCGTCCGTGGCCCAGTCCCTTCCCCGGCAGATGGCGGTCAGATCGGCGATCTCGGCGTCAAGGCCGAACTGCGGCGACAGGCCGAGCCCGCCGGCCGAGGCCTGCAGCTCGCTGCAGGTGACGTAGCCGTCGAGCGGGTCGTGATGGCCCATGGAGGGGACGAGCGGCCGGGAGAGATCGATGCTCATCTTCCAGTACATCCGCCTTGGTCCGCCCCGGGAGGAGGCAAAGGTGAAGGCGGCATGCGCCGCCTGCGCCAGCTCCACGGCCCAGCCTGCATAGACCGGAACCCCGGTGACCCGGCTGACGCGGCTAAGGGCGTGCATCCACTTGGTCAGGTAGTGGTAGTACTGGCCGTCCTGTTCCCATTCCAGGCGCTCGTCGGGCGGCTCGCCGGGGCTCCGTTCGTTCAGCCTCTTCCCGATCCGCAGGCCACCCCGGGTCGGGTGCAACTCCCCCTCGGCCTCGCCCAGTCCGCTGATCCAGCCGCTGCGGGGATCGTCGCTACGGTGCCGGCCAAGAATCTGATGCACCTGGTCGACGAGCTGCAGGGCGAGATCCCGCCACGCTTCGTCACCGGTCTGATGGAACAGCTCCAGCAGGTTGCAGAGCGCAAAGGCGTCCGTCCAGAGATAACGCCGCGGCGTTTTCCCCTGGGGAGACAGTCCGGTGATCGCCGCATACGCCAGCATGATCTCCCGGACCTCGGCAATGGAGTTTCTGGGTTCCATGTTCCGTTCTCCGCTGCTGTCTTCTGGATGCTAGGTCATCGGCATCAACGCAAACGGTCTCCTGCAAAATTCACAGACAAAGAATTCCGCATCGCCGCTGGCGACATCAACCCGTGCTCTGCCCGGCTCTTCCAGTTCGAAGGAAATCAAGCCGGCATCCTCGACCGGGCCTTTGCAGGAAGGACAGCTGACCGGGCTCCGTCCGGCAAATACCAGGTCGCGGAACTCTTCAATCGAGTAATACCCCACGAATGCCAGATACGATGACGCCATTTCGGCAGGACCGAACCGGCCGACCGTCGGGAACTCGAAGATACGCTCGTCGATGTTGTAGAGGCAGAGCATCCCTTTTTTCAGTTGACGCTCCAGTGCCCCGGGAACTCCGGTCAGTGTGAAACAGGGATACGGCTGATTCCTTAGGGCATCCTTCAACGAGGTCATCGTTTCCCTCTCGAGAGCTGCCGGGCCGGCCTCATGGCCGGGACTTTCCTCACATGCACCCCGCGTGGCTCACGGCGCTTCCACACTGTCCGCCCTGGCCGCGAAGATAAAGTCGCTCTCCGTCAGCCCGTTGATCTTGTGGGTCCAGATGGTGAGCCTCACCCTCCCCCAGGAGAGATGGATGTCCGGATGATGTCCCTGGGCCTCTGCCACTTCTCCGACCCTGTTGGTAAAGGCGAGAGCCGTTCGGAAGTCCTTGAACCGGTACTCCTTTTCCAGATGGTGTTCATCCACCACCCGCCACCCCCCGCCGAGCTCGGCCAGCAGCTCCGTCACTGCCTGCCCCTTGAGCGGCGGGACCTCCCCTTTGCACGGGATGCACTCTTTTGTCGCCAGATCGGACATGAGACGATCTCCTTGTTTAACCCATTGTGGAACGGTACCGGTCATTTTCCACAAAACAGGTCGTGTAAAGTCCCGCTTCACACGACCCGCATGTTGTCGATCCGTTGTCGGTTGCCTCCTATGCTGCCCGGGCCAGTTTGGCACCTTCCCCGTGCCCGCCGAGGAACTCCTTGACGAACCGGACTTCGATGCCGTACGGCGAGTGGGCCTTCAGGATATCCATGCACCCTTCGTAGGTCTCGCTCCGTGCCCAATCCTGCTGCAACTCGAACAGGAACTGCAGGGAGGTCACCGGGACCGCACCGGCCTGGATGAGCCGCTGCACCGCCCGTTCGTGGGCCTCGACGCTGATGTCGCCACAGGCATCGGTGGGGATGTAGACCTCGTAACCGGCCTGGAGCAGGTCAATCGTCGGGAAGAGGACGCAGGCCTCGGTCCAGAGCCCGGCCAGGACGATTTTCCTCTTTCCGGTCTTTTCGATCGCGGCCCTGAAATTCCGGTCGACCCAGGAGTTGATGGAGGTCCGGTCGATGGGTGTCTGGCCGGGGAATATATCGGCGATTTCGGGGATCATCGCCCCGCTGAAGCTCGTTGCCGCTACGGTGGAGAGGATGGTCGGCACCTTGAAGAGACGGGCCGCCTTGGCGATTACCTGGACATTCTGGACAATCGCGGTTCTATCGTGAGAGTTGACCCCGGAAAACATCGCCGGCTGGTAGTCTATGAGGGCCAGCGCACAGTCGCCGGGAGCCAATAAGGCATGAAGATTTTTGCTTGCCATGACGTATACCTCCTGTCAGAGGAATGAACTGCCATCCCTCTTTGTATGCTTTGATTATACCGCAGGCGGCTGTTCCGAACAATTGACGGTACGCGGGCTACACCTCGGACAGGTATCTCCTCGTCCGGGCGACGCACCAGTAGACGGTCCGTGCCAGGAGATGCAGACCGGGGAGCGCGACCAGGGTGCCGAGCAGCCCGTACCGGGTGGCGGCCGGAAAGGCCTGCCAGATGGCCCTGAATGCATCCACCGCCCGATAGACCCGTCCCTCCCGGTCGATGGCGTGCATCTCGTACATGAACGCATCCAGGGTGATGCCGTAGGGGGTGGGGTCGAACTCAGGGGCGGAGACGTCCACGAACTGCAGGCGTCCGTCATGTTCCCTGCCCCGGTAGACCGCCATCTTCGCCGCACAGAGCGAACAGGAACCGTCGTAAAAGATCTTCAAAGGATACGAAGGGGTGTCCGACATCTCCCGCTCCCGTGACCGGCCGGCTGTTGGCGCAATGATCGAGAACCCTCATTCAAACCATACCACCAAATGTCGGGCGGGCAACGGCGCCCGGGGGGGCGGGAGCCGTCACGGATTCACGTTATTATTGCCGGATCTGTGAGCCCATTTTTTTCAGCCTGTCTCACCTGTATTTGACTATGGGCCGAAGCATGCTAAGAGAATCCAATGCATTTGTCCGAGGGGGAGAGATGGCCTGTATGGAAAGAAATTCTGAAACCGCACTGGTCGCGACGGCGCAACTCTGCACCCTCTTGCCCGGGGAAACCGGGAGCGGAGGTGATGAAAGATGAAAAGGTCTCATTACCTTCTGGAGGAACTGGGGATTCAATTGCGGAGCCATCGAAAGGGGACGACGTACCCGGGCTGTATTCTCATCGTCGATGAGAAGGGAGAGCACTACGGCAAATCTCTGGCTGCCATCCTGCCCGAATGCCGGTTCGTCGTTGAGGCGAACCCGGAGGCGGCCAGGCGGCATTTTCTTTCTTCGCCGACCGACCTGGTCATTCTCGATCATTCACCACGGATATCCTGCCTCGATCTGCTGATGACCTTCAAGTCCCTGCGACCTTCCGTTTCCGTCATTGTCGTCACCGGTTGCGGCTCGGAAGAGCTAGTGATTCAGGCATTCCGCCACGGAGCAATCGATTACTTCAGGAAGCCGTTTGACATCAATGCACTCGAATTGACTGTCCGGGCGGCGCTTGAGTTTCAGCGAAAGCACAAGGAGAACAAGGTCCCACCGCCGGTCAGCGGAATCCAGCGAGCCATGCGGTATATCGAGGAGAAAATAAATGATCCGATGTCGTTGAATCAGGTGGCGCGGGAGGCTGGCATGAGCATCTCCTGCTTTGAGAGGCATCTGAAGAAACAAACCGGGATGACGTTCACTGCTTTCGTCATCGCACGGCGGGTGGCCAACGCAAAAGAAATGATAAAGAAAAAAGACTGTTCGATGCTGCAGATCGCCTTGGCCTGCGGGTTCGGCAACCAGTCGCATTTCAACAGGGTATTCAGAAAGATTACGGGCACTACGCCCCGCGCCTTCCGGCAGGACTGCTCCACCCGGAGTTGAGAGAACCCGATACCCCTTTCCGGCAGTCTATCCCTTCCTCCCATCCGCAACCGGAACGTCTGATCCTCGTCTGCGATACGACGTTCCGGTATCGACGCTACCCCCTCGTCAAAGCAAAATCAGTCAAAAAATAAACCGGATCAGCAAAGAACAACCCGGGTCACTTGATAAGGTTGGTCGTGTAGTTACGGCAAGTTAGTCGAAATCGACCGGAAAACCCGCATCTCCGCCCAGCGATCCCGTTGAAAAACAGTCAGCGGCAGTGACACAGTTTTTGCCGTACGTACATTCTGACGAAAGGAGCTCAGACGATGCCTACGTATCTTCACCCCGGTGTGTATGTGGAGGAGATCCCGAGCGGATCCAAGCCGATCGAAGGGGTCGGGACGTCCACTGCGGCGTTTGTCGGCTACACCACGAAAGGACCTGTGGCCGAACCGACGCTGCTGTCCAAGTGGAGCGACTACGAGGAGCAGTTCGGCGGTATCCGCGATCTGGGGAAATCAGACACCGGCGATCCCATGGGGTTCGCAGTCTACAGTTTTTTCCAGAACGGGGGGGCCGCGGCCTACATCGTGCGGGCCATCCTGGCAGGGAGCGCGGGCACGGCCGAGGGGTTCCTCGTCAATCCCGGCGATGCCGCCCAGATCCTCCGCTTTACGGCGGCCAATCCGGGGGAGTGGGGAAGTGCCCTGCGGATCAGGTTCGAGGCCAAGGCGGATGCCCCCGGCCTCTATATGCTGCGGGTCGGCATCATGAAAGGGACCGAGTTCAAGGAGTTGGAGCGGTTCAACGACCTGACCGTGGCCGCCGACGACGCCCCCGATTACATCGAGAGCAAGGTGAATGACGCCTCGACGCTGATTGGCGTGGAGGTGCAGGACATCAACCAGTACCTCGTGGGGGTGAGCATCAGCCAGGGCCTGTCGGCCGTTGCCGATTTCAGCGTCCTGAACGAACTGACCATGACTGTCACCGTGGACGGGACGGCCCGCACAGTGACCTTTGCCGCTGCCGAGTTCGACGCGACGAGCACCCTCGCCGATGTGGCAGGGCGCATCCAGCCCCTGGTACGGGGCTCCGTGGTAGCAAATGCGGCGGTGCGCGACTTCACCTGCACCGTTGACAACGACCAGCTCGTCCTTACCTCCGGCACCCGTCTGCCTGCCTCCGCGGTGGTGGTGAGCGGCCCCGGCGACGCCACCGATGCCTCGACGGTTCTGCTTCTGGGCCTGGCCAACGACGGCACCCAGCGGACCGGCCAGCAGTCCCTGGACGCGATGCTGTCGGGGATCGCCGGCCAGGTCTCCCTGGCCGGGGGGACGAACGGCAGCGAACCCGATCAGGACGCCTACGACGACATTTTTGCCGCCTTCGAGAAGGTGCGCGACATCAGCATCCTCTGCCTGCCGGGCCAGACCTGGGACTCAACCGCCGAGCAGGCGGTCATCGACGCCGCCGTGGCCCACGCCGAGAAGATGAAGAGCCGCATGGTCATCATCGATCCCCCCGAGGGGGTCGAGCTCAAGACCGAGAAGGGGGTCAACGACCTGGGATTCAAGCCCAAGACCTACTCGGTGGTCTACTACCCGTGGGTGAAGGTGGCCAACCCCTTCTACAACGCCGAGAACAACCCCGGCGTTCCCTCCACCCTCCTGGTGGCGCCCAGCGGCTTTTCCGCCGGGATGTGGGCCAAGATCGACGGCCGGCGCGGCGTCTGGAAGGCCCCGGCCGGGGTCGAGACGTCCCTTCTGGGGGTGGCCGGCATCCAGTACCCGGTGGAGGACGGTGAGCAGGACTCCCTCAACCCCCTCGGTGTCAACTGCCTCCGGAAGATGCCGGGATTCGGGCCGGTCATCTGGGGGAGCCGCACCCTGGCTACCAAGGCCGACCCCGAATGGCGCTACGTGCCGGTCCGGCGCACTGCCATCATGATCGAGCAGAGCGTCTACAACGGCATCCAGTGGGCGGTCTTCGAGCCGAACAACCATAACCTCTGGGCCTCGTTGCGGGCCAACATCGGATCGTTCATGGACGGGCTCTTCCGTGCCGGCGCCTTCCAGGGGGAAAAGGCCAGCGATGCCTACTTTGTCCGCTGCGGTCTGGGGGACACCATGACCCAGGGAGACATCGACCGGGGCCAGGTGATTGTCATCGTCGGCTTCGCCCCCTTGAAACCGGCCGAGTTCGTCATTGTCCGCATCCAGCAGAAGGTTGCGCAACAATAATCAGTTAGCCTGACAAAGGAGGCTTGTGATGGCTGCACCGCTCTTTCCTGTCAACACCCATCGGCACGATCCCTACCGCACCTTCAAGTTCCAGGTCGTCATCGACGGCAAGGTGGTGGCGGGTCTTAAGAAAATGGGAGCACTCAAGAAGAAGACGACGCCGGTTAAGTGGCGCGCCTCCAATGACCCGTCCCACGAGCGGGTCATGCCGGGGGGGACCAGTTACGACCCGGTGGTCCTCGAGCAGGGGCTCACCCATGACCCGGTCTTCGAGAACTGGGCGAACCTGGTGAACAACATCCAGGGTGACGTCGCCATGTCCCTGAAGAACTTCCGCAAGGACATCATCATCAACGTCCTGAACCTCCAGGGGCAGGTGGCCATCTCCTACAAGCTCTACCGGGCCTGGGTCTCCGATTACCAGGGGCTCCCCGACCTGGATGCCGGCAACATGAATACCATCGGCATCCAGACCATTACCCTGCAGCATGAGGGGTGGGAGCGCGACACCGGCGTGGCCGAGCCGGCCGAGTCCTGATGCGGCTCCCCGGCGGCATCCTGCGCGACGGCAGACGGTTGCGGGACTTCGCCTTTCTTCCCCTGACCGGCGCGGTGGAACTGGCCCTGGCCGAGGCAGCCGAGGCCGACTGCCCCATGCCGGTCCGGGTGACGGCTGCCCTGGTCGCCACCCTTGAGCAGGTGGGGGGAGAGGCGGCAATGCCGGCGACGGTGGCCGACCTCTCCGTCGGCGACCGCCAGTTCCTCATGGGGCGGCTGGCGGTGGGGCTCGGTCTGGGTGAACATTGGCTCACGGCCAACTGCGGCAGTTGCGGCGAGCGGTTCGATTTTTCCGTGAACCGATCGGACCTGCCGGTGAAGGGGGCGGGAGAGGGGTATCCCTTTGCCGCTGTGGAGACGAGCCTCGGGCCGTGCCGTTTCCGGGTGCCCACCGGGACCGACCAGGAGATGCTTGCGGGCCTTGACGATGAGGATGAGGCCTTACGGTGCCTCGTGGAGCGCTGCCTGGTTGCTCTTCCCGACGGATATCGGGGCACGGCGGCCGCATTCACCCCGGGTGATGTCGCCCGCATCGAAGCTGCCCTGGAGGATGTAGCCCCGGAACTGGCCGTTACGGTCCAGGCCGCCTGTCCCGCCTGCGGTGCATCCCACGTCATCGACGTGGACCCGTACGTGGCCCTTTCCCTCCATGCCGGGGGGGGGCTCCTCCATGAGATTCACCTCCTCGCCGCCACCTACCACTGGGGCGAGGCGGAAATTCTGGCCCTTCCCCTGGACCGGCGCCGGCGCTATCTGGACCTGATCGACCGGGCGCGGGGGATGGCACGGTAGCACAAAGGATCATCATGGGATATTTCGCCGACATCATACGCGACAGCCGCAGGGGGGGGATGGCACCCCGCGCGCCCGGGGCGTTCCTGTCCCGTGGCAACGAGGAGGTGCCGACCGGTGCTCCGGCAGCGGGGAGCGAACTGTCGGTGATACGACTTCGGGAGGAGGGGGGCGGTCAGCCGGTTACTGCGGGGCAGGTCCCTTTGCAGAGCGGAACCGTCACCCGCCAGGTGGTGGGCCCTTCGCCTTCGGAACAGACCCCGGTTGCGGGAATTCCGGAGGCGATGGTGAAAGGAGTAATCCTTCCCAATCCTGTGGCACGGGAGCAGGCAGGTTGCGAAAACAGCCGAACGGTAACTGGCGAGTTCCGCGTTGAGCAGATGGGGTCATTTCACGGCAATGGTTCACTCGACGTTCCTCTGGTTTCAGTGGGCGCGAGCGATTCATGCGTACGGGAATCTTCGTCCGGAGATGCGGCGTCAGAAGTCGGGAAAGTGTCTGTGGAAACGCAGGGGAGACGGCAAGCGGGGGTAACCCGTGCGGGCTCCACCACCCCTCCCGATCAATTGGCAGGTGAACCGTCAGGACACAAGGTCATGGCAAGGGCCGACGACCCGGCAGGGAGTACGGTCCCTGAACGGGCAGCTGAGCAGGTTGCGAGCGGGTACCTGCCGGCTGAAGCGGAGGAGATCCCGGTCCCGTCGATTCCGCGGCATCCACCTCCGCCGGCGTCCCCAGCGGAGCAGACGTCACGGCCCGGCGGGCTGCCAAAGGAGACTCCCCGGTCAGTCGTCACGCCGGTAAGGGGGTCGTTTGCTGCAGATGATGTGCGCCATGAACCCCTTCCCGACGTGATGCCGGCGGTCGCCACCGTATCCTCGGCACCGGTTCCCGCCGGCGGAGAGCGCTTCCATCGGGCGACCCAGCGGCCGCTGCCGGCACTGCCAAGGGGAGGCGACGCAAGAGAGCAGGGCCGCTCCCTCCCTCCGCCCGAACCCCGGGTCCGGATCGGCACCATCGAGGTCGTAGTGGTGACACCGGCGCCGGCGGAGCGTTCGCCCCGGAGCGAGGAGCGGTCCCGGCCGGATCTGGCCAGCCGTCACTATTTGAGGAATTTCTGACATGGCCCTCCCTCGCTCATCACTCTCCCGGGTCTGCCGGGCCATCGCCGACTTCGTCAGCGTGGGGCTCGACGCCAGCGCCAACTCGATCCAGGTAATGATCGGTTCCCCGGTCAGCGCCGCGCCGGCCACCACCGACACGACCCACCGGGTGAACCTCTTCTTCTACCGGATCGAGCCGGCCGGGCTCTTTACCGGCGATACTCCCGGCGATCCCTGGTGGGTGCGGCTGCACTGCCTCGTTACCGGGTTTGGCCTCGACGAGGAACAGGTGAGCTCCGGCGAGAACGATCTCCGCCTCCTCGGCGAGGTGATGCGGCTTTTCCACGAGACGCCGGTGCAATCCGCGCTCATGGTGGACGACGAGACGTTCCGGCTCCAGGTGGTCTTTCTCCCCCTGGGAGCCGATGACCTGAATCACATCTGGTCGACCCAGGGGGACGTCAGCTACCGCCCCTCAATCGCTTACGAGATGGCGCTGGCGCCGGTGCTCCCCTCTGAGCGTCGGCCCGAAAGTCCGCTGGTGGGGCGGATCGGTTCCGAGGTCCGTGCCGTTCCCGCCGCCCGAACCTCCCCCTTTGCCGGCGCGACGGCCGCCCCGCCGGTCCCCCGGTCGACGGTGGATGCCACGCGCCCCGACTGGGCGCCGGTCATCTGTTTCGTGGCGGACGGGGCGTGCGCCCAAAGCCTCCTTTTCGTCCTTGCGAGCCAGGAACTGGAGGCGTTCGTGCCCCGGGTCCGGGTGGCCGGGGAGCCGGGAGCTGCCGTGACACTCGCCTGGCAGCGGTGGACGAGCAGTGGCGGCTGGCAGGATGTGGCTGACACGACGGACACCACGGCGACGGTCGCGACCCTCGATCCCGAGGGGGGCGGCGACGCCGGGACCGTTGCGGTCGCACTCCCGGGGGAGCTGGTTTCCGACGGGGGCCAGGCGGTCCTCTACGCCGAGCGGAGCTGGGTGCGGGGGGCGGACGGGGTGACGGTGACGGTGCGGAGCAACCCCCTCCTCGTCACCGTCCACGGAGGGGCGTGATGGAAGCCGCTGCCCTGACCATGGAAAAGGATTCCTTCGCCCCCGAGTGGGAGCGGATCGGCCTCCTTGCCCATATCCTGGCAGGGTCACGGCAGGGGCGGCAGGCGTCCCAAGGCGAGCTGGAACGGCTTCGGACGCTCCAGCGGCAGGTGGAGGCGTCCCGCCGGCTGGAGGGGGGCTGGACTGCGGTGGCACCAGCGGGACTCTCGCCCATCGAGTTTGACGTCCTCGCCTGTGTGGTGGCCCCCGAGGCTGAACCCCGATTGGGGTGGCTCTTCCGGACACTGCAGCCCGGCACCCCGACCCCCTACCCGACGCCGGCGCTCCTCCAGGAGCTGTTGGCCATGGCCCCGGAGGAAACGCCGCTTCTCTACGAGGCCCTGACCGAGACATCCCCTTTGCGGGGCAACGGCCTCATCGAACTGGAGGGGGGAGACCCGTTCCTGCCGGTCCGCCCCGCAGCGGGGGTGACGGCGCGGCTTCTGGGGCGCCCCGCCGTCACGGGCGACCTGCCGGGGGCGGTGCTGGTGAAGACCCCGGCCCGGTGGGACGACCTGGTGCTCCCGTCGGACCGGGTCGCCATGCTTCGGGAGCTGCTCCTCTGGATCACCCACAAGGCTACGGTGGTCGGGGAGTGGGGCGGCGGCGACTGCGGCGGGCCCGTGGGGCTCTTCGCCGGGCCGTCGGGGACCGGAAAGACCTTTGCCGCGGCCGTACTGGCCGCCGAGCTGGGGTGGCCCCTCTACCGGGTCGATCTGGGGCGGCTGGTGAGCAAGTACATCGGCGAGACGGAAAAGAACCTGAACCGCCTCTTCGACGCGGCCCACGGCCAGCCGATGATCCTGCAGTTCGACGAGGCCGACAGCCTCTTCAGCAAGCGGGGGGAGGTGCGGGAGGCAAGGGACCGTTACGCCAACATGGAGGTGAGCCACCTCCTGGCCCGCATCGAGTCCCACCAGGGGCCGGTGATCCTGACCACCAACCTCCGCAAACACCTGGACCCGGCCTTTGCCCGCCGCTTCCAGGTGGTGGTGGACTTCCCACGCCCCGACGCCGACGCCCGGACGCGGCTCTGGCAGCGGCTCCTCCCGCCTCGGGCACCACGGGAGCCGGGAGTGGACCCCGCCTTCCTCGGTGCCGCCGTCAACCTGACCGGCGGAAGCATCCGCAACGCCGCCCTCCACGCCGCCTACCTCGCCGCCGGCGCAGGGAGGCCACTGGGCCTCGGCCACGTGGCCCTGTCGGTCTGGCGGGAGCTGGGAAAGGACGGCCGGGAGCTCTCCCCCACCGACCTGGGTCCCCTGGCACCTTTTCTGGCAATGGAGGCCCCATGCTGACCGTTGACCGCCTGCGCCTGCAGTTGCCCCCTGTCTTCCGGGACCGGGCCGGGGAGATCGCCCGGCTGGTGGCTGAGGAGCTGGCAACGGTCCCCATGGCCGCCGACCTGCAGATCGACCGACTGGCGGTGCCGCCGGTGGAGGTGCATCCCCTGGCCACAGACCGGGACGTGGCCAGGGCCGTCGCCCAAGCGGTTGGTTCGGAGTTAGGGAAGAAGTCTTCCCCCCTTTGAGAAAGGGGGGGCAGGGGGGGATTTCCCGGCGGAAATGAAAGGCAAATCCCCCTAAGTCCCCCTTTCTTAAAGGGGGACTTGATCTATCTGTCTGAAGAGATGAGGTAACGCCATGCTCAACACCGTCAAGGGGATGCTCATCGAATACGCCCTGTCGATCCCGCCGCTGGTGCTGGTCTTCGACTTCAACCCCCAGTCGCTCACCCGCTCCAGGACCATCACCCTGCGGACCGGCAGCGCCCCCGGCACCCGGGGGGGGTATGACTTCAACCTTCCCACCGAGACGTCCCGGGTGGCCCAGGGGGTCACGGTACAGCCCGAGAGCTTCACCATGGATATCCTCCTGGACGCCACCGACCGGATGAGCGACCCTAATCATCCAGACTATTCAATTGCCTGCACATGCGGCATCGAGCCTGAGCTGGACACGCTGCGCTCCATGGTTGAGCCCAAGGCCCAGGGTCCCGGCGGGCTCCAGACCCTGGCGAGCCTCGGCCTCGGCGGCCAGCGGGCGTTTCAGCGGAGCGAGTCCGCGTCGGTGCTGCTGCTGGTCTGGGGGACCCACATCCTTCCCCTGTTCCTCACCAGCATCCGCGTGACCGAAGAGGCCCACCTCCCGTCCCTGGTCCCTTACCGGGCCCGGGCCAGTCTTACCATGCAGGTCATCGAGGGGAACAACCCCTTCTACCAGGCGGAGAAGGTGCGGCAGGTGGTGGGCGCCGCCCTTAATACCGGCCGCACCGTGATCGGAGGGATTTTCTGACATGTTCCAGAAGGGGAGCCGCTACGAGAAAAGCGAGAAGTTTGCGCCGTCCTCTGACGGGACCACGGCCTTCGCGGGGATCCGCCCCAGGGTCATCGGCCCCGCCACCGGGGTCGTGGAACACGTGGTGAAGGCCGGCGACCGCCTGGACCTCCTGGCCCGCCACTACTACAACGACGATCGTCTCTGGTGGCGGATCGTCGATGCCAACCCCGACTTCCTCTACGGCGGCGACACGGTGCTGGAGGCGAAGGAAGGGCGGGTGATCCTGATACCGAAGGCGAAGGAATAGGGCATGATCCTGGACTTTCTGACCGCAAAGCGGCGCGAGCCGGCCGAGTGCATCATCCGCGTGGGGAGCGCAGGGCTTGAAATTGCCGACCTCTACCCTTTTCTCGCGGAGGTGACGGTGGATGCCGGCCGGGCCGAGCCGACGGTGGCGACCATCACCTT
>CAYSMK010000064.1:0-16414 GCA_964432205.1 uncultured Geobacter sp. | reverse complement strand
ACGAGGACCGAAACCCAAAACAATTGGATAGTTTAATATACTGTCCCAGCATTCTGCCTGTCCCAGCATTCTGCCAGAATTCTCCTGTCCCAGAATTCTCCGCCATCCTGGCGGACATCGACACGGAGGAGGATTACCGGCGGCTCTTGCAGGATTCATAGAGGCGCCCCGTGGCAACCGAAGGTGGTGCCCTTTAGCACTTCGGCAGTTACCCCCCCTCCCCACACTCGTGAACTCGAAGTTTCAAGTTGGTCGCACTCAAGCCCTGACCCTACCGACTCCCCGATTTTCTGACAGGGGCGAATCGTCGGGGACTCCCTTCGTGAACAGATGAGACCCACCGTAACGATGACGAGACGGCCCGCCGGGAATTCCCGACGGGCCGCTTATTATTCACCTTTCCTGTTCCCGACCTCTTGCACAACAATTAATACGTATTAACATTATTGTAAGTTGTAGACTTCATAAGGGGAAAAGGTGACAGCCATGAAACGAAACCCATTGAAAGACCTCATGTTCATGCTCTGTATCGCTCTATCCGTGATTGTCTTCTCAGGATGCAGCAGCGGAGGAGGCGGCAGCGGCGTCCCACCTGAAAAGACCGTTGCCCTGGCCTACGATACGGACCAGGACGGAAGCCCGGACATCTTCGACGACTATCCGGAGGATGCCGGCAGCTCGGCCTATTCCATCTGCAACGAGGCTGATCATCCGACGCCCCACGATTCCCTGGAAACGGCCATCGGCAAGGATGCGCCATACCCGTCCCAGACCACCTTCAAGGGGACGATAGACCCCACAAACAGCTCGGATTACTTTGCGGTCGAGCTTGAAGCCGGAAAGACCTACAGCCTGGTCTTCCATGACCCGCAGAACATGGACGGCAGCGCCGTGGCCTTTGCTCCGGATGTGAGCGTGCATACGGGAAGTGTCGGCTACCTGCTGGGAATCCCCGAGGACGAGGAACCCCTCCAGGCCGTGAGCAACGTGGTCAGCAGCAGCGAGACGCTCCCGCTGGAATCTTCTTCCACACAAGACTCGCGCGTCATCATCCTCTCGTTCACGCCGCAGGAAAGCCGGATTCACTACGTGGCCATCCGGAGTAGTGAGGCCGTCGCCCCGGGGGGGCATTCGTATCTTTTCGATCTGATCAACGACGAAGACAAGGACGGCATGACCACTCACTACACCCCGCCTGGCAACGACAGCTACTCCTACACCCACGATGACATCATCCTGCTCAAGAGCTCGATGAAGCCGTATGTCAGCGAATGGGCCAGCGACGGCAGCCCGAAGGCGTTCGGCGCCAGTGCGCAGGCGGCATTCTCGTCAACCGTTGCCTATCTGGGCGCGGTCCGTGCCGAAGCCACCTGCAGTGACAAGACGACGCTCAGCCCGTTCGTGTCCGATATCCCATGGAACTCCGACTACAGATTCGGCTATGGGATTGACGCAGCCACCGGACTGCCGACAAACCAACTGCAGGCCGTCACCTCGTTCACCCCCCCCGTGCCGGTCAACGCCAGCACGAAGACCGATACGAGCATCTACCTCGTCAACTCGGACGAACAGTATGCACGAGAGATCCAGGCGGGATTCAACACGACGTTCAGCTCGTTCGGCGTGACCTTCAAGGCGTCGGGGTCGTATGCGGACAACATCAAGTACAGCGAGAAGGAGACGACGCTCATCCTCAAATACTATATCAAGGAGACGGAGTACCGTCTGTTCGATCCAGCGGGCGGCGCGTACACCCTGACCGACAGCGCCAAGGCCTATCTGGGCGCCAACAGGGACGATTTCCGCAACCAGTACGGCGATTACTTCATCGCCGGAGCCCGCTACGGCGCCCAGTATGTTGCGACGCTGCATATAACGGCCTCGTCCGCCGAAGAAATCAGGACCATCGAGACAAAGCTCAGCCAGGCGTCCCAAACCTACAAGTTCGACGCCACCGAGGAGTTCAAGGCCAAGTTCAGCGAAGCCACCAAGAATTCCACCGTCGAGGTGAAACGGACAACCATCGGCGGCAACGAGACCGTCCTGTCGGCGGGAACGACGCCGGACCAGATGTTCGACGACCTGAAGGCGTTCATACAGTCCTGCACCAAGGACAACCGGGCCCCCCTCGAAGCCTACATGTTCAGATTCAACCAGATGCCGGACGGCGCGGCGATTGCGAACGAGATCAACGTCAATTCCTGCGTGTTCAGCGCGACACGGGATCTCTCGAAGGATTATCTGGCCCTCACGGCCCGCGCGAAGGTCATAGCGGGTCTGGATGCGAACACCTTCCAGGCCGGGGTGCAGAACGACTACGCGCTGGAATACACCACACTGATCAACGAGATCAACGACAACAAGCAGGCAATCTTCAGGGATGTGAACAAGATAGACACCTATGGCGGCAGGGTGAAGGCGGCCCTGAACAAGTTCACCGACCTCGTCGACCGCCAGTCCTTCTTCATGAAGCTGGTCCAGCTGCAGAAAAGCTGGCCATACCATACGGAGCACAAAGCCCGTGAGAGCGGTTTCAGATCGTACACCCCGAGCAGGACCGTGAACAACGACATCAAAGCGGACACCTACAGCGCCGAGCACCACGAGGGGTGGCATATCGGCTGGCGCAACTGGTATCCGAACTGGGCACCGGGCAGCGATTCGATCGTCTGCTACATCAAGATCGACGTTGACAGCAGTACGAAGAACGACGACTGCTGGGACGAGAACTATCCGTCGTTGGGGCGTGACCATCTGAACTTCCACTTCAAGAGCGGCTATGACCGCAAGGGGTCATGGTGGCTGAAGGCGAAGGGGGTCTATCTCGGCGCCGGCGGGAAGAGCGCCACGGGGAATTATCCGTTCAACTGGGAACTGATGCTGTGAGGATTACCTGACGTCGGCCTGAACGCGCCGGCCGACGGGGACGATTCACGCGGGGCATGAGCAGCCGCTCCGAAAGAGGGGAAGCCTGTCATGGCTTCCCCTTTCCACATGCCTTGGGAGCTCCCCCCTCCTGGGAATTATGGGGACAGAGGAATTATGGAGACAGTATACGAGACAGTATATTTAATTGACACTCGTTTCAGTTTTGATATGTTCCGTCCATGGCACGGATAGCACGCGTTAAAGCAACTGGACTACCTCATCACGTTACCCAGCGTGGCAATCGCCGTCAGCAAACTTTCTTTAGTAACGATAGTTTAATATACGGTCCCCATAATTCCCTGTCTCCATAATTCCCACGTTGGCCATCAAGACGTTAGGCAAACCACACTGACCATGAGTAAGCTTATAAAACTTTTTGATATCACTTACAAAAACCGTAGGTGGCTTCTGCTTCTGTCAGCATGCTTAGTGTTTGGATGTACGAGCCTGCCAGAAAAGGAGAAAGGTATCTGGCCTTGGGAATACGGAACGGGGCAAGGGGAGCCGAATACTGGCGAGTACACTGCATTTCGCGCGGGGGTCGCAAAATTCGGGGAGCCGCCGAAAGCTGCCAAACCGATACATCCTGACTCTGTCGAATCGCATTCCCCCGATGTGCGGTTTGTTGCTGAAACATACGCAACCAGAACCGAACCGCCTGCAACGAGTCGAGAAAGGACAGATAAGGCCAACAGCAAGAAGAAAACTGGTTACGACTTCACTGTGAGTGAGAACGAGTCCTCGGCAGCAGCAAACCGACTACTGGACACGGGTAGTCCGGTATATGACATAACGGCATCGAATTATGGCAATGCCCCGGTATCAGTAGCCGTTCATGTTGATAAAGGTTCGGCACAAAACGCTTCAGCAGACAAAACACTGCCCTACTATGCTGTCGTACCAGCACATTCCGACCGGCCACTGGTTCGTTTTTCAGCAAAAATGAAAGCGCTGGGATTTGATTTGAGATACAACTCTGTATGGAGCATTGGGGATTATACCGCAACCCACAACTGCCCAGAACAGTATCGGTTTCCGTTTGGCGAGAAGGTACGGGCATTTGCCAGTGTAACCAATACGGCAGACGATACGCTCTATACAAGAAATGCCGTGGTTTTCTCCATGCCAAAGGGAACACCTGTCCTTGCCGCCAGGAGAGGTGCCGTGATCCAGATCAGTCTTGATGGCAAAATCGACATTCTGCACGAAGACTCAACAATCGGGACCTACTACCATCTTGAAAAGATTGGTGAGTACGTCGTTGTCGGAAAAACCGTGACAACCGATGATGTTATTGGGGTAGCCGGCACGTCAGAAAACAATAAGGACGCTTACATGCAGTTAACCGTCTGGAGCCCGAGGCCAATAACCAGTGATCAATTGCTTGCAAGTTCTCAACAGATAGGCTTTGAAGCCGTATCATACCCGCTGGCATTCATGAGCGGTGGCTCCGACAAAGGTAAGATTCTGACAGAGAATCAACCGGTATCCAGAGGTAAATTACCGGTATCAAGCAAACAGACGAAGCGCAAGTGAAGCAATCCCGAAACTTGTGAAACATGTCGAACAACGCGCTCAACCGGGCGCGTCAGCGTGACGTCCCAATGGGTTCTCCAACCCAATGGTTCGTCAGTCGTGCTCTATGCTGCGCGGCACATCCGACCATCTTCCGGTCAACCCTGCCCGTCCCTCTCCTGCTGTGCACTGCCGCGCCGGCCCCACACCCTGCCGGCGACAACGCCCACCAGGAAGGTCGTCCCCAGGAGTATCGCCAAAGGGGCTGAAAGGGTTACCCGCCCCCACCCCCCTACTCCAGCCCGTATTCGCGGATGCGCCGGTCGAGGGTCGGGCGGGAGATGCCGAGAATGGTGGCGGCCCGCTTCTTTTCATTGCCGGTGAAGGCGAGGATGTTTTCGATGTGCTCCCTCTCCAGTTCGTCGAGGGACTTGATCGTCAGGGGAAGACGCTCGCCGTCCTTGCTGCCGTCCAGATGGAGCGACTCGGGAAGAAGGACATTGCCGGGAGAGAACAGTACCGCCCGGCGGAGGGTGTTCTCCAGTTCCCGGACGTTGCCCGGCCAGGGATACTCGAGAATCAGGTTCATGGTCTCCTGCGGAACGATATCGACACCCTTCCCCAGTTCGTGGCGCATCTTCTCCAGCAGAAACTTGACCAGCAGGATAAGGTCGTCCCGCCGCTCCCGCAGCGGCGGAAGATCGATGGTAACCACCTTGAGACGGTAATACAGGTCCTTGCGGAACTCCCCGCCTGCCACCAGGGCGGAAAGGGATTTGTTGGTCGCAGCTATGACACGCACATCGGCCTTGATGGTTTCGATCCCGCCGACCCGCTCGAACTCCTTCTCCTGCAGGAAACGGAGCAGTTTGACCTGGATGCCAAGGCTGGTTTCGGAGATCTCGTCGAGAAAAAGCGTCCCCCCCTGGGCCAGTTCGAATTTGCCCGGCTTCGTCCGGTAGGCACCGGTGAAGGCCCCTTTCTCGTGGCCGAACAGCTCGCTCTCCAGGATGGTCGGGGCAAGGGCCGAACAGGACACGGCGATGAAGGGGCGGTTGCGGAACTGGCTGTTGAAGTGCAGTGCCCTGGCCACCATCTCCTTGCCGGTGCCGCTCTCCCCCTGGATCAGCACCGTTGCCATCGAGTCGGCCACCGATCCGATGGTCTTGTACACTTCCTTCATGGCCCGTGAACGGCCGACCATGACATTCTGCTCGAACGGCTGATCCGGCGAGTCGCTGAGGGTGATCCCGTTGCGGGACAGCACGTTCATCTCGAAGATCTTTTCAATCACCTCGTCCAGGTGATCGAGATCGACCGGTTTGCCGAGATGATCGATGGCGCCGAGCCGGATGGCCTTGATGGCGGTCTGCATGTCGTCATAGGCCGTGATCATGACAACCGGCAGGGCGGGAAGTTTCTCCTTGACCAGGGTCAGGACCTCGAAGCCGTCCATGCCGGACAGACGCAGGTCGAGGAGCATCAGGTCCACACCCTTGGTGAGAGCGATATCGACCGCCTCGCTGCCGGAAGCGGCGGTAAGGATGGTATACCCTTCCTCCGTCAGGTGGAGCTCCAGGGTGCGGCGGATGGCCTGATCGTCGTCGGCTATCAGAATTGTCTTCATGCGCTACGTTACCCTTTTCACACTATCCGGACAGGGAAACAGGTTACGACAGAGGTGGCTGCCTGTCCACTAGGAGAGGCGCAGCAACCGTGCCGCATTGCCGCCGAGGACCCTGTCCACCCCTTCGGCAGATATGGGCAGCTGGCTGATGGCGTCCATGTTGCCGCCGATGGAAGGGAGTCCCGGCCAGTCGCTGCCGAAAATGACCTTGTCCGTATTGCGCGCCAGTTCGGGAAAATAGGTCATCAATTTTGCCGGCGGCAGCCCGGAGAGTTCCATATAGACATTGGCGTGTAGTTTGGAAAGGAAAAATGCCCGGTCGTACCAGAACCCCCGGCCGGAATGGGCCATGACCAGGTTGAGGGAGGGAAAATCGTTTGCCACGTCATCCAGGTGGAGGGGATCGCTGTACTTGAGCCGTGACGCCTTGAAAACCGATGACCCGGTATGGATCAGCACCGGTATCCCCAGATCCTGGGCCGCCTGGTAGAGCGGATACATCCTGGCGTCGTTCGGATAGTAATGCTGGTAGTTGGGATACAGCTTCACCCCCCGAAACCCCTCAACTTCAACCTTTTTGCGGAGTTCGGCGCCGAGGTCGGTGTACAGATAGGGGTTGAGGTCGCAAAACGGGATCAGCCGCTGCCTCCCCTTGCAGAACGCCTGCACCTGCTCGTTGGTGCAGATCCCGGTGGTGATGGGACACTGGTCGGCGAGGATACAGGCGTAATCGACCCCTTCGGCGGTCAGCAGCTCCTCGAACTGGCCCGGGTCGCTGTAGCGGTTGATGAACGCGTCATACCCGTTGGGATACAGCGTGCTTATCCAGTCCGTCACCCACTGTTTGTGATAGGTGTAGAGCCCCAGATGGACGTGGAAATCGATGCGCAGTTTTCGGGATTTTTCGGACATGACCGCCTTCCCCCACTAAACGACCATAGGGGCGTGGTGACCCCGCCCCTATGGTTTCAATAGTATACCAGATATACAGCGGAAGATGGCACGAAGTCCTTACCATCTCCCGCTTTTTTTCAAATTAGACCCGTTCGAAGATGGTCGCAATCCCCTGGCCAACGCCGATGCAGAGCGACACGATGCCATAGCGGGCGCCGGTGCGCTTCATCTCGTGGACCAGCGTTGCCGTGATGCGGGCACCGGTGGAGCCGAGCGGGTGGCCGATGGCGATGGAACCGCCGTTGACGTTCACCTTGGCCGGGTCGATCCCAAGCTCACGGATACAGGGGATGGACTGGGCGGCAAAGGCCTCGTTCAGTTCGAAGAGATCGATATCGTTGATGGTCAGTCCGGCCCGGGCCAGCACCTTCTGGACCGCCGGGATGGGGCCAAGACCCATGTAGGAGGGGTCACAGCCGGCTACCGCACTGGCAACGACCCGCACGAGCGGCTTGTAGCCCAGTTTCTTGGCGGTGTCAGCCTCCATCAGCAGGACTGCCGCGGCACCGTCGTTGATGCCGCTGGAGTTGCCGGCAGTCACGGTGCCGTCTTTCTTGAAGGCGGCCGGCAGCTTGGCCAGCTGCTCCATGGTGATGTCGTAACCACGGGGGAATTCGTCCCTGGAAACGATGATCGGGTCACCCTTCTTCTGGGGGATGACAACCGGGACGATCTCGTCATTGAACTTGCCGGCAGCATCGGCCGCAGCCCATTTATGCTGGGTCGCCAGGGCGAATTCGTCCTGCTCCTGACGGGTGAGGCCGTACCGCACCGCCACGTTCTCGGCCGTATCGCCCATCCCTTCCTTGGCGTACGCTTCGGTCATCTTCGGGTTGGTGAAACGCCAGCCGATAACCGTGTCAAACACCTTGATATCGCGGGAGAACGCCGACTCGGCCTTGGCCATGACAAAGGGAGCGCGGGTCATGGACTCGGTGCCGCCGGCAATGATCACATTACCCTCACCGACCTTGATGGCCTGAGCCGCGCTGTTGACGGCGTTCAGGCCCGAGGCGCAGAGGCGGTTGATGGTCTGGCCGGCAACCGAGTAGGGCAGGCCGGCCAACAGTGCCGCCATCCGACCGACGTTCCGGTTGTCTTCGCCCGCCCCGTTGGTGCAGCCGAGGATCACGTCCTCGATCAGGTTTGCATCGAGGTTGTTGCGCTTGACGATCTCAGAAATACAATGTGCCGCCAGATCGTCCGAACGGACATTCTTCAGTGCACCGCCGAATTTACCCACCGGCGTACGGACTGCATCGATAATTACTGCTTCACGCATTGAAACCTCCATAAATGTACAAAAAGTTGGTTATGCCTGAAATTTGATAGTTCCATCCAAAACGCCGGATGTGAAACTACCAAGTTTCCGAATCGGAAAGGAGGGATTTTTCGTCCTGGCAAGGAAATCAAGGGATTGCGCGGAGGCGTACGACTGTACGCCGCACAAAAAATCCCGCAGATCGACACCGCCAGGGCGAAAAAGAGCCCTTTCCGGACGGAAACTAGATGTACTGGCCGCCGTCCACCTTGATGCACTCGCCGGTGATGTGGCGGGACTTTTCGGTGCAGAGGAAGGTGACCAGCCAGGCCACTTCTTCCGGCTTGCCCATGCGGCCGAGGACGATATCGGCCAGCGACTTCTGCTTAACCTCTTCCGGCAGGGCTGCCATCATTTCTGTCTCGATGAGGCCCGGGGCGATGGCGTTGCAGTTGACGTTGGATTTTGCCAGTTCGCGGGCAAGGGCCTTGGTCAGGCCGATGATGCCGGCCTTCGCTGCGGAGTAGTTCGTCTGACCGAATTTGCCGCGCATGCCGTTGATGGAGGTGACATTGACGATCTTGCCGCTCCCTTGCTCTTTCATCAGGGGGGAAACGGCACGACAGTAGTTGAAGTACCCCTTCAGGTTGATGGCGAGGCACTCGTCCCACTGCTCCTCGGTCATCTTCCAGATAACGGAGTCGCGGTTCACACCGGCGTTGTTCACCAGGATGTCGACGCTGCCGAATTCCGCGACCACCTTGTCCACCATCGCCTGGGCATCCTTGAAGCTGGCAACGTCGGCCTGCACGGCAATGGCCTTCTGCCCCATCTTCCGGATTTCCTCGCAGATGGCGTTGGCTTCCTCGGAATGCTTGCGGTAGTTGATGGCGACGTTGGCGCCGTTCTTTGCCAGATCAATGGCGATGGCGCTGCCGATTCCGAGACTCGCTCCGGTTACGATGGCATTCTTTCCCTTGAGATCCATTGTTTCTCTCCCTTTGTATCCTGTTTGGTGTTGGTTGCGTTGTTGGTTGGTTATGAAGGTTCAACGATCCTGCCACTGGGCCGGGCGCTTTTCCGTGAAGGCGGTAAGCCCCTCGACAGCATCGTGGGTCGACATCAGCTCTTCCACGTACATCTTTTCCACGAAGTCGATCTTCTTGCTGATCCGCTGGACAACCTCGGCCCGGGCTGCCCGTATCGCAAAACGGAGGGTGCTGGCGCTCACGGGTGCCAGGTGCTGGTCGAAGTAGTCGAGGGCAGCCTGGTCGGGATCCACGTCCACGGCGGTGACCAGACCGATGCGCAGTGCTTCTTCGGCGTTGATGCTGCGGCCGGAGAAGAGCAGGTCCTCGGCCTGGGCCTGGCCGATCCGCTCCGGCAACAGGCAGGAAGCGGCCGGGGCAAATACCGCCAGCTTGATCTCCGGCTGACCGAACATGGCGCCCGGTGCGGCAAAGAGGAAGTTGCCGGCGGCAGCCACCTCCAGACCGCCGCCCAGGCACTGGCCGCGCACGGCCACCAGGACCGGGACGGGGCTTTCCACCAGCTGGCGGACCAGGGCATGCAGCGACTGGAGCATCTGGGCAAAACAGCCGGGCAGATGCTCGTCCACACTGGCACCGAAGCTGAAGTGGGGACCTTCGGCAGTCAACAGTACGGCCCGGAGTTGTGCCTGGGGCAGATATTCGGTCAGTGCGGCCCGCAGGGCGCCGATCATGGCGGCATCGACGATGTTGGCCTTGGGCCGGGCCAGGGTCAGGCGGAGCAGTTTACCGTCACGCTCCAGTGATACCTTGAGAGGGCTTTCAGTTGCATTGGACATCGATTCTATCTCCTTGTCAGGCGCCGGGGACGAGGATCGCGCGGCGGGTCAGCTTGTGGGCATGGGCAGCGGCAAAGACCTCGTTGATCTGATCCAGCGGATGCTTCTCTATGAAGGGGGCCAGGGCGATCCTCTTGTCCAGCACCAGGTCCAGCGCCGCCGGATACAGTTCGGTGAGGCAGCCCCAGTTACCCAGGGCCTTGGCATGGAACGCCATCAGATTGGAGAGCCTGAGCTCGATCTTGCCCATGGTGAAGCCGACCACGCAGAGGGTGGCGCCGTAGGTCAGGAGGCCAAAGGCGGTTTCCTGGCCAGGAGTTGAACCGGAGCACTCGAAGATCTTCCAGCAGGTTTCGGGCAGCCCCTTCTCCTTGACGAAGCCGAGGATCGCCTTCTTCAGGTCCTTTCCCTCGACCTGCCGGGAGTTGATGGTCAGGGCTGCGCCGTAGTTGGCCATGTTGTCCAGCTTTGCCTGGTCGACGTCGATGGCTACCACGGTGGCGCCCAGGGCGCTGGCGACCTGGACCGCATAGCCACCTACCCCGCCGACGCCGATGACGATGGCGAGATCCCCTTTGGTGACCTCCGCCTGCACCGCCGCCTGATAGGGGGTGGTCACGGCATCGGCCACGACCGATATGTCGGCCAGTTCCAGGCCGGCACTCTTCAGACGCGCTTCATCAACGGGGCAGAGACCACGGACCGGCACGAGGATATGGGAGGCAAACCCGCCCTGGATGTCGTTGCCGGGCATCTGCTGCTTGCGGCAGATCGTCCCATGGCCGCTCAGGCAGAGATCGCACACGCCGCACGGCATGACCGCCGGAATCAGCACGGCCTTCCCCTGCCAGGCCTCGGCGCCGGCACCGGCGGCAACCACCCGGCCGCTGATTTCATGGCCCAGCGTCAACGGCGGTGCATGGTTGAAACGGACGCCGTCGTAATAATACCCCAGGTCGGTGTGGCAGACGCCACAGCCGGCGACCTCGACCACGACCTCTCCTGCTCCCGGCTGAATCGGGGCGAACTCGCTCTTTACCATGGGTTCCCCCACGGCAGTCATGGACCAACGATACGGTGTTTTGGACATATTCCCTCCTCGTATTTTTGCTCAGATCAACTGACGGTACAACTGACGATGCTATCGCTTCATTCCTGATCGGATCTGCAGATCGCCATTCGGCAAAACAGAACAACCCCGGACAGACGCCTTCAATTCAGGTCACAAAGGGCCTTTGCGTAAATTGGTACCACAATACCTTTTTATATGCAAGAAGATTTTTTGTTGCGATATAATGCCGTTATCCTTAATGAACTTGCCTTTTGTTTCCACTGCAAACCGGTTCAACAAGCCGACACTGGCGTTACCGCGGAAAATCAATCGCGGCGGCTATCACCCTCCCGCAAAAAACCTGATACCAGGTCCGAAAACGGCGAGCGGATCCACCGTGCGCCATGTTATGCTTCAAGTATCAGGAGAAACGGTAAGGGGGACGGCATGCTGCTGGATGAATCGACCTGCTATACCGCCCTACGGGCGCGCGATTCGCGCTTTGACGGGCGTTTCTTCTTCGGTGTGACCACAACCGGTATCTATTGCCGACCGGTCTGCCGGGCCAGAACTCCGCAACCCGGGAATTGTACCTTTTATGCCAGTGCTGCGGCGGCCGAAGCATCGGGCTTCCGTCCCTGCCTGCGGTGCCGGCCCGAACTGGCGCCCGGTCTGGCCCCGGCGGATGCACAAGCGCAGCTGGCACGTCTTGCGGCGCAACGGATGGAGGCAGACGGCCTGTCCGACCTGTCCATCGCCGGGCTGGCAGACTCTTTGGGGGTAACCGACCGTCATCTGCGGCGTGTCTTTGCCCACGAATACGGGGTCGCGCCCGTTGCCTGGCTGCAGACCCAACGCTTGCTGACGGCCAAACAGCTGCTTACCGAGACCTCGCTGCCCGTCATGCAGGTGGCCATGGACGCCGGGTTCGGCAGTGTCAGACGGCTGAATACGCTCTTTCGCACGCATTATGATCTGACTCCCGAGGATTTCCGCAGAACAACGGGAGCCGGGAAGGATGTGACCGAGTCCATCACCCTGTCGCTGGCCTATCGACCGCCCTTTGCCTGGGAAACGCTCCTGAAATTTCTGGAGGCCCGGGCGATTGAAGGGGTGGAGCAGGTGGCTGCTTCCCGCTACCAACGTACCGTGGCAATCACCCGGCACGGGACAACCCATCGCGGGTGGATTTCCGTGGCGAACTGCCCGGAACGGAATCTGGTTTCGCTGACCATTTCTTCCTCCCTGTTCCCGGTCATCAATCAGGTGCTGACAAGGGTGCGGTTTCTCTTCGACCTGAACTGCACGCCGGCAGAGATCCAGGATAAGCTGGGCACCATGCAGATCGGGGAGAAAACGGTTTTCGAGCCCGGCCTGCGGTTGCCCGGCTGTTTCGATCCGTTTGAAATGGCCGTGCGGGCGATTCTCGGCCAGCAGATCACGGTGCGGGCCGCCCGGACCCTTGCCAAGCGGCTTGCAACCCGACTGGGCGAGCCGGTTTCAACCCCGTTCAAGGAGTTGACCGTAACATTCCCGGGCATCGAGCGGATCTGCGCCCTGGAACGGCCGATAGAAGATCAGCTGGGACCGCTGGGGGTGACCGGCGCCCGGGCCAGGGCCATCCGGGCGTTGGCCGAGGCGTTACAACAAGGGACAATCCGCCTGGGACCGGGGGCAGACCCGGAACGGGAGATGGCAAACCTGGCGACCCTGCCGGGATTCGGCCCCTGGACCGTGCAGTATCTGGCGATGCGGGCACTGGGCTGGCCGGACGCTTTTCCGCATACGGACTATGGGGTGAAAAAGGCCCTCGCTAACGTGCCGCCCGGGGATATTCCGGCATGGGCACAGAAATGGGCTCCCTGGCGTTCCTATGCTACGCTGAGCCTGTGGAATCATTTGGCTGAAACAACGGGAGATACGCCATGAAATGGGAATGCAGCATCCGGACACCTTTGGGTGAGATGATTGCGCGGCTAGAGCAGGACGGGTTGTGCGGGCTCTGGTTTGTCGGGCAGAAATATGCGCCGGATGATACCGGAGACCGGAAACGGGACCCGAACCACCCTGTTTTCGTGACGCTCCGCAGTCAGCTCACCGCCTATTTTGCCGGACAGTTGCGGGGCTTCGACATGCCGCTCGCCCCCAGGGGGACCCCGTTTCAAATGGCGGTCTGGGCGCTCCTGCGCACCATCCCCAGCGGGGAGACCACCACCTACGGCGCACTGGCCAGGCGGTTGGCCGAACAGCGCGAGGGGCGCATCCCTTCCGCCCAGGCCGTGGGGGGCGCCGTCGGGCGCAACCCGATCGCCATCATCATCCCCTGCCACCGCGTGGTGGGGGCAAACGGTTCCCTTACCGGCTATGCCGGTGGCCTCGACCGCAAGGCCGCCTTGTTGACCCTGGAGAGTGTGAAGAACGAGCGCTAACGGGTTGAACGAGATGACGATTGAGGGGCGGGATTTGAATCAGGGAGGGTGAGATCCGTGAAAAGAAAAAAGGGGTTCCGCGCAGTGCGAAAACCCCTTTTATTTTCTAATGGTGGAGCTGATCAGGATCGAACTGACGACCTCTTGAATGCCATTCAAGCGCTCTCCCAACTGAGCTACAGCCCCATTAGCGAAGTCCTCTTATAGCAAATGAGATCTGAGCATGTCAACGATTTTTTCTCGACGCACTTCGGCTAAATCCGGTTTTCGCGCATGGCGATTTCCCCCTTGACGCTCCATGCCCCATCTTCTATAATCCGCCTCCACATGCCGGAGTGGTGAAATGGTAGACACAGCAGACTCAAAATCTGCCGCAGGCAACTGCATGCCGGTTCGAGTCCGGCCTCCGGTACCAGGTTCAAATAAAGGCTTTACGGTTTTTTAACCGTAAGGCCTTTTGTGTTTTCAGGGCGCCGCTGCCCTGCATGCGGCAGATTTACGGTTGGAGGGTGAAACAGGAGCCCCGATGGCACTGAAGCAGCTGACCGAGGAACAGATCCACACCATGACCCTGGAGGAAAAGGATCGCTGGTGGCTGGAACAGGTCTACCGGGGCGACATGCCCCAGCTGACGGTCCGTTCGGCATTGACCGGCATGATCATCGGCGGCGTGTTGAGCCTGACAAACCTGTATGTCGGTATCAGGACCGGCTGGACACTGGGGATAGGGATCACCTCCGTGATCCTTGCCTTTGCCTTCTTCAAGGTCATGAGCAGGCTGAACATAGGCCGGGAGCTGACCCTCCTGGAAAACAACGCCATGCAATCCATCGCCACCTCCGCCGGCTACATGACGGCCCCGCTGATCTCGTCCATGGCGGCATACATGCTGGTCACAGGCCGGGTCGTCCCGATGTTCCAGACCCTGGTCTGGATTGTCCTTCTCTCCCTGCTGGGGGTGCTGTTCGCCTTCCCCCTGAAGAAACGGGTCATCAACGACGAACAGATGCCTTTCCCCGAGGGGCGGGCCGCCGGCATCGTCATGGATGGCCTCCATTCGGACTCGGGCGCCGAGGGCCTGTTGAAGGCAAAGATCCTCGTGACGGGGGGCGCAGTATCCGCCCTCATCGAAGTCATCCGCAACCAGGCGGTCATGGGCGCCCTGCGACTGAAGTCCGCCGCCATCCCCGAATACTGGGACGATCTTCTCTACCGGTTCAACGTGATTCCCGCGATCATGGGTACGCCGCTGAAGGATCTGACCATCCGCCTCGACTCCAGCATTGTCATGGTGGCCACCGGCGGCCTGATGGGGACCAATGTCGCCAGCTCGATGTTCATCGGCGCCGTCGTGAACTACGTCCTGCTGGCCCCGGTCCTGCTCAGGAAGGGGATCATTGCCGCCGCGACCTTCAAGGAGATCACCATGTGGTCCCTGTGGGGGGGCGTGGCCATGATGACGACCGCCTCTCTCTTTTCCTTTTTCGCAAAACCCAAGATCCTGCTGAACTCGTTCCGGGGAATGGTCGGGCGCGGCAGAGGCAACGCCGACATCCTGCAGGAGATCGAGCTCCCCATGTGGGTCTTCCTGGTGGGAATTCCCCTGGTCGGCGGGGCGGTCGTCATCTGGGGCCATCTCTATTTCGGCATCCATTACTGGCTGGGGCTCCTGGCGATTCCGCTCGTCTTCGTGTTTACCCTGATCGCGGTGAACGCGACCGGCCTCACCTCCATCACCCCGGGCGGGGCACTGGCCAAGCTGACCCAGCTGACCTTTGCCATCGTGGCACCCCGGAACATGTCCGCCAACATCATGACCGCCGGCATCTGCGGCGAAGTCGCGCTGAACGCCAGCAACCTGCTGATGGACATCAAGCCTGGCTACATGCTGGGGGCAAAACCGCGGCAGCAGGCGGTCGGCCATGTGCTGGGGATCATCGCCGGGGGGGTGGTGGCGGTCCCGGTCTTCTATGCCCTGTTCGGCGGCAATGTCGCCCTGCTCGGCTCGGAAAGGTTTCCCATGCCCTCGGCCACCATCTGGAAGGCCGTTTCAGAACTGCTCATGAAAGGGCTTTCCTTCCTCCCGGTCAGCGCCCAGATAGCCGTGGGGATCGGCGGGGTCCTCGGCATCGTCATCGAGATGCTGAACAAACGTACCCGGGGGAGGTTTCCCCTTTCGGCCATGGGCCTGGGGCTGGCCTTTGTCCTGAGGTTCAGCGATTGCCTTGCCATGGCAGTGGGCGCCTGGTTTTTCTGGGCGATGAAGAGGAAATACGCCCACCGGGAAGACGGCCGCGGCAGGAAGATCTTCTGCGACAACCAGGAAACCCTGTGCGCCGGGGTGATAGCCGGGGGCTCTTTGATCGGGATTGTGCTGATCCTGCTGGAGAACTTCGTGCTCGGCTAGAGGGGTGCCCACCCTGCCCTCCCCTGCTCTCTTATGTCCACTTCCCCCCCTGCTCTCTCCCGTTCGCTTCCCCCTATGAATAGGGGGGATTGAGGGGGGTGACCTCCCCCCCGTCACCCGATCAATTTGTTACACGCACGCTCACAATTTTACATACCCACATCTCCATAAAACTATTTTACGCATAGTCGCTTTTTGTATGATATTTTTTATCAATATTTTCGAAGTGTTGTATAAACTTTGTTTTTAGCGCGCCATTATCTAAAAAATGGATTCAATATTGCAAAACACTTTTTTACTATTCATGATAGTATCCGCAACGCACGTTGAGCACAGATGGGCACTGCGTAATTTGATGAGGAGGAGACATGGAAGAGCAATTCGAACGCGAAGAACGATTAACGTACGACCCGT
>CAYSMK010000063.1:0-16462 GCA_964432205.1 uncultured Geobacter sp. | reverse complement strand
TGTTTGATATTCTTGACTATTTGGCGAGACTGAGGGGCTTATCCTTAAACTCCTGCAAGAGTCTCTTTACGATCCTGCACTCCATGGGGCTGCGGCTGGCGGTCGAGGCGGAGCCGCACGTGTGCGGAGCGGGATGAATACTGATTGAGTAGGCTTCACGCGCCATTGCGGATAATAGTCGGGATGAAGTGACCAGGGAAAAGGAGTCGGTAGTTGGAGGAGAAGGGTTGAAGTTGAGGCAGCTTTAGAAAAATAGAAAAGAATGTCCCTCGAAGCCCCCCCGAAGCCCCCGTGACAAGAAAAGAGAAAAACGGTATGAGAATAATACTCCTTGCTCTTGCTGCATTTACTCTGCTACTTCCTGGTTGTATGACACAGGCCGAGAGGTTTGCACGCTTAACGCCTGCTGAGATACACCAATGGTCTGACGAGGAATTATGTACCAATGGCTATAGAAAAAACCCTTCAATAAAATCAGAATTAATAAACAGGAAATTGGTCACAGAGCAGGAGTTTGAATACATCTTTATCTCCAATGAACATAACAATTACCCAGCAAAGGGGATGCGAAAATGTGCTATGTGGACGTTTTCAAACGTGCAAAAATTGCAATCTAAGACAGCACTTCCCAATGGGACTACTCGGGAGGTATGGGAAGTCCATCACGGCGAGTACATGATCTCTCCTTCAACAGGCGGTAACTTCTTCCTCGTAACCATTGAAGATGACCGAATAACGGACGTATCAGCGCCACTACAATAAATAATACCAATAATGATCCGATAACACTCGGGTGCTGCTGTTTTCGCTGCGCTACACAGCAGACCCTCAAGCCGTTAGACCAATTCTACTTAAGGATAATGAGCATGAAAGAAAACAGTAAATGGTTTTTGATGTTTTTAGTAACCGTACTAAGTGTTATAATTCCTGTAGTAATTTTTGGGATATCAAGAGAAAATAAAAGCTTAGTGTATGAGGTGTTAGGTGGAACTATCATTTCTAAAGCTGATATTGCATCAAACGACGATTTGAAAATTCTTTATAAAGATGAAAATCTCGAAAATCTTGATTACCAGCTAATAAAAATAACCAATGATGGTAAGGCTCCGATAAAAAGGCAAGATTTTGATAAAGACATGACAATCCACTATGATAAAGCGACTAAAATTCTCTCTGCCAGAGTAATCAAGACCAAACCATCAAATCTTGAAGTTAAAATCAAGAAGGTTGATAACGATGTCAATATTGAGCCGTTACTACTGAATAAGGATGATGTTATAAGCCTACAAATTTTGAGTACTGGGGTGAAAAATGACCCATCAATAAATGCAAGAATTGTAGGCCTTGATCAGATAAAGGACAACTCACCTAATTCAACTAATATAAATATGATACTAGGAATTTACCTATTGATTTCGACAATCACAGCGTTTGTATACGGAGCAACAGCCATGCTCATTACTACAAGAAAAAAGGTCGTGATCCCTAAAGCATTAATGCTGCTTGTAGCCATGAGCGCTGCAATAGCAAGTGTTTCATATAATAATAGATTTTCTCTTTACAAGAACGTAGACTATTTTTCATGGCCATTAATTCTGCTGGGAGTGGCTATGACACTAGGAATTATATATTCCAGATTGGTTCTAATTCGAAGAGCTGAGTCTAACTACAGGATTGACCAGAACTGAAGTCTGGTCACCCAACTTCGAGGGAATTCCTGGGACAGTTTATTTAATTCGTTTTCTCTACTAACAAATCCTCTATCAATGGTTTTGTCTCAGGCAGTCGTTCCTGTACAACCTTCCAAACTGTCCGTAACTCAACGCCCATGTAATCATGAATGAGCACATCCCGCATGCCCGCCATCTTGCTCCACGGAATATTGGGGTGTTTATTGCGAAACGTAGCCGGGATATGCTTGGTGGCTTCGCCCAGAACTTCCAGGCTTCTGATCACCGCATTGACTGTCTTTTTGTCGGCAGCGAACGACTCGTAAGACATCCCTGACACAAACTCTTCTGCCTCGGTGATCGAGCCCAGAATGTCCGCGAGATAATCGGCAATTTCCCGGCCCTTAGACATATTCAACCTCGGCAAGGATGCGCTTGCCGATGGCCGGCTTGAGAGCCGACTCCATAACCAGATCAACCTTGTGGTGCAGGCGAGCTTCCAGGAACTCCCGCAGGTCGAGGAACTCGAACAGATCAATGTCGCGACTGAAGGAGACGAGGATATCGATGTCGCTCCGCTTGCGCTGCTGCTCGCGCACATAGGAACCGAACAGACCGAGTCGTTTCACGCCATAGCGGGTCTCTATCTCTGATTTACTGCTTTTGATGATGTCGATGACTTCCTGCTTGCCCATGGCAATCGTTGTACCATAAAAAAAGGGCACCGCAAAGGGCACCCTTCCTGTTTCCGTGCATGCCGGGGGACGGAATTGGGGACACTCCCAGGGACACTCCCCGTATTTCCTGATTTCATGCGTCCTTCGCTACTCCTCCCCCGCGGTCGCAGCGGAATAACCTTCGCCGGTCCCTCCTTCAGGAACCGGGCATGCCTCTCCGCCCAATCATAAAAGCCGGCCACTCCCGCCTCCTCGGCTTCGGCGAGTTCGCCGGTTCAGTCCGCGCAGAGATCGGCGAGCATGAGGTCGGTGACTTCCCCTTCTCCGGTATTGGTATCCGCCTTCAACAACAGGTATTTTTTCTCCCCGGCAATCGCGGTGAACAGCTCCTCGTCGTCGCCGGTCGCCTCCATTACGCAGACGGCATCGACGCCGTATTCCCCGGGAGCGAATTCCCCCCGCCACTCGTCAGCGGGAATGGTGCCCACCCCTGCAAGGACCGTGGTGACCGCCTCATATTCCTCCCCCGCCTCCACCTCAACGTCCGCGTACTCGAATACCGGACCAGCCTGACCCTGAAACTCCTATTCTCCATCGTGTTCCCTCCCTATCCCACAAATGTCATGATGAGTGTCGGAGGTATAAGGACGGCAGGCCGGTAACGGCAACAGAGCCTGCTGTTCGGCCATGAATGCAAGGGTGGCGGAACGTCTGGAGAAGGTGGCATGAGCCAAAACGTCATGAGGCGCACGGGGAGCGAAGTGGGGCGGAATCCGCAACCTACATCTCAATCCCGGTTCTGGCAGGTACTCCAACGTTGTAGTAATGTTTGACCTCGCGCATCTCGGTCACCAGATCAGCCAGTTCGATGACCCGATCATGAGCGTTGCGCCCGGTCAGTACCAGTTCGGTCTTTTCGGGTTTACGATTGATCAGTTCCAGTACCTGCTCGACGTCAATCAGGCCGAAGCCGACGGCACCGTTGATTTCATCGCAGATGAAAAGGTCAAATTCACCGGAGGTCAACAGCCCTTTGGCCTGGACAAGCGCTTCCTGTGCGATGCATCGGTCCTCTGTGATGTCTTTTGTGTTGACCCAACCCGGCCTGCCGGTCTGGTGGATGGTCATCAGCGGAGCCAGCTTTTCGACCGCAAGATGTTCGCCGTAACGTCCCCCCCCTTTTATGAACTGGAACATGCAAACCTTGAGACCACGCCCGACAGCCCGCAGTGCGAGTCCGAGTGAGGCGGTCGTCTTCCCTTTGCCATTCCCGGTATAGACCTGAATGCAGCCTTGTTCCAGAGCCATGGTTGTCCTCCTTTACCATGTGGCGGTTAACCACATGGATAGATTATCCAAAAAACGGCTTTTAGGTCCACGAACGACACGAAAATACACGAAAAAAAGCGTTGCAACAAATCAGCAGTTCACCGAACACCGTGTACTATGATGTTGCACATCTTGCTGATTTGGTTCGTGTTTTTCGTGCATTTTGTGGACAACTGCTTTTTCTGGGGTTATATAGGAATCACCTCTGGAGCCGCCTTCCGTGCATGCAGCTTTGCCACGAGTTCTTTCCGCATCTCCAGGGCTGCCCGCTGATTTATATACCCTTTGTCGGTAATCTCGTTGGCGTCGATAGAGGGGGGAACGGTCATGAGCATGATCCGATGGACCCGTGTGGCAGAGCCTTCCTGTTGGGCGTTATAGCGCCTCAATGCCTTACGCAGATAGTCAACCAGCTTCTTGTTCCGCACCAGTTCTTCCGTCGGCAGTGTCCCGTCGGTCTCCTGGCAGATTCCCCTGCACCCCTGGATGTTCGGCCAGGCGAGGATGCCGACGTAATCCCGATCGTGACCGGTCACCAGAACATCCTGCAGGACGGGGGCCGTTGCCGTCAGGACGCCCAGTCGCAACGGTCCCACATGAACCCAGGTCCCGGTGCTGAGCTTGAAATCCTCGGCGACCCGGCCGTTGAAGGTGATCCCTTTGCCGGGATCAGCGGGGTCGGCAAAGGCTCCGGCATCGCCTATCCGGTAGAAACCGTCCTCGTCGAAGGCGGCAGCGGTCAGGTCGGGTCGATGCAGGTAGCCGGATGTGACATTCGGCCCCTTGACCCGCAACTCGAATTTGCCACGATAGGGAACCATCTTGAGGGTGACCCCCGGCAGGGGAATGCCGATGACTCCCGCCTTGTCGATGGGGAAATGCGCCGACGTCACCGCGGGCGCAGTCTCCGTTGCCCCCCAGGAGGAGGTCATGGGCACCTTCCTGCCGGTTGCCAGAAGTGACACCGCCTCCAACCGCTGCCACAAGTCCTGCGGCAGGGCAGCTGCGGCGTAGAAAATGAGTTGCAGCCTCCTGAAAAAGTTGTTGCGCAGGGACTCGTCATGTTCCAGATGCGGGAGCAGCATGGCGAAGCCGGCCGGCACGTTGAAGTAGATGGTCGGGGAGATCTCCGCCAGATTCTTCACCGTCTGTTCGACCATGCCCGGCACCGGCTTCCCGCCGTCGATGTACAGTGTCCCGCCCCGTTTGAGGACCATGTTGAAGTTGTGATTTCCCCCAAAGGTATGGCTCCAGGGAAGCCAGTCCACCAGTATGGGGGGCGTCTTCTTCGTGAACGGCCATACCTGCGCCATCATCTGCTGGTTCGCGCAGAGCATGCCGTGGCTGTTGAGCACCCCCTTGGGGATGCCGGTCGACCCGGAAGAAAAGAGGACCTTGGCAATTGACGAGGAGTCAATCTGTGAAAATCGCTGCTCGACCTGCTGCGTGGGCGCGGTTTCCAGGAGTAAGGAAAGCGGGGTGCAGGGGGGAGTCGCCTCCCCGCTTGCGGTGACGACCTCGACGCCGGAAAGGTCCAGCGCGGCGAGGGCGTTGCCGAACAGATCGGCCCGTTCCACATAGAGCAGTGCCGGCCTGACCTCGCCGAATATGTATTTCAGCTTGACGAAATCCTGGCTCAGGAGCGAATAGGCCGCTGAAACCGGGACCACCGGCACCCCGGCAACGAACCCCCCGAGGGTGATCAGTGCATGACCGATGGTGTTTCCGGAGAGGATCATGACCGGTCGATCAGGGCCGAGGTTTCTGTCGATGAACGCCTGGGCGATCGCATCGGCACGACGGCCGGCTTCTCCGTAGGACAGGAGGTTCCATTGTCCGGAAGCGTCCCTTTCCCCGAGAAACGTTCTTTCAGGGGACTCTTTCGCCCAGTGGCGCAACATCGCCCCCAGGCATTCTTCATACTGATCCAGGGGGATGGGGGAACTGAGGAGGTAGCCACCGTCTGTCGTCTCTCGCACGTTGACTACTGCCGGAGCAAAGTCAAGAGGTGTCATTTCGGCTTGATTCATGGGTCCACTCCTTTCCTATGCTGCACCAACCCAAACCCCGTGCCAGTACTATTTTTGTCTACTCATCAGATGGACCAGAGACCGGACGTCCTTCACCTTGTCAATATCTCCCAGCGAATCAACCAGTTCCTTCAGTCGATGAGGGGGTATCGCATCTTTGGCGTAATCGATACATTCAGTGAATCGCGCAAGATGGTCGGCATCGCCCAGTGGATTGCCGGGAAAGCCCGGCGCTATATCGAGCTTCTTGACATGCGTCCGGCCTTCTGTCGTCACGATGGCCAGATCGACTGCCGTGGGGCTCCTCTCGTCGAGGCTTGCGTCCAGGACGACCTTTACTCTCTTGATGAACTCCAGCACCTCGGGTTTGCGAATGTCGGTTTCGCAGAAATGTACCAGCTTTGATGCCTTCCTGATAAAGGCGTTGGCAACGCAGTACTGCACGCTGAACTGGGCGTTGACACGCGCATACTCCCCGACGTAAAAGTCATGGCCGACGAGCCGGTAAGCGTACGGCGGCAATCGTATCTCGGCAGAGACGATCTGCTCGGGTTCCAGATGCAACTCGCCGGAAAACTGCAACGCAAGCTCGGTAACCCCCTGGGTGAGTCCACAACTCGGGTACTTCTTGAACATCGTGTCCATGACTTTATATGTCTCGCCGAGCCCGGCGATTACACTGCCGGGTTCGAATTTGTCCTGCGCGAACAGATGCAGATAACCGTAAATGCCACCCAGAAAATTGGCCGGCCCCGTCCAACCGCTTTTGGCAAGCAATGCACACGTCACTCCCGACTCCGCAACCCAGCCCTGAATCAGTCGCACCGCAAGAGAACCGTCCACGTTGCACTGGAAGCTTCCGCCACAACGATTGAACGCCAGAGCAAGTGCATTCAGCATCTGATCTTCGGTCAACCCAAGTATGCGGCCCGCTGCCGCAGTTGCCGAAAAAACCCCGGCCACGCCTGTGGGGTCGAAGCCGTTGTACTCTTTTTGTGTCAGGTTCATCCGCGCGCCAAGTTCCGCACCGGCGGTCAATGCAGTGATAAACTCCCGGCCGTCGCATCCTCCCCTGAGCTCGACAGCCGCAAGCGCAGCCGGAATCAGAGAAGAGCCCACATGAACCCCCGGCATCATGGCGTCGCAATAATCAAGGGCACGACTCATGACCCCATTCAGCAGTGCGGCACTGGGGGCCGGTAACTTATCGCCATATATCAGCACGGTGGCCTCTGGTTTGCCGCCCCGCGCCACCAACATCTGGCGCAGAGGCTCGCACCCGTCTTCGGCAGCACCTGCGACCGTCGTTCCCATTACTCCGAACAGCATCTGTTTGACGACTTTCAAGCTGTCTTCGGGGATCTGTTCTCGATTAAGTTCCCGAACATACTTGGCCAATGTGCGCTCTACGGTCATGTGCGTCTCCTTTCACTATTCAGCTATAAGGAATTCCATTCCCGTCATGTCGCGGGACTGATTGGCTTCAAGTATTTTTTGGCGATTCTCAGCGCTTTGCTCGGATAGTGCTCTGCCAACAGACCGATGCCGTACATGATATATGCATCATCTGTGTATGCTCTTGGTGCGACAGGTTTCAAACTCCAGGGCTCTCTTTCATCAAACAATGCCGACGATAGAATCTCAACCGGCCATTGCCCGTATTTGAAGATGCCACCTGTGCCAATGATGTTCACTGTTTGAGTCAGATCCTTTCCGGTTTGCACTTTAATATCCCCGTTCAAGGAGAACTCCTGCTTTAAGGTGCCGGAATGCCTTCCTACAGCAAAGGAAATTGCCGATTCAGACAACACCCTGTCGATGTAATTATCCAGGTCATTATCCGGTACACGGCCGACATCATGTGACAAAGAGGTGACTTTCTCCTCTAGTTGGTCAGGATCGAGAGTCACATGTGGAGCAATCGCACAAAGTCTTGACAGGAATTTCTCGGTCCCCACCAGGTCCAGAATGGTCGGGGCGTTGTACCTGATGCCCAGATCGCCCTCTACCGTTCTCTTCACCTTGGTTTCCGGCAAACCTCGCACAACGGTATGCGGGTCGGAAGGGGTGCCATCGGCTACCGAATGAATATTGACGGTTGCGCCACCCACCTCGACAATTAGCAAAGAACCGATCCCGGGCTCCTGGTCCGTACCTTCAGCCAGCAGGGTGGCTGCCTGCAAGGTCGCCTTTGGCGTAGGCATTACGATATCGCCGAGGTATTTCTGGGCCTTGTTCAAACCCTTTGCTTCGGTGATCTGCTTGATAAATATGTCACGGATCAGATCCTGCGACGGTTCGATGTTCAGGCTTTCCAGGTTGGGGAGGACGTTGCTGGCCACGACCGACTGTTTGCCGGCCTCGTCGAGGATTCGTTTGACCTCGCCAGCTGCCACCCGATTGCCTGCGACCACGATCGGGGCGTTGATCCTGGACCTGGCGAGAACCTTGGCGTTGTGGAGGATTACGTTCTTGTCTCCGCCATCGGTTCCCCCGGTCAACAGGACTATGTCGCACGATGCCGCTTCAAGTTCGGCAATCCTTTCATCGTAGAGCTCAAACCCCGAAGACCAGACCACCTTGGCACCGGCCCCCAAGGCCGCGCGCCGTGATGCTTCGAGTGTTAGCGCGGGCACCAGTCCGATTGCCGCCATTCTCAAGCCTCCAGCTGCGCTGCTGCTGGCGTATTTGCCCACTACATCCCGCTCATGAAAGTCGTGTCGTGAAAACAGGGATTCGAGGGCACGGTTCAGCCCTATCGTGATGTCCTCCGCGACAGTCGTCATCGCTTGGGCCCTGCCAATAACGGCTTCCTTCTCAAGATCTACTGCTATGATCTTGGTGTACGTACTGCCGAAATCTATGAGCAATACAACGTTCATGACTCTCTCCCCATTTCAGTGTCTCTATGTCCAGACTGATATCCTCTGCAGCAGGATTATAATTACATAGCCACAAGTGTCTTCATGCTAAACACCTTCTACAACTGACGCACAAAGAGATGCTGAACGGCTTCAACTAATCGTTGTATTTTTTCAACAAGGCCTTTGCCTCATTCAGGAGCGTCCTGCCATTGCCACCCTTGGTGACGACATCCTTGAACCAGTCGTCCTGAACATGCTCGGTTGCCTTTATCCAGCGATTATATTCGGCATCACTCAGAACATTTATCGTGTTCTTACGATCAACGGCAATCCTGCGTGATGCCTGTGCATTGTCATCCCAGATCTTGCCCACCCACTTGGATATTTTGATGCCACTGTTCTGGTCGATGACCTTCTTTAGATCCGGGGGCAGGCTGTCGTATTTTGACTGATTCATCGCAAAGACGAAAATTGCGTTGGTATGCGAGGGCTTATGCGGGGGGACCTCTGTGGTGGTCTTGGTGATTTCCTGCAATTTAAGAGAGGTAGTCACCTCCCACGGTAGACTGACGCCGTCCACCACCCCTTTGGATATCGCTTCCGGCACTGACGGGGCCGGCATCTGCACGGGAACCGCACCGAGCGCGGTCATGATCTTGGCGCAGAGACGACTGTTTACCCGGATCTTCAGCCCCTTGAGGTCCTCCAGAGTCTTGACCGACTTTGCGCCAAAGTGCAGCTGGGTAACGTCGTGCATATGGGTGAAGATCAGTTTTGTGCCCTTGAACTCGTTCAGAGAATGTTTCTGCACATAGTCCCACATGGCCTGGCTCCCTTGTTCAGCACTATCGACCATGTACGGCAGTTCGAAGACTTCAGTTTTCGTGAAGCGTCCGGACTGATACGTCGGTACTGTCCAGACAATGTCAGCCACCCCGTCCCGCGCCTGGTCGAAGAGCTGCGCCGGGGTGCCGCCCAACTGCATGGAAGGGTAGAGTTGGCACTTGAGCCTGCCGCCCGACTCTCTGGTGATCTTGTCACACCACGGTATGAGATTTTTTTGATGGAACGTAGAAGTGGCCGGCAGGAAATGAGCAATCTTCAGGGTTACCACGTCCTGTGCAGCGCCGGCAATTCCGGTTCCAAGCGCGATCACTGCTGCGGTAACAACCATGCATGATGTAAACAATTTCATCGTTAGCCTCCTTCTGAGTTGTTGTTGGCACATATGAACTACAGCCCGGTGTCTAACCACTGATAGTCATGAGAGACCGAGGTCTTTACTCAGAATGGTTACTACTTCACCGGCTGTGACGGTGTTCCGAAAGACCCTGTTGAATCCCATTTCACTGAATCTTCTTTCTATTTCGGGCCAGTTCCTCTCCAGCTCCAAAGGTGCCGCAACCGTACCGCCGGCATAGAGGATTATGTTTTTCAGACCGGCTTCAATGCACCTGTCCCTTAAACCCTCACAATCCAGGACACCCATGCCGTACATTGATGAGACCAGTATCGCGTCTGCCGCAGTTTCGATTGCCGCATTGACAAACTCCTCCTGGGGAACCACAGCGCCGAGAAAGGTCACTCCGAATCCAGCCTCTTTGAAGGCTTTGGTCAATACCCAACCGCCGATCATGTGGGCGTCAGAACCGATAGTGCCAATGACAATATTCTTAGTTGACATGTTTTTTTCCTTTCAAGACCGAGGCGAATTGAAGATCGTGAACGACCATGTCCAGTCCAGCCACTCGATTTTCTTTTTTCTCTCTCTCAGCTATCTTTTCACGATGGTAGTCTTTTACTTCCTGCGGCAGAGGGATATCGCCACTATTCAGGTAACGTACCGCGTTCTCGGCGTCGCGCATTACCAGTACGTTTCCTTTGTTATGTTTCCATGGTGTCAGCATGGTGTCTATCCAGCCGACGTCGACACCTTTGCACAAGCCAACAGCTATATCGCCATCACCTGCTTCGAGGCACTTCTCCATCAATGCCCGTACTTCCATCTCAATCATTGCCTCTTCCAGCGCCAACTTGCTGTTTTCCGGCAGTTTCTGATTCCCCATCAAGGTGAGCATATGTTTCGCGAGTCTCACGGATTTTGCCATTCCCTCCTTTGTAGGGGTGGCAAGCGCCTCATCCTGGCATTTCAACAGCACTCCCGGGAACCCTCCCATTATTGGGATCACCGCATTCCAGGCGATCATGGCATTCGCCTCGTCCTCACGGGGCGGCCATGCTCCCAGAAATGGAAATGCACCGGCATAAAATTCGACGTCGTGGTAGCCGAAGCGGGCGCAATACTCATAACAAAGTCGTTCCGTGACCCTGATCATCGCAATGTCCTGGATCAGGTTCATATTCAGACCATGAAGAAGATGCTGATGTTTCACCCCTTGCTCGGCTCCGAGCAACGCCTCTGAAACACACACGAAGGAACGGAATCCGGCACTGTCATATCCTGATAGATTCGATGGATTCTGAGGGCAAATGGGCACACCCTTCTCTGTATAGATACCGGCGAGCCTCGCCTCGTATTGATTGATCCGTATCTGCTCTTCCAGCGTGATATCCTTGCAGTGCGCAATGACTTCCTGCAACGAACGTACGGTGCATGCGCTCCACCCGGCAGCCAGGACTATTTCAGACGCCAATCGCCCATCTTCGTCAGTCGAATTGAAATGAATCGGCAGATGAGACGCCTTCATTATCTTTCGTGCGTCTTCAACGCCGAAATTCACGACCGGCCAACCATTGAGCATCGACATACCTTCTTTCCTGCTTCGCTCAATGCCTTTGGCAGCGCTTTTAAAATCGCATTTTCTTGTGTAAGAATCGGAATATATGAGCCACTGACCTCCTTCCAACAGATCCGATTCCCGCTCGACGAAAGGCATCCCTTCTGTCATGTATTCAGTCAAGGCGCGACCGAATTGCGGGATCAGTACGTGCGTCCCTGTTTCCTTTGCATGTTTGAATGATAAAGCTGAATTTTTCCCCTTTGATAGTTCCCTGGCTGCATCGATGTTTTCGTCGAGGTTTTCTACTCCCTTGCCGGTTTCCCACTGTGACAGCACTTCTTCTTTTCGAATTTTAAAAAACTGTTCATCTGTGAGCCTTTTATTCCGAATTTTTACCGTCATCTCAGATTCCCCCTTTGAATATTTGTGGTTGCCAGTAGGTAGGTAATTAGCGCCCTGCTATAAATTACTTATTGCGTAATTGAATTACGTAATGCATAATCAAAATATACGAAAGGCGGATATGTATGTCAACTTAAAAAAAACTGTTTTATTTTACGTTGCAGCAACAAAGCGGATACGATGCCGGGCATGCGACTGAGGGTCGGTGATGTTGAGGGGGAGAACTTGTGGAATTGTCGCCAGGGGACTTTCAGACACGAGGGGCGACCAGGAGAACCAAGCCGGGAAGCCGTTAGGCGCATCCGGCAATGCGCCGCAGCATGGCACCTTCGGAGGGGATCTGCTCAAATATTTCTTGACAAATTGTACCTATAGTCTACTAACCGTGGCAGTGAAGAGGGGATTTGAGAGAGGGTTGATAGACGTAAATCAACAATACATACGCCGGTTGTGACCGGGCTAACGTTACGGGAGTCTACGTGAGAGAGGAAGTGGAAGGTAAGCACGGCGTCCAATCGGTCGAAACGTGCATGCACGTGCTTAAGGCAATGCTTAATGGTCACCGCGGCATGATGCTCAAGGAGATTGCCGAGGCTGCCGGAATGCCTGCAGCCAAGGTGCATCGCTATTTGGTCAGTATGGTCCGTACTGATCTCGTGGAGCAGGACCCTAACAGCTCTCTCTACGATCTCGGGCCATTTGCCCTCAACGTGGGGCTGGTAGCAGCGGACAGGCTCGACAGAATACAATTCGGCCTGACTGAGATTGCCGAGTTATGTAATGAAATCAATGAAGCCACCGCTCTGGCAACATGGACACCCGACGGTCCGATAGTGGTCCGTTGGGAAAGGCCGCGCCGACCGATCGCGGTCAGCGTGATAACCGGGACAACACTGAATATGATCACCACTTCCAGTGGCCGTATCTTCGGCGCCTATCTCCCGCAGTCGGCCTACCGACATTTGATCACTGAACAAGTGAAGTCGCCTTCTTTGCCTGATGAACTCCGTTCTCTATCGGCAGTTGAGCGGATTTATACCGAAACCCGCCGGATCGGTGTGGCTGTCACTGATAAGTACCACCTTCTTCCCGGTCTGGCATCGGTTTCCGCGCCGGTATTTAATGCACAGGGTGACATTACGCTAGCCGTGGCTGCCGTTGGTATCCAGGGTAGCCTCGATGTAAGCCTTGACGGCCCGATCATTAAAGCCTTGAAAACTTCGGCTGAAAGGGTTTCCAGAAAACTTGGCTATAAAATGGACAGTGGCTCGAAATCGTGATTGATTCGAGCCACTGGCATGCACAGAAATGTCAAGTTCGGGGCAGTTCGCGAGGTATGACCGAAGGATGATGAGCGGTCACCTCCTGACGGCCAGCGCGACGCCGGTCACGGTTACGAACATCCCGGTCAGGGCCGTTATCCCCAATCGCTCCCCGAAACAGAAAAAGGCCAGCAGCGAGGTGACCGGCGGTACCAGATAAAAGAGACTCGCCACCCGTGATGCCTCGCCCCGGCGGATGAGAACGTGCAGCAGGCTGATGGCGCCGAGCGACAGCACCAGCACCAGCCAGGCCATGGCGAACATGAACGGACCGGTCCACTGTACCCGCATCGTTTCGCACAGGGGCGCCAAGAGCGCCATGGTCAGCGTCGAGGCGCCGAACTGGATGACGCCGCCGCTCCGCAGATCCAGGTGGGCGCAGAACCGCTTCTGGTACAGTGTGCCGGCAGTGATGCCGAACAGGGCCAGGACCGACATCCCTACCCCGACCGGGCTGCCGCCGGCAAAGGAAATCTTGTCCATCAGCACCAGCAGCACCCCCACCAGGCCAAGAGCGAAACCGAGCCATTGCCGGGCGTAGACCTTTTCGCCCAGCACCCGCCCTGCCACGACCGCGGTAAACAGCGGCTGCAAACCAACGATGAGCGACACGATGCCGGTGGGTACGCCATGGTAGATGGCGGAAAACACGCCGCCGATATAGAGCCCGTTGACCAGAACGCCGGACACGGCAATATGGGCTGTCTGGGCCATGCTGGCAGGCCAGGGGGCGCGCATCAGCAGGGCCAGCATCAGGAGCAGCAGGGTGACGAACCCGTACCGCCAGAGCAGAAACGTCAGCGGCTCGGCATAGGGGAGGCCGAACTTCCCGCCGATGAAGCCGGTGCTCCAGAGCAGGACAAACAGGCCGGGCGCCGCCAGCTGCCCGTAATTGCTTCGATCAGTCGTGGTAGTTGTCATGGGGGCTCAGCCTCTAAACGGATTGATCCTAGAAAAGGCAGTTGTCCACGAAATGCACGAAAAACACGAACTAAATCAGTAGAATATGCAACGTCATCGCACAATCTGTTCGGTGAATTGCTGATCTGCTGCAATGTTTATTTTTTCGTGTCGTTCGTGGACCTAAGAACCGTTCTTAGGTTGTTTTTTTCAGGAGTAGACCGACAGCGCTTCCTCGTTGTTGAAGTAGCGCATTGCCGCGTCGGCCAGCGCTTCCATCTCGTTTTCGCCCGGATTCAGGTAGACCGGGGCGATGAAGGAGATCTTCCTCTTCAGGCTCGTGAGCAGCCGCTCCGAATAGACCAGGCTCCCGGTCAGGGCTATGGCGTCCACCTCTCCTTCGAGCACTGCCGCACAGGCCCCGATCTCCTTGGCCACCTGGTAGATCATCGCCTCGAACACCTCTGCCGCCTGCCGGTCCCCGGCCGCGATCCGCTTTTCGATCTCGATCACGTTGGTCGTGCCCAGGTAGGCGTATAAGCCGCCACCGCCGGTCAACAGCTTCAGGATCTCGGCCTTCGTGTACTCGCCGCTGAAGCAGAGCTTGACCAGGTCCCCGGCCGGAAGGCTCCCGGCCCGTTCCGGGGAAAAGGGACCGTCCCCATCCAGGGCGTTGTTGACGTCGATGATCTTCCCCTTATTATGGGCGCCGACCGAGATGCCGCCCCCCAGGTGGGTGACGATCAGGTTGACCTCGTCGTATTTCCTGCCCAGCTCCCCTGCGATCTTCCTTGCCGTTGCCTTCTGGTTCAGGGCGTGGAAGCTGCTCGTCCTGGCGATCTGCGGTATCCCGGCATACCGGGCAGAGGTGCAGAGCTCATCGGTCATGGGCGGGTCGGCGGTCAGGACCGGGATGTTGTACTGGTTCCCCAGGTCGAATGCCACCAGCCCCCCCACGTTGATCGGGTGACCGCCGTAGATGCCGCTCTTCATGTCGGCGATCATCTTGGGACAGAGCCGGTAGATGCCGCCGGGGAGCGGTTTTACGTTGCCGCCGCGGCAGGCGATGGCATCGATCTCCTCCATGGAGAGGTTGTTGTCCCGCAGGAATCCCAGGAGGGCATCCTTGCGGTAATCGTACTGGTCCCAGATGGTCGGAAACTTCCTCAACTCCGCGTCATCATGCTTGACCGATACGTTTATCTTCATTTCGCCGCCGGTGAAGATGCCGAACTTGGTGGAGGTGGAGCCGGGATTGATGATCAGGATGGTTTTGTCACAGGACATCGAATGCCTCCATAAATGCAGGCGACGGCTGCAGCCGTCGCCTGTTTGACCGGTTTTCTGTTTCACTGCAGAAGCAGGAGATTGGATCAATCCCGGTACTTTTGCAGCAGGTCCTTGGCCTCTTTCAACAGCGCCTTGCCGTTGGCCCCCTTGGCGCTGACCTCCTTGACCCATTCGTCATCGACTGCCGCAGTGGCCTTGGTCCACCGCGTGTACTCGGCATCGCTCAGGATGGTGATCCTGTTCTTCCGGTCCAGGGCGATCTTGCGGGACACAAGCGCCCCGTCGTCCCATATTTTCCCTACCCACCTGGATACCTCACGACCGCTGTTGTTGTCGATGATCTTTTTCAGGTCGGGAGGCAGGCTGTTGTATTTGGCCTGATTCATCGCAAAGACGAAGATGGAGTTGGAGTGTTTGGCGTGATGCGGCGCAACCTCGGTCGACGTTTTGCATATCTCCTGCATCTTCAGTGAGGTCGTCACCTCCCAGGGAAGGCTGGCGCCGTCCACCACCCCTTTGGCAACCGATTCCGGTATGGCCGGGGCCGGCATCTGGACCGGTACCGCACCGAGCGCAGCCAGGGTCTTGGTGCCGATGCGGCCGGCAGCGCGCAGCTTCAGCCCCTTCAGCTCTTCCAGGTTCTTGACCGACTTGCTGCCGAAGTGCATCTGCGAACCGTCATGCACGTGGGTAAAAATCAGCTTGGCCCCCTTGAATTCGTCCAGCGCATTCTTCTGGATGTAGTCCCACATCGCCTGGCTACCCTTTTCCGCAGTCTTGACCATGAACGGCAGTTCGAACACCTCCGACTTGGTGAAGCGGCCCGCCTGGTAGGTCGGGAGCGACCAGACGATATCGGCCACGCCGTCCCGCACCTGGTCGAAGAGCTGGGCCGGGGTCCCGCCCAGTTGCATGGAGGGGTAGATCTGGCACTTGAGCCGGCCGCCCGACTCCTTGTTGATCTTGTCGCACCAGGGGATCAGGTTTTTCTGATTGAAGGTCGACGTGGCCGGCAGGAAGTGGGAAACCTTGAGGGTCACCGTTTCCGGTGCGGCAAAGGCTACGCCGGCGCTGAGCACCAGGGCGGCTACGGTTGCTGCGATGCTTGTTTTCGACAGTTTCATGCTACGCCTCCTTTTGGGGTTAGGGTTGAAACACGCGTACAAGATACAGGGAGAGGATCGGGAAGAAGAGCAGTACCGTGACCCGGATCAGGTCGGAGGCAAGGAACGGCATC
>CAYSMK010000062.1:0-16863 GCA_964432205.1 uncultured Geobacter sp. | reverse complement strand
TGATATTCTTGACTATTTGGCGAGACTGAGGGGCTTATCCTTAAACTCCTGTCTGGGGTATGGTATACTTTTTTGCAGGCACCGCTTACTATGACAGCCTGCCCTTCCGTCCCGACAGCGGGAGGGATCGCCAGGGTCGTCAACGCTACTCGCCGTGCCAACGTTTACGAAGGACAGGGATTTGGTGCTATTGAATGGAAACATCCGGATACGAAGAGATCCGGGGAGGATGACCAATGGATGACGCAGCTTCTACGGCCTGGAAAGAGATGAGCACCCTTGACGCCTGCATCCTGATCGAAGAGACGTGTGCCTCCATCTATTACGCCTTTGCCGGCATATTCGCCGATGACCGGGTCTCAGCGCGTTGGATGGAGATGGCCATTGAGGAAGAGAGCCATGCCGATCAGTTCCGGACGGTCAGGGCCTTGCATCGCGACAGCCATGAAGGGTTCGATGGCGAGAATTACCTGATAAAGACCATGCTCGACCATGTTTCCTCGCTGAGCGAATCGATCGGGAAGGAGCCGCTCACGTTGCAAGAGGCGTTGTTGACGGCCCTTATCCTGGAAAAATCCGTCGAGAAGTACCACCTTGAAACCAGCCAGCGGATTGTCGACCCTGAACTGGCAAACCTGCTGACCGTCATGGTGGAGTACAGTAGAGGCCATATCGAGATATTGCGGCTCGCTGCCGACTCCCTGGGCCTTTCCCTGGCCGACCTCCCGGAGCATTAACCGGAAGATCCCATACCTGACATCTGTCCCCCCCCCCGCTCCTGCCCTGCGCCCCTTCGTTGTCCCCCGGAAACGCCAAGAGTTGTGCCCCATCCGTTGTCCCCCGTTCCGACGACAAATAAATGCCGTATGTAGCATTGTAATTTCAGTGCGTTACCGGATCATTGAGGCATCACGTTGCCAACATCTGCATCCGTGAAATACACCAATTGAGGAGGATGTCATGAGCGAGACAGGCGAAAGATTGAGCATGGGTTGGTTACCGGACTACCCGGACTTCAGGGACTACACCCCTGAACACGGAACGATCAAGCCGATGCTGACGCAAGCCAAGGCGGCGACACCGCCCAAGGCGATTCCCGCAACGGCGGACCTGCGCCCCTGGTGCTCCCCCATCGAGGACCAGAAAAACATCGGCTCGTGTACTGCCCATGCGGGGGTCGGGATCTACGAGTATTTCGAGCGGCGGGCCTTCGGCAAGCACCTTGACGCATCCCGGCTCTTCCTCTACAAGGTGACCCGTAACATGTCCCACTGGACAGGGGACACCGGCGCCTTCCTTCGCACCACCATGGGAGCGCTGGCCCTCTTCGGTACACCGCCGGAGGAGTACTGGCCCTACGTCACCGCCGACTTCGACAAGGAGCCGCCGGCCTTCTGCTACGCCTTTGCCCAGAGCTTCCAGGCGCTTAGCTACTACCGCCTCGATCCGCCCGGGACGGCGAAGACCGACCTCCTGACCAGGATCAAGACCAACCTGGGAGCGGGGCTCCCCTCCATGTTCGGCTTCACGGTCTACAACTCCATCTCCCAGGCTGGGACCACCGGCAAGATCCCGTACCCGACCCGGGGGGACAAGATTGCGGGCGGTCATGCCATCGTTGCCGTCGGCTACGACGACGCCATGAAGATCAAGAACACCAATGTCGGCGGGGTCGAGACCAAGGGGGCGCTTTTGATCCGCAACTCGTGGGGGACCGGTTGGGGAGCCGCCGGCTACGGGTGGCTTCCGTACGAATACGTCCTGAAGGGGCTGGCCACCGACTGGTGGTCGATGCTCAAGGGGGAGTGGGTGGAGACCGGGGCGTTCAAGCCGTGACGGGAATCCGGTAAGCCCTGTTGAAGGGGTCCGGAGATATGACTGGATATCTCCGGACCTGCTCGTTGACTGCTTTGATAAGGTTGCCCAGTGGCTTACTCACCCCATTACCTCATTTCAACCTCTTCAACTCATCTTCCAGCTGCTTGAGCACCGGCTCAACTATTTTCCGTTTCCTGAACAGGGCGAGCAGGTTCTTCTTTACTTCAACCGCCTTTGCAGCCTTACCGGCTTCGAGCGCGCTGTTCGCATAGATATCTACAACCTCCCTGGCCCGGATATGCCCCAGAGAGTCTGCCAGCAGTCCCAGGCTTTCCATGGCCGGGGCAAGCACTTTTTCGGCCCGTGCGTGGTGTGGCTCCAGTATCTCGACCTTTTTCGCTCCTCGCGTCAGGCTCTTCCAGTTCTTCGCCAGCGGCATGGCCAGGCAGCTGGCCAGGTATAGCCGCGCCGGGTGCTTTGGTGAAAGTCTTGTCAGCATCCATTCGAGCTTTTCATTCACATCTTCCATTTTACGGGCACCGCCGAAATAGAGGACGCGGGCAACCCTGCCATCGTACAGCGTTGAAATGATCCGCTCGTCGTCGAAGGATGCGGGCTTCACCCAGATGTGCGCCGCCGCGGACGCCTGGGTGCCGTCAAAATTGGTGAAACAGGCCTCGATGCGGTAGGGACCGGGCTTCCTGAAGTAAAACCCCATCTTTCCCACGGTTAACTGGATCGATTCGTACATTGCACCTCCCGGAGATATCGTTTTCGGAGCACAGTCCTGATCGATGTGGACAGGCGCCAGAAAGGGCAGTTTGGTTCCGTCGGGACCGGTCACCGCTATCTGCATGAAACCGGCTGCCGGGTCCAGCAGGCCGTGTGTCTGGATCGCCTTGTTTGACACGTTTTTCAGGCGCAGTTCGACGAAGACCGGTTCACCGAGCTCCAGGGGATCACGCAGAGAGCTTATTCCCAGCGAAAGGGCGCGATTGATCCTGCCTTCATCGGCGAGCCCGTGATGTTCGAACCAGGTTTCATTGCCCATCTGCACGAACTCTTCCGGTGCGTGGCGCAAGAACAGGTTCTCCGCGTCCTGGAAACGGAACGTGAACCTGTCGTAGAACCATTTCGCACAGTAGGTATTAACGGGGTCTTCATCTGCCCGCCAGGGATAGTTCATCCAGGAAAGCCCCTGGTCGTCGTCGGCCATGGCGGGCGCCCAGTCTGGCGGCGTCCACGGAGAACCATAGGGGGCGGCCAGCGTTTTTTGCCAGCTGTGTGCCAGGTTGAATGCGTGGCCAATTTCATGCACGGTAGTGAAAAAGAGTTCGCGTTCAACGGCTTCCGCGGACGACGTGTTGTCAGATGCAAAATCGCCCGTTGCGCCGAAAAGCCAGTCGGCCTCGGTGAAAACAGCCGTACCCTGCCGCGTCACGTCACCGGGGAGGGGTGTCTCACTGTCGAACATGATGCCGGCATACGAGTCGTTCGCATGGTGTTCGCCGAGAAAAACCCAAAGCTTCCATTGCGGCTCGTTGGCGAACGCGCTCCAGTGGTCTTCCATGGCCTGGTGAAGTTCGGCATTGGACCAGCCACCTTCTCCCGCCCCGGCAGTGGCGATGATGTTCGCTTCCGCGGAGTACGTCACCTTTATCCCGGCCCGCGCGTATGCGGTCTTAATGGTCAGGTTGCTCTCGGGCAGGTCGGCCGGTCTATCCGGGTGCGTGTGCGTATTGTACGGCTCAACGGTTCTGGCGTGGTCTTCCCGGTCGATTTCGAATTCCACTTCCCGGAAATACTGCGAAGTTCGCGGTATTTCGTAGGGACCGAAGTTCGTGCCGTCGGCCGCGCAGAAAAAGGTGGCGCGTGCGACCGGATTCAGGATGCCGGTCAGAGAGATCTCGAGCCGGTCGATCTCCTTGCCCGTGCGTGGCCAGGCAAAACTGAACCCTTCCACGACCAACGACCGGCCGCCGGAAATTGCCGTATTTGACGAAACCTGCCCGATGAAGTGAGCCGTTGAAGAAGACAGGGAGTAGCGCGACCACCGGTTGATGGTTCCGCTCACCACGTCCAGGGGATCCGTAGCATCCATGTCGACGTGGAGCTTGATGGTCGTAAACGTCATGGGAAAAATTTCAGCCATCTCATGTTCCCGAAAGAGGGGCTGGTTGAGCTTATAGCCTGGATTTGCCCGGACGAGCCGCCGACTGGCAATCTTTTTCGCCAGGGCTGACGCTGACTTATACGAGACACCTTTCCAGGACGAGTACTCATAGCGCCCGCTCCAGGTCAAAGACCTTCTGAGCTCATCAAACAGCGCATGATCCTGGAAACGCTCCGCGACATCCAATACGTTCTGAGGCAGTGCCTTCTCTATCGTCATGGCGTCTCTCCTTCCGTGATGATTTCGGTTGGTCCGATGCGTGCGAGACTCCCGGGGGGCAAGGACGCGGTACTCTCGCCCAGCTTACCCAGCCTTCACCAACGCCCAGTTGATCTCCTGTTCCCGGACTTCGGGGGTGCCCCGCAGTGTTCACCCGATGATTCCCCGGGCCGGCAGCAGCTCATAAAAAATTATGTTACGCATCAATTCCGCGGCCCTGACAAAATGCCATACTCTCTTGTCCATCACCTCGGCCGCGGTGAAATCCTCAACCGACTGCAACTCATCGTTGAGCGCGTCAGTGTCGTAGTCGGGGATTGCGTCTCTGCATAACAGATTGCCGGTTATTGCGGCATCCTGCCATCTCGAGCAACGGTCATTACCTTTGGCCTCATAGGCGAGTATCTCCGCTATCCCGGGACGTATATTCGCGAAGTCCCGTACCGTGACATCTTCTGCGAATCGCGGGGCCATGGACTTGAAGGTCTGAAAGAAATTGAACATGTTGTCGCAATATTCCAGGAACGTTTTCTGGTTGTCGCGGGGGGGATCTTCTGCACCGTTCTCGTACTTGAAGCTCCACCGGAGGTACGGACGATCCGGGAAATCGGCGACACTGGCATGGCCCAACCCCCTGGTCATGTCCTTGGCAACGTTGCCGGCAAATTTTTCAAAGAAGCCATTGGCCTTGTCCCACAGGTGCTGTTCGATCTTCTTTTCCCTGACGGCAAGCCTGATATCTTTGCAATCCACCCTGTTTTCATCGCAGCGCAGCCCGACGAAACCGTAATGAGAAAAGGTGTCGGCGTAGATATGGGCCAGAGTTCCCACCAGTTCCAGGATGCACGGTTCGCTGACTCTCTGTAAAACGGCTTTCATGGCCATTTGAACGGTCTCACTGTTTTTCACGCACCTCATCCGTTCCTTGTAGGTTGCACCGACACCACCGGGCAGGAAATGAAAAGGTACCCAGACCCTGTGAGGGTCGGCTTTCTCAAGCTTCAGAGGGTCAAAGTTGTCGATATCGGTAAGGTTGTGGCCTGTCGGCCAATAGGAGATCAATGCGCCATCGGCTGTTTCGATGTCTGCCTCTTCCGTGTAATCGTCGACGAACTGTGAAGCCTGGGCTATGCGCAGGGCTGCGTCCCGATTGATGCCTGCGGATCGTGCAAGGACATAGGTTCCGTAGTAGTGCATATCGATTTGCATGGTGTCTCCTTTGGGTTCGCCGTAATGGCCGATTGCTGGCGGTCACAGGTTGTGCGAACTCTCATCGCTGCTGACTTAGACATGTATCCCCGCCTGCTCAAACACCGGCCTCAGGATATCGATGGCACAGATCATGTGCTCCTTGGCAGCCTCCTGAAACCGGTACCAATGGCTTTCCGACTTCTTTGCCGGTTCCTTCCACACCTGCTTCTTGTCGTATTGATCGGTTACGATGTTGAACACCCTCTTCTCGTCTGCGGCGGCATCGAGCCATTCATGTTCATCGTACTCGGGAAGTCCGGACAGCTTCCGGTAGCCGGCGATGCGGGCATCCGCACCCTTTTCGCAGTCCCCGCTGTAGGTCGACCCGAATATTCCCGTCAGTTGATTCTCCAGCAGGTCCCACGAATCGGTCGGACTGTTGCCGATCTTCTGCTGGAAATCCAGGTAGCAGCCGTAGGTCTTCTTGGCTGCGGCCAGAAAACGCAACGTATTATCGATATTGGGGTTCTGCAGCCGGTGATCGTTCCAGCGGTGGCTTACCCAGTCGGGATGATGCATTGCATCGGCATGGCCGATGTCCGGGATCAGGTTCGCACCGATGGCGTTGAACTCGTCGAACCACCCGATGAAGTTCTGGTGCGCCCAGGTATCCACATAGGCATGGGTGGTGATCCCGAGGCGGTAAAGGCCGCTCTCGTCATTGGCCCTGTACTTCGATGCGGCGCTCTGGACCGTATAGGACAGGATCTTTTGCGCATACGAACTGTCGGGGGTTGTGTTAAGGACGTGCGTCCTGCCATCCTTGCGTGGGGCCGCCTTGTCCTGATCCCCAGGGATGAAATGAAAGAGCGGGTAGATCTTCATGATGTCCCGGCGCGGCAACAGGATGTTCATGGTCTGGGTGATCAGGTTTTTGTAGGAGGGAACAACGTCGTTCTCTTCGTCGAAAACCGGGATCTCGTCGTCATTGTCATCGACGAACTGCGAACTGTAGGCGATGATGCGCGCCTCTTCATCGTTGAAGCCAGCCTTTTTAGCGAGCAACCCGGTGATCCAGTAGTGGAATTCGGTATTCATTGTTGACTCCGTCTGTTGTTCACGCCGTCAATACATCCCTTGCCTTGTCCCAGAATGCCACCCGCTCCTTGAGTCCGACCGTGCCGCCATTGATCCGCCTGGTGATGCCGCTGAAATCATCGGAGCGATCGTTCTGTTGGGCGTCAGCCAGTTCGTTGAGTCCGTGGGACTGCCAGAACCAGGCCGCGGAAAGTGCTGCCGGACCAGATTGCAGGAGGAGGTCGGGCTCTTGCTCCAGCGGCAGTTCGATCCCCTGGGCAGCGGCGCGGTAGTTGTCACGGCCCGTCAACTGGATGAGGCCCCGCCCCCGGTAGTTCCAGCCGTCGCCACTTGCCTCGTCGCCGTTGCCGAGCCGTTTCGCATAGACACAGTTGGCCAGTTTCTGCGGATTCCGTTCATACTGGCGCGCCTTTTCCATGGTCGGGAAGCGTTTCGGCCAGACCTGCATCAGTCTCTCGGCCGAATAATTGAGGTTTTCGGACAGCCTGGTCAGTTGTCCCGATTCATGGGCGATCTGGGCGAGGAAGGCCGCCATCCGCGCACTGCTGGTGATGTCGAACCGCGCCATGGCCTCGTTCAGGGCGGGGACCCAGGGCGTCGGGTCAGAACAGCCGGGCATGATCTGTTTGAGTTGTTGTGCGGTCAGTTCCACTGGCATCTGTTACCTCCTTGACCATCGAATCCTCGCGACCGCTCACTTTTTCGGTTCCTTCGTCTTTTCCGCCTCGGAAAAGAGGCGGGAGGTTACCTTTTCCGACAGATACTTGAGGATCTTGTCTCCCATGAAACCGGCAAAGAAGAGCACCAGCAGATACAGGTATATCTGTTTCCCCGGCGGGGCCTTCAGGTCGAGGAGCGGGTCTTTCTTCGCCGACGAATATCCGTAAAAGCGCCCGGCGGCATGCTTCGCCTTGGGCTTGTTCTGCTGGTAGGCGGGATCACGCCAGACAGGGGAGGTCATCCGGATGAACGCCTTGTTGTAGCGCTCCAGGGGGGGATCGATCCGTATCAGGTAGTGGCACTGGATCATCCAGAAGACGATCATGGCCGCCAGCGCCCCCTGGATCAGCCGCACCGCGGGACAGGAGAGGACGGGCAGCCAGAAGTGCCCCTTGGCCATGTACTCCTGCTCCGTGGTCATGATCCCGCTCGCCACGCCGCCCATGGCGCCAAGGAGCAGCACGTCGTAAAGAGTGAGCGAGAATCCTCCGGGGCAGGCGAACTGGACGAGGAGCCAGATGATGCCGAGGGCGAGCAGCATGGCGTACGTAAAGACCAGAAACCGCCGCGTCCAGATGTCCCAGAACCGGTCATCCACGCTGTCGTTGATGATGTTGGCGACGATCCGGAACAGCTCCGCCGTCCCCCGTTCGATGCAGGGGCTCGGTTTCAGCAGCGCCTCTTCGAGCTTCTTCTGCTTCTCATCGACCTTGGTAATCCAGTCGAGCCGCACGACATCGGGCAGGGGCGAGGTCTTGAGGTCGTGAAGGATCTTTCGTCCCTGGGCGGCCAGTTCCTCGCAGTTCATCAGCAGGAGAAAGTCTTCACCCATCCGGTGAATCAGGCGCCAGGCAATGAACACCTTCCGGCACTTCCACCATTGGGAAGGCATCAGCGCCTCGCGGGCCTCCTCAAGTTTCACCCGGCACTGATCGATGATCCGTTGCTTATGGGGATCGTCCTTCCCCCGGTCGACAAAACCCTCCAGAGTCTCCCGGCAATCGAGATACTCGGCAACCACATGCTCCACACTGTAGTTGATGAACCCCCTTCGCTTCAGAATCTGGCTTTCGGCCATTGGGTACACTCCTCATGGGTGCCTAGGTGCCGGTGGTGACATCGAACCCGATGGCCCGGCGATGCCGCTCCCAGGTGTTGTCCAGCAGCAGGAAGTAGCCGAACAGCTGATACTTGTACTCAGCCGGGTCGACGGAGGTGTGAAACGGTTTCAGGGGGACGGTGGAGTAGATGAGCTGGCCGAGGAAGAGCCCCTCGGCGATCTCCACCAGTTCGTCGAGGCAGGTCCCGATCGGGGCCGGGCCGCCGATCATCGGGTAGCGGTAGTGGAACTGGAATACCCGCTTCCTGCTCTCGTCGCTGTTGTTCATCGCTAGGATCGATTCGCGGTCGGCAACGCCGAGGAAGATGTACCCCTGCCGGACAAAGGGGGATGGCCCGCTATCGGCCAGGTTTTGCACCGATGGGATCGGCGTGCGGTAATTCATGTCCAGCATCCGCATCATAGCGTCGGCGGCAAGGATGCGCGCATCCTGCAGGTTGTTGCCGAAGACCCAGTGCCCGTCCGCCTCCTGCGCCCAGAAGGCCCGGTCGTCCGCAGACATCCCGTCGTCCCACCAACCGCTCCGCAGGTATGGGGCATAGGGCCCCTCCCTGGTCCAGAACCGGTCGCGGTTCTTCTTCACCAGGTCGTAGTGGGGCCAGCTTGCCGGGTGGGCCTTAAGCTCAGCCACCCGCTCCGGATACCGCTCCGCCAGGTCGCTGCTTTCGTCCAGGAGCATGCTCAGCTTGCGGGGGCTGATCCGCTCGAACGACTTCCCGGCCCAGGGGAAGATGAACCTGCCGATGGAGGCCCAGACGGCATCGAGGATGTTCGGCCCGCTCGGATCGCTCTGCAGCAGGCAGGCCAGACCGCTGGGGAAGACGCTGTCCATGTCGACGGCTCCAGCCAGCTCCTGGCGCAGGGTGTCGCCGAAACCGAGATGCAGGTTCAGGGTTGCGCCGTGATAGTAGTCGAACCCTTTGCACGGCTCTTCCTGGCCATACCAGGAGAGCTTTTCCGGTGCGTCGAAGCGGGTGTTGAACCCTTTCCCGCGCCCCTGGAACATGCCGTTCACGACCCGGGGGGCAATGCCGCTCCTGAACAGCCGGTTCAGTTTCTCGAAGTGGCGCAGGTGGTCGTCGAGGGCGCTCTGCTCTGCGATCTCCCGCTGGATCCGCTGCAGCATCTGCAGGATCGACTCCCCCGGCCGCAGCAGTTCCCGCACGTCGCCATCGTCCCGGGTTGACGGTTCCAGACAGAAGGTCGTGAACTTCCCGGCAAGGCCGTCATGCTGCTGCCAGCCAACGACCCAGTCCGTGACAGCGGCATAGTCGCCGGCAGCCGCGGCCCGGCTACCCTGTGCCGGGGGAGGAGCCGCCGCAGGCCGGTCGTATCCCAGCTCAGTGTAGCCGCTCTCACCCGGCCGGGGGCGAAGGTGGGGGAAGGCGTCATCCGCATACGCCTCTCCTGCGAACGCCGTGTCGATCATCAGGAAGAAGCCGTTGTTCTGGTAGCCGTAATCGAGGTGCGCCGAACCGGGCCGGTACGGCTCGCCGATCTCCCAGTTCTTGTCCGGAAGGCCGGGGACGGCTGTCCGCAACGCCCCCAGACTGTAATGGCTGGTCGCCATTACCAGTTGGCCGAGGTAGACGCCATCGGCGATCTGCACCAGTTCGTCCACCAGCCGGGTCATGGGGTATGCCGGCTGCAACGCGGGCCAGCGGTAGTTGAGTTGGTATACCGGCTTAGCGTTCATCTCCGGGACAACGGAGCTCCCCGGCTGCGCCAGGAAGATCCCGCCGGTCATGCTGTAGGGAATGTTCCGTTCCTTTTCCAGGTTCTCCGCCAGGAGTTCGCCGGGAAAACCCGGGGCAGCAGTGTCGCTAGGGCGTTCCCTGAGCTGCCAGACCCTGGTGAGAACGGGGATGCCCAGGCTCTGGAGCAGATTGGAATTCGGCGGCTCGCGGAAGTAGTTCCGTCCTATCCTGGTGGTGGCGGGGGAGTAGCGTTCCAGCATCTGCGGGTCGTTGTCGCATGTTACGGCAACCGTCTCACGCGGAACCGGCTCGAAGGTCTTGCCCATCCAGAGGCCGGTGTTGGCAAAGGTCGCGTTCCAGCAGGTTGCCAGGAATTCCAGCGAGGCGATGGCCGAGCGGTCCCGGCCGAACAGCCGGGCGGTCTGCCGGAAGTAGTCGCTGTCGCGGATGGCCACCGGCACGCCGATCATCGGCCCGTCGACAACGGTACTGCGTCCGCAGAGGAACAGGACCTTCAGCTTGTCAAAGATGTCGGCCCACTGGTCCCGCTGCCGGTTGTCGGAGAGGATGCGCTGGAACCGCCCCAGCATGCTGAGGACATTTCCTTTCAGGTCGTTGCCGATGACCGATGCCAGCTGTGCGGCAAGCTTCGCCTCTTCCTCCCCGGAAGCACAGGGAAAGTTACGGTGGTCGAGATAGTCGCTCATGGTCACGCCTCCGGTTCGGGTATGGGTGCTACGCTGCGCGGATGCCGTATTGGGGCAAGGTGTCGTGCGATACGTCGATGCACTGGGCAAGGCGTTCCTGGAACAGTTTCCGCAAGCCATCCTCTTCCCCCCGCGAAAGCGGCAGCTCAGGGAGGTCCGATGCCGGGTCCATCCCGATGGCGCGCCGTTTTTCGGCCCCGGCCGGGTTGTAGGGAAGCAGGTCGCAGCGGCGGTATCCCAGGTCGACAAGGAACGAGGCTATCTCCAGCAGGTTTTTGGTTGTCGCGGTCATCCCCGGCACCAGCGGCACCCGCGGCAGAACCCTGCTGCCGGCCTCCCGGGTCAGGCGCCGGAAGTTTTCCAGGATGGGCGCGTTGTCCCGGCCGGTGTATCTCTTGTGCTCCGCAGCCTCGATGAACTTCAGGTCGAACATGATCAGATCGACGAAGGGGAGGACCTGGCGCGCGAAATCATCATAAGCGAACAGGCCGCAGGTCTGGATGGCGGTGTGCAGACCCTCCCCCTTCAGCACCTGCAGTGCGGCGCCCAGATACTCCATCCAAAGGGTCGGCTCGCCGCCGGAAAAGGTCACCCCGCCGCCGGAGGCGGCAAAGAAGTGCCGGTCGCGCAGGATCAGCTCCAGCAGCTCCGCAAGAGGATACGCTTTCCCGACCGTCTGCAGCGCCGTTGCCGGGCAGCTCTCCGCGCAGCTGCCGCAGACAGTGCAGCGGCTCCGGTCGATCCGGACCGGCATCCCCGAAACGGCCGCTTCCGGGCAGACCGCCATGCACGAGCCGCAGCGGAGGCACTGGTCGGGGTAGCAGGCCAGCGCCCGCTCGTTCCGCATCGCTTCGGGGTTGTGGCACCAGGCGCAGGCGAGCGGGCACCCCTTCAGGAAGACGGTGGTCCGGATCCCCGGGCCGTCGTCCAGGGCGAAGCGATGGATATCGAAGATGAGCGGCAGCGGTTGTGCCATCAGATCGCTCCGGTCGCCATCAGCTGCAGCCGCTTGGCCATGAAGGCGAACTTGTAGAGATAATTGAGGTTGCCGTCCAGCGACACCTCCTGGCGCAGCATGGAGCCGAGGATGTCCGGCTTCGGGGTCAGGAGGTACCCCATGAGCGCCTTGCCGTCCTTGAAGAGGACCGTTATGTCCGGATCCGGGATCTCCCCTTCCCGCACCTCCAGCCGGTCGTCCCCGAACAGGGCCGCCATGGTGATGCAGCCATCCTTGCTCTTGAACTGGTAGCGGCCGTTGAACCCCTCGATGTTCTTCCGGAAGTCGTGGTCGAGCAGGAACACCACCGACATCAGGTTGAGCAGGAGTTGCAGAAACTCTTCGGCAACCTCCGCGGTGAGGCAGTCCGAGAAACTCTCCATCGCGGATTTGAGCAGATCGTTCGGCATGGCATCTCCTTTTCGCAAATTGTTGCACCTGATTCCCTGAGGGAAGGCAGCCCGCTACGCTCCGAGTGCCGCTCCGCGGGCTGCCCCCCCTCAGGTCGACGGCAGCATCCCCTTCTTCTGCTCCGGAAACGGCACCGATCTGCCGCTCTTCAGGTCGTAGGCGGTGCGGGTGATGATCTCGTCCTTCATGGCGTCGTTCAGGTCCTTGAAGTAGGCGGAATAGCCCGAGACCCTGACCAGCAGTTCCGGGTAGTTTTCCGGGTGCGCCTTGGCGTCGAGCAGCGTCTCGTACGACATGATGTTGAACTGGATATGCAGGCCGCCGGTACGGAAATAGGCCTCGATGGCCTGGCTGAACCGCTGCAGGTCGTCGCTGTCCTCGATGGCGGAATACTTCAGGTTGAACGCCTCGCCACCCGGGATATGGAGCGGGTCGATCCCGCCCACGCTGTTGAGGCAGGCGCAGAGGTCAGCCGCGGACTGGGAGACCGGGGTGATGCCGCTGGCAAAGATCCTGTTCGCTTTCCGTCCGTTGGGAAGGGCGCCGGAGAGCTTTCCCTGGCCGGCGTGGTTGGTCATGGTCCAGTAGGCGGGACGGTATCTGCCGCCACGGTAGTTCGTGTATCCCTGGTAGGTTTCAAACAGGAACCGGAGCAGGTTGTGCGAGTTCTTGACCGCTAGCGGCTCTTCGGAACCGTACTTGGGTGCCCGGTTCACCAGGTAGGCGTGCAGCGCCTCGTCCCCGGCGAAGTCCCTCTTGAGCGCCGTGAGCAGCTCCGTGAAGGTGAACTTCCGGTCGATGAACACCCCTTTTTCGATGGCGTTCAGGGAATCGACCGTGTCGGCAAAACCGATGTGGGTGGCGCCGGAGGAGTTGTAGGGCGCCCCGCCGCGGATCAGGTCCTTGCCGCTTTTCATCGGCCCCTGGAAGAGCGCCGACAAGAGCGGCGTCGGCAGGCATTCCTGGTGGGTCCTCCCCATCATCTCGTTCAGCTGCACCGCATGGTCGATCAGCCAGCGTGCTTGCGTCTTGAACGCCTCCCAGAACTCCTCGAAGGTCCGGAACGACTCTGCCGCCCCGGTGGCCGGACCGATCTGCTCGTCGCCGGTAACCGGCCTGGTCCCGTTGTACAGGGCCAGTTCAAGCGCCGAGACCAGGTTCAGCATGATGGAGCTGGATGCGTCGTAGCTCCTGCCCGAGGCGGACAGCTCCACGCAGCCGATGATGGCGTAGTCCCTGGCGTCCCTGGTCGCGATCCCCTGGTTTTCCAGGGTCCTGATGGCGGCGAGATCGTTGTAGAAGGCGGGCACCGACTTGGTGCTGGCGATCACCTCTGCCACCCGGTCGCGGTACACCGCACTGTTCTTTTCCCGGTGATAGCGGGCATTGAGGCTCGGGTCGCGGGTCTTCAAGAGCTCCGTCACCCTGAGCATGATGTAGGTCAGGTCGTTGACCGCATCCTCCCCCTCCGCGTCGATGCCGCCGACGGTAACCGCCGGCACGGTCCCGGCGCCGCCGAACAGCTCCTCCCCGGTTTCCGGGACCAGGTTCGTGTTATCGTTCAGCTTCAGCCAGAGGCAGCCGACCAGTTCCAGCGCCTCCTTCAGGGTCAACGTCCCGTTGGCCATATCCCGCCGGTACCAGGGGAACAGGATCTGGTCCAGCCGGCCCGGGCTGATGGCCATGTTGATGTTCTCGGCATGGATGGCGACCTGGAGTATCCAGAGCCCGTTCACCGCCTCGCGGAAGGTCCGCGCCGGTTTGGCCGGCACCTGGGCACAGACCGAGGCCATTGCCTCGAAGTTCGCCTTCCGGGCCGGGTCCTTTTCCTGCCGGGCCAGCTCCGCCGCCTTGCTGCTCAGCCTTGCCGCATAGGCGCAGATCCCCTGGAGGGCGATCTGTATTGCCCGGTAGAAATCGAGCTGGTGCGCTTCATCGGCAGAGAGCGCACCTTTCCCCGCCAGGGTCTGCTCGTAGCGCGCGGCTTCCGCAATCAGCGATTCCAGGCCGTTCTCAAGGGCGGTCGTGTAGCAGGGCACGGTATGGGAGATGGTGCCGGCCTTGCTGGCGATGAAGAAGACGATCCGCTCGAACAGCTTCATGCAGGGCGGGTTCCCCTCCCGGGAGCGGGTCGCCTCCAGGATGTTCCGCTCCATCCAGTACGGGAAGACGTTGAAGTTCAGCTCGTCCGCCTCTGCGCGGGAGATGGCTTGCGGGTTCTTCGACCGGGTGCTCATGGTGTCGAGCTCGGGCCAGATGGTCATCCCGGTCAATTCGGGGTAGACCGGCGCACCGAACGGTTTGGAGCAGGTGGTCCCGGCCAGGAGGCTGTCGTCGGGGAACAGGGGGAGCTTGTTGGTCAGGAAATGGTTCACTGCCCGGCTGTAACGGATCTCCATCGATTCGGCACTGTCGGCCATATCCCGGAGAAAGGTGGTGACATGCCTCGCCCGCTCGATACAGACCTCGGCCTGAGCCGAGAAGCAGTTGCGCCGCAGTGAGGCGAGCAGCGGCAGGGTGTCGAGGTTCTGATCCGCGATCCGGATATCGGTCAAGGTAACGGTTCCCATATGGTTGCTCCTGTTCGTTGTTCTTGTCCGGACAACAAAAACGGCCGGATTGCGCGGTGGCCTCCTTGCGGAGGAGGCATCCGGCAACCCGGCCGACTCTGGGGTGAAAATAGGTTAGTCCCGTGGTTTTCCGTCCCCCGGTCACCCGGGGTTTGGCTGTATGTTGATTTTTATTAATATTATAAGATAGTTGGACAGTGTCAAGGAGCCGGCGACAAAAATCCGGACCGGGTGGCCCCCTATTCCAGCATATCCCGCCAGCCGAGCGCCTTTTTCTGGGCTTCGATGACGGCGTCCAGGGAGACCCCCATCTGCTGCAGCCCCGTTGCGCCGGCAGCCAGTTCGAGCCGCTCCATCTTCAGGGTCAGGGCAAGAAGCCGGCCGTACACCCCTTCCCGGTTCACGAGCGCCTGTCGCACCTCCTCGTTCAGGTTGAGTTCGGCCACGATCTCCTCGATGGAGACCTGGTAGATACTGTCCAGGAGCGAAAGGATACCGACCATGAAGGCCTGGTCCGTAGCGCCGTACGTATCCTTCAGGTCCGGATGCTGGGCCACGAGCTGCTCCATGAACGTCGCCCTGGAGGCAGCCAGTTCGAACAGCGGGTTATCCTTGACGTCGCGGTTCTCCGAGGAGTAGAGGGAAAGCTGCACCCACCTTTTCAGCTGCTGGCGGCCGAGTATCGTCAGGGCGTGCCGCACGTTGCCGATCTTGTCCCGCACGCCTACCGACACGGAGTTGACCAAAAGGAGCAGCTTGTAGGTAAGGGTCGGGCTGGAGCGAAAGACCTGATCCAGCTCCCCGATCGTCGCATCGGCCAGCAGCAGGCGGAGCAGCTTCAGGAGGGCGGCCGCGGAGTCGTCCATCCGCTTCTTTTCCACTACCGAGGGGCGGGCAAAGAAGTACCCCTGGAAATAGTCGAAGCCGAGCCGGTGGCACATCTTGAAGGCGTCGACCGTATCCACCTTTTCGGCCAGGAGCTTGAACGGATGGCGGCGCAGGAGCGTGACCTGCTCGGGGAGCCTATCTGGGGCGGTCTGGATGAGGTCGACCTTGACGATATCCATCAGGCCGTACAGTTCCGCATGCTCCGGGGCATACGCGTGCAGGTCGAGGGAAAGTGAAAAGCCGCTCTCCTTCAGCTGCCGGCAGCGGTCCAGCACCCTTTCGGTCGGCACGATGCCGTCAACCAGATCGAGGCCGATGTGCTCCCTGGGCAGGATCTCGATGGAATCGCTCATGAGCAGATCGACGTCCACGTTGACGAACCCCTGCCGGTCGCCCAGCACCTCCTTGATCCCGAACCCGCTCAGGGTGTTGACGATGACGTTGGCGGTGGCATGGGACGCGCTCTTCAGCTTGGCCGATCCCGTAGAATCGGGAGAGCGGAAGAGGAGCTCGTACGCCACGATCTGTTCGCTTCTGTTCAGGATGGGCTGTCTGCCCAGCAGGAATTTGCCGTTTGTTGCCATATATCACCTCGTACCGGGGAATCCGTTCCCCGCAGTCAAGCAGGCCTTTCGGCTTGCGGTCGCTGCCGCACTGTCCTATAGTTGCCGCGTCTCATCCTCATTCGCCGGCAAGGAATGCGCCATGCTCCTCAGACTTTTTCTCCTCTTCACCATCGTCCCGGTCGTCGAGATCTACCTGATCATCCGGGTGGGGAGCCTGATCGGGGCGCTGCCGACCGTGCTCCTCCTGCTCGCCATCAGCTCGGCCGGCGCCTGGCTGGTGCGGACCCAGGGATTCGCCCTCATGCGCCGCATCCAGGCGGAGCTGGCCCGGGGGCGGCTGCCGGCCGCAGAGCTGCTGGACGGCGCCCTGGTGCTGGTAGGGGGAGTGCTGCTCCTCACCCCCGGCTTTTTCACCGATCTGTTCGGCCTGGTCCTCCTCATCCCCGCCAGTCGCGCCCTGATCAAGCAGTTCGTGGGGCTCTGGCTGCAGCGGAGGCTCGATCGCGGCACCATCACGATCGGCAGGCGCTGAATGGCAGAACAGTCCCGTCCGGTAACTTCGGATCTCCGCTGTAACCTCACTCAACGTGCAACCAATAACGTGCATTTAATCCATGCAATCTTGAAGTAATAGTGGCTCTGCGTCGAATCAAGTGGGTTGAGAGTGTAGGCCGTCGAACTTGAGCTT
>CAYSMK010000061.1:0-18057 GCA_964432205.1 uncultured Geobacter sp. | reverse complement strand
CCCTACCCCCCGTCGTCCCCCTAACCCCCACGCGGAATGGCCGATGATGGCGATGAACAGGAAAAAAACGCAGCGGTACCGGCGAGGAAGAGCGTGGAGTTGCGAAAGCCCATCAATCGAGTTCCCTGACGATGGCCGGGGTTATCGCCCTGAAACGGAGAATCGCCTTCCCCTTGTGGTCCTGCATGAACTCGCGGGCGTCCGCCTCCTTTTCGAAGGGAATCAGCTCCCGCCCCATCGGTCCGTACACGTCGCTGCCGGTCACGTACCAGGCCGTACGGCCGTCGATGGGGGTGAGGGAGTAGTAGCCGGTCACGAGTATGGCGTCGATTTCTCCCTGTTTCCGGCCGGGGCTGTAACGGGAGAGGTTCTGATAGTACGTGAACAGGTCCTTGGTCCCGTCGAAGTGCAGCACGGTCCCGTCTCTGAACTGGACCTGGGCGGCAAAGTCCGGATACTTGGCCACGAACATGCCGCAGACCGGGCATTTGTCTTTGCTTGCCGGCTTTCTTGCCTTCAATCCCGCTGCGTCGGCCGACATTGTCAGAAGGGTCAGCAGAACCAAAATGGTGAGACTGGAGAACCTGTTCACATTCATGTCCTTGTCACAGATTGCCTTGTACCGGTCTGGTCTCAATCGGCAGCGCTCTTCCACACCTCGTCAAACTCGGTCACCTTGCCGTCGAACTGCTCGACGAACTTTTCCGCGACGCTTCTCTCCGCAAATGCCCATTTGGCTATCTTGGTCATGACCCCCCGCTTGCTGCCGCCGATAACCCAGACCGAAGCCTTCGCATCGATCAGCCTTTTGGTGACATAGTCGGCCACCTGGATCAGCTTCACCCTTTTGCCGGTATTCTTGTCAACAACCTCATGGGCACAACTGATGCTGCAGGTGCCAATCGCACTGCCGTCGTCGAAGGTGACCAGGGCACGACTATGGGCAAACACGCGGCGATCCATGCCGCAGACCGTGCATTTGGCAGGGTCCTCCACCATGATCGACGCGTTCTGGCCACCTGCATGTTCGGTCTTGTGCCCTGCAGAAACGTTGACGGCACCGATCATCACCAGGCTCAGCACGGCAAAAAAGCAAACTACAACTGTTTTCATAGAGCCTCCGGATATTGTCATAGATTGCGCGAAATGAACGCTTCGAGTCGTTTGTTGTCCACGACGCCGATCAGTTTCTCCTTGAGGATACCGTCCCTGCCTTCAGGCCGGCAATGAACGAGCGGAGCGCTATCAGCTGTTCGGTACAGCCGCAGGCGTCGGTCCAGAAGTATAGCACCACGCTCTTCCCTTTCAACTGGCCGGTATCGAACCGCTTCCCGGCGAGATCGGTGAAACCGACAGGAGGAGCCGGCTCGCCTATGCGTAAGGCCCTGGCCTCAGCATGCAATTCAAGGTCGGTGGCTGACCTCACACATGAGAAGAGCCTGTTGCCCACCGGTCCGATGAGGAGACGGTGAAGACATGCTCGGCGATCCCTTCCCTGATCGGTACGGCAAAGCCGCCACAGACGACGTCGCCGAAAACGTCGTCCAGAGCATGTAAGTATGTGCTCAGCCATACGACACCACCATGAGGTTGAGCCTCATCTATGTCACGCACTTCACTTCGCCGGAATAGACCTGGTCGAAGACGCCGCCATCGTCAAAATGGGTCTTCTGGGCCTTGCGCCAGCCGCCGAACTCCTTGTCGATGGTGACCAGTTTTGAGTCATGCGTAAAAGCAGATGGTTCTCACAAACATCTGGTCAAATACTTTTTTGAAGGCAGAATGCCAAGTTGTTAATAGTAAATCGCAAAGAGTAGCGATAAACTGGAGTTTATGAGTCGGTAATCACCGACAGGGACCTATCTGGGCAGAAGGATAAAACGGATTACATCATGAAGACAACTCATTCCCTGAGAACAAAGCACGTTAGCCATCGCAGGCGAAAAGCGGACGTATTCCGCGAGAGCAATGCGTTATTGCGGGTCATCTTTGACCAGTCTTTTCAAATGATGGGTCTATTGAAGCCAGATGGCACAGTCCTCAAGATTAACCAGACAGCATACGAATTCATACACGGCAAGGAATCGGACGTGATTGGCAGGCTGTTCTGGGAGACCCCTTGGTGGACCCATTCGCCTGCACAGCAGGAACAGCTGCGAGAGGCAATCAAAGTGGCTGCACGGGGAGAACTCGTTCGCGTTGAAACTTCCCATCAAACAACCGAGGGGAAGTCAGTATACATAGACTGCACTATTAAACCTGTGAAGGATGAAAAGGGGCAAGTGGTCCTCCTGGTAACTGAAGGCCGCGACATCACCGAGCGCAAGAAAGCAGAAAATGCGCTACGTGAAAGTGAATGGAAATTCCGGGCCGTATTCGATCAGAATTTCCAGCTGATGGGGTTACTATCCCTTGAAGGGACCCTTATGTGCGCTAACAGAACTGCACTGATGATGAGCGGTGTCAGCGAAAATGACGTCAATGGAATTCCTTTTTGGGAAACTCCCTGGTGGGCACACTCCAAGGAGCTGCAGGATGAAATGCGCGAGGCTATAAAGAAGACCGCCCAGGGAGAAACCATTAGTTTTGATACGACCACCAGAGCCATCGATGGAACTCTTCATTATATAGAGTTCTCTCTCAAACCGGTGAAAGATGAACAGGGAAACGTTGTCCTGCTGGTTCCAGAAGCACGCGACATTACGGAGCGCAAGCGGGCAGAAGCTGATATCCGCCAACTGAATCAGGATCTTGAGGCCCGCGTGATCGAGCGGACCCGAGAACTGGAACTGGCCAACAGGGAAATGGAGGCCTTTACCTATTCCGTTTCCCACGACCTGCGGGCTCCTCTGCGCGCCATCGACGGTTTCAGTGCGGCCCTGCTTGAAGATTACGCGGACACGCTGGATGAGACGGGCAAAACCTATCTGCGCTACCTCCGGGAAGGGAGCCACGAGATGAGCGACCTCATCGACGGACTCCTGAACCTTTCCCGTTCAACACGCGGCGAACTCGCCATCGAGCGGGTTGACCTGTCCTCGATGGCGGATACCGTGGTCAATGAACTGCGCAAGGCGGAGCACGACCGCCAGGTGAGCGTCCAGATTGCGCCGGGCATGAAGGCCTTTGCCGACCGCCGCCTGCTCAAGGTCGTCATGGAAAACCTCATTGGCAACGCCTGGAAATATACGAGCCGGAACGCCGACGGCTGCATCGAGTTCAGCCTCGAAACAGAGCAGGACGAAACCGTCTATTTCATCCGGGACAATGGGGCCGGTTTTGACATGACCTACGCCAGTAAGCTCTTCCTACCCTTCCACCGGCTGCATAAGACCACCGAGTTTCCGGGTATCGGCATCGGACTGGCAACGGTGGAGCGGATCATCCACCGTCACCAGGGACGTATCTGGGCAGAGGGAGCAGTAGGTGCAGGTGCAACGTTCTATTTCACCCTGGGACCGAAAGGGAACGATCATGGATAATCACACCACACTACTGGGTACAACCTACTTGGTCAACGTCGAACAACTCGAAGAGTCTGCTCAAGGCTCGTCAGATTGTAATCCGCAACCATAAGTATCTCTGTGTGAGTCGTTAATTATGCCACACAAAGTCATTTTGATCATTTCGTCAGCTATATCATTTACGTGGAGACCTCCATCGGTTTTGTACCATCGATATGCCCATGTCACCATTGCAATAATCGAAAAGGTTAGGACAGTTTTATTAAGCTTATTCAGCATGCCATCACGCTCAATAGCCTGTATTTGTTTGTAATATTTACTGTATATATTTTTTTGTTGCGACTTAATAACGTTTTTGAGTGGAGGAGGCAGCAAGAACTGATCCTGCATAAATATATTTATTTCCTTCTTTCTTTCTCGTATTAATAATAGTTGAGCAACAATCATGGCTCTAAGTGATTGTATGCCTGGTTTATTATTAGATAATGCATTATCCAATTCAGAAACAAGGTCATTGCCTATTTTTGATATTATGTGGAATAGTATGTCAGTTTTATCTTCAAAATAATTATAACTAACTGACAGTGCTATATTTGCAGACTTTGATATTTCTCTCATAGATGCCTTCGTATAACCATGTTCATCGAATAAATCAATTGCAGAATTCAATATTCTCGTTCTTGTATCACTATTAAGCATATACATATTCTCCTATTAGTCGCATTAACAGGCTGTTTATAGCAGACTAACGAACATCATGTCAATTATGCACGGGGGATTAGAGACGGAGCGTTGAGAGTTTTAATCCCCCTCTTCTTGGCTCTTCATCCATTTGTGCGGCTCTTGACCATTTGATAATATCTGAAGGCTTCGCGCATGCCGGTTGTTACGGGAGTGTAGGTAAAACTCAGCAGGCGCTGCAGCTTTGAGCCGTTGTAAATCAGGTGCCCGTCCAGGGGGAAGGGCAACGGAATCCGCTCGGCGTTGATCTCGGCGATGGTTTTGCGCACCACGGCGATTTTCCTGCCCGTGATGGTCTCCAGAACGTCAACCAGGCGCGAATAGGAGATCAGTTCATCGGCGGCAAGATTGAAATCCTGATGGTACGCCTGCTCATTGCCTATGCAGCCCATGATCATTAGGGCCATGTCGACGACCCAAATGAAGCTGAACAGGGCCAGATCGTGTTCGGGGATCACTATAGGTTTCCCTGCCCGCACGAGATCGAATAAATACTGCTCTCTGGGGGCATAGTTATAGTAACCATAAATGATCGCCGGTCTGAGGATGGTCGGGACTGTTCCGGTGCGCATGGACTGTTGCCGCAATGCCTGCTCGGCGCGCCATTTGTCATAACCATACGTTGCCAGGTGCGGCCCCAGTTTCGGTTGCGGGCCGTCAAGCTTCGGCGCATCCTCATGGATCGGCAGGTCCCGGCTTTCTCGATATACCGTGGTGGTGCTGATGAACAGGTACTGGCGAACCGTTCCCGGCACATAGTCCAGCATAGTCGTGATATGCGCCGGGGTATAGGCGCAGAAATCGACCAGGGCGTCCCACTCCAGCGCAGGAATAGAGCTGCGGATCTGGGCCGGATCCTCCCGGTCGCCGCAATGCTCGATCACCCCCGGAATGCCGAGATGGACCCGTCCCCGGTTGAAGACATGTATCTCCACGCCGCGCTGCTTGACCAGTTCCTCAAGAAACACACGGCCGGAAAAGTAGCTCCCCCCGATGACCAGGACCTTTTTCATGAACAGCTCCGCAAATACCCTTGCACGTGACCGCTAGTCGATCCAGACATTCATGTTGCGCAGGGCGGGGTCGACGATCCGCTCGTGAACGATGGGGCCGTGATCGACGAGAAATCTGCTGGTTGAATCGCTCAACCCTTCTGCCTGCAACAGTTCGATGACCGCAGCGCAAATCGCGGCGATGATCGCAATTTTCTCCTCGCAATCATGCGACCGGACCAGCGCCGAGATCTGCTCGACGAAGAATGTGCCCGAGGGGGTGAGTTCCCCGGTACTCTGCAGCAGCCATTTGTAATAGGGGGCATATCTGCGGTTAAGTAGATGCACCAGCGACATGACGTCGGCGCAGAATTTGGTTTCCGCATACTGCCGTGCAAAGTGCTGGCATCGCTGGATAGAACGGGGGAAATTATACTGACCGGATTGCCCCACCACCATGCAGCGTGCCGCAATCTTGACGAGCCGCACGTCATCGGGGTAGAAGTCGAGGAGAGTCTGCCTGATGCCGGAAAATTCGCCGAGCGGGTCACAAAATACCTTTCCTGCCGTGGCGGTGGAAAGGTTCGCTTCCTGAAGCCGGAGCCAGTCGTGAAGAGTCCGGGGAGGGTCGGGGCGACCGATCAGCCGACGATAGAACTGGCCGGTTTCGAAGACCCCGACCCGCCCCTCACCCCACTCGCTGGTTTGGCGCACAGCACCTTCGAATTCTTTCGGCAGCGCATCGTAGGCGTCCATCAGTCGTCGGCCGAACCGCTCGTAATCGGCTCGGGTCAGCCAGAGGCAGAAACCCGGCCCCCAGTCGTGGTCCCTGGAGAGCTCGTCATCAAAACCGAGACACTCGGACCCGAGCCCGACGAGTCCTGCGGCGATCCGGGCGCTTGCCTCGGGAACGTTGTTGAGCAGCAGCGGCACGCCGTATGAGGTGAAGTAGCGTTCCGCCAGTGCCAGCCCCTTCACGGCACATCCTCTTCCGGTTGGAATTCGATCACGGTGGCCTCTTCGGTGCCCGAGAACCGTTTCTCCGCGATCAGGACATTGAGAGACTTCGCGGTTTCCGCGCCTAGGTATTTCTCTCCGCACTGTTCGCACAGGGTTGCCGGCAGCCTTTTGACGATGCACATCCGTCCCTGGTACCGGTAAAAGTAGTTTCCGATTGTGATCTCAATCAGTGAGCCGCCGCAGAAAAAACAGGTACCTACCGAGTCTGCCATCCGACTTTCTCCGTGAATAGTTCTCCGTGTCGGGCTTGCCCAGACGGGTAGTGTGGGTTGATATGCAAAAAGTACGACCATCCGGTGCAGCGCATCTTCTGCACAGACCACATGCAGAGGCCGGCCGCAGGATTCGCCATACACCAGGTAGCTGGTCGGCCGCATCGGGTTTCGATGCTCTTCCAGAACCCTGCCGGTCGTCAGCACTCCTTCAATCCCCTGAAGGGAAACCTTCCCGTGCACCAGATTTCTCACGACATGCTCAGAGAGGGTATAGCGGCCTTCCCGTACCCGGTCGCCGAACCACTCCATCTCTTGGTGCGGTGCTAGTTCTCCATGCTCCATACCTACCTCTCCCAGGCCACTTTGCCGTCTGACAACATCTCTTGGCAGGTCAGGGCCGGATAAGCATTTTCATTGCACCATCGGCCTTCTGGTCGAAAAGCGAGAATGCCATATCAACATCCGACAGTGAAAACGTGTGAGAGAAGTACTCCTGCGGATTAACCACTCCCCGTTCCATCATTCGTAACGATTCCCACATGTAGGGCTGGACATTTGCAAAGCCATTCATGTGAAGTGTGATGTCACGCAAGAACACGTCAGCCAGATTGAGATTGAAGGTGTTGTCGCAAAACACCCCCAGAGCGGCTATGACACCGCCGGGACGGATCAGATCAAGGGCCATCTGAAGGGTTTCGGGATAGCCCACCATTTCGATGACTTTGTCGAAACCTCTGCCTGACGTGACCTGCAGCGCCTTTTCCTTCCACCCGTCCTCTGTTGAATTGATAGGAACAGCGCCCTTATGAGCAGCAGTTGTCAAACGATGAGGTACGTTGTCAACGGCGACGATACGACCCGGTCCCCGGTGCAAGGCGATGTCCAGAGCCATCAACCCGGTCGGACCGCAGCCGATTACGGCCACGGCCTCACCCACGTGGATGCCGGCAAGATGATTGGCGATGACGGCGGCTGGCAGATTGCACGAAAGGGTGAGCACGGCACTATCGGGAAGCTCCCGAGGCACCTTCATCGCATGACCGTCGGCATGGGGGAGCACCAGGGCTTCAGCGTGGGTGCCGTTAAGGTTGCCAAACGGTATTCCGAACCCGTACACTGCTTTCTGGGTAGTCTCGCAGTGGGCAGTCTGCCCTACTTCGCACATGTAGCAGTGACCGCAGGAAACCGAGTACGCCATGGTGACCCGATCGCCCTTTTTGAAACGGCTGACACCTTTGCCAACCGCCAGCACTTCGCCGGCAAGCTCATGTCCCGTTTGCGATGTTCCCTTTTCCATAAAAGGATCGAGACTTCCACGATACAGGTGAAGATCGGAGCCGCAGATTGAGGTTGCGGCAACTTTTACCAGCATTTCATGATCGGCACGGATCGTGGTGTCGGGAATACTCGTACACCGGATATCGCGAGGTCCATAGTAAACCGCTGCTTTCATGATTAATTTTCCCTTAAATTGACATGTCCCGGAAATCGGAGAACGGCATGAGAGCGTTACGGCATGCTGGTTTCTTCCTGACGGATACAACCCTCTGCCTGTTCCAGACTCATATAGCCACTTTTTTCTATCAGGTGTTTGAGCGCCTCGATTGACAGGTTCCGGTTTTGTTCATAGGCGTGTTTTACGTTTTCGTAGTAAAGTACCAGGGTGTTGTCTCCGTAGGTCTCCAGTTCGCAACGCAGATACACCGAGAAATTCTTCCCGTCACCCGTCGGTTCCATGGTTCTGCAGCACCGCCCGTAAAGTGCCGGAAATTTCGCTTCCAACTCCCGTTGCCATATTTCGGATATCTCCACAATGCCGTCAAGGTATGGACTGTCCGTCAGTGGCGGTATCAGGTTATCCATTCGAGCATACTTTTCTGCGAGTAGATTGCGCCCCTCCGCTTGGGCCGCCGATAACTGGATCAGATAGCAGGCCAACATTTCCTTCGACCACATCTGAAAAACGCTGCTTCGTATGGCTCGAAACTTTTCGGGGGAAGTCTGGCACGATGCCGGTTGCGAACCAGCGTTGACCGCCGAGAACATTTCCCACTCAAGGTCGAGCACGTATGCCACCAGTTCGTTTATTTCCATAGTTGGTATCCTGTCTGCGTCGTGCGGCACCATCTTTTGGATACTAATACCGATGTTGCTTTTCAAGCGCCTGTTGTTAACGGTATTTGGTCGAAACCAGAAGGTTTTTCATAAGTGCCGGTAATTGCTCGATGTTGTCGATGAACTGGATCAACTCTCCATGCTCGTCGATCAGGGCCGATTTGTTCATGGGGTTGCACTCGAGGCCCAGCGTCAGCAGATGGATGTTTTTCTTTTGGCAGTAGGCAATGGCATCACTCACGCCACACCCCCAGTTGGAGGCTCCGTCGGTGATATGGATGATGAACGGCCGGCGGACGCCATGTTTCAGCTTTAGAGCGGTTGCGATGATGGCTTCGCCAGAGGCGGTCCTCCCGTGAGGTGAGACAAAATAGAATCTACCTTGTCGGTAGATTTCGGTGATGCGGCAACGCTCTATTCTTTCGTTGTATGCGAAAAGACGGGCGTTACTGTTATAGTCAAGGAGCGCGGCAAACAGCGTCTGATAAACCCGTTCGACCTTGGTCCATTTGGCGGGCTCTGCCATTGAGCCGGTGCAGTCAACGAGGAGCACGATATCATTCTCCAGTTCGAATCGTGTATTCCTCAGGCTGAAGATGGCGCCGGTGGTGGAGGCCCGATAAAGGCGGGTACGATCGATCTTGCCGGAATTGAGGCCTCTGCTCAGGGAGACGTTACGCTGGGCTGCCAACCGGAAGACCAGCTTCAGGTTATGGAGAACCGTTTTATCAACCGAGTTTTTTGCCGGCATCGCAAAATCGTTACCTTCGACGCGGACCACGTCGCCGAAATTCGCCACCAGTGATTTTACCTGATCGGTATAGTCAACGTGCCCTTGGTCCAGATGCCTTTCGATTTCCTCAGCGAAACTGACCAGAGTTGCCTTGACAGCATCCTTGTCAGGGTCTTCCCGAGCCATCTCATCAGAGACCTCGCTGGGGAGCAGAAAGGGATCATTCCGGTCCGTAGTCCAGTACTTCACCATATCCAGGAGTTCGTCAAAAATGGAGGCGTAACGGTTCAACCGATAGTCACAGCGCTCGGTGATACTCATGATGGGTGAAACGTTGGCGATCAGGTCTTCGACAATCGAGTTGAGCAGTCCTAACGGTTTGGTGTAGAACTGCCCCGCATCGGTTCTCCCGGCCATACCGACCAGCGAACGATCCTCATAGGGACGCTTGAAGGCTTCCTGTCGTGGGTCGGTGGCAATTCCCCACCATATATGCAGCAGTTCAGTGAAGGTAGGCGGGCTGATATATCTTTTCGCAGCTTTTGCGGTTTCCCACTCGCGGGCTTTTTGGGCATAATGGCCGAACACGGTTCGATTCGCGATAAGATCCGCATAAACCCTTTCGGCCATCTCAATGTAGTGAGTGAACTTATAGTGATAGATGGGAGGGAATTGAAACCTCTCGCTGGCCCTTTTATGGACCAGATCGGTCCATTCAATCCGGAGATAGGCGTTTCTGATCGCCAGTCCGACGGCAATGTCGGTGCGCTCTGCCGGCACCGGATATCTTCCCAGGACCGTTGCGGGATCCAGGAGGATACTGTCCGCTCCTGCCGACATTCCCTCCCAAATCACCGTGCCGCTGTTTTTCCCCACCTGCGAAACCATTTTTCTGATCCCGCGCAGCAGTTTCGCCAACTCCATGATCTCGACAGGCGATTTATCACGGCGCCAGTATTCCGAGTATCCTGCCTCACCGGCAATGACGAATCGCTGTTGGGCACGGTTGGCATCACGACACGGATGGGCCGGTGTCATGCCAATGCCCGGGCGTTTTCCTGCCAGTTATGATCAAACAGCACATATTCGTTGCTGACGACCTCAGAGTACCCCCTGTTCGCATGCAGTCCGACCAGGACTGATTCGAGCGCCTCCTGGCTCGTCTGGAGACTCACGCTCAGAGCCTGGCGAAGAGTTGCCCCAACGGCCATCATATCCGCGATCATCAGGGCGGTTCGGGTTGACACCTCGATCCTCAGGTCCGAATGCCCCCGCAGGAAATTCAGTGCCGTCATCACGTCATTGGCCTGTTCCCGAGAAATGCCGCTCTTCTTGATCAGGACCTCCTTTTCCACCTCGTTGGGGAGGAAATCCAGCAGCAGGAAGTAAAATCGGTCCCTGAGCGCGGCATCAAGAAGCTCCGTGCCCACGAAATCTTCACCTTCGTTGAGAGTGGCGAAGAATACAACCCCGTCCGCCACCTTAACGTGACCCAATTCTTCCAGCCAGACCTCTCTGCTGTCCGATAACAAAGAGAAAAGCATGTTGAGCGCTTTGGGGTGCTCCGGCCGGTTGATCTCCTCCAGGTGGATGACGCTGTTGGGTGTTTGGATTGCCTGGGGAAAAAGAAACTGTTTGTATTTTGTCTCGCCCGCCTCAAGTGCGTATTCTCCGAACAACTGGCCCGGTTCGGAAAGAATGCCTACCTGAAACGTCGAGAGTGGCTGCCGATAGATGGCGGCGTACTGGCGAACCAGCGAGGACTTTCCGCACCCCTGTCGCCCCGAGATGAGCACGTTGACCGGCTTGATCCGGGAAAGCTGGTGTATTTTTTCGAAGATATCGGCTAGGTCCGTGCTTACGTAGAAATAGGGATCTTCGTCAGGTACGGACAGGTTCGCATTTCTCTTTTCTGACATACTGAGGTGCCTTTCGGATATCAAATTCGGTGTAGTAAACGGTGTCGTCAGATGAACGGCGGCGCTTTTGCCAGAAAGTGCATCTGTGACATGCATTTCTCCTGGTGGGCGATGATGTCCTTGCAGCCGTCCGCATAGAGTTTGGCGGCAGAGCCTCCGTTTGAGTTCAATGCCCGGGCTATTGCTGTGCCGCACCGGTGACCACTGTCCATGGCGGCGCTGATCCCTTCGCAGTTCAGGTAAATGAATCCGGCCGCCTCACCGGTGAGCAGTACCTGCTCGGTACCGAGGAAATGCGGCAACAACTGGCACTTGCACCCCTCGTCCCGCCAGTGCTCGCCGAAACTAACGCCGAAACGATCCATGAGCAGGGACTTGAATTGTTGCATCGACACCCGGAGGCTGCGCCCTTCCCCACCGCCTACATGCAGGACCAGGTACTCATCCTTTTGATGCACGCACAGTATATAGTCACCGATCTCCGGCTCCAGGAAGACCGTCCAGCCGTCCTTTTTCAGCGAGCCGTGGGAGTTCACTTTGTAGTAGCTTTGGAATGAGGCCAGTTTTATCGCCTCCGCCCCCTGCTGGGCTGATGTGGCCAAAAGACGCCGGATAGTGGAGTCATTACCGTCGGCGCCGACGAGATACTGGCATTGTAAAATGTCCGTTTCCCCTGAAATCTGTACCTCAACATTAACGGTATTACCGTCGATGTTAAATCCCTTGACCCTTGATTTATCACTGAACGGCGCGCCCGACTGGTCCAATAGCCATTTGTCGAACTTGTTACGCCAGATATTATGATAGGTCCGGGAAAACTTTTGTCCGTCCTTATCGATTTCCCAGGTATAGGGGATGTACCCCCGGTCAGAGGTCCATTCCCAGATATTATCCGCCTCGATATAACGGTTGCCGCAAAAAACCTCTGCTGGAGGCTCGGCACCGAAATAGGTTCTGAGAAGTTCCTGGGTCTGCCCGAAGAGGACCCCTGAGCAGGTTTTATGACGCGGGAGAACCTCTTTTTCGAGGACCAGAACGCTGAACCCCTCGTCCTTGAGCACCTTGGCGCAGGTAGCCCCGGCCGGCCCGGATCCGGTAATAATGACGTCAAACTCTTGCATTGATCCTCCTTCCCCCCTTGCGGAGCATGTTCCCGCAAGGGGGGCATTTTGGACAGAATGAGGTAATTCCGGGCTCAGTTCTCAGACATGTTCTCTGAAACTGAGTTTTCCTTCCTCCTGCTTGCCACAGGTCATATTGTGTACGTCGGTAATCCATCTTTTCCACACCCCGCCCAATGGACTTCTATTTACCGTACACTGTCCGCGAAGGGGGTTGGTCGGGTCTGGTATCTGCCACTTGCAGATGAAGCAAGGTTTCTTCGTCCCCGGATCGGTATGCATCATGTTATTTTCTGATGTGCTCACGGTTGCCTCCTGGCGTCGGATAAAAGGAGGCACCCCTTTCAGAGCGCCTCCTTATTAGCTGGTTTCAGAGCTTGGTGTCCAAGTATTCAAGATCAGCGCTGCCGAACCCTTGCTCATTTCTGGCAATGATGGTGTTCTGGCCGAAGGTGGGGATGTCGACGAAACGGGCGCTGAATCCCGAAACCCTCACAATCAGGTCCTGATGCTTCTCGGGTTCCTGTTGCGCCGCCTTCATCTCCGCAGTACTGACGCAGTTGAACTGGACATGGTCAATGTTGAGCTTCTCCCAGGAATCCATGTAGGATTTCCAGATGTCGAAACCATGGACACTACGCATCAGGGGCACGGACAATCTCTGGTTCAGCAGGTTCGCTTTCTGGTTTTTCTGCACCTTTGCGACCGATCTGAGGACCGCGGTCGGTCCTTTCTTGTCGGTGCCCATGTACGGGGATATCCCGCCGTCGTCGCCGGCATCGCCACCGAAACGACCGTCCGGAGTGGGGCCGGTACGCGACCCGATCTCCATGTAAAGGCCGACCGCCTGGCCTACGGGAAGCACGGGGCCGCCGGAGTAGTTGGTGACCTTCGACATCTCGCCGCCGATGATGTCCTCATAGAAGTTCTTGATGATGGAATCGGCGTAGTCATCATCGTTCCCCCATTTCGGAGCATTGAGGAAATCCAGCCGCATCGCTTCGTACCCTGCCCAGTTGCTATGCAGGGCGGTGATCAGCTGTGCCATGGTGTACTTCTTCTCGTCATAGATGAGTTTCTTGATTGCGACGAGCGAGTTGGCGGCGACGATCGTCGTTATCGGATTGTGCCAGCCGTTAGGCTGTTCTGAGAGTTCCATGCCGTCCATGCCGAGCTCCATGCAACCGTCGTCGAGACTCGACACGAAAGGCATCTGCAGAAATTTCGATTCGAAGAAACGCATCACGTCCTTGGCGCGGATGACCTTGCTGACGGCATACGCATACTGAGACCTGAACGCCTCCCATAGCTGATCGAAGGTTTCAAATGTCGTGGGATCGCCGGTGTGGGGACCGAGTTGCATGCCGGAGTAGGACCAGTCAAAACCGTCGGCGAGAGCTATTTCCATCATCTTGGCCGGGAAAATTGACCCGCCGCCTTCGGAGCGGGTTTTCTGGGTCTTGCGCCGACCGCACACCCCCGGAGACATACACAGCACCAGCGCCCAGTAATGGGCCTCGTCGTCCGTCGCGCCGTTTTGGTTCTTGCTGAATTTGCTATAGTATTTCATCTGCTCGGTTCCGATCACATCGTGCTTGATCGAGGGGTAGCCGAGGCCGTCGCGGATGCAGTCGAATACAAGCCGCTTGGTCTTCTCGCGGCCGACCGGGTGCCACCGGAAGACGATGGAGGGCTCGGTTGTGCGAATGTTGCGCGCCCCTTCAAGGATAGCGTCGGTCATGTCGCTGCATGCATCAACGTAACCCGGTTTAGTCCCCCCGACCGTCAGAATGAACAGGTCGTTGGAGCCGGGGAAGATTTCCCGATATGCTCTCGATTTCCCTGCGCCGTGCTCCGAGATCTTCAGACGCTCCATCTCCACCATTTCAACCACGTCCTTGTGGGTCATGGGCTGGAACGATTTTTCCTTGACACTTATGTTGTAGTACGGCTCAAGCAGTTCATCCTCTTTGTGGGCATACCCGCTGGCGTAGCGGTCAATAGCGTGGCAGATGAGATAGGTGTACCACTTCGCCTGGAAGGCATCCTTCAACCCCTTGCAAGGCTCAGCAGGGATGCGGTGATTGATGTCGGCAATATCGAGCAACTCCACCTTGCGCACAGGATCGGTCTCGAAATGCTCTGCCACGATTTTGGCGAGACGGGCATGACGGCGTGCCCAGTTGATTACTGCCTCGTCAGCAATAATCATCGCCTTCCAGACGTCGATCTTTGCGATCCAGTCCAGGCCGGTAGTGGCGTTCCAGGGGATTTTCTGCATCTCCTGCTGGGCATGCTCGATCTTTCCCTTCGCAATTTCGATACGCTTGAGCAGACCGTCCTGGAGAATCGTCTCATAAGGGGGAGTCATGCTGTTGTAGCCGGTGGCGAATCCGGGGGCCTCCATGGTGCTCACCTGGTACATCTGCATCAGTTCTTCCTGGGTGAAGTAGCGCTCCCCCTTGGACTGCATGCTGAACTGCCGCCAGTACTGGTTAATCTCGGCGGCTTCTTCCTTGGGCTGCGGGGCGTAGTCGCTCAACAGATAATCCTGCACTGCCATATAGGAGAGTTCCGGGTAGAGAGGGAACATCTCCGGATCTTCGGCGTGGTAGCCGATGATGAACTCGTCCTCCTGCAGGACCAGTGTGCTCTTATTGAGAATGTTTGCCAGACCGAGTGCCCTTCGGATCACCTCAGGCTGCCCAGCGCTGGCCTTGTGCGCCTCGGTGATGAAACGCATCCTTTCGATTCCTGCCCTGACTTCCGCATCGACGAATTCTCCGGCTGCGGCATGCTTCCAACGGCAACGGGCCTTGAGCCGTTTGGTCCGTTCGGTGGTGGGATTAGCGAGATTTTCGTGCAACACCTCGTCTGCTACTGCCGCTTCACCTGATTTTTCCAGAGGGAAATCGACGACTTTGCCTTTGTAATTGATTGCCTGAGCTACAGTTGCCATACATTACCTCCTCATTACATTAATTGACTGCCTTGAATTCGTTGCATGCGAAGGTATCAACCGTCGTTGGTTTTGAAAGCCAGTATTTACCCTTCGAGTCTTGTTTTTCCGTTACGCAGTCACCTCTGCCTTTTTCATAGTCACCAGCGTTCTCAGGAACTGCGAAGTACTGAGTACAGTCTTTACATTTGCTCATAGCCTTCTCCTTATCGTTTATTAAGCTACTTGCTACTTCAACAACCAGGTATTACTCCACTTCAGATGATCTCACCTCCTCAATTTGAGTTTTAAAACTATATGTTTGCTTTTTACTTCCCGCTGTCAGGAGAGGGTTTACGATTCCCTGCAATCCCTCCAACCGTCACTTGCCTGATCCCTGTTTGCTTTAGGGCGTTGAACAGCGGTAGCACCTCTTCAGGGGCTAAATCCTTTACATCCTTGTACTGATAGTCTACCGATAACTGATTGTATTTTCCGACCGCATAGGAGTGAAAAGGCAGGATGTCAACTCCTGATAATCTGTCTGCAAATTGTGACAAGTAGTGTACATACATGTCATAGTCTTTATCAGTATTGTTAAAGCCAGGTATTATAGGTAGATGTATCCTTATATCAGCATTAGTTTTTATGAGTCTATCCAGGTTAGCTGTTACCAAGTCTAATGATCCTCCTATTACGTTTTTGTATTTGTCAAATGACATAGTCTTGATGTCTATTATAAAAAGATCAATTGTTTCAAGTAGCTTTTCTATATGTTTCCATTTTGCAAAGAAGCTAGTTTCTATTGCTATATGCACATTTGACTTTTCTTTAAGTGTTCGTGTCAGTTCATAGAGAAAGTCAGGAAACATCAGTGGCTCTCCCCCGCTAATCGTGACTCCTCCGCCGCTACTTCGGTAAAATATCTCGTCTGCAAGAGCTTCACGAACAATGTCCTCAATGTCGAGCCGTCGTCCAACGTCTTCCCTGGCCCTGCCATTGCAGTTTTCAACACACTTCGAGCACAATCTGCATTTTTTCCGGTCCGTAGTGATAATAGGTTGCCGATCAGGCGTTCGAACGACTTTGATCGATCCGGAAGGGCAGCCGCGGGCACATTCGCCACACTCCAGACACCGGCTGGCGTGAAAATATTTTTCCTGTTTTTCACTGATAGTTTCCGGATTATGGCACCAGGGACAATGCAGGGGGCATCCCTTTAGATAAATGGTCGTCCTGATGCCCGGACCATCTTGCAAGCTGAATCTTTGAATCTCGGTAACGAGTGGTATATGCATTTCAGACCTCAGTGAAAATGACTGCTCACTACCGCGAGGCGGTCACCTAATCTTCTTTTACTTCATTAGAGCACTAGCCATGCCAAACAGTTTTATAAAACAAACCACCAACTTGAGAATGCCTGCAGTTGCACTTTTACTTAACTTTAAAAATATATGCAAATCAGCATGTTGCAGCGAAGCATCCAGTCACAACAAGAAATAATAATGTTATTCCCCTGCGCATGCGTGGGGGCAAATACACACGTAATCGAGGCTCTCGCAGATGGGGATGGGAGTTTAACTCGTTGGATAATTATAGGTTTTAGCAGGCGACACGGATTATATGAGTATAGCCCCGATTATAGGAACCTACCGGAATACAAACTTTCATAAAAATTGAAATTGGGAGGTCTGAGAGCATGCTGTTTTCAAAATTTCGGAAATTATCAAAAACCCTCCCTTCAACCGATTACAGATCATTTACGGCAACGGCCACGTACTTGGCGTCACCGTCTCAGTCCGTAGCGCGCGGCAACCATTCATGTTGCTTTTCGCAAAGTGATACCTTGGTGAATAACACCGTTCTCCCTTTGTTGCATTTTGCTTCGATTTGGTGTTACCGTGTAAAAAGTTGACATTCAGAACCTGAGGCGAGGAGGATGAGGTTGGAAGATTCCATTAATTCTTCGCAAGATTTGGTGCGTGACAATCTGCGTTCGCAACTACGTTTTTGCAGCGACACCGGGCGGATATGGCTGCATGAACACCGGATGCTTTTGTTCCATGCGGATTCTCACGCCCATCTGCGTCGGGAGTTGATCGATATCCTTGGAATGGAGCGTGCCAAAGGAGTGCTTATGAGACTCGGCTATGCCTCAGGGGTAAGCGATTGCGAACTGACTAGTATCAGTCCGGAGGGGATGAACGATAAAGAGATTTTCATGGCAGGTCCATTACTTATCACGCTGGAAGGAATTGTAAAAACCACCATTCCCGTATTGGAAATTGACCGAAAAACCGGCAAATTTTATGTGGAAGCCTTGTGGGAGTATTCTTGGGAGGGCGAGGCACACCTGCGGCACTACGGAGAGGGCAACCAGGCAGTATGTTGGAACCTTGTTGGTTATGCCAGTGGTTACTGCACGGCATTCATGGGAAAGCCAATCCTGTGCAAGGAAATCAAATGTATCGGTGCCGGGTCCAGTCACTGCTACCTGATCGGCAAGCCGGTAGATGAGTGGGATGATGCCAGTGACTTTTCTTTGCTGCTTAACCAAGAGTCCATTGCCAGTCAATTTATTGGGCTACAGAATCAGGTCATGCAACTACGTTCTGCGATAAATGACAAAAAGCTTCCCTCCGATGTAGTAGGTAAAACACCTGCATTTCTGGCTGCCTATGAGTTGCTTATGCAAGCGACGACAAGCAATATTACCGTCTTGCTGCAAGGTGAGACCGGTGTTGGACAGGAGTTTAAGGATAAGCCCCTCAGTCTCGCCAAATAGTCAAGAATATCAAA
>CAYSMK010000060.1:0-19045 GCA_964432205.1 uncultured Geobacter sp. | reverse complement strand
CGAAAAGTCCTTGCCGGCTGCGGTTTGTTATGCCTTCAGATAGCCAAAGACGAGAAAAGGGACACAAGATGTGTCCCTTTTGGCAAGTACAAATGGGTGAATGATGGGTATCAGCAGTAGTTGGCAAGCAATGGCGAAGTGGAGTGATTGGCATATTTGCCGTCATCGGTAATGAATGCCCAGACCGCAGGGTTTTCAACTTCGGTCCGTTGCAAAAGGCGTGACAGGTTGGCGTGACAGGGCTGGCGCATCCCATGATAGTCGACCAACGGACCAATCGGCGCAAAATGGATGGAGCATCTCGCCAGCAGCCGAATCAGGGCTGGCTCCATAACCGCGAACAGTTCATCAACACCATGCTCGCGGCTCATGCGCACGACGCCCCGCATCAACCCGAGGCTCAGCACCGGTAACGAAGGAGCCCCCCGTTGACCTTTTTCCCCGAGCGACTTGCTGATGGCAAACCGTGACACCTCAGCCGCTCCACCGAAGATGAACTGCCGGTCGTGCAACATCTTATGGTTACAGATCTTCTGAATCGGAAAACTCTGATCAAGCTGTTTGTAATTCGGCAGAATCAGACGGACATTCCCCACGGCGTTCTCTTGGGCATCCACCAACAGCGTGTGGACCGACTGATCGTCAAAGGAGTCGAACTCCAGTCCGCGTCTCTCGTCACAGGATTCATACTGCTTCTCCACGCAGTAGACCTGATAGCGGAGCCGGAAGGCCTTCTGGAGGTCGGCTGACGTCACTACCGACAACAGCCGGTATGACCCGAGGAGACCTTCGCCTGCATTAGCACTTTTTCTGGTTCCAGCGTTCAGCAGCATACGTCTTTCCTCCCTGTGCCAGGCACAAAAAAACCGGATCGTCGATATCTATTGGGATATTTCGGCGACCCGGCTGTCTCGGTGAGACCCGTAGGCTTTCCGTCCCATCCTCGCGGATGGTTTAGTATTATCGTCTATCTATGAAATTTTCTATTGTTAGATACCAAATAATAACCCCATTGGCAACCACCTTTTTGTCCCATCAGGATCAGCACCGAGACGCAAGGGTTCGGTACAGGCCGGCAGGCGTCGACTCGGCCACGGCCACCGAAACCTTGAGGGCATCCTCCAGGGCAGAGACCGACAGGTCATCCAGAAAGACTCCCTCCCCTTCCTTCAGCATCACGTCCGGGATAACCACCAGACTGCCGAGGTCGCGGCCTGCCAGGGCAGCAACGATATCCCGGCCGGAAACGAGCCCGGTAACGGTCACGCTCTCACCGAACAGCCGGTTTTCCACCGGCACCAGATCAAGCGTAGCGCCGGTCCTCTCGGCAAGCCTCCGGAGAAAGTCGGCCAGGTACGGCAATGGCGACAGGCCGCTCACCACGGTAGCATGTATCGGTGGTAGCGGTTCGGCAGTGGCAATGACCTCCGCAGCCTCTTCCTGAAACAGGGGGATCATCCCCACCCCGTTCTCCAGTTGCGGAAAGTCGCCGTACTCCTCGACCGGCGGGAATGGGAGTTCCGCCTTGAGGAAGAATTCATCGGCCAGAAAGAGGAACGGTTCGCCCAGGCGCTTGGCCAGGTCAATGGCCCGGGGGTGCCATTCCCTGATGAACTCGGCGGCATACTCCCTGGTTACCGGCTCAAGGTGCGGCAACCCGCGGCGATGCCGCGTCAGCCCCACCGGGACGATGGCCAGGGACGCCACCCGCGGGTAGAGGGCGACCAGGTCCGCCACCGTCCGCTCCAGCGCCGCCCCGTCGTTCAGCCCCGGGCAGAGCACCACCTGGGTATGCATGGCAATGCCCGCTTCGGCCAGTTCCAGCATCACCTCCAGGATCGGCCTGATCCCCTTCTTTCCCAGGAGACTCTCACGCAGCGCCGGGTCAGTGGCGTGGACCGAGACGTAGAGGGGAGAGAGCCGCTGCGCCTTGATCCGCACCAGCTCCTCATCGCCGATGTTGGCCAGGGTCACGTAATTGCCGTAGAGAAACGACAGCCGGTAGTCCTCGTCCTTCACGTAGAGCGGCGCACGAAGCCCCTTGGGAAGCTGGTGCACGAAGCAGAATACGCAGCGGTTGCCGCACTTTGCCGGCGCCGGCGCGGCAAAGGTGAGGCCCAGCGGCTCATCCGGTTCCCGCTCCACCTCCATCTCCCAGATCTCGCCGTCGGCCTTGAGGATCTCCAACAACAGCTCCGGCTCGTCGCAATAAAACTGGTAGTCAATGATATCCCGCAACCGGTGGCCATCGATCGCCACCAGTCGGTCGCCGGGAACGATCTCCAACTCTTCGGCAATGCTCCCCGGAGCTATGGCTGACACCACCAGACCACTCATTACCCCTCCTCCCGAAAGTAACTACTTGCAAGATACGTATCGCGCAGCATGCCGGCAAACACCTTCAGCACCGCCGCGGCGGGCACGGCCAGGATCATCCCCGCAAGGCCGAACAACTGCCCGCCAACGAGCAGGGCCAGGATGGTGAGCACCGGATGGAGACCGACCCGGTCACCCACGATCTTCGGCGTGATGAGCGCCCCTTCCAGGGCCTGCACGATGACGAACCAGCCGAGACACAAGAGCGGATGGAGGAGATCGTGAAACTTGAGCAGCGCCAGGAGGGTCGACAGCATGATTCCCAGGAGCGTCCCCACATAGGGAATAATGAAGGTGATGCCGGCCAGGGTGCCTACCACCACGGCCAGATCGATGCCGATGAGGGAGAGGCCGATGCTGTACAGAACGGCCAGGATGGCGCAGACCAGGAGTTGCCCCCGCACGAAGGCCGAGAGGATGCCGCTGATCTCCCGGCTGCGGGCCACCCACTGCTCGCGGAGCCTGAGCGGCACCAGGGCGATGGCCCTCTCCTCGATCCTGGGCAGGTCCTTCAGAAAATAATAGAGGTAGAGCGGGGTGATACAGTAGCCGAGGATCGCCAGCACGATGGCCAGGGTGGAGCTGAACGCCTTGCGGATGACTGCCAGCGACTCGCGCACCAGATCGAACGATACCCCCTTGAGCTGCTCCAGCAGCCGATTGACCTGCATCTGGACCTTTTCGGGGGTGTCGATCTCCAGGAAGCTCTTCACCTGGTGCGGAATGATCGCGTAGAACCGCTCGGCGTACTGGGGGAGATTCAGTTGCACATTGGCGAACTCGTTACGGATGGCCGTTGCGTAGAACGCGACTATCCCGATGAGCAGCAGGATCACCACGCCAAAGACGGTGACGATCGCCAGGGTGCGGCTCCTGATCAGCCCGGCCAGCCAGGTCACCAGTGGTTCGAACAGATAGGCGAGCAAAAGGGCGATGAACAGCGGAAAGAAAATGGACCCGAGCTGATAGATGCCGTATCCCAGGAGGATGACGAAAAAGACGATGAGATACGGCAGAAATGCGGGGCGATTGGTCATGAACGGTAAAAAGGCCGGGGAACGCACGGCTCCCCGGCCTGAATGGAAGAGTTGCGCCTACTGATGGAGACGAAAAGAACCGTCGGTGGAGGTGATGGTGGCAATGGCATGCTTGTAGATCAGGATATCTCCCTGAACCTCCATCAGCACGGAGAAATTATCGAACGACTTGATATATCCCTCCATCTTGGCACCCGACATGAGTTGAACCACCACCCGAATCTTCTCCTTGCGGGACTGGTTCAGGTACTGGTCCTGGATATTGAATGGGGCTTTTGACATAGTTCCGCTCCTTTTTCAAGAAATGCAATAACAGATGCTAGGATACTAGCAAAACTTTTCGGATATTCAACCCATTTAATTTCCTGCTCCCGCCGGAACCAGGTCAGTTGCCGCTTGGCATACCAACGGGTATTGCGGGCGATGAGCCGCTTCGCCTCAGCCAGGTCGATCCTGCCCGCCAAGAGCTCCACTGTTTCCTGATACCCTATTGATCTCATCGACTTATCGTCAGGAAGGCATCCCTGCTCCAGAAGTCCCGTCACCTCGGCCGCCAGGCCGTCGGCGAACATCCGCTCCACCCGCTCGTCTATCCGTCGGTAGAGTTCTTCCCGCTCCAGATCGATGCCGATCTTCAGATAGTCGTACTGTGCGGATGAAAAACCATGTTCCTGCTGGTAGCGGGAAATAGGGATACCGGTCTGATGAAAGACCTCCAGTGCCCGGATGATCCTGACCCGGTCGTTGGGATGCAGACGGCCGGCCGTCACCGGATCGACCACGGCCAGGCGACGCAGGAGCTCCTCCGGACCATACTGTTCGGCAACCGCCTCCAGGTCCCGACGAATCACCTCGCTGCCGGCCGGCGAAGGGGCGAGCCCGAACAGGAGCGCCCGAATATAGAGGCCGGTCCCGCCAACCACTATCGCCTGCCTGCCACGGCGATGGATGTCGGCAATGGCCGCTTGGCCAGCCGCCGCAAAGTCGGCGGCAGTAAAATTGACCGACGGGGCAACGATATCCAGCAGGTGGTGGGGCACGCGTCCCTTAAGCTCAGGAGACGGCTTGGCCGTGCCGATGTCCATCCCCTTGTACACCTGCATGGAATCGGCGTTTACGATCTCTCCGTCAATGCTTTCGGCGAGGCGGACGGCCAGTTCCGTCTTCCCTGACGCGGTCGGGCCGACGATGATGACCAGTTTCTCCTGTTCCCTGTCCGGTTCCATGGTCCCTTTTCTGACTGGTGCTGAAGGTAGGATCGCGCTTCTTGCCGGTCAACGGACCGGCATCTGTTGGCCGGCGCCGGGGATGCTCGCCGCCCGCGGTTGCCGGCTTTCTCTGGCGTTCGTCGCGCCTTCCCGTTACGGCACGCCCACCGGCCTCGTTTCTGCGCTGTGTGCCAATGGGAGCCCCCCGCGGCCGCTTACCCGCTTCCGTAACCGGCATGGTCTCTGCCGGCTCACCGGCAAGCGACCTGGCCTCACTGTCGGAAAGCACCCGATATTCTCCCGGCTTCAGGTCGCCCAGGGCAAGCGAACCGTAGCGGACGCGCTTGAGGCGAACCACCGAGAGCCCAACTGCCTCGCACATGCGCCGCACCTGGCGAAAGCGCCCCTCATGAATCACCACCGAGAGCCAGGTATTGTTGTCGCTTGCCTTGATCTCTCCCACCCGGGCAGGTGCTGTCGGCCCATCCTCCAACACCACGCCGCTGGCCAGGCTGTCAATCTGTTCCGGGGAGACCGATCCCCGCACCCGCACATGGTACTCCTTGTCCACCTCGTGCCGCGGATGGGCCAGCGTGTTGGCCCACGCCCCGTCGTTGGTGAGCAGGAGCAGCCCCTCGGTGTTGTAGTCGAGCCTGCCGACCGGAAAGAGCCGCTCCTTGGCCCCCTTCAGCAGATCGGTCACCACCGGCCGCCCCTGGGGATCCTTCATGGTGGTGACGTAACCGGCCGGCTTGTGCAGGAGGATGTAGACGTTCCTGGTCGCCGGCCGCACCGGCTTGCCATCCAGCGTTATCGTATCCCGCTCGGGATCGGCCTTGCTCCCCAGTTCCGTAACCACCTGGCCGTTCACGGTCACCCTGCCGGCCGTGATCAACTCCTCAGCAGCCCTTCGGGAGCTGATGCCGGCCCGGGCCAGTATCTTCTGCAATCGTTCCTGCACGGTTACTCCATTCCAAAGAAGAAGGGCGGCACCGACCGCCCTTTGCATCCTATCGTCAACAACCTGTAAAGTATCCGCACCGATCGGTGCGGTCATTAGGCACTACGTCACGCTCCTGATACCGGAACCACTCTTCCCATCCTGCGGTTAATGTTTAACGGCGGAAAACTCGCACCACCGGTCATGCATCGCTTTGTAGCCAAAGGTAACGGAAAACAGTTCATACAACCCACACAGGCCAACCAGGGCATAGATCACACGGGATACGGCCGATGCTTCGCCAAAGATTGCCGACACCACGTTAAAGCCGAAGAACCCGACCACCCCCCAGTTGACTGCCCCGATGATCAGCAACACGGTTACAACTATATCCAGAACTTTCATACTGCCACCTCCCTCATCTCGGGCGAAGGTGGAAGGTATCAGGGGGAAGCTGCCGACTTCCCGCTTTAATTATACTACAAGCATCTAAATTTATTCCACAAACCGCGACATCTTGCGGAACTTCTGGTACCGCTCCTCCACCAGTTGGTCTGCCGGGATCTTCATGAGCTCTTTCAGGTTGCGGCTGAGCGCCTCATGCAGCGTCCTGGCCATGGCCTCGTGGTCGTTGTGGGCACCACCGGCCGGCTCCTTGACGATCTCATCGATGACTTCCAGCCCTTTGATATCCCTGGCGGTCAGTTTGAGGGCCTCGGCAGCCTGGGCACCCTTGGTGCCGTCGGACCAGAGGATCGCCGCGCACCCCTCGGGAGAGATGACCGCATAGACCGAGTATTCCAGCATCATGATCCGGTCGCCGACGGCAATGGCCAGGGCACCGCCCGATCCCCCCTCGCCGGTGATGACCACGATGATCGGCACGGTCAGCGCCGCCATCTCCCGGAGGTTCCTGGCAATGGCCTCGGCCTGGCCCCGCTCCTCGGCGCCGATCCCCGGAAAGGCCCCCGGCGTGTCGACAAAGGTGATGATGGGGAGCTTGAACTGCTCCGCCATCTGCATGAGACGCAGCGCCTTGCGGTACCCCTCGGGATTGGGCATGCCGAAGTTCCGGAAGACCTTCTCCTTGGTATCCCGCCCCTTCTGGTGACCGATCACCATCACCGGCTCACCGTCCAGCCTTGCCAGGCCGCCGACAATGGCGTGGTCGTCGCCGAAGTTCCGGTCGCCGTGGAGTTCGACGAAATCGGTGAAGATCAGGTTCAGGTAGTCCAGGGTAAAGGGACGGTTGATGTGGCGGGCAATCTGGGCCGTCTGCCAGCGGGAGAGGTTGACGAACACGTCCTGCCGCATCTCCTCCACCTTCTGCTGCAACTTCGCCACCTCGTCCTTCAGGTCGATGGAGTCGGTCGAAAAGGCCATCAGTTCTTCGATCTTCTTCTCCAGCTCCGCGATCGGTTTTTCAAACTCAAGGGGTTGGTTATTTGCCATGAACAGTGTCTCCTTTTGATTCAAAAACGCGAATGATAACGTTGAACATTGAACATTGAACGGGTTATTCGAAGCTCACCGCCTGGTACCCCACCAGATTCCGCACCGCCAGCACCAGTTCCTCGGTGGGCGCAACGTTCCAGCTCTCGGGAAGGACGATGGTGGCCCGGCATTCATTGGGGATCACCAGGTTGAGCCGGGTACGACAGCCACCGGCATGACGTGCCATGATATCACGCAGCGACTCCAGCAGTTCCCGCTCCAGGACGTCGGTCTTCAGGGTGACGGTAACGCGGCTGGTCCCCTTCTCCAGCACCTCCCGGAACGGAACGATGGTGGTGGCAATCACCTTGTTCGCCTTTTCCCCCACGTCCAGCACGCCGGTCACCAGGATCGGGTCGTCGCTCTTCAGATACTCGACCGCCGTGGCATATATATCGGCAAAGACCACGACCTCCACGCTCCCCAGCAGGTCTTCCAGGGTGACGAAGGCCATCCGGTCACCCTTCTTGGTCAGGAGCTCCTTGAGGCCGACCACGATACCGCAGAGCCGGACCTCGCTCTTGTCCGCCAACTCCCCCATGGCAGAGGTATCGGTGGAGGCGAGACGCTTGATGTCCTGCTCGTAGCGCCCCAGCGGGTGACCGGTAATGAAGAAGCCGAGGGCCTCCTTTTCGAAGTTCAGCAGCAGCTTCTCGTCCCACTCCGGCACGTCCGGCAAATGCCCCTTGCCGTTGGCGCTCCCCTTGACGATCTCGGCGGTGCCGAACAGGGAGACCTGGGCTGACTCGCGCTCCTGCTGGATCTTCTGGCCCAGCAGCATGACGTCCTCCAGGCCGGCCATGAGCTGGGCACGCCGCCCACCGGTGGAATCGAAGGCGCCGCACTTGATGAGCGCTTCCACTACCCGCTTGTTGACCCGCCGCAGGTCCACCCGTTCGCAGAAGTCGTAGATATCCTTGAACTCCCCGTCCGTCCGCCCCTCGATGATCGCCTCGATGGCCGATTCGCCCACGTTCTTCACCGCCCCGAGACCGAAGCGGATGGAGTTCCCCAGGACCCGGAACGAACGGTCCGAGGCGTTGATGTCCGGCGGCAGGACCTGTATCCCCATCTCCCGACAGTCGGCGATGTTCTTCACCACCTTGTCGGTGCTCCCCATGTCCTCGGTGAGCAGGGCGGCCATGAACTCCACCGGGTAGTGGGCCTTGAGATAGGCGGTCTGGTAGGCAACCAGGGCGTAGGCGGCCGAGTGGGACTTGTTGAAGCCGTATTCGGCGAACTTGGCCATCAGGTCGAAGATCGCCCCGGCCTTTTTCAGGTCCACCTTTCCCTTCTCCGCCCCCTCCAGGAAGATGTCCCGCTGCTTGGCCATCTCCGCCGGGTCCTTCTTACCCATGGCCCGCCGCAGCAGGTCGGCCCCCCCCAGGGAGTAGCCGCCGAGGGTCCGGGCGATCTGCATGACCTGTTCCTGGTAGACGATGACCCCGTAGGTGTCCTTCAGGATCGGCTCCAGCTGCGGCAGGTCGTAGACGACCTTCTTCCGGCCGTGCTTGCGGTCGATGAAGTCGTCCACCATGCCGGAGCCGAGCGGGCCGGGTCGGTACAGGGCGCAGGCGGCAATGACGTCCTCGAAGCAGGAGGGCTTGAGCTTGGTCAGCATCTCCTTCATCCCCGAGGATTCGAGCTGGAATACGCCGGTGGTGTTGCCGGCGGAGACCAAGTCGTAGCTGGCCTTGTCGTCGTCCCGCAGGGTGGTGATGTCGAATTTCGGGTCCTTCCCCTGGCGGATCAGCCGCACCGCGTTGTGGATGACCGTCAGGTTCTTGAGGCCGAGGAAGTCGAACTTCACCAGGCCGATCTTTTCCACGTACTTCATGGAGTACTGGGTGGTGAGGGAGCCGTTTTTCTGGTCCTTGTAGACCGGGCAGAACTCCTCCAGCACATCCGGGGCCACCACCACCCCGGCCGCGTGGGTCGAGGCATGGCGGGCCAGCCCCTCCAGGCGGAGGGCGATCTCCAGAAGCTCCTTGACCCGCGGATCGGCTTCCGCCAGCTCCTTCAGCTTCGGCTCCTGGGCCATGGCCTTGTCCAGGGTGATCCCCAGGACCTCCGGCACCAGTTTGGCGATCCGGTCTACCTCGCCGTAGGTCAAGTCCATGGCCCGCCCCACGTCCCGGATGACCGAACGGGCCGACATGGTCCCGAAGGTGATGATCTGGCAGACCTTGTCCCGACCGTACTTCTCCGTGACGTACTGGATCACCTCCTCGCGCCGGTCCTGACAGAAGTCGACGTCGATATCGGGCATGGAGATCCGTTCCGGGTTCAGGAACCGCTCGAACAGCAGGTTGTACGGCAGCGGGTCGATGTCGGTGATCCGGATGGAGTAGGCAACCAGGGAGCCGGCAGCAGAGCCACGGCCCGGACCGACCGGTATCCCCTGGTCCTTGGCCCAGTTGATGAAGTCGGCAACGATCAGGAAGTAGCCCGGGAATCCCATCTGCTTGATGCAGTCCAGCTCGATCCGCAGCCGGTCGGAGTACCCCTGCTCCTGCTCGGGGGTGAGGTCCGGGTACTTGGCCCGGATGGTGACCAGCCGCTCCTTGAGCCCCTCGTAGGCCTGTTCCTCAAGCACCTCGTCCAGGGACTTGTCAGCGGGCTTTGTGTACTGGGGGAAATGGTAGGTCTTGAAATCGAACGCCAGCTCGCAGCGCTCGGCAATGGCCAGGGTATTGGTGAGCGCCTCGGGTGCGTAATGAAACGCCGCGACCATCTCCTCCGGCGTCTTGACATAGAACTCCTCGGCCGAAAAGCGCATCCGGTTCGGGTCGTTGATGGTCTTGCCGGTCTGGATGCAGAGCAGCACCTCGTGGGCACGGGCGTCTTCGCGGTTCAGGTAGTGGCAGTCGTTGGTGGCCACCAGCGGCAGCCCCAGCTCCCGCGCCACCTCCAGGAGCCGCTTGTTGGCCACGTCCTGCTCCGGCAGCGTGTTCTCCTGCAGCTCGATGTAGTAGCGGTCCGGGAAGAGATCCGCGTACCAGCGGGCCGTGTCCAGGGCCGCGTCCATCTTGCCACGGCTGCACAGGGTCGCCACCTCCCCTTTCAGACAGGCGGAGAGACAGATCAGACCGTCGCTGTACTGGGCCAGCAGCTCCTTGTCAATCCTCGGCTTGTAGTAGAACCCCTCCTTGTGGCCGGCCGAAACCAGGCGGGACAGGTTCTTGTACCCCTGCATGTTCTCGCAGAGCAGGAGCAGGTGGTGCATGGAGGAATCGCCCGCCCCGGACTCCTTGCTGAAACGGGAACCGGCCGCCATGTAGACCTCGGAGCCGATGATCGGCTTGACCCCGTAATCCTTGCATTTAAGATAAAACTCCACCGCCCCGAACATGCTGCCGTGGTCGGTGATGGCCACGGCCGGCATCTCGCACGACTTGACCTTTTTCACCAGATCGCCGAGGCGAATGGCACCGTCGAGAAGGGAATACTGGGTATGGAGATGTAAGTGGACAAAGCTCATGGTGACCTGAGAGACGTTTACTGTGACTAAAAAATTTCAGCGATTATGACACGGGAGCGGAAAGGGGTCAATAAGACAGTGAAACCGGCTCGGGGCCCGGGGTTAAGAATCTTTCACCCCCTGAGCCCTCACGCGCCGGGCGTGGCCAGCCTCCTGAAATACTCCTGCCGGCACCAGTTCTCCACCTCGACCATGGCGCTGAACGCCTCGCCGAAACCGGTGCGGCCGATGGTGAAGACGCCGTGGCCGTAGACGATCGCCCGGCCCGGGCCGGCGATGACCGGCGGCACCCGCTTGGCCAGACCGCCGGCGCCGATCTCGCCGGCGACCACCGGCGCCCCTCCCAGGTCGCGCACATGGGGACAGTCCCGCCAGCAGTCGGTGATGCCACATTCTGCGTTGTCGCAGAGCATGCTCATCACCACACTGAACTTCGGATGGCCGTGGAGGATGCAGCAGGCGTCGCTGGTCTCATAGATCCGGCGGTGGGCAGCCAGCTCGCTGGAGGCGGTGATGCCGGTGGTGGAGGAGTTGTCCATGGGCACCGGATCGATGCAACCGGGCAGTTCGTCAAGGCTGGCCGCAGTTTGGGAGATAAAGATAAGATCTTTGCTGCGCCAGGAGATATTGCCGAAAAAGGAATCGACCAGCCCGCGCTGGACGGTATAACCACCGACCCTGGCCACCTCGTCGAGAATCGTTTCCGGATCGGGCAATGGTCCGGTCCGAAACGCCAGCCCATCAGCGGTCAAAGGTTGCAGCCAGCCATCGCGGAAGGCGGCAAAGGCAGCTTCCTCGCCGGGCAGAGCGAATCCATGGTGCAGCAGATCCTCCAGGTACTTGACGAAGGTGGCATGAAAGATTGACGAATAGTTGATATAGGCCTGCTCCACCGTGATGGCGCCCACGGCCAGGATACCGACCCCCTCGACGATGATCCCCTTGCGACTGCCGAGCAGCCGCGCCAGAAAGGGTGCCGGATCAACAGCGAGCTCATCCCGGCGGACGAACGGGATATCGTGGAGAAAGGTGCGGGTTTCGGTGTCGCGGGGGATGATCGCCTGCTCGTCAGGGCGCGCGCGCCTCACCAGGAGATCGGCGAAGGGGAGCGATGGCCCGGCCACTACCAGGGCGATGGCGTTCAGATGGGTCAGGATCTGTTCGGCGAGCGTGGCAAGGGGGGGTGTTCCACGGGAGAAGAGACGGTCGTCCTTGACTGCAATGGCGATCCGGTCAGCATCTGCCGAACGGTCGGTGACGAGTTTGGCTGTATACTTCGCAATCTGATCGAGCACCGTCTCTCTCCGTGCCATGTCTGACAGAGAAACTTCAGGTTGCTCAAAAATGGTCAGATCGTCGCACCCGCAGCGAGCTCCGCGGAGGCGTAGCAGCGCTACGCCGCACAAGGTAGCGAGCGAGGACGGCGGCGAGATGGCCATTTTTCAGCAACCGCTAAAAGAAAAGGCCGGGAAGAACCCGGCCTTTCGTACTGGTGCGGTGGAATGGACTCGAACCATCACGAGATTGCTCCCGCCAGCCCCTCAAGCTGGTGCGTCTACCAATTCCGCCACCACCGCATGCTTGTAACGCTCAAACCGAGCGTCTATGTCTGAATCTATCTGCTTCCGGTTACCTGGCAAGCCATCAGCAGGGACCGATTAAATACCACCGGAACGGTCCGGTGTCAACAGAAATTTCCCTACTTTTGCGCCGGGGCTGCCGGTGCCGGTGCCTGCAGCGGCTGGCTGGCCGGTGCCGGAGCCGCAGGTGCGGTTTGCGCCGGCTGCGAGGCAGGTGCGGCAGGCTTCTGGGGAGCGGCCTTGGGCGCTGACGACATGATGGACGAGCTGCCCGACTTGCCGGACTGGTACGCCAGCACCAGTGACGTGAGCATGAAGATGATGGCCGCACCGGTGGTCATCTTGCTCATGAACGTGCTGCCGCCACCGGCACCAAAGACCGACTGGCTGCCGCCGGCACCGAAGGAAGCCCCCATCTCCGCCCCCTTCCCTGACTGCATCAGGACAACGGCTATGAGGATGATACTCACAAAGATATGGAGAAAAATCAGCAGGTAGATCATGCTTCCGATCCTTTCCGAACATTTTCAAGAAAGGGGATACTTACCACATTCATGGTTTGTTGGCAACGTGATTATTGTACCGCCCCGTTGACGATGGCAGCGAAGGAGTCGGCCTTGAGACTTGCCCCGCCCACCAGTGCGCCATCGATGTCGGGCTGGGCGATCAGCCCCCTGATGTTTTCCGGCTTCACGCTTCCGCCGTACAGAATCCTCATGGCCGCTGCCGCCGCCTGACCGTAGAGGGTTGCCACTTCCTGCCGGATGAAGGCGTGGGCCTCCTGGGCCTGTTCATCACTGGCGGTCTTGCCGGTACCGATGGCCCAGACCGGCTCGTAGGCAATGACCAGCCTTCCCAGATCGGTCGCGGCAATGCCGGCCAACCCGCCTGTCACCTGCCGCTTCAGGACGTCGAAGGTGTTGCCGGATTCACGCTCCGCAAGGGTTTCACCGATGCAGAAGAGCACGGTGAGCCCGGCAGCGATGGCGGCCTTGACCTTCCGGTTGGCCGTGGCATCCGTCTCGCCAAAGTACTGGCGCCGCTCCGAATGCCCGATGATGACATGGCTGCAACCGGCATCCAGCAGCATCTTCGGGGAGACCTCGCCGGTGAACGCCCCTTCTTCCTCCCAGTAGCAGTCCTGGGCCGACAGCCTGACATTCGAACCTGCCAGGGCATCGCGCACCCGGGACAGCACCGTGAAAACCGGCGCCACCACAATCTCCACCCCCTTGCTGTCCTTTACCAACGGCATGAGCCACGTAACGAGCTCCAACGCCTCGGACGACGTCTTGAACAGTTTCCAGTTGCCGGCAATGATCGGTGTTCTCATGGAGTCTCCTTATTTGACCTTTACGTCCAGCGCCTTCACCCCGGGGAGGATCTTCCCTTCCAGCAGCTCCAGGAAGGCGCCGCCGCCGGTGGAGATGTAGCTGACCTTGTCGGCCACCCCCGCCTTGTTCACGGCCGCATCGGTATCCCCCCCGCCAATGACGGTGGTGGCATAACAGTTGCTGACCGCCTCGGCAACGGCAAAGGTGCCACGGGCAAAGGCGTCCATCTCGAACACCCCCATCGGGCCGTTCCAGATGACCGTCTTGGCGTCCCGCAGGGTTTCGGCAAAGAGCGCGGCCGAGGCAGGCCCGATATCCAGGGCCATCCACCCCTCGGGAATCTCCTGGACCGTGGTGATGAAGTTGGTGGCTTTCGCCTCGAAGGCATCGGCCACGACGCAGTCCATTGGCAGGTAGAATTTGACCCCCCTCTTTTTCGCCTTGTCCATCACCTTCTTGGCCGTCGGGATCAATTCGTCCTCCACCAGCGACTTGCCCACCTGGTACCCCATCGCCTTCAGGAAGGTGAAGGCCATGCCGCCGCCGATGACGATCTTGTCGACCTTGTTGACCAGGGTTTCCAGCACCTCCAGCTTGCCGGAGACCTTTGCGCCACCCAGGATGGCCACCAGCGGCCGCACCGGGTTCTTCATCGCCTTGTCGAAAAAGGTCATCTCGTTCTTCATCAGAAAGCCGGCGGCAATCGTCGGCGCGACCTTGGTGATCGCCTCCACCGAGGCATGGGCGCGGTGGGAGACGGCAAAGGCGTCGTTGACGTAGATTTCGCAGCCGTTGAGAAGCTTCCCGGCAAAGGCGGCATCGTTCTTTTCTTCACCGGGATAGAACCGGACGTTTTCCAGCATGACCACGTCGCCCGGTTTCATGGCAGCGACGAGCTTGTCGACGTCGGGACCGAAGCAGTCCGGGGCCTGGGTCACCTTCTTGCCGAGCAGTTGGGACAGCCGCTTGCTTGCCGGGGCCATGGTATATTTTGCCTTCTTCTCCCCCTTGGGCCGCCCCAGGTGAGAAGCCAGGACCACCATCGCCCCCTGTTCTACGGCGTATCTGATGGTCGGCACGGCACCGGCGATGCGGGTATCCTCGGTGATGTTCCCCTTGTCGTCCTGCGGGACATTGAAGTCCACCCGGATGAAAACCTTTTTCCCCTTCAGGTCCTTGAGCTGATCGATGTAGCGGATTGGCATGTTCTCCTCCTTATGGAATTGTTCATATTAATATGCGGCCAACAACCCGTCGCGGGCAAAAGAATGGGGAGGCAGTTTCCTGTCTCCCCGATCCTGTCAATAGCTATTTGGAAGCGATCAGCTTAATCAGGTCAACGACCCGCTGGGAGAAACCGCGTTCGTTGTCGTACCAGGAGAGTACCTTGACCATGTTCCCATCGAGCACCTTGGTGCAGGCGGCATCAACGGTGGATGAAAGCAGGCAGCCGTTGAAATCGACGGACACGAGCGGTGCCTCCTCAAATCCGAGAATCCCCTTGAGCGCGCCCTTGGCGGCCTTTTTCAGGGCCGCGTTCACCTGCTCGACATCGGTCTTCTTCTTCAGGACTGCCACCAGGTCGACCACGGAGACGTTGGGGGTCGGCACCCTGATCGCCATGCCATCCAGTTTGCCCTTGAGCTCGGGCAGGACGAGGGAGACCGCCTTGGCGGCACCGGTGGTGGTGGGGATCATGGACAGTGCCGCAGCCCTGGCCCGGCGCAGATCCTTGTGGGGAAGATCGAGAATATTCTGATCGTTGGTGTAGGAATGGACCGTTGTCACGAGCCCCTTCTCGATGCCGAAGGTCTCGTGGAGCACCTTGGCCACCGGCGCCAGACAGTTGGTGGTGCAGGAGGCGTTGGAGATGATGTTGTGTTTCTTCGGGTCGTACAGACTGCTGTTGACCCCCATGACAATGGTAATATCCTCGCCGGTGGCCGGGGCGGAGATGATCACCTTCCTGGCGCCAGCCTTCAGGTGCAGTTCGGCCTTGTCCCGGGCAGTGAACAGCCCGGTGGCTTCGAGCACCAGGTCAACCTTTTCCTTTTTCCACGGCAGTGCTGCCGGGTCCCGTTCCTTATAGATCGTGATCGCCTTGCCGTTCACCACCAGCGCGTCGCCCTTGGCCTCGACCTTGGCGTTGCATACCCCGTGGACAGAGTCGTACTTGAGCAGATGAGCAAGGGTGGCGGAATCGGTAAGATCGTTGATTGCCACGATCTCTATCTCCTTTTCCTTGAGGGCTGCCCTGAATACCATCCGGCCGATTCTGCCGAAACCGTTGATCGCAACTCTGATTGCCATGTTCCGCCTCCTCAAAATTTTGATCTAGTGTACTCTATCGCTTATCCGAGTCAAATGGACGCCGCATAATAAGCATTCGCCGGATTTGCCGTCAATAACTTTTGTTAACGATCAATAATACGATTGCCACTGTATACAGCAGTGACGGAAACGCATTGCGAAAAATTAATATCCAACAACCGATTCTATGGTAGTATTCATCAATTCAGGCTTATGATTTTGTCACACCCCATGCACAGCGAATGAAAAACTCTCTAGAAAAACGCATCCTTATCTTCTCGTTCCTGGTCCTCTCCCTGACCATTCTTGCCAACACCGGCATGGATATCATCGGTTTTCGCACTGATTACGAGAATGCCCTTATCCTCCGCGCCCAGAGTCTTGGTGCCTCCCTGAAGGGGTCGGTGGAAAAGGTCCTGGGACTCGGTGTCGACCTGCTCGCCATAGAAGGCCTTCCCGCCAAGTGCCAGGAACTGGTGGCCAACAACCCGGAAATCGCCTATTGCGCCATCACCGATCCTGAGGGCGTACCCCTCTACATCAATAACGAGAAATACAGCCGGCTGAATTTTTCCGCCATCATCAAGTCGCTCAACCTGCGGCTCAATGAGCGGACTCACCTGATCGGCGACGGCACCAAATACTACGACACGGTCACGACCATCAAGACCCCGGACGGCAAGGTGAGCGGTCTGGTGCATATCGGCTTCGAAGAACGCGCCATCACGGACAAGGTCACGAGGATGGTCGTTCGCTCCATCTTCATCCTGGCGGTCTTTTTGCTTGTCGTGTTCTCGCTCGTTGCCCTCTTCATCAGGAAGAGCGTCATGCAACCGATCACCAAGCTTCTGGCCGGGGTCCAGAAAATCTCCCAGGGTGCGCTGGACACCAAGATCCCGGAAGTACCGGTCTTCGAATTCAACGAGCTGGCCAGATCGATCAACACCATGGCCGCCTCGCTGAAAGAACGCGACGTGGAACTCAAGAGCCATTACCAGGAACTCACCGACACCCACCAGCAACTCCAGGCCTCCTTCAACCAACTGGAAGAGATGAGTCTGGAACTGGAACGATCGGAAGAACTCTACAAGTCCCTCATGCAGGACGCCAGCGATGCCATCGTGGTCCTGGGGGCGGACGAGACCATTCGGATCGTCAACAAGATGGCCGAGGAGGTCTTCGGCTATACTGCGGCCGAACTGGTGGGGCTCCACGTCACAAAATTCCTGCTCCTCCTGAACGTGGAAAACGTCCCCAGGGTCCATCGGCTGTTCGCCTCGACCAGGACCGGCGGCCACGTCACCGATGAACTGCAGCTGGTCAACAAGAACGAGAACGTCGTCCTGGCAAAGGTTTCCATCGTCAGCATCCAGCAGGGAAACGAGCGGATCATCCAGGCAATCTTCCGGGACATCACCAAGGAACGGGAGATCCTGAGCAACCTGAGCAAGAGCGCCGCCGACCTGGCCCGGCTCAACCGGATGAAAGACTCCTTCCTCGGGCTCGCCTCTCACGAACTGAAAACCCCACTGACCGTCATCATGGGGTATGCGGAGCTGATCACCACCGACATGGCCGACCGGTTGGACAAGACCGTCCTGGAGATGATGCAGAACATCTCCAACGCAGCCATGCGCCTGGACAACATCGTCAAGGACCTGGTGGACATCTCCATGATCGATGAACAGCGGGTCCGCCTCAAGTTCGAGGAACTGGACATCAACTCCCTGGTGGAGGCCACCGTCAACGAACTCAGCTTTTTCTTCTCCATGCGCCACCAAAAGATCCAGGTCAAACTGGACACCACCATCCCCGGCATCAAGGGAGACCGGATACGGCTGATGCAGCTCCTGTCGAACGTGCTTGGCAACGCCATAAAGTTCACCCCGGACAACGGCACCATATCGGTGTCCACATCTGCCAAGTACCTCCTCCGTGGCATCCAGCCCGCTCCGGACAGCAGCTCCCTTACGGCCGACAACGGCCGCAATCATCACCTGTACGTGCAGATCACGGTCAGCGACACCGGTATCGGCATCGACCGGGACGACCAGGTCCGCATCTTCGAAAAATTCTACGAAGCCGGGAATATCGAGGAGCACAGCTCGGGAAAAGTTGCCTTCAAGGCCAAGGGTGCCGGCCTCGGCCTGGCCATTGCCAAAGGGATCGTCCAGATGCACGGCGGCGACATCTGGGTGGAATCCCCGGGGCATAATCCCGACGAGTTCCCGGGTTCCACGTTCCATATCATCCTTCCCGTCAGCCCGGTCCCCGATCAAGGCAGCATGGATTACATGAGCATTTTCAGATAATTCTCCCCCTTGAACCAGACCCCGAACTAAGGTATAAGGAGATGTTCTGCCTACGGCCTGCCCCGGCCAATTCACCGGCAACGGCAGGAGCGCGATCATCCCACGGCATCCCAGGAGGCAGTGTGTGCAGATCTGCCTGCTAGCCAGCGGCAGCAAGGGGAATGCGGTTTTCGTACGGAGCGGCGCTACAAGGCTCTTGATCGACGCCGGGTTGTCGTCCGTCGAGATCATCCGCAGGCTGGCGCTGATCGGCGTGAGCGGCAGCGACCTGCACGCCATCCTTGTCAGCCACGACCATACCGACCATATCAAGGGAGCCGGCACCCTGGCGCGCAAGCTCAAGATCCCGGTCCTGGTCAGTTACCCGACCCACAAGGCTGCCGAGAGCACATTTCGCAAGGCAGAGGTGGTGGAGTTCGAATCCGGGTACTCTTTCGCATTCCGGGATCTGATGATCGAGCCGTTTCCGACCACCCACGACGCCTGTGATCCGGTCGGGTTCACCATAGAAAGCGGTGACGGCCGGTTTGGTTTTGCCACCGACTTCGGCATCGTGACACGACTCATCACCGAAAAACTCAAGGGGTGCCGTGCTCTGGTCATCGAATCGAATCACGACGAAGAGATGCTCCAGAACGGACCCTACCCCTGGCATCTGAAGCAGCGGATCAAGTCCCGGCACGGACACATCTCCAACAACGAGTCGAACCAACTGCTCGGAGAACTGCTGCACAACGGGCTCGAAGGGGTCTTTCTGGCCCACCTGTCAGAGGTCAACAACGATCCGCGACTGGCAGAACGTACGGCCACCACCCTCCTTGCCGGCCAGAACGTCTGTGCGCCGAGGCTGTTCGTTGGCGACCAGTACCGGCCGAGCGAACTGCTGGAGATTTAGACGGAGCAAGAGAGCTGTCAACATACTAAGGCGGAACCTGACTACTCGACATTCCCCCCTCCTGCCTCCCCCCTCCGG
>CAYSMK010000059.1:0-20370 GCA_964432205.1 uncultured Geobacter sp. | reverse complement strand
GTCCAGCGGGGGAGGGATGGGTGGGGGAAGAAACGATGTCGAGTAGCCAGCATGTTCCTTAGATAATTGCCGTTTTTGATTTGAAAAGAGCTGGAGGGAACGACCATGGCTGATGTGATACTGCACGCCTTCAACTGGCGCTACACGGATATTACGGACCGGGCGGCCGCTATCGCCGCCAGGGGGTACGGCGGGGTGCTGCTCCCGCCGCCTCTCTACAGCGACGAGAACGGGCCTGCCTGGTGGCAGCGGTACCAGCCCAGGGACTACCGGGTCATCCGCTCCCACCTCGGCACCAAGCCGGAACTGGAGCAGGCGATTAATGCCCTGCACGGCCACGGGGTGCGGGTCTATGCCGACATCGTTTTCAACCACATGGCGAACGAGAAGGGGCAGCGGCCCGACCCGTACGCCTTTCCGGGAGATGATCTGCTCTCCCGCTACCGGAGCGAGCGCGACTCGTTCGAGCGGGACCGGCTGTATGGCGACCTGGACTTTGGTCTGTTCAGCCACTGGGACTTCAACCCCGAAGGGGACATCCGGGACTGGAACGACCTGCACGAATCCAACGAGCACTGGCTGAACGGCCTCCCCGACCTCGATCTCAACCCCTGGGTGGTGGAGCAGCAGCGGCTCTGCCTGCGCGCCCTCAACCTGCTCGGGTTCGACGGCTACCGGATCGACGCCATCAAGCATCTGCCCGAGGAGCATCTCCGGTCGGTGTTCGGGACGGACGATATGGCGGGCAAGTACGTCTTCGGCGAGGCGTTGACCAGTAACGACCGGGAGGAGAACATCTTTCTCTGGCCCCTGGTCAACCGGACCGGCATCTCCTTCTACGATTTCCCGCTCCACGAGACGCTCCGCCGGGTCTTTGCGCCGGGGGGGAGCATGCGCGAGCTCGTCGATCCGGCAGCGTACGGCCAGGCCCTTTCCTGGCGGCGGGCCCTGACCTTCAGCGTCACCCACGACATCCCGAACAACGACGCCTTCCGCTGGCAGCTCCTGGCCGGGCAGGACGAGTACCTGGCCAACGCCTACATCCTCGGCCGGGACGGCGGCGTCCCCCTGGTCTTTACCGACCACGACGAGAGCCCCTGCGACCGGGGGCGCTGGTTTGATGCCTGGCAGCGGTACGACATCGTGCAGATGATCGGTTTCCACAACGCCGTGCACGGCAGCCAGCAGCGTTCCCTGTACGAGGCCGACGGGTTCCTGGTCTTCGGTCGCGGCTATGGCGGCATGGTGGCCATCAACAAGACCGGCGAGTGGCAGCACCCGCGGATCAATACCTACGGCCTGCGGCAGGGGCGGTACCGCTGCCAGCTCCACCAGCACGACATGCAGGTGAGCGGCGAGCAGTTCGAGTTCGCCATCCCGCCCCGTCAGGCGCAGATGTGGCTGTGGCAGGAGGGGTGACGGCGGCGGCCGGTACCGCACGGAAGGACGGTTGGCGAACTGCCGGGCTAACGGAAACGGCATTCGGGATGACGAGGCCAAAGGAACGGGTAATGGGGAGGTTGCGAATGGAAGCATCACGCAGTCGCATCGGTTTTGGCGCGAAGATCTTGATCCTGGTGCTGGTCAGCTGTATCACCCTGGCCCTGGTCACCAGCCTCCTGGCATTCAGGGAAAACCTGGATGTCTATGACAATTTTGTGGAAACGTATCGAAAAACGCTCTACGGCGATTTCGATGCCAGGGCCAAGGGGGAGGTGGAAACCGCTGTCAGCATGCTGCAGCGGATCTTCGAACGCCACCAGAGGGGGGAGATCTCCCTCGACGAGGCGAAACTGCAGGGTGCCGACCTGCTCCGAAACCTGCGATACGGCAAGGACGGCTACTTCTGGGCTGACACTGTCGACGGGATCAACGTGGTCAACATGGGGCGGCCCACCGAAGGGAAGAGCAGGTGGGACCAGCAGGATGCCAAGGGAAAGTATATCGCCCGTGAGCTCATCAAGAGCGGCATGCAGCCGGGCGGTGGCTTCACCGAATACTGGTTTCCGAAACCGGACGATCCTTCAAAGCCGCTTCCGAAGCGGAGCTACACGGTTCACTTCCAGCCCTTCGGCTGGGTCGTCGGCACCGGCAACTACGTGGACGACCTGGAAGAGATGATCCGGAAGGCGGCCGACGAAAGCATGGAGCATATCAGGTCGGGCATCATCCTGATCATCGGGGTGACCAGCGCCCTGCTGCTGGTGATTGCCGTCGTTTCCGTCCTGACGACGAGACGTCTGATCGGCCACCTGGGCGCCGAACCGCAGCATCTGGAAGAGATCGCCACGCAGGTTGCCGACGGCGACCTTACGGTCAGCTTCGACAGGACCGGCGGCGGCGTGTACGGCGCGATGAAGGGGATGGTGGAGAACCTGCGGCAGATCATGGACACGGTGAGCCGGAGCGCCCGCGAGGTCTCGGCGGCGTCGGTCGAGCTGAACGCCAATGCCCGGAATACGGCTGACGGCTCCCGGGAGGTGGTGAGCCAGGCGGAGACGGTGGCCACGGCCAGCGAGGAGATGGCGGCCACCAGTTCGGACATTGCCAACAACTGCCACCAAGCTGCCGAAAGCTCCAACAATGCCAGCCGGGCGGCCCAGCATGGCGCGGTGATCGTCAGGAATACGGTGGAGGGGATGAACCGGATCGCCGACAAGGTGCGCAGTTCGGCCGGCGTGGTGGAGCGGCTCGGCACCCGTTCGGACCAGATCGGCGCCATCGTTGCCACCATCGAGGATATTGCCGACCAGACCAACCTGCTGGCCCTGAACGCCGCCATCGAGGCGGCCCGGGCCGGCGAGCAGGGGCGCGGCTTCGCCGTGGTGGCCGACGAGGTGCGGGCGCTTGCCGAACGGACCACCAAGGCGACCCGGGAGATCGGGGAGATGATCAAGAGCATCCAGGGGGAGACGAGGCTGGCGGTAGGGGCGATGGAGGAAGGGGTCAGCGAGGTGGAGCGGGGAACGACGGAGGCTGCCCGGTCGGGTGCGGCCCTGGAGGAGATCCTGGCGCAGATCAACGAGGTGACCGGCCAGATCAACCAGATCGCCACCGCAGCCGAGGAGCAGACGGCGACCACCCGGGAAATTTCCAACAACATCCAGCAGATATCGGACACGGTCCAGGAAGGCGCCCACAACTCCAACGAGATCTCCACCTCATCGTCGCAGCTCTCCGATCTCTCGGTGGAGCTGCAGGAGATCGTGGCACGGTTCAGGCTGTAGCTGGTTGTCGATGCGGGGTGAATGAGGGGGAAAGGGTCGTGAGTGGTTTGTGGAGATGGTTGATTGAAGGGCGGGGTGACTCTTCGTGGCTTTTAGGCACGCTGATGCAGGTCAGCGTGGCGGCGCTCCTGCTCTATGCGGGGAGTTCCGGGTGCAGCTGGTTTTTATTTTCGATTCCCTGCGCAAGTCTCCTTCTTGGCGGTGCGTCTGTTCATTTCGGCGGGCTGGGCAGGGTGCGGGTCCGGTATGCGCCGGTGGGGAAGCGGCAGTGGCGGGGCGGGCAGGGGCGATGAGTTCGAGAGTTGACGCAGGAGTTAGCCGTTTAGAGTTGCAGGTTGTCAAGGCTGCGGATTGAGATACTCGGCAGTAGCTGACCGGGTTAAGAATCAATAGTCGGTTCCCTTTGTGTCCTTTGTGTCTTTGTGGTGGATGAATGACTGTTTGTGAACCCATTAACCACGAAGGCACGAAGGTCACGAAGGAATCATGACATTCGCGGGTGTTCCGGGGACGGGATAATAAATAGGACACAAAGGGATCATTGTGCTCAACGAATTGAACGGGCATGCAGACAGGCTTTCCAACCAGGTCATCGGTGCGGCCATGGATGTTCACCGCATTCTGGGGCCAGGCCTTCTGGAATCGGCATATGAGGAGTGTCTCTGCCGCGAGCTTCAGCTTCGGGGTATCCCGTTCAAGAGACAGGTGGCGCTCCCCCTGGAATACAAGGGCATCCGGGTTGATTGCGCATACCGCATCGATGTTCTGGTTGATGATTGTTTGATTCTGGAGATCAAAGCAACGACCCGGATCGAGCCGGTGCATGAGGCACAACTGTTGACGTATCTGCGACTGAAAGGTCTCTGGCTGGGGCTGTTGATAAATTTTAACGTTCCCGTGCTGAGGGATGGACTGCGAAGACTCGTCAATGGCTGACCGGGTTAGGGTCGGTTCCCTTTGTGCCCTTTGTGTCTTTGTGGTGATGAATGACTGTTTGTGAACCCATTAACCACGAAGGCACGAAGGACACGAAGGAATCATGACATTCAAGGCATTGAACGAACATGCAGAGCGGTTCTCCAACCAGGTATAGGGGGCCGCGGATTGAGAAGATTCGGCAGTAGCTGACCGGGTTAAGAATCAATCGGTTCCCTTTGTGCCCTTTGTGTCTTTGTGGTGGATGAATGATTGGGGTTGTGATGTGAACCCGTTGACCACGAAGGCACGAAGGACACGAAGGAATCATGACATTCAAGGCATTGAACGAACATGCAGAGCGGTTCTCCAACCAGGTATAGGGGGCCGCGGATTGAGAAGATTCGGCAGTAGCTGACCGGGTTAAGAATCAATCGGTTCCCTTTGTGCCCTTTGTGTCTTTGTGGTGGATGAATGATTGGGGTTGTGATGTGAACCCGTTGACCACGAAGGCACGAAGGACGCGAAGAAATCATGATGCTCAAGGCTTTGACCAATCGTGCAGGGTGGCTCTCCAATCAGATCACTGGCTGCTCTCTGAATACTTGAACCAGGAGGACGTATGAAAAAGGTTGTGGGGATGGTGACGGCGATGGCCCTGGTTGCGGGTACGCTGTGGTGCTCAGGGTCAAGATTGCGATGTGGCTGTGGCAGGAGAATTGAGCGGAGTGGTTCCGCAAAGGAGGGCAGGATGAGAAGAGCTGTGTTGGCCGTGGTAGTTGTCGGGCTCCTGGCCGGGTGCGCCAGCGATCCGTTCCGGATGCCGCAGGCGCCGGTCGGGAAGGAATGCACTGCCGTCAAGGAGGCAAAAGGGAGTTCGGGGGGGATGCTGGTGTTCGGTGTTATCCCTGCCGGGCGCAACGGCATGGTGGAGCGTGCCTATAAGGAGGCGCTTGAGACAGGTGGCGGCGATGTGCTCCTGAACCCGGTCTATGAGGATCGGTGGGCATGGACGCCGGTGGGGAACCTGTTCTTTGTCTCGGTGACGGGGACGGCGGCGAAGTGTGCGAAGTGATGGCTGGCTGCGCGGGAACTCTTAACTTAGCAACTTGGAAGACCCAATGGCGTCACTGCCTGGGCGGAGAAACTCGACACTATGGTCATTGTTGACATGACTCCCGAACAGAAAACCGCCATACTCCTGGAAGTGGAAAAACTACGGAGCGTGGCCTATCAGAAAAAAACTGCTCAAGGCGTAAATGGTTTTGTTGTAGAGTGCTGAAAAAACAAATAGTTGAGGACTAAGCTGAATAATGTCATAAACTTACAGAATTCAGGACGTCCGGAATTGCCTTTTCGTTGCTGTTTAATTTTGTGTTTAATGGGAGAAGGTGAGGAGTGTTTCAGAACTGCCTGAAAGGGACTGAATATGGCTAAAAAAATAGAAGTGATTGGAACCGAGATTCGAATCTTCACAGTGGAGCGGGAAGATTATATTTCGTTGACTGACATGCTGAAGGCCAAGGATGGCGATTTCTTTATTTCCGACTGGTTGCGCAACAGGAATACTGTCGAGTTTCTTGGCATTTGGGAGAGGGTCCACAACCCGAATTTTAATTATGGCGAATTCGCCGCAATTAAAAGCCAGGCTGGTTTAAACAGTTACAAAATCAGCGTCAAGGAATGGGTGAAAAAGACTAATGCCATCGGCATCAAGGCAACTGCGGGAAGATACGGCGGCACCTACGCCCATAAGGATATTGCATTCGAATTCGGCATGTGGATCAGTGCTGAGTTCAAAATTTATCTCATTATGGAGTTCCAGCGGCTGAAAGAGGAGGAATACAAACAGCTCGGCTGGGATATTAAACGCAATCTGGTGAAGATCAACTACCGCATCCACACCGACGCCATCAGGGAAAACCTTATTCCGCCGGAGCTGACCAAGCAGCAAGCGACGCTGATATATGCCACCGAAGCCGACGTTCTGAACATGGCGCTGTTCGGCCAGACCGCCAAATCCTGGCGTGATGGCAATCCCGACAAGAAAGGCAACATTCGCGACTATGCCAATGTCTCCCAGCTTGTCTGCCTTTCCAATCTCGAAAATCTGAATGCGCTTTTCATATCAGAAGGCATGCCTCAAACGGAGAGACTGCTGAAGCTGAACAGGATTGCGATTCAGCAGATGAAGCTGCTGACCGATGATGCTGGAATTCATAAGCTGGCTGGCGGGAGTAGTGGTGAAGAATGAAATTAAAGGGGTTGACATTGAAGGGGCGGAGCATTTCCTCCACGGGTTCTCCCCCAATAGAAAAATAACAAGCAGCGTCCCCTCAGGGGGTTCCCAAGCAGCGTCCCCTCAGGGGGTTCCCTGTTCTTTGTCTCGGTGACGGGGACGGCGGCGAAGTGTGCGAAGTGATGGCTGGCTGCGCGGGGACTCTTAACTTAGCAACTTGGAAGGGTCACCCTACGTGCTCCCTCCGTTCGATAAATATTTCAAAGGAGTGATTGATGAAAAAAATCTGCTGTCTGTTGACGATTATAGGAACAGGCTTATTCGCCGGATGTGCCACCGTTTCCGATAGACCCGATATTGTCGAGCCACCAGCAACTAAAGCCCAGTTGCAGCAAGCTCAGACAACCATCCAGTTGCCCACCGCCAAACGCTACAAAAGGAAAATAGCGATTGCCCGGTTTACCAACGAGTCTAATTATGGCCGCGCATTGATGACAGATCAGGACTATGACCGAATTGGAAAACAGGCATCGGACATGCTTGCCAGTAAACTGATAAAGTCCAATAATTTCATCGTATTCGAACGCACGGATCTGAATAAGGTCAATAATGAACAGTTTATTTCCCGCGATGTTGGGCTGGTCGGAGTGGACGCGCTGATAATCGGGTCTGTAACCGAATTTGGCAGGTCGATTACCGGAAAGTCCGGCTTTCTGAGCAGCACCAAGGTACAGACGGCCAGGGCCAAGGTGGATGTGCGGATCGTGGATGTGAAAACAGGGCAGGCATTCTTTTCCGCGACCGGAGCCGGAGAGGCAAACACCGAGTCGGGGGAAATAGCCGGGTATGGCAGCCGTGCCGAGTATGATGCCACCCTCAATGACCGAGCCATTTCTGCCTCCATTTCGGACATGATTGACAAGTTGGTTTCTTCCTTGGATGAGCGCCCTTGGAAAACCGACATCCTGGAGATTCAAGGAGAGCAAGTATTTGTCAGCGGTGGTATGCGACAGGGACTGAAAGTCGGAGATAACCTCCAGGTGATGGAGAAAGGGCAAACAGTCAAGAGTCGACAATCAGGGTTTGACATAAATCTCCCACCCAAAAAAGTTGCCACGGTTAAGGTCACTGCTTTTTTCGGTGACAATGAAAACAACGAAGGATCAGTCTGTGAAGTTGTCTCCGGTACAATCGATCAAGCATCGCTCAAGAGCATATATGTAGAGGAGGTTAAACCATGAAGATTTTCAGGATGTTTCTTTGTACGTTACTCCTCGCTGGTTGTGCAATGCCGGTGACAACAGTGCGGTCCATTGACACCAGGCCGAGTATCTCGGTGAGCAGGGCCAACGAACAGGCCGACCTTTACGTGGACGGGATCAGGATGGGCAGGGCAATCGATTTTGAAGAACCGAACCAGTTGAAGCTGGAGGCTGGCACCCATCGAGTTTCTATTGTGGAAGCGGGAAAGGCAACTTTTGAGCAAACGATCTTCATCGAAAGCGAACATAAAACCATCATAGCCAGATAAGGAGTGACCATGACCTTTCAGAGACTGTTTCTATGTTCTTGCGCCCTGTTTATTGTTGTCGGTTGCGCACCCAAGACCCGCTACGCCTGGAATGATTACGACAACAAATTGTATCAGCACTACAAGAATCCTGCAGAGTACGACCAATTTATCGAGCATCTCAAGGAGGTTATAGAAGACGGCGAGGAGGCAGGCAACGTTCCGCCGGGGATCTATGCAGAGTACGGATTTGCTCTTTACGAAAAAGGGAATTTTCAGGACGCGACCAAGTATTTCAAGCTTGAGAACGACAAATGGCCCGAGTCGCGCCTCCTCATGGTCAAAATGATTCAGAATGCGCAATTGCGCGACAAAAAGGGTAAACAACCCAATCAGGCTGCTCCCGTCAACCCTGAGTCAGCTACTATCATCTCGGAAGTTAAGGGGGCATCTAAATGAAGAAAGTACGGATAGTTGCATTATTGTTATTATTGACATCAATGTTGGCCGGGTGTGTTCATGCTCCTCCTAAAGATTTGAGTAAGTTCAAGGAAGCGAATCCTTCCTCAATCCTGATTGTGCCTGTGGTCAACGAAAGTGTGGAAGTGACTGCACCGGACTATTTCCTTTCCACGATTTCCGTACCCCTCGCTGAACGTGGCTACTATGTCTTTCCTGTGAATCTCGTTAAACGTATTCTTGAGGATGAAGGCTTATCTGACGCAAGTTTGGTACATTCTGCCCCTGCCGGGAAGGTCTGTAACTTATTTGGTTCTGACTCAGTTCTTTACGTGAAGATAAAAGAGTGGAATGCCCAGTATCTGGTTCTTACCACAACCGTTAATGTCAATCTCAACTACGCAATAAAGGACTGTAAGTCTGGGGACACTCTATGGGAGCATGATCAGAAAATGACATATACTCCGCAAAATAATAGCACTGGTAATCCCTTTGCTGATCTCCTTGTAATGGCAATAAACGCAGCCGTTGCAAAAGCGGCACCAAATTATGTGCCCCTGGCGCGGCAGGCGAATGCGCTTACGTTCTATAAGGATGGGGTTGGGATACCGTTAGGGCCATATGCTTTAGCCGGTGAAAATTGAGGGATTGGGCGACAGGCCATACATTCTTGACAATGTAAAATGTGTAGGTCTGACACCCCAGGGGGAACCCGGCGAGGTATTTTATTCCGGTAAAGCATATTTGTTTATTATGAGATGCGCTTTAACAATCAAGATGTGAGAAAGGCAACCAAATGAAATTCGGACTTCCTGATGGCCACGAACTCTCGGAAACGATCATAAAGAATCTGGTGTTTTTTGATGGCGAGGCGCCCGCATTAAGCGACATTCAAAATGAAGCTCTTGTAGCGGGGGTCGGCCGAGGAAGCAGTCTTTTAGTCGTTTCACCGACGTCTACAGGAAAGACGCAAATCGCTCTGTGGGCAATAGCCAAGAGTGTCGAGAATGCGTGCAATGTCGTCTATCTCGTGACCCATAGAGCATTGGCAAAACAGAAATTCGAGGACTTCAAATCACTCCTTCTTGCTCCGTATTTCGAAGATTCCGGATCAGCCTTGGTCATTGCCACCGGCGACTATGTGGAGGATGCGTCCGGTGAGGTCGTAACAAATCCCCTGGGGGCGCCTGTACTCGTTGCTACGTATGAGAAATACTTGGCACTGTTGTCCTCATCAGGGATTCCGGCAGATATGACATCAACAGTAATTGTCTGCGACGAAATACAGCTTATCGGGGACGAGCATCGCGGACAACATGTCGAAGTGCTCCTGACTCTGTTGCGTAATGCCGGCTGGAAACAATTTCTAGGACTTTCCGCAGTCCTTGAACCGCGGGATGCCAAAGACCTTGCAGATTGGCTGGGTGTGTCGCTTGTCATTAATCAGACAAGGGAGAAGCACTTGCATTACGAATGTTGGAATGACAATGGAATAGCTGCTGTTACTACTGAACAGCCGGAGAACATAGAAGAAGGGATTCCGCTGCCGGCCGGCACAAAACTGGATACGATTTCCGTGCTGACCTTTCTTCTCAAACAAAAATCCCCACCGCCACCCCTGCCGATTATCGTTTTCTGTATGAGAAAACAGGACACATACGAATTAGCACAGAAGTTTGCAGACGAGCACGTAAAGCAAGAACAGAAACAACTTTCCCTTCCGTTCGAAGGGGTTCCTGAAACCTCTGCCAACACGATCCTTTCAAAAATCATGGCCAAGAGAGTAGCGTTCCATAATGCGGATTTGATCGACGAGGAACGGCATGTAGTCGAGCAACATCTTCTCGACGGCAAGTTGGACGTGGTATTCGCGACGAGCACCCTTGCTGCCGGAGTTAATTTCCCGTTAGGGGCAGCGATATTCGCATCTTGGCAGCGCTGGAATGGCAGCAGAAGGTCATATGTGGCCATTGAAGCCGATGAATTTCACAACATGGCGGGACGTGTTGGCAGAATGGGTTTTGAACACGAACAAGGCAGAGTAATCTTTATTGCAAACAAATCCGAACTACGACTCGCAAAGCGGTATCTCAATTTAGGAGCACTGCCGTCCCTTCAGCCAAGGATAACTCCGACCAGGTTTGACCAGCTTGTATTGCAACTTGTCGCCTCGGGTTTATGCAAACACAATGACGATGTCAATGAACTTGTCTGCAGTACTTTCAGCGCACTTCGCGAACAGTCAACAAATCCTTCGAGCTTTGATACATGGCCAGAAAAGTTATCTGATGCGATCATAAGTTTGCGTGATGAGTGCTTCATAATAGAAGGCAGTTCAGGGAACCTAGCCACAACCCCGGTAGGTAAAGCGGTCGCTTTCAGTGGTCTACTTCCAGACACTTCCAGCTTCTTATTGAAGTATATGGTTAATAAGGTCAGTAGACTCGTTCCGTTGTTGCCAACACAGGAAAGTCAGGGGGATGTCACACGATTTGTTTTTTCTCTCCTTTCTGCTTGTTACTCTGCTCCGGAATTCAGAACGTATAACAAGAAGCCACCAACCAGGTTTCTGCCCTATCCACTTGAAAACAAGATTATCTACGATGTAAAGACGAATCGCCACGACCTACCTGAATCTGCCTGGGAAGTCGATCCTACCCCCATAAATGCCGCAGGGATAACTCTTGATTGGATTGAGGGGACTGAGCTGCGCAAGTTAGAATCAATGCTCCCTCAAATGAGTGCGGGAATGCTTCGCGAAATGTTTCGTAACTGTGTTTGGGCGCTCCAAGGTTTTGCTTCTATTGTCGAAGCAGCAGCAGATGGAACAGTCCCAGCGAGTTTAAGACCAAAAGAGTTCCGTGAGGTTGAAGTAGATCTTGCCCTTGTACGCAGGCTTCCCCGTGTTATGCGTCGCCTCAGCTTCCGTATTGGTGAAGGCTTACCTGATGATGTCCTCTGGATGAAAGAACTCTATTCACTGGATTCCAGCTTCAAACTCTTCCGCACGGAAATTCTTGACCTACGAAAAAGGGGGTTCATTCGACCTGAACAAGTAATATTGGGCTCCGCTGATGCCGATCAGGTCAGAGTCTCTGTCTTCGAAAAGGCAAAACCTTCCCCGCAAGCAAAAGCCAACTGGCTACGTGATATTTGCAGGGATTGGAAAAAGGATCTAAGGAAGCGAATCGGCGAAAGACACGGCAAAAGGGCACGTCGCTGCCCGAATGTCAGCTTGGTTCAGGAGTTTTATACCTCAAGGGGGACCGAATTTGAGTTTGTCTTCGAGAAGATTCTGGCTGCTCTCCGCATTAAATTTGAAAAGCTGGACGACAAAACAAAAACAGGGGCACCGGACTACCTAATTGAGTTGAAGGACTCACCGCTTCTTGTCCTGGAATTGAAGTCAAAGGATGGCGATAAGCTTGTGGAATATAATAAAGCCGTAGAGGTGCTGGCCGCATCAGAAGTTCACGGCCATAAAGATGTGTTTTGCGTGACGCTCTGTCACCCCGGCGTGGACCCGAGCGTTCCACTGGTAATCGCGTCATGTGGACGTCTGAGCGTTGTCGAAAGCACAGATTTGGGAGAAGCTCTGCTTCGTCTCTGCGAAGGAACACTTACTCAGAACCAGCTCTGGAAGTGGCTGGCGACCCCGGGGCAGGCATTGATTTACGATTTGCCGTTTCCTGCTTATGCCTGATTTACGGGGACCCTACGGGGTCTGGATTGATAAATGTCAAACCCGACCGACCCCAATGGCGCCCTTCATGGATTAAAGGGGAAATGTGAGGAGTGTCCCTAGTTTCCTAGTTTCCCTCATTGAATAAGGAGCTTACCATCATGTTCATAGGGCTTGATCTGAAGACTTGGCTAGGGCTGACTGTTCTTGGCGCAATCGTATCGACCATCGGTTCACTATTCGGCATCGTCCTCAAAGACTATTTCTTCACACGGTCATTCGAGCGATGGAAGCAGCATCAAGCATTAGAACAGGTTTATCAAAAGTTTCGAGATCCATTATTGCTTGCTGCACGAGAAATGGCAACACGTACGGTCGAGATCCTTCAGCACTATCCCACTGTCTACCTTACGGAAAGGGCTCTCACATCGCGCCCATTGAGGCAAACTGATAACAGTATTGATGATCCGTACTTCCAGCGCTACAAGCTAATCAGCACAGCTTATCGTTTGAGTGCCTTTCTCGGTTGGCTGGAACTCTATCGACAGGAAATCACCTTCCTCAACTCAGGGAATAACGAGCACGCTAAAGCCCTTGAGCTTGCTGTTGCCCACATTCGTAGCGACCTTGCGGATGGTCAATTGAATATGGCAGAAGACTGGCTGGAGTGGAAGGATACACTAGTATTTCGGGAAGAGCTTCGCGCTATAGGCGAATCAATGATTGAAGCTCGAGGCACGACCCGAACAGTAATGGGATATGGGTGCTATTGTGAGCATCTGGAGAGCCAGACACAAAGTGCAGTGCTGCGGTGGTCACCCGTCGTTATGAACTTCTTTTTAGAACTTGAAAGCAAGGGGAAGGACTTTCGCAAAATCCGGCTCAAACGCATAGTCGTGCACGTAGTTGAATTAATGCAACTTCTGGACGGTTCGTCAATCGAGAGCTATCTACTCGACGCACAAAGGAAACTACAACTGGAGATCAACGCTCAATGAAGTGCGGATGACGCGGGGGCTTGTTAGATCATTATTTTGCCTGTATGTGGAGGTTACCAAGAGCATGCTAAGTGTCTGGAAGCAAAAAAATAAGAGGACACCCATCAAATGCTGCACGCGAAAACGGGTTAATCCTGCCGTCATCATATTTTCACGGGATTGAAAAATGGAGAGGACATAGGAAAGAGGCGGAGGCGACGTAGATATTTGCATGCCTTATGTATTTAACTTATTCATTTACACAGTTGGATGCAGAAAACGGGGACAGACCGGTGGCTTTATAAGCTACCAGTGCCCACTCCGCTCTTCTGCAAATACCGAGATGACTATAAGGAGGTAGGAAGTGAGTAACTTATCTGCGTTTATCGCAGGGTTCGCTGAAGCAGAACCTATGCCGCTCTTTCACAACACATCTTCGTACTCGTTCCGAGAGATAAGTCAAGCGGCATCTCCTGATTTGATTCCTACGCACTGCCCTGTTTTCGATCAAAAACTCCTATATTTTTTCTATGGTCGGCCTGCATACCGTGTGACTGATAGTGAGTCTGATAATATTGGATACCTGCCAGTGTGTTTTCTGATCAAGCCTGATGCAATTATGTCAGTGGAAAGAGTATTTCCATTTGACACAGGTGCATTTCACCACGATCGATTTGCGCCGTATGTGCACGAAAAGATGGCCAAAGAAGACTTTCAGCTGGGAAACGATATCTCCGCAGCACAAAAGGCAATTTCTGCCTTATTCGGTTCAGGGCGCCAATACTATATTGGGCATCTATCTGACAAACTTGCACCAAAATTCTCAGAAATGGAGCTGTTGACATACGTGCAAATTGTTAGCCGCCCTCCTGCCAGTGTTGTAGATGACAGGCGATATTCCATAGAGATTCAGACACAGTCAAGTCTTTCGCTCATCGGCAACACACTCGCAGTTGTCTTGCCGTACGAAGCTATGGATGACCCAACAATAAGAACATTCATTGTTAATAAACTTGGTGCACATCCCATAACGTACCAAAGTTATTGGGGGATACGGCCTTCCGATTTTCATGGTGAAATTAGAGTTCTGGTGCAGCAGTTTCTTGAGCAGAGGAGGTACTTATGACAGTTACTCAAGCCGATCTCGTGGGTTACATAAATCCGACTGGCCAAAAAACGTCTTTCCTTGTACCGGTATATCGGGCCGGCAAACAATTTCTTTTACAAGAAATGCAGGAGGACAATGCCATTAAGTCATTTGCGCCTGTCACTGACTCAATTTCTAGTAGGATGATCAAAGCTGAGGCAATAATACCGTTACAAGTGGGTGATGCTGCAATATTCGCATTTAAATTTCCTGATCTATCCATCGTTAGAGGCACAAAAGTTCATATCAGTAACACCTTATATTGGCGACACCATGAGTTGCTAAAATATCCGTTTGTAGCGCTTGCGGTTGCCCGCTTCATAGACAATGTCCGTATCGGACGCAAGCAAGTTTTCAAGACATCTCATCAGCTTCAGCGCAAGAATGGCGCAGTTGGCCACGAATGGCTGGAGAGGGAGCTTCATAACTTACAGCCGGACATTGGGCAACCTCAGCTTACAACCTTCACACGATGCACAAAAGACCATGTGATTTTCGCTGACATCGAACAACGCCTACACGCAGGTCGCAATGTCTATGTCCGCCTCAAGTTATATCGTAGTGCTGCTGGTCTTCCTCCAAACGCCAGAAATCTTCTTGCATCATTTGGACTTGAAAAGGCTCGTATCGGCAAGGCGACACGTTTCGTGCCTGTAATTATTGGGACTTTGCGCAACATAAAACAGATGTCCCATCTTGCACGTGTTATAGAACTCATTGAGTTACCAAGTGAATTTATGCAGTCCAAAGAGAACGCAGAGACTAAAGAATTTCGGTCGGGTCAGGCTGGACATTCGGACATTGTCTGCGAATGTCCGAATGTCTAACCCGACCCCATGGACTCGCGCGACCCCATGGACTCGCGACCCCCGCTCTGGACGGGATCAACTATAAGGAGAGTCAACATGCCTCTGCCCCATATCGTAGGCATCGTGGCAAGTCCGAGAAAAGGGATGAATACGGAGACGCTTGTCCGGGCTATCCTGGATGGATGCCGGGAGTCGGGCGCATCTGTCGACATAATTCACCTGAACGATCTGGATATTCAGCCGTGCCAGGCGTGCAAGGAGCAGGATGGCTCGGGATGCGTCTTCCAGGACGGCATGGCGCAGATCTACGAACTGCTTGAACAGGCCGACGGCCTCGTTCTGGGGACGCCGGTCTACTACAACACAGTGTCGAGTCAGATGAAGCTGATGCTCGATCGATGCTACTGCCTGGCGAAGCCGCTACCATTGCCATCCGGCGGCAGACGTTATGTAAGTGCGATAACGAAGAGAAAGAAGGGGCTCGTGGTTTCGGTGGGGGGGAGCGGCGACAATCCCGAGTGTGTGCTCCCGGTCTTTGAAATTTGGTCGCCGGAGGTGAACCTTGAAATCGTTGATACTGTCATGGCGACCCGTGCCCAACTGGGCAAACCGCCCATGGAAAGCCAGGAACTCTTGAACGAAGCGTTCCTGAAGGGTAAGGAGTTTTCCCGAATACTCCGGCAGGGATGATGCGGGAACCGCCCGCCCCGGGGGAAGTAAAAGGGAAATCGTGGTGCCAGGCTTGCAGTTTGCGGACACCGGACAATATGAACGGATCGACAAAGACGCACGGCATCGCGGTCCTGCCCCGGGGCACCAGGGGGTGGCAGGGGCTTGCGTTTCGCTGGCTGGTGGTTGCACTGGCGGTCATCGTTGGGGGAAACTACATGTTCGGGATGCCGGGGCACTCTTACGATCAGCCCCTCAAGCCGCTTTCCGCGGAAGAGGCAAGGCTCCGCGACCGGCTCCGCGAGCATGTCCGTACCCTGGCCGGGGAGATCGGCGAGCGGAACATGGGGCGGTACGGGGCGCTCAAGGCCGCGGCCGGCTACCTCGAACGGGAACTGGCCGCTACCGGACTTGTCGTGGGCGACCAGCCCTATGAGACCGATGGAAAGACGGTGCGGAACCTGGAGGCGGAGCTCCCCGGCAGGGGGACGTCCGGTGAGATCGTCGTGGTCGGCGCCCACTACGACACGGTCTACGGCACGCCAGGGGCCAACGACAACGCCAGTGGCGCGGCAGCGCTCCTGGAGATTGCCCGGCTCATGGCCGGGAGCCATCCGTCGCGGACCGTCCGCTTCGTCCTCTTTGTCAACGAGGAGCCGCCGTACTTCAAGACCGACCGGATGGGGAGCCGGCTTTACGCCCGCCGGGCAAGGCAGCGGGGAGAGAAGATCGTCGCCATGCTTTCCCTGGAAACCATCGGCTGCTACTCGGACCGGCCCGGCAGTCAGCGCTACCCGTTCCCCCTCAGTTTCTTCTACCCCGCCACCGGCAACTTCATCGGCTTCGTGGGGAACACCGGTTCGCGCCGGTTGGTCCGCCGGGCCTTGCAGACCTTCCGGCAGACCACTCCCTTCCCGTCGGAGGGGGCCGCCGTGCCCGGGGGGATTCCGGGGGTAGACTGGTCCGATCACTGGTCGTTCTGGAAGGAAGGATATCCGGCCCTCATGGTGACTGACACCGCCCTCTACCGCTACGACCAGTACCACGGCCCCCTGGATACACCGGAGCGGCTCGACTACGACCGGATGGCGCGGGTGACTGCCGGGATCGCCAGGGTGGTGGGCGAGTTGGCTGACAACGACCCGGCCGGGCTGTAGGGGGATAAGGGGAATCGAAGGGTCGCTTCAAGTTCGCCATCTAGAGAGGAAAAGAAATGGGCTCCAAGTTTCATCGCGCTTTCGCATTGATCCCTGCGGTACTGCTCCTGTTCACCACCCTGACTGCTCAGTGCTTTGCAGCCGGCGACAGGGAGATCCTCTGGAATATCGTCACCAATTGTCTCGACCCGGCGGTTTCGGGCTACGACAGGCTTTGCCGCTGGCCCATCGAATCCAGTCCCGCTGCCTGCAGGAAGACGACCGGTTTGTGGAACCTGAGCAGAGAATTCGTCATCCTGCGCGATATCAAGATGTGCGACTGTCCGGGCGACAAGGCGTTTGTCCACGGCCTCGCCATCCCCCGTAACAAGGTCACCGGCTCCGAGGACCCGAACCGGCCGGCCGGCATCTGGCAGTTCGCCTGGGATACTGCGATCAGGCGGATCGGCAAGGTTGCGGACATCGCCCTGGTCGTCAATCCGCCCGGCCCGATAAATCGCGGTCAGGATCAACTGCATGTCCACCTCGTCCGGCTTAACGATGACGGCCGGCGCCTCATCGCCGCTTCCAAGGCTTCCAGCGTGCAGAGCCTGGCCGATGTCTGGGGGAAGGCCGATCAACTGGCAACCCAAAAGGGGCTTGAATACTACGGGGTTCTCGTTGCCCGGGATCCCGCCGGCGGGTTCGTTGTCCATGTCGACGATCACAATCTCGAAGACGACTACACCGAGGCACGATGCCCGTAACCGACAGGCAATCGATGGAGGCTCGCATGGTCAATGACGCCACAGAACATCCGCCGGAGACATCAGGCCGCCGAACCTATTTCGCCCCTCCTGAACGGGCAACGGCAGCAGAGCTGATGGATGACATCGCCGCTGTTTCGCACACCCCCCTCGTGGACGGCCTGATGTACGTTGCCAACGGCCTGTTTGCGGTCCTCAACGAGCATCGCCAGATTGTGGCCCTTAACGAATCGTTCCTGAAACTGATGGGGATCGAGGACCCCGAGACGGTTCTCGGTCTGCGTCCCGGTGAATATGTCCGCTGCATCCACGCCGGCGAGATGCCTGACGGCTGCGGTACCACACCGTACTGTGCCACGTGCGGGGCCGTCATATCCATCATGGCGGCCCTTGTTACGGAGCTGCCCCAGGAAGGGACCTGCTCCCTGACCGTTGAAAAGGACAACAAGGACGTCGACCTGTTCTTCCAACTCCGCTGCTGCCCCGTACGGATGCAGGACAGAAAGTTCCTCCTGATGTTCCTGCACGATATCAGCATCCAGCAGCAGCGCGCCAATCTGGAATGCGCCTTTTTCCACGACATCAATAACCTGATGGCCGGCCTCCTGGGGAGAAGCGACCTCTTCCGGGCCAACGGGGTGTGGGATGCCGACCGCTTTGCGGACATCCAGCGACTCATTCAGCGTACCGTCCAGGAGTTCTCCATGCAGCAGGCCCTTTCCTGCTCCATGTCGCACACCTATCAGCCCCTCTATTTCTCGGTTTCCGTGAATTCACTCCTCGATGACCTGGCGGAAACCTTTGCCGGGCACCCCGCGTGCCTGGCTGTGACGCTCGCTGTTTTACGGCAGGATGACTCGATGGAGCTGCTGACAGACCCGTCGATAGTCAATCGGATTCTGGGTAACATGGTCACCAATGCCCTTGAAGCAACCAGCCCCGGGGGGGAGGTCAGGGTGTTCACCGAAGCGGGGGGGAACTCCATATCCTTCTGTGTCTGGAACGGAAAGCCGATACCGCAGGAGCATGCCCTGCGGATATTCAAGCGCAACTTCACGACCAAGGAGGGGCTGGGGCACGGACTCGGCACTTACTCGATGAAGTTCTTCGGGGAAAAGGTGCTCGGCGGCCAGGTGGATTTCTCGACCTCCGAGGAGAACGGCACCCTGTTCCGGTTGACCTTGATGCAGTCATAGTCCGGAGGATGAAACAGGTACCTGATCCCCGGGGAAGTCGCCGGCCAGCAATTTGATCGACGAGTGGCTGCATGTCGGAGCAACTCAACGTTAGGAGCGAATAGCGACCCATGTACCGTACCTTCCTGACCTGCATCGCCCTGCTGTTTGTCTTCACCGTCGTCCGGCCGCTGCCGGCCCGGGCCGATTACTATGCCTATACGGACGCCAGCGGCGCTCCGGTCATCACCAACAGGCTGGAGACGGTGCCCAGGAAATACCGCGCCGGGATGCGGGTGGTGAAGGAGGACAAGCCGACTGCCGCCAGAAAGGACGGCGGCCAGCCGGTTACGAACCGGCCCGTTGCCGTGCCCGCGACTCCCCAGCCGGTCGTCCGGCAGGAACCGGCGGCTGCTCCGGAGCCTCCGGCCCCGCCGGCGCAGACGGGTCGGATGGGAGATCACGCGAAACGTTACCCCTGGCTCAAGCCGGTCGGGGCCGTTGCCGGGCTTCTGGTCGGGTTCCTGGCCGTGATCAGGATCGCGGCGCACCTGTCGTCACCCCAGTTGGCGCGGGTGCTCTATCTCGCCTTCTTCCTCGGGGTGTTCGTCTTTGCCTACAAGAGCTACGCCGAGTCGGTGGTGGGGCGGTACTTCACCATCAAGACGAAGATCGTGTCCATGTTCAGGAAGGCGAACGTGCGCCAGGCAGAGGAGTTGAACCCGCTGCCGCCGGTACCGGAGAGGCGGGAGAGTGAGGGGGAGAGCGAGTGAGGCGTAATAGCCACCTTTCATTCCCCGGCTGTTAGGCAATCAGCGGTAATCATGAAGCTGAAAACAAGTCTTGGCCTCACGATTACTTCAAGATTACTGGGATTTATAAGCAAATCATGAGAAATCATGGGTAGTCATGAAGCTGAATAAGTGCGTAAGCCTGATGATTGCTTCAATATCATCAATAATCATAACAGTTAGAGGTTACTATGTCAGTTTATGATAGCCCCAATCTGACTGAACAGATCATAAGTTGTGCATACGAAGTCCATAAAGTTCTGGGAAGTGGTTTTATGGAGAAGGTCTATGAGAATGCCTTGCTGAAAGAACTGCTATCCAGAGGAATAAAGGCTGAAGCGCAAAGGCCGATTTCGGTCTGCTACAAAGGTGTGATCGTTGGCGAGTATTGCGCAGATATAGTCGTAGAAGATTCGATAATTCTTGAACTGAAAGCCTTGGAGAAACTGTCAGATGTTCATGAAATTCAACTTAAAAACTATCTGAAAGCCACTAAGATCGAACTGGGATTGCTCATTAACTTTGGCAAGAGCGTTGAAGTCAAACGAAAATATGTGTCTAAACAAGAATGATGGCATTAGAAAGATAATAAATCATGATTAATCTTGAAGTAATAAAGAAGCTGAAAACAAGATTTAGCCTCACGATTACTTCAAGATTACAAAGATTAAAGCGTACGTGATGAATGTGTGTTTGAATAAGGTTGTAGAGGATATATGGTTGAAGTCAAACAAAAGTATGTGGTTAAAGAAGAAGGAGTAGGCAATAAATCATGATTAATCTTGAAGTAATAAAGAAGCTGAAAACAAGATTTAGCCTCACGATTACTTCAAGATTACAAAGATTAAAGCGTACGTGATGAATGTG
>CAYSMK010000058.1:0-21334 GCA_964432205.1 uncultured Geobacter sp. | reverse complement strand
TCTTTGCCCTCCCCCAGCGGGGGAGGGATGGGTGGGGGAAGAAACGATGTCGAGTTGTCAGCATGTTCCTTAGTAACTCCCCCTGTCCCCCTCTTAGCTTAAGAGGGGGAACGCACGATCACCTCCCCTTAAGGTAAGGGGAGGCCGGGAGGGGTTATGGGGTGCAGTCCACACGTGACTTCAAAGACTAAGATACTTTCAACAAGGAGCTGTCTGCATGATCGAACGTTACACCCGTCCCGAAATGGCCCGCATCTGGACCGACGAGAACCGCTTCCGGAAATGGCTCGATATCGAGATCTACGCCTGCGAGGCCCACGCCGAACTGGGCAACATCCCCGCTGACGCCGTGGAACGGATCAGGAGCAAGGCCAGCTTCGACGTCGACCGGATCAACGAGATCGAGCGGACCGTCAAGCACGACGTCATCGCCTTTCTCACCTCGGTGGCCGACTACATCGGCGACGACTCGCGCTTCGTTCACCTGGGGCTGACCTCCTCCGACGTGCTGGACACCTCCTTTGCCATGCTGCTGGCCGAGGCGAGCGACCTGATCATCGACGATATCCGGCGACTGATGGCAGCCATCAAAAAACGGGCCTTCGAGCACCGGATGACCCCGATGATGGGGCGCTCCCACGGTATCCATGCCGAGCCGGTCACCTTCGGCATCAAGATGGCCCTCTGGTACGACGAGATGCGCCGCAACCTCCGCCGCATGGAGTCGGCCCGGGAGACCGTGGCCTACGGCAAGATCTCCGGCGCGGTCGGCACCTTTGCCAACATCGATCCCAAGGTCGAGGAGTATGTCTGCCAAAAGGCGGGGCTCAAGCCGGCCCCCTGCTCCACCCAGGTGATCCAGCGCGACCGCCATGCCGAGTTCTTCTCCACCCTGGCGATCATCGCCTCCTCCATCGAAAAGTTTGCCGTCGAGATCCGCCACCTGCAGCGGACCGAGGTGCTGGAGGCCGAGGAGTTCTTCAGCAAGGGGCAGAAAGGCTCTTCCGCCATGCCCCACAAGCGGAACCCGGTCCTCTCCGAAAACCTTACCGGCCTGGCCCGCCTGATCCGTGGCTATGCCGTGTCGGCCATGGAAAACGTGGCGCTCTGGCACGAGCGGGACATCTCCCACTCGTCAGTGGAACGGGTCATCGGCCCGGACGGCACCATCCTCATGGACTTCATGCTCAACCGCTGCGTCGGCCTCATCGAAAACCTGGTGGTCTACCCGGAAAACATGCTGAAGAACCTGAACCAGATGCGGGGGCTCATCTTCTCCCAGCGGGTACTGCTCAAACTGGCCACTGCCGGCGCCTCGCGCGAACAGGCCTACTCCCTGGTCCAGCGCAACGCCATGAAGGTCTGGGAACAGGGGAAGGACTTCCTGGAAGAACTGTTGGCCGACACCGACGTGCGCGGTTACCTGCCGGAAGAGGAGATCCGCGAGGCGTTCGACCTGGGCTACCATATGAAACATGTGGACACCATCTTCACGAGGGTCTTTGGTGAATAGCATCCTGGAGTTTTTCCAGCAGCAGGAAACCGACAGCCCCTATCTCTACTGGCTGAAGGAGATCCTGGTCGCGGTCACAATCTTCGCCCTGTTCTGGGTGCTGTCGCGGCTGGTCCGCTGGCTCCTCATCCACTGGGTGCCGCGGTTGACCGCCTTTACCGCCACCGACCTGGATGACCGGATCCTCGCAAGGATAACGCCGCCAACGGCGCTATTGGTGGTCTTTGCCGGACTCTACGCGGCACTGCACTCCCTGCCCCTGCCGGCAAAGGTACAGCTCTGGGTATCGGGGGTGGTCTTCGTCATCAACGTGGCGCTCCTCACCAACATCGCCTACCGGGCCACCGACGAACTGCTCGGCTGGTACGGCAACCGGCTCGCCCAGCGCCACGGCGAAGGGCTCGACCGGCAGCTGATCCCGCTCCTGGAAAAACTGATCACCATCTTCGTGGTCGCCACGGCCCTGATCATCATCCTCAAACACTTCAACTACGATATCCTCTCCCTGGTCACGGCCCTGGGGATCGGCTCCCTGGCCATCGGCATGGCTGCCAAGGACACCCTGGCCAACATGATCTCCGGCTTCACCCTGATGATCGACCGGCCGTTCAGGATCGGCGACCGTATCCAGCTGAAAGACGGCAACTGGGGGGACGTGAGCGATATCGGTCTCAGGACCACCAAGATCAAGACCGCGGACAACACCCTCCTGATCATCCCCAACTCGGACCTCTGCAACACCACGGTCATCAACCAGGCGTTCCCGGACGTCCGCGCCAAGGGGAGGATCAGCCTCGGCATCGCCTATGGCAGCGACGTGGAGCAGGTTAAGAACCTCCTGGTCGCCACGGCCCTGGAGGTTCCGGCAGTCCTCAGGGAGCCGGCCCCGGAGGCCTATTTCACCTCGTTCGGCGACAGCGCCCTGCAGATGGCCCTCTTCTTCTGGGTTGAGGAGTACACCAAGGTATTTCCCGTTACCGACACCATCAACACCCTGCTGATCAGGCGGCTGGCCGAACAGGGGGTGTGCATCCCCTACCCGACCCAGACCGTGCTGCTGCACAAGGAAGGATAAATGGCCCACAGAATCGAAATAGCCCTCAAGGACGGGGTGCGTGACGCCCGCGGTGAGCGGGTTGCCGGGGAAATCGCCCATTTTCTCCACCTGCCGGTGGAAACGATCCGGACCATCGACGTCTTTACCGTCGATGCCTCCCTCTCCCCGGCCGAACTGGAGCAGGCGGCGGCCGGCCCCTTTTGCGACCCGGTCATCCAGACCTGGAGCATCGATGCCCCCCAGGGGAAAGGCTTCGACTTCGCCGTCGAGGTGGGGCTGCGTCCCGGCGTCACCGACAACATCGGACGGACCGCCCGCGAGGCGATCGAGTACCAGACCGGCCGGCCGTTCCAGGCAGGCGAGGCGGTCTACACCGCGGTCCAGTACCTGATCAGCGGGAAGCTCGCCTCTTCTGACATCGAGCGGATCGCCACCGGCCTGCTGTGCAACACCCTGATCCAACGGTTCACCATCCTCTCCGCCGCCGACTTCGGCGCCAAGGGGGGCTTCCCGATCACCCTGCCCAAGGTCAGCGGCGAAACAAATGCAGAGGTCCGGGAGATCGACCTGAACGTCTCCGATGACGAGCTGATGCGGATCAGCAAGGAGGGGGTGCTGGCCCTCACCCTGGAGGAGATGCGGATCATCCAGGCCCACTACCGCGATCCGCAGGTCCTTGCCGAGCGCCGTGACGTCGGTCTTGCCGACCGGCCGACCGACGTGGAGCTGGAGTGCCTGGCCCAGACCTGGTCCGAGCACTGCAAGCACAAGATCTTCGCCGGCACGGTCCAGTACGAGGACGAAAACGGTACCAAGCAGGAGATCAAATCCCTGTTCAAGTCGTTCATCCAGCGGACCACCAAGGATGTCCGGGAAAAGCTGGGGGACAAGGATTTCTGCCTCTCGGTCTTCAAGGACAACGCCGGGGTGATCCGGTTCAACGACCAGCAGTCCCTGGTCTTCAAGGTGGAGACCCACAACTCGCCGTCGGCCCTCGATCCGTACGGCGGGGCGCTCACCGGCATCGTGGGGGTCAACCGCGATCCATTCGGCACCGGCAAGGGGGCGAGGCTCATCTTCAACACCGACGTCTTCTGCTTCGCCGACCCGTTCTACTCAAAGCCGCTGCCGTCGCGCCTCTTGCACCCCCGCCGCATTTACGAGGGGGTCGTGGAAGGGGTCGAGCACGGCGGCAACAAGAGCGGCATCCCGACCGTCAACGGCTCCCTGGTCTTTGACGAGCGGTTCGCCGGGAAGCCTTTGGTCTTCTGCGGCACCGCCGGCATGATGCCGGCCGAGATCGGCGGCGAGCCGAGCTTTGAAAAGAGCATCATACCGGGCGACCTGATCGTCATGACCGGCGGCCGGATCGGCAAGGACGGCATCCACGGCGCCACCTTCTCCTCCGAGGAGCTGAACGAGAACTCGCCGGTATCGGCGGTGCAGATCGGCGACCCGATCACCCAGAAGCGGATGTTCGACTTCCTGATCCGGGCCCGGGACAAGGGGCTCTACCGCTTCATCACCGACAACGGCGCCGGCGGCCTCTCCTCGTCCATCGGCGAGATGGCGGGTGAATGCGGCGGCTGCCGGATGGACCTGGCCAAGGCCCCGCTCAAGTATCCGGGGCTGAACCCGTGGGAGATCCTGATCTCCGAGGCCCAGGAGCGGATGAGCCTGGCCGTGCCGCCCGATAGAATCGACGAGTTCCTGGCCATGGCCAGGCGCTTCGGCTGTGAGGCCACTGTCCTGGGAGAGTTCACCGACAGCGGCACCTTCCACATCCTCTACCAGGACCGGACCGTGGCCTATCTCCCGATGTCGTTCATGCACGAGGGGCTTCCCCCCATGCAGCTCCCGGCAAAGTGGGTACCTCCCTCCCACGAGGAGCCGGCAATCGAGGTAAAGGGGGGCTACACCGCCGATCTCGCGTCACTCCTCGGCTCGCTCAACATCTGCTCCAAGGAGGCGGTGGTCCGGCGCTACGACCACGAGGTGCAGGGGGGGAGCATCGTCAAGCCGTTCACCGGCGTTGCCAACGACGGCCCGTCCGATGCCGCCGTTGTCCGGCCGCTCCTCGACTCCTGGGAAGGGGTGGTGGTGGCCCACGGCATCTGCCCCCGCTACAGCGACATCGACACCTACCACATGACCGCCAACGCCGTTGACGAGGGGTTACGCAACTACGTGGCCACGGGCGGCTCCCTGGAGCTGGTGGCCGGCCTGGACAACTTCTGCTGGTGCGACCCGGTCCAGTCCGAAAAGACCCCGGACGGTGCCTACAAGATGGCCCAGTTGGTCCGCTCCAACCAGGCCCTGTACGACATCTGCCTGGCCTACAACCTTCCGCTCATCTCCGGCAAGGACTCCATGAAGAACGACTTCTACGACGGCACCACCAAGATCTCCATTCCGCCGACCCTGCTCTTCTCGGTGATCGGCAAGATCGAGGACGTTCGGAAGGCGGTCACCATGGACGTGAAGCGTCCCGGCGATATCGTCTACCTTCTCGGGAAGAGCGCCGACGAACTGGGCGGCTCCGAGTACCTGGCCCTGAAAGGGGCGACCGGCAACCGGGTGCCGAAGGTGGACGCGGTCAAGGCCTACCAGCGCTACCAGGCCTATCACCGGGCGGTCATGGCCGGGACTGTCGCCTCCTGTCACGACCTGTCCGACGGCGGGCTGGCGGTTGCCGCGGCCGAGAGCGCCTTTGCGGGCGGCTACGGCATGGCCCTCGACCTCTCGAAAGTGCTCTGGAAGGGGGATGCCGCTGAGCGGAGCGATGCGGCCCTCCTCTTCGGCGAGTCGGCCTCCCGACACCTCGTCACCGTCCGTCCGGAGCAGCGGGACGCCTTCGAGTCGATCATGAGCGGCAACTGCTTCGCCGCCATCGGCGCGGTCATTGCCGAACCGACCCTGACCATCACCGGCCTCTCGGGCAACCCCGTGATACAGGCGGGATTGGCGGAACTGAAAGAGGCGTGGCAGCGCCCACTGCAGGACCTGTAAAACATTTCTCACCACAGAGGACACAGAGTAGCGCAGAGGAACCCTTGACAGGCTTTATTCGATGAATACACGGGATAAAACATTTTAATCCTGTTCATCATAATTACGAAAAAAGATTGCCTCTCTCCGTGTCCTCCGTGTCCTCTGTGGTAAAAAAAGGGTTTTCTTTATGTCAAAAACCAGAGCAATAGTCATCACCGGCAACGGCACCAACTGTGAAGTCGAAGCGGCCCACGCCTGCCGCCTGGGCGGGTTCGACGAGGCGGTCATCGCCCACATCGCCGAACTGCTCTCCGGCGAGATCCGCCTGGACGACTTCCACTTCCTGAACCTGACCGGCGGCTTCCTGGACGGCGACGACCTGGGGAGCGCCAAGGCCCAGGCCAACCGCCTCAGATACGCCAAGGTGGACGAACGGGAGGAGCACCTGCTCGACCAGTTGCTCCGCTTCATCGATGCCGGCAAGCCGATCCTCGGGGTCTGCAACGGCTTCCAGCTGATGGTCAAGATGGGGCTCCTGCCCGGCTCCGGCGGCAGCTCCCTGGAGCAGGTGGCCACCCTCACCCACAACGACTGCGGCCGTTTCCAGGACCGCTGGGTATACCTGAAGACAGACCCGGCCTCGCCGTCCGTCTTCACCAGGGGTATCGCCAAGGGGATTTACCTCCCCATCCGCCACGGCGAGGGAAAGTTCGTCACCGCGTCGCCTGAGGTCCTGGCCCGGATCGAGCGGGAGAACCTGGCGGTCCTCAAGTATAGCGATGCCAGCTACGGGGCGCCCGCCATGGAGTTCCCCCTGAACCCCAACGGTTCGGAGAACGCCATTGCCGGCATCTGCGACGCCACCGGCCGGCTCATGGGGCTCATGCCCCACCCCGAGGCCTTTGTCCACCGGACCAGCCACCCCCGCTGGACGCGGGAGGAGCTCCCGGAAGAAGGGGACGGCCTGGTCCTGTTCAAGAACGCGGCAGAGTATGTGAGACAAAGCCTTGTCTGATCCGTTCCTCACCGATGCACAGCAACGTGGAGACCTTATGAATTTTTCACGCCCAGAAGAAGAGTGCGGCATCTTCGGCATTTTCAACCACCAGGAGGCGTCAAACCTCACCTACCTCGGCCTGTACGCCCTCCAGCACCGGGGCCAGGAGGCATGCGGCATCGTCTCCTCGGACGGCACGACCCTCCATGCCCACAAGGCCATGGGGCTCGTGGCCGATGTCTTCGGCAACCAGGAGATCTTCCAGAAGCTGCCGGGCCGCTCCGCCATCGGCCATGTCCGCTACTCCACCGCCGGCTCGTCAGTCATCAAGAACACCCAGCCGATCATGGTGGAGTACTCCCGCGGCGCCGTCGCCGTGGCCCACAACGGCAACATCGTCAATGCCCAGTTGATCCGGGACGAACTGGAGGCCTACGGCTCCATCTTCCAGACCTCCATGGACACCGAGATCATCGTCCACCTCTTGGCCACCTCCAAGAACAACTCCCTGGTGGATCGGATCACCGGCGCCCTGGAGCGGGTCGAGGGGGCCTACTGCCTCCTCTTCCTGACCGAGAGCCGGATGATCGCGGTCCGCGACCCGTACGGCTTCCGCCCCCTGTGCCTCGGCAAGCTGGGCGAGTCGTACGTGGTCGCCTCGGAGAGCTGCGCCCTCGACCTGATCGAGGCCGAGTTCATCCGGGAGATCGAGCCGGGCGAGATGGTCGTGGTCAACAAGAACGGCATCACCTCCCACTTCCCCTGGAAGAAGGTGACGCCGACCCCCTGCATCTTCGAGTTCGTCTACTTCGCCCGCCCCGACTCCTACATCTTCGGCCGGAACGTCTACATGGTGAGAAAGGAGATGGGGCGCCAGCTGGCGAGGGAGCACGGCGTGGAGGCCGATGTGGTCATCGCGGTCCCGGACTCCGGGGTACCGGCGGCCATGGGGTATGCCGAGGAGGCCGGTATCCGCTTCGAACTGGGGCTGATCCGGAACCACTACGTGGGGCGGACCTTCATCGAACCCCAGCAGTCGATCCGCCACTTCGGCGTCAAGATCAAGCTGAACCCGGTCCGCGAGGTGTTGCAGGGAAAACGGGTGGTGGTCATCGACGACTCCATCGTCCGGGGGACCACCTCCCGCAAGATCGTCAAGATGGTGCGAAACGCGGGCGCCAAAGAGGTGCACATGCGCATCTCCTCCCCCCCCACCAGCTATCCCTGCTACTACGGCATCGACACCCCCAACCGGAAGGAGCTGATCTCCGCTTCCCACACCCTCGACGAGATCCGCCGCTACATCACCGCCGACAGCCTGGGGTATCTCTCCCACGACGGGCTGATGCAGTCGGTCGGCCCGGAGAATACCGCCCACTGCAAGGCCTGTTTCTCCGGCGATTACCCCATCAGGTTCCCCAACATGGGGATCGATCCGCAGCTGGACCTATTTGACAAGGAGTATGTAAAATGACCGATCGGGAACGACTGAAGCAGATCATCCTGGAACTCTCCTACGAGAAGCGCAGAGTGACCCTCGCCTCCGGGCGGGAGAGCGACTTCTACTTCGACGGCAAGCAGACCACCCTCCACTCCGAAGGCGGGCTCCTGGTCGGCAGGCTCTTCTTTGAGGCTATCAAGGACGTTGCCGGCGTCCAGGCAGTGGGCGGCATCACCCTCGGCGCCGACCCCATCGCCACAGCCACCTCCATCGCCGCCTATCTGGCGGGCAAGCCGCTCCACGCCTTCATCATCCGCAAGGAGCCGAAGGGGCACGGCACCGGCCAGTGGCTGGAAGGGAGGAAAAACCTCCCGCAAGGGACCAAGGTGGTCATCGTCGAGGACGTGGTCACCACCGGCGGTTCCTCCATGAAGGCGGTGAACCGGGCCAAGGAAGAGGGGCTGGACGTGCTCGGCATCGTCTCCCTGGTGGACCGTGAAGAGGGTGGCCGGGAGAACATCGAGCAGGAAGGGTACTGGCTGAAGGCGATTTTCACCAAGGGCGAGCTGGTGGGGGAATAGCCCTTTACTCCATATGTGGTTGCAAAAAGAGGCGACGGTGCAGACCGTCGCCTCTTGCTTTTTAACCTCATAAAGGCTTTAGGTCGACACGAAAAGCACGAAAAATAAAGCCTTGCAAAAGAATCAGCAAACCACCGAACAGATTGTACTATGGTTGCATATTTTACTGATTTAGTTCGTGTTTTTCGTGCATTTCGTGGACAACTGCTTTACCAGGTTTATCCAGTGGGTGCTGACGCTTTACCAGATCTCGAACCCCACCTGCTGAAAATGCCCGTCGAAGGTAAAGGCCGTTTTCAGCTTGAGCCGCTTCATTATCGCAAAACTGGTGCAGTCGGTAAAACTCAGATCCTTGTCGCCGTACTTCCTGAACAGTTCAAATGACGCCAACCGGACGTCGTCGCCGACCGTCACCATTTGTGCAATGCCACTCTTGAGCATGGCATCCCCAAAGGCAACTGCCGCCCGGTGGCCAATCCGCGCGCTGATGAGGGTAACGATTTCGTCGAATACATAGTCTGAGGTTATCAATTCGATCCGTTGCGACTTGGCCCTTGCGAGTTTTTCAAGAGCCTGCCCGCGAAACTGGTCATCACGGTCGTTCAGGGCATACCAGGCGGAAGTATCCACGAACAGCTTCACCGTTTGCCTCCATAAAGATAGGCATCGTGATTGACGGAAACATCACTTCTTCCGGACCCCTCGGCCTGTTCCACAATGCTCAGCAATGGATCATTGTCCCAGTCAATCTCCTTCTTTTTCTTGAGAAACTCACCGACAGCGTTACGAACGACATCGGCAATGGTGGTATGCTCGCTGTCCGCTATCTGCCGGACCTGCTGAAGCATCTCCTCGGGAAAATACATCTGGGTACGTTTCAGTGTCGTCGCCATGCTATCCACCTCCCATGATGTACAATATATACATCACACAAGGCTTGTCAACCATTCGGCAAGACAAACATCCACGTGAAGACATCTGACAGAAAAGGGCTGCCGTAACGGGCAGCCCTTTTCTGTTTTCCCCCTATCCTTGCGTGGTCGTCTACTCCTCTGCACCAGCCATTGCCCTGACCATCACGCCATAGATGTCGGTGTTGTCGATGGCCCTGGCCAGGGCCTCACTCCCCGGCCCTTCGCTCCAGACAAGGGTGTCGACTCCGGTGTGCTTGCCGGATGTCCACCCCGCCTCCACCTTTTGTCCTACCTTGAAAAGCGCCGCCTGCGGACCGGTTATGGCGAAACCGCCGGTATCGTGGTCGGCCACCACGATCAGGAGGGTGTTCTCCTTTCGTGATGCATCCGCGTCAATCCAGCTCCTGACAACCTTTACCGCCTCGTCGAAGGCGAGCATCTCGCCCAGTTGGTAGGGATAGTTGTTGGCATGGTTGGCCCAATCCACCTGGGAGCCTTCCACCATGAGGAAGAATCCGTGCGTGTTCTTTTCCAGGACCTTGAGCGCAGCTGCAGCCATCTCCGGCAGGCGCGGTTCGGCGTTCCAGGTGGAGCGGCTGTATTCCGGGGTCAGTCCGGCGGCGCTGAAGAGCCCGAGGACCCTGCTGCTGCCGGCGGCAACCGCCTTGTCCAGTTCCTTTTTGCTGTAGACTACGGCATATCCCCTCTCCTGCGCTTTCCGGACAACATCTCCCTTGGTTCCGCACTGATCGGCCCTGGTCGATCTGAACCTGTCTTCGCCGCCGCCGAGCAACAGGTTGACCCCGGTCACCTCGATGAACTGGCGGGCGACTTCATGTTCACAGTTGCGGGAGGCCACGTGGGCACCGAAGGCGGCGGGGGTGGCGTGGGTAATGGCGGAGGTGGCGACCAGACCGGTGGCTTTTCCGCTTTTCCCGGCCAGTTCGAGGATGCTCGGCTTGAAGGGACGGCCGTCGGCGTGGAAGCAGATTTCGCCGTTGTTGAACTTCTCGCCGCAGGCCCAGGCGGAGGCTGCCGCCGCGGAGTCGGTAATGGTGCTGTTGGCGGAGTATGTCCGCTGGTAGCCGATCTGCTGCAGGGTCTCGAAGTTCAGGGGGGCGCCGTTCAGGCCGTTCCTGTAAATGCGGGCAGCGGTGACGTTGGCAAGCCCCATGCCGTCCGGCACCATGAAGATGATGTTCCTTGCCGTGCCGGCAAGGGAGGCGGCCGGTGCGGCCAGTTGCAGCACCAGGGCTGCCGATGTCACGAAGAGTGAAACGAGATCTGCCCTTTTCATCGGGGACGTCCTTTCCCGCAGTCAGCATGGGATGAATGGTACCGCCGGCCTGCGCATCGAAGTATAGCACATCACGCACCCATAACTGCTTGACACGACTTCCGGCCGACTATAATTTAGGTCGCATTAATTGGAGAGTCGAACCAAGATGGGTGCCCTTGATGTATCGGTCTGGTGAACTGCCGTTACCAGATTTCATCGAGGAACGTTACTACAAGAGATTCCGAAAGGAAAAGCCTGATGGCAATACCTGATTTCCAGAGCATCATGCTCCCACTCCTCAAACTTTGTGCCGATGGGCAAGAACACACCAACCGTGAAGCCATTGACACACTGGCGCGGAACTTCGGGTTATCAGAAGAAGAGCAGAAACAACTTTTGCCAAGCGGACAACAATGTGTCTTCGACAACAGGGTTGCATGGGCTCGCGCCCACATGAAAATGGCCGGTCTTGTCGAGAATACGAGACGTGGCATCTTTCGCATAACCAAACGCGGTTCACAGCTTTTGAAGAAATCGCCTACCGAAATCAACTTGCGCATTCTGCGCGAATTTCCGGAATACCTCGAAGCAAGAGACCGGAACCAGTCCAGCCAAACCGGCGACGCCTCCACCGCAAACGACGAGCAGGAAAGCAAGACACCAGCTGAACGCCTGGAAGAGGCCTATGAGATGCTGCGAAAGAATCTTGCTGACGAGCTTCTTTCGCAGTTGAAGTCATCGTCTCCAAGTTTCTTCGAGAAAGTCGTGGTCGAGGTTCTGGTGAAAATGGGGTACGGTGGCTCTCGAAAAGATGCCGGTCAGGCAATTGGGCGTAGCGGTGATGAAGGCATCGACGGCATCATCAAAGAGGATCGCCTGGGGCTCGACATCATTTACATACAGGCCAAAAGGTGGGAAAATACCGTTACACGCCCTGAAATTCAGAAATTCGCCGGGGCATTACAGGGGAAACGCGCTCGGAAAGGGATCTTCATCACTACCTCGGATTTCTCTCAAAATTCTCACGAGTACGTATCTGCCATAGAAAGCAAGATTATTCTGATTGACGGACAACAGCTGTCACAACTCATGATCGATTTCGGAGTCGGGGTTGCGACTGATGCGACATATGAGTTGAAAAGACTGGATTCAGACTATTTCACCGAAAACTGAGCGCGGTACATCAACAAGGGATCAGTCCCACAAGGAGAGCAGTCAATGCCAATAATATCAATGTTTTATGGCATTATAATCCGCATGTACCTTATCGATAACCAACACCACAACCTTCCTCATTTCCATGCCAAGTATGCTGAGTTTGAAGCATCTATCCGCATTGAAGATGGTGAGATTTTGGCGGGAGAATTGCCCCGTAAGCAGTTACGACTGGTGCAGGCATGGATAGAACTGCACCGGGACGAACTTCTGGCCGACTGGGAACTGGCTGTTGCCGGAGAGAATCCCTACAAAATCACTCCACTGTGAGGTTGCCATGTACTGGGATGTGACAACTGTAAAACCAATGCCCGACTATTGTATCTATGTTGAAATTGAGGATGGCCGCAAAGGTATATTTGACCTCAAACCTTATCTTGATCGAGGTGTTTTTCGAGAACTGAAAGACATACACTACTTCAATCGTGTCGGAATCCTGTTTGGCGCGGTAACGTGGCCAAACGAACAGGACATCGCACCAGAAACCCTCCTTGCTGAAATGCGTCCCGTCGACCAGAATAATTGACACACCGAGATGTATGAAAATACCAAATGTTCCACGCGGCGGCAGGCGGGCTTCGCTACGCTTCGCCGCTGCGCCCCGGCCCCGTTGTGACTTAAATTGACCCAACAATCATTGCAAATTCGGATTTACACTCCGAATTTGCAATGATAAAGGGAAAGCAGAGGGGCCAGCCCCTGACACGAGACATGATTCAAGTTTTGAAAGTGGCATAACATACATTCACCTCAGCTTTACCTGACAGGAGGATACACAAATGATCATTACGACAACACCGTCAGTTGAAGGAAAACAGATCAAGCGCTATTTTGGCATTGTGACGGGAGAAGCAATTTTAGGGGCCAACCTGTTCAAGGACCTGTTCGCCAGTGTGCGGGATCTGGTGGGCGGTCGCTCGGCGACGTATGAAAAAGAACTGCAGCGGGCCAGGGAGATGGCCTTGCAGGAACTGCAGGAACGGGCGCAGGAGTTAGGGGCAAACGCGGTCGTTGGCGTTGATCTGGACTATGAGGTGCTTGGCCAAAACAATGGCATGTTGATGGTGTCGGCCAGTGGCACGGCAGTGCTGGTCGAATAGGGACCGGTTCAATAACGAGCTCGACAGTAAGAGAAGGGGCTGATGAAAAAAGCAATCAACATCGCCAACAACCTGCTTCAGTTTCTGCCGTTGTCAGTTTTCACCATCTATTCGTTTCGAACTGGTGTGCCTTCCCAAGAGCGACTGTTTCAAGGTTTCATGATCGGGGCGATCATTGCAGCCATTCAGTTCCTATGGCTTATGCGACAGCCGCGCCCGGCCAACAGGCTGATTTTGGGTGCAAATCTGTGGCTGATAACTGGCGGTGTTGCCGCGTTCCTCCAATTATGGGGCGTTCTGAAGTTATTTGGGCAGCTTCGCGAGGCCGGCGTTGTCGTATGCATGCTCGGAATTGGCATATGCACAACACTGTTCAGTCCAGCGGGATATGTAGGAAGCATGACCGGGGAAGCTACACTCGTACGCAAGTATTCCCTCCTATTACTCTTCGCAACGATGTTAGCTCTGGTCTGCGGATTATATTTCCGTGGCAACACGTTGTGGGCTGCCGTAGCACCCATTACCGTTCTGGCTGTTTTGAACCGGCAGCTGAATAAAAGATTGACCCAAAATGCCGAACAATGGCAGCGAAAACGCACTATCTAATTGATTATATTAATATTTCCGTATAAACATAAAAATATGGAAAATTCACGGGAAAAATACCATTGGCTTGATATTGGTGAAGATGCCCGACACGATGAAACGACGTAGAGATAATCTGCAGGCGGATCTGGTCGAGGAGCTTGTCGAAGAGTACCTGCCGCATCTCCACAGGTTGCCCGTATCAGATTGACATAACGCCGGAGAGGTCCCCAGTGGAAGAGTTGGTCAAAATCATGCTGGCATCCGGCAAAGCCGGTCTCGATCTCGCGCTCTACGTGCTGCTGCCGGTGCTGGTCATCATGATGGGGATCATGAAGGTGGTGGAAGCCCGTGGCGTTCTGGCCCTGGTCGCCAGGCTACTGCGACCATTCCTGCGGCGCTTCGGCATTCCCGGTGCCGGTGCCTTTGCCATCGTGCAGATGCTCCTGGTCAGCTTCGCCGCCCCCCTGGCCACCCTGGCGATCATGGAAAAGGACGGCACCTCGAAACGGCAGATCGCCGCCACCCTGGCCATGGTCCTCACCCTGTCCCAGGCCAACGTGGTGTTCCCCATGGTGGCCGTCGGGCTCGACCTGGGCGCCATCATGCTGACCTCCATCGTCGGGGGGTTGGCGGCGGCAGCGCTGACCTACTACCTGTTCGCGCGGTCGGCCGACCACGACAGCGCATCCGAAGCCGGGTCGGTTCCCGAGCCGGAAAAGTGCCGCCGGACCACGACCCTGAACCTGTTGATCGTCGGCGGCCAGGAAGCGATCCAGGTCATCCTCGGCACCATCCCGATCCTGATCCTGGCCATCTTTCTGGTGAACATCCTCAAGGCCACCGGCGCCATTGCCCTCTTGGAGACCCTGCTGACCCCCCTGTTCCGCCTGGTCGGCTTTCCGCCGGTGGCCGTGCTGCCGCTGGCCACCAAATACCTGGCCGGCGGTACCGCCATGATGGGGGTCACCCTCAACCTGCTGAAAGAGGGGGCCATCACCGTCCGGGAACTGAACCGGATGGCGGGATTCATCACCAACCCGTGCGACCTGGTCGGGGTCGCCGTGCTGATCTCGGCCGGCAACCGCTGCGCCTCCGTGGTCCGTCCGGCCATCGCCGGCGTGGCGGCCGGGATACTGATCCGCGGCGCGTTGCATCTGTTGATGTTCTGAGGCGTTGTGAAGACTAATTCTATCGCGAGGTATGGGTATGCTGACCACCAAGGAGGCAATCGAGCAGCGACGCAGTATCCGCAAGTTCAAGCCGGAGCCGGTTCCGGACGAACTGCTGGCAGAACTTCTGGATGCCGCCAGACTGGCCCCTTCCGGGTGCAACGCCCAGCCGTGGCGCTTCAAGATCGTCACGGACGGTGACACGAAAGGAAAGCTGGCACGGGCGGCCTTTGACCAGCCGTTCATCGCGGCTGCGCCGGTGGTGCTCGTCTGCTGCGCCGACATCAGAAGCTATCTGGAAGGGATGGTCTCCTCCACCGAAGACCTCGGCAGGATTGGAGCGGTCGAGGATCGGGTGGTCAAGATCATCCTGCAGGCATCGGACAGGATGAGCGAGATGCCGTTGGAGCAGGTCGGCCCCCGCATTGCCCTGAACGTCGCCATCGCGGTGGAGCATATCGCCTTGCGCGCCCTCGATTTCGGCCTGGGGAGCTGCTGGGTCAGGCTCATCGATGAACCGGCGATCAGGGGAATCTTCGGCTGGGACGACAATCTGCACGTCGTAGCCCTCCTGCCGCTCGGCTATCCGGCCGAGGCGCCGGTACCGAGAAAGCGGCGGGCAGTGGCGGAGATCCTGCTGTAGGGAGGCGTTCGGGCTGCAATTGCCCATAAGATTCCCCAATGCCTGCCTGCGTATGACTCCGCGTACGGCATTCACGGGAAAAGGAGCTTAGACAATCGCTCCAAGGAGAAAAGAGGATCATGAATGAGATTCTGAAGGGGTTCCCCGTTGTGGTGGAGTTTCCGATTGCATGGGGGGAGATGGATGCCCAGCAGCACGTCAACAATGTCGTCTACTTCCGCTACATCGAGAATGCCCGCATAGCGTATTACGACAAGATCGGCGCCTGGAAGCTGATGGATGAGTCCGGTATAGGAACGGTTCTGGCCTCAACCCAGTGCAGATACAGGATTCCCCTCACCTATCCCGATACCGTCTCGGTGGGGGCGAAAGTCACGAAGGTCGAAGCGGATCGCTTCACCATGGAATATCGCGTGGTGAGCCACCGCTTGGGCAAGCTCGCCGCTGAGGGAAAAGGGGTGCTGGTGACCTACGATTTCCGGGAGAATCGAAAGACTCTCGTGCCCGAGGAGCTGAGAACGAACATTTCTTCCCTGGAGGCCACGGTCGGAGAGCCAGGGGGGATCTGAACCCTCGTTTCAACGAGACGGATTCAGGTATCGGCGTCATGGTGCCGATACGTTGAACATTGTCGCCACTGCCGGCACACATCACGTCAATGTTCCGAAAGACCCCATGCACAGAACATCAGCTGCCCCTCCCAAACTTCCGACCGCCCTGCACTTATTCGGGGCACAGTTATTCATTATTGCCCTGGTTGAAGGCCTGGTTCACTTCTTCATGTCCGGCATCATTCCCGACGATCGGAAATATCTGCAAGGTATCGCCGATTCGCTGCTGCTGGCGGCAGCCAGCGCACCGTTCGTCTGGTTCCTGGTCGCGCGGCCCATGCGCAGGGTGGCAATGAATGAGTTCTCCAGATCCCAGACCATTTTGGGGTCCATCGTCGAGGCGGTAATCACCTTTGACAGGGAAGGTGTCATCGAATCCTTGAACCCGGCGGCCAGGGCCATGTTCGGCTACGAACTGCACGAAATAAAGGGGCAACGTATAACGCTGCTCATTCCCACACTGGAGGCCAACGCTGATCATGCCATAACACAGGGGGTAGAGACCTTCGGCTGCAGGAAGGACGGCTCGTCTGTGCCGGCAGAGGTCTCAGTCAGCAGGTTCAGTCTGGGCGAGGGTCTTTCCTTTATCGCCATTATCCACGATTGCACGGAACGCAAGAGAGCGGAAGAGCAGATAAGCGAACAGAGGGATTTCTCCCTGCGCCTCATTCAGGACTCGGCTGTCCCCTGCTTCGTCCTTGCCCCGGATCACACGGTAATGCTCTGGAACAAGGCGTGCGAAGAGCTTACCGGCCTGAAATCTGCCGAAATGGTCGGGACGGATCGGCATTGGCAAGGTTTTTACGAGGCCAGACGGCCAGTCCTGGCCGATCTCATTATTGACGGGAACGAAAGCACGCTTTCGAGCCTTTACGGAAATTATACCCGGTCCCCGCTGGCCGAGGAAGGGTTGCAGTGCGAGGGATGGTACGACAACGTCGGGGAGAAGAGCCGCTACCTCTTCTTTGATGCCGTGCCGGTTCGCAACGCAAAGGGCGAGCTGTCGGCGGTCATCGAGACGTTGGCGGACATAACGCAGCGGAAGATGGCCGAAGAGGCCCTCAGGATCTCGGAGGAAAAGTTTTACAAGGCGTTTCACTCAAGCCCGGTCGGTGTCGTCATCAACAGCAAGGCTGAAGGACGCTTCATAGAGGCCAACGAGGCCTTTTTCAGGATGCTGGGGTATTCCCGGGAAGAGGTGATCGGCCATTCTTCTCTTGAGCTGGGGCTGTGGGTCGACCCTGGCGAACGGCGCCGGATAATCGAGCAGAGCGACAAGGAAGGGGCGGTACGGAACGTTGAGGTACGCATACGCATAAAAACCGGTGAAACCCGCCTGCTTCTCTGGTCATCCGATCTCTTGACCCTGGAGGGGGAGCAGTGCCTGATCATAACGGTCAGGGACGTCACATCCCAGAAAGAAAACGAGCGGCTGCTCCTCAAGAGCAAGGCGGAACTCACCGTCAAGCATGAACAGCTCTCCGCCCTTTTCTCCCAGGTCGAGACGATAAAACGCGAGTGGGAACAGACGCTTGACTGCATCAGCGACATCGTGATCCTCCTGGATCGGGAGAGGAGGGTCGTACGGTGCAACCGTGCCATGGTCGAATTCGTAGGGATATCATTTGAAAACATCCTCGGCATGGAATGGCAGCAGTTGATGCAGCAACCGGGAGTGCCCCTCATCTGCCTTGACGAACGGAGCGGCGAGGTGTACCACGAACCGATGATGCGATGGTTCTTCTTCACCTCCTATCAATACGGCAGGAGCGGGGGGCTCGTCATCACCATCCACGACACGACCGAGGCGAAGCAGGCGGCCATGGAACTGGAGAAGGCCTATGCCGAGCTCAAGGAGACCCAGGCGCAGATGATCCAGCAGGAAAAAATGGCCTCCATCGGCCAGATAGCGGCCGGCATCGCGCACGAGATCAACAACCCGACCGGCTTTGTCTTGAGCAACCTGGGGACTCTGGGCAAATATGTGGAGCGTTTCGTCACATTCATGAGAGCGGAGTCCGAGGTGGTTTCCTCGCTCGGCTCGCCGGACGAGAACGAAAGATTGTCGGCGCTGCGAAAACAACTTAAGATCGATCATCTCATCGGGGACGTCCCCTCTCTGATAGCCGAGTCGCTCGACGGGGCCGGCAGGATCAAGAAGATCGTCGATGACATGAAGAAATTTTCCAGAATGGACGAAACCGAGTGCCAGGTGGCCAGTCTGACCGACTGTATCGAGAGCAGCCTGAACATCGTCTGGAATGAACTGAAATACAAGGTGACCCTGAAAAAGGAGTACGCGGAACTGCCGCCCATCAGATGCTTTCCGCAGCAATTGAGCCAGGTGTTCATGAACCTGCTCGTCAATGCCTCGCACGCCATTGACGAACGGGGGGAGATAACGATCAGGACCTGGCAGGACAACGCCTGGGCATGCATCGCCATCAGCGATACCGGCTGCGGCATTCCCGAAGAGATCAGCAGTCGGATATTCGAGCCCTTTTTCACCACCAAGGCCGCAGGAAAAGGGACGGGACTGGGGCTGTCCATAAGCTCGGACATCATCAAGAAGCATGGCGGCGATATAGCCGTGGAGAGCGTGATTGATGCCGGGACAACGTTTACCATCAAATTGCCCATCGACCCGACCGATGGCGACTGACCGCCGAAGGTTTCCGGACGCCGGCGTACGGCGCGGCCGACGGTCCGGTTGTCAGCCATGACCGCTGCAATGATCCGCCACCTCGCCCTTGCCCTTACCCTGCTGTTCATCGGCACCGGCACTGCTGCCGCCACCTTCCGCCCGGCGGTCTTCTCCCCGGCAAAATCCTTCCCCGTAGACCAGACACCGGTCAGCGTCGCCATGGGCGAATTCAACCAGGACGGCAGGGCCGATCTGGTGGTGGCCAACAGTGGGTCCCTCACCATCACCCTCCTCAGCGGCGATGGCGAAGGTTCGTTCAACTCTTCGCAGGAGATCTACGCCGGCCAGACACCGGCAGCGCTCATTGTCGCCGACTTCAATGCTGACGGCCGGCACGACATCGCCGTGGCCCTGAAAGGGGAAAACGGCGTCATCATTCTCCCTGGCAACGGTGACGGCTCGTTTCGCCCGCCGATCGCCCATGCCACGGGCATCGCGCCGAGCGCCCTGGCCGTGGCCGATCTCAACTCCGACCGGGTTCCGGACCTGTTCGTTGCCGATCAGGACAGCAACACAATCACCATCCTCTCCGGCATCGGTGACGGCAGCTTCGTGCTGTCGCAAACCCTGGCGACCGAGGTCACGCCGGTCGCCATCGTTGTCGCCGACTTCAACCGCGACGGCCGGCGCGATATTGCCGTGGCCTCGGCGGTACGGGGGAGCATTGCCGTCCACCTCGGCCTGGAGGACGGCACCTTCCGCCCTCCTATCGTGTCGGCCGCCGGCATGGGCACCTGTACCCTGCTCCCTCTTGACGTCAACAACGACGGCATTCCGGACATGATCGTGGCCAACCGGGACACCGGCACGGCCTCCGTCCTGCTGGGCGGCGGCAACGGGGCATTCTACAACCGGACCGAATACCCGACCGGTCCGGGTCCGACCGCCATTGCCGCTGCCGATCTGAACGGCGACCTGCGAATCGACCTGGTCGTCGCCAACACCGGGAGCAGTACTCTCTCCATCCTGCATGGCAACGGCAACGGCACCTTTGGCAAGGCGCTCAACTTCGGCGCCGAACCGGCCCCGGCCGGACTACTCGTCTACGACTTCGACCGCGACGGCAAGAAGGACCTGGCCGTCACCAACAGCAGCATGGATCTCCTCGCCCTGTATCTCAACGAGACGGTCATGGAGCCGGAACTGGTGATTTCTCCCGACGTTCACGATTTCGGCGAGCTGCTTGCCGAGAAGGGGACCCAACCGCTCGTCCAGCCATTCACCATCGGCAACGAGGGGAACGCGACCCTGCAGGTCAGCGCCATGACCTTTTCCGGCCCGGCAGCGCCGATGTTCTCCGTTGTTCCCGGCGGTGGCACCCCCTGTTCCGGACTCCCCCCGGCGATACTTCCCAACGCCACCTGCACCTTCAGCGTCGGCTTCCTGCCGACGACCGGCGGCAACCTGTTCGCCGACCTGGTGATCAGCTCCAATGACCCGAAAATCCCGGAGCGCACCATACCCCTGAGCGGCAGCGGCGGCCAGCGGCTGGCCAACCTGACCCTGCTCGGGTTCGACGTCGGCTCGGGGAAGGTTTCGTTCGCGACCGGCGAAGAGTGCACGGCCAACTGTTCCCAGCCGTTCTCCAAAGGGAGCAGTCTGGAACTCACCGCAACGCCGGACGTCGACAGCTACTTCGCCGGCTGGACCGGCTGCGATAGCGCGTCCGACAGCAGTTGCCAGCTCCTGCTCGACGTCGGCCGCACCGTCACCGCCTTGTTCCTCCCGCTGCCGCCACCGGTAAGCCTTGCCGGAACACCGGCCCGTACCTTCCCCCGCCTGCAGGATGCCTATGCAAGCGCCACCGATAATGCCGTCATCCAGATCCGCACCACCGGCGCACCGCTCCCGTTCACGGCCGACCGTCCGTTGACCGTACGGGTCAGCGGGGGGTTCGACCCGGAGTTCACGGTCCAGACCGGCGTCTCGACCCTTCAGGGACCGTTCGTGATCATGAGGGGGTGTGTGATCGTGGATCGGCTCGTCGTCAGGTAACGGCACCACAGGCCCTCGCCATTTCCTTGGCTGTTTTTTTGCACTGCTCCGGCAAGAACAATCCCCGTGATTCACCATGGTGTCATGAGAAAACGGCCCATCCTCATACTGCTGTTGCTGCAGCTTTGCCCCTTCCCTGCCGGCATCGCCTTTGCCGTGCCGGCAGCTCCGGAGATTCACACGCTGCAACAGCCAGATGGCGGTGTTTTCACGGCGCGGCAGTGGGGTGACGAGCGGCGCGCCGGCTGGGAGACCGAAGATGGATTCACCGTTTTGTTCGACGCCGATCTGGACGTTTGGACCTACGCCGAGCCGGACGGGCACGGCAACCTGATCAGCAGCGGTCGCCGGGCGGACCGGGAACTGCCTCCCGCCCACCTGGACAAGGGGCTTCGGCCGCGACCACGGCCGGGCACGGATCGACCGGCTCCTCCCCTGCTGCGCAGAAATGCTGCAGGCCCCTCCCCCGCCAACGTCGACGCCCCGTCTCCCGCAACTGCGGCCCCGCCCGCCGAAGCGCCGCCGGCGCAGGAGAC
>CAYSMK010000057.1:0-24230 GCA_964432205.1 uncultured Geobacter sp. | reverse complement strand
ACGGGTCGTACGTTAATCGTTCTTCGCGTTCGAATTGCTCTTCCATGTCTCCTCCAATAGCAATTAAGCTCCTACCCCAGGCTCAAAAACAGATACAGCTCATGCAGTTCCGGACGGTTACCCACCTCCTCTCCTTACAAGACCAGAACCCATGGGCGGCAGCGCGGTCAGTCACCAGCTTCCCCGATCCAACGATGACCGGAGGCCTTCACGGTATTCTTGTACCATTTTACATCTTTCCTGTAAAGACATAATTGGTACGTCGTTTTAAAATCTACCAACAACGCATTGCCATAATTAAAAACGTTCCACTCCCAACACTTCCGCCACCATTCCACGCCCCAAAAAACCGTGACAAATAGGCAAATTAAACCACAAAGCTACTAACACCGCGCTCCTGCTACTTATGAGATTTGACTTGATTATCAGATAACATTGTTTTCCGTATCGCAGATTTTGCAATTTCAATACCAGCGATTCACTCTGTGAAAACCAATTTCACTGCAACGGGCACCGGGCATAACACGTATCATCACAGCAACTTGGACCGTAGCCATGACATCCGATCCCCCCGGCACCCTTCAGGGCACTCATCAGCCCTGTCCTGAAAACAAACAGTCGTCTGCTTTCCGGACAACCGAACGCAAAAAGCCCCTGGCAACGAAAAGCCAGGGGCTTGGACAGTCCAACCGGTACTGATCTGTTACGACGTCAGCGAACTACTGGCCCTGCGAAAGCTTTTCATACAGTTTCGACCTGCTGATCCCCAACAATCTCGCCGCCTTTGATTTGTTCCCCTGGGCCTCTGCCAGGACGGCCTGAATAGCCTCCTGTTCGATGTCGGCCAGACTCCGGCCCGCCTTCATGGCAGCCTTCTCCGGCAGCCTGATCTCCTCGGGCACATCACGAAGATCGATCAGGCCGCTTTCTACGTAATTCAACATCCTTTCGATGATGTTTTCCAGCTCCCTGATGTTGCCCGGCCAGTCATACTGGACCAACGCCTCCAAAGCCGCATCCGTGATGCCGCTGACCCGCTTGGTGAAGAGGCCGTTGTATTTCCGTATGAAGTGATCGGCCAGCACCGGAATGTCCTGCTTCCGTTCACGCAGGGGAGGGATCTTGAACTCGATGACGTTTATCCTGAAATAGAGATCCTCCCTGAACTTCCCTTCGGCGACGAGACGCTTCAGATCCCTGTTCGTAGCGGCGATGATTCGCACATCGACCTTACGCGTCTTGACATCACCGACCCTCTCGACCTCTTTTTCCTGAATCACCCTGAGCAGTTTGCCCTGAAGCAGCAGCGGCATGTCGCCAATCTCGTCGAGAAAAATGGTGCCGCCGCCAGCCAGCTCGAACTTGCCCGGCTTGCCCTGTCTGCGCGCGCCGGTAAAAGCGCCATCCTCGTACCCGAACAGCTCGGCTTCGGCAAGCTCGGCCGGAATGGCCGAACAGTTGACCTTTATGAACGGTTCCTTGCGCCGGTTGGACGCATTGTGGATGGAGTGCGCGAACAGTTCTTTGCCCGTGCCGCTTTCCCCGGTGATGAGCACCGTGGAGTTGCTTCGCGCAACCTGGATAATCCGGGATTTGATGTTTGCGATGAGGTCGTTGTTACAGACGATGCTGCTGATGGTGTAACTGGTACCGTTGACCTTGTACAGTTCGTCCTTGTAATAATCCAGTTGCATGTTCAGCCGGTTCAACTGCTGCATCACATCGGCCAGTTGATCCAGATCCTCGTAAATCTTTATCACGACTCCCTTGATGTTGCCTTCCTTGGTAATCGGCAGTGAAGATATGACGCATGGCTTGCCGTTGATTTCCAACGCCTTCAACACCAGATTGTTATCCGTCATGGGGATGAATCTGCTTATGTTCTGTCCGATAATCAGGTCCCTTGCTGCCCCCACCTTATCGCAGAAGCGTGCATTGGCCAGCGTGATCTGACCCTGCTCATCCAGGACGGCCACCCCTTCGTAGGCCACCTCCAACACCGTCTCCAGGGTCATTTTCAGCTCTTTTACGGCACCCAGCTCATGCGCGACCCCCTCCACGTCGGTCAGGTCCTGGATGACGAAAATCACCCCCTTGACCCTGGTGTTTTGATAGATCGGCACTGCGGTAGCAATCAGCTTCAGGGACCTATGTTCGATCTTGCGGGGGGCAATCCAGTCGCCATTGGTAATGGGGGTAAAATCACCTTTCAGGTCACTAAGATACTCGCCGATGTATTTCCCTGCCTGAATCTCCTGCAAGATATCCTTGGCGTATTGATTTGCCAGCGTGACAAACCCGGCGTCATTGGTCGCCAGGATGCCAGCCGGTACGTTTTCAATCACGCTGGACAGCTCTTTATACAGGTACTCGGTACGATCGAGAAGATCGATGACAGTACCTGCCTGGGTAAGAACCCCGATAGGTTCATGTTTCATATTGACGACAATGGTCTGTCCGACCTGACACGTTTGCAGCCAATGGGATATCGCCTCCAACGTATCGTATGACTTGTCTTCACGCAGGTACACCACGTCCCTGATGTAGTAGTCGTCAATTGCCGTATCGAGGCTGACATCGTTCAACAGGCAGTCAAGCAGATTGGTACGGCTGAAAAAACCGATCAGTTTTCCTGCTCCATCGACGACCGGCACGCCATTCAGCTTGGAGCTTTTGAACAATTCCAAAGCCTTTCGTATACTATCGTGAGGATGAATCTGAATTGTGGTGGAAATCATGATTTCAGTGACCAGCATTAACCATCTCCCCTTTGCACCAAGTAACCAGCTGTTTGATTATTCGACAACTCCCGGACCTGACCCGGGAACTTCACTGCGAAACGCCTTGTTACAGTACCACAAAAATGCCCTTTACCTGTCTGAAAATAGACGATAAAGGGCATTTTCCAGCTTCGGACGTCCGGCCAGGTGCGCCAGTCCCCCTCACCTGCCGACACGTGATGAACGTCGTGCCGTCAGGCAGCTTCCTGCATGATCAGATTGCGCAATTCGAAACGCTTGATCTTTCCGGTCGGGGTCTTGGGCAGTTCGTCAAGGAACCGTACCCAGCGGGGATACTTGTAAAGAGCCAGTTGAGACTTCACATAGTCCTTCAATACATTTTCCATCTCTTCCGATGCCGAATGCTGCTTGTTGAGCACCACAAACGCCATCGGCTTGATAAGGTTCTCCTCATCAGGTGCCCCGATGACCGCACATTCGAGGACTGCGGGGTGTTCTATCAGGCAGGATTCCACTTCGTTGGGCGACACCCAGATCCCCCCCACCTTGAGCATGTCGTCGGAACGCCCGGCACAGTAAAAATTACCCTGCTCGTCGCAAAAATATTTGTCACCGGTATTGATCCAGTGCCCCATCATGGTCTGCCTGGTTTTCTCGTGTTTGTTCCAATACAGGGCCGCGGCACTGTCACCCTTGACCAGCAGCGTGCCGATCTCGCCTACCGGCAGGTCGTGCATATCCTCGCCAACGATGCGGGCTTCGTAACCGGGCACCGCCTTGCCGGAACTGCCGGCAACGATCTCTCCCTGCCTGTTGGAAATGAAGATGTGTGCCATCTCGGTGGAGCCGATACCATCGAGGATGTCCAGCTGAAAGCGGTCTTTCCAGCGATGCAGGTAAGGCGCCGGAAGGGCTTCTCCCGCCGAAACGCACAACCTGACACCGTCCATGGCCCCTTCTTCCTCAAGCATCTGTCCGTAGAGAGTCGGCACGCCGAAGTAGAGGGTTGGCCGGTGACGGCGCACCGTATCAAAGACATGTGCCGGTGTCGGTCTCTGTGGCAGATAGACAGCGGTTGCCCCCACGCAGAACGGGAAGTACAGGCCGTTGCCCAGACCGTAGGCAAAAAACAGCTTGGCCGCGGAGAAACAGATGTCGTCCTCTTTGATGTCAAGGATCTTTGCCCCGTAGGTCTTGGCGGCATACACCATGTCGTGCTGAAGGTGGACCGTCCCTTTGGGTGAACCGGTGGAGCCGGAGCTGTAGAGCCAGAAGCAGGCATCGTCGCGGCAGGTGGGAGCGGTTTCAAGGACGGCGGATTGCGAACCGGTCAGTTCGGACAGGCTCAGGTCGCCGGCCGGTGCAGGCCCGTTGGCAACGATAATGTGCTTCAGAAACCTGAGGTTGCCGCGAATAGGCTCAATCTGTTCGAGGAGGAGTGAATCGACAACAAGGACCCGGGCCCGACAGTCATTGAGGTAGAACTCAAAATCCTTGGAACGATTCATGGTGTTCAGACAGACCGGGACCGCCCCTATCTTGATCGCCCCGAAAAACGCCTGGGGATAGATCTCGGTATCCAGCAGGAGCAGGGCCACCCGTTCCTCCATCCTGACATCCAGTGACTGCAGAACGTTTCCGAAACGGTTCATCCCTTCCTGGATCTGACCGTAGGTGAAGGCCCGCTCCTCACAGAGGACTGCGGCCTTCGCCCCCCTTCCCTCGCGAACATTGCGATCTACGAAGAAGTCCGCGGCGTTGAAAGCTTCCGGTAGATTGAGATTGTAGGGCATGGTGAACCTCCAATGTAGGATTGACAGTCGTGGAAAAGGCGACCGGCATGATGATACCTTAAAATATCGTTATGCATTTTACAAACCAAAAATCACAAGCAGTTACAACCGCCACACTACACCACAAACATACCGATATACAAAGGAAAATTTTTCAGACTACAAACAACATTGTTATATACTAACCATAAGCCTTTCACCAATGTAATATTTTGAGCAGCCGTGTAAAAAGCTGAGGGAGCCGATGTCAGCGGCTTTTGTTGAGAAAAGTTCCAAACCCTATAGAATAGGCTGAAGCACATCGTGTACAACCGATGGAGAGCAGCACGCTACCCAAACATTCGGCTGTCACGTCACAAGGCAAAGAGGCGTGAACATGAACAGTCAACAACTCACCGAGCTGTATCGACAGAAGCTGAAAACCGCCGATGAGGCGGTATGTCAGATACAATCAGGCTGGCGCGTTTTTGTAGGATCGGGATGTGCTGTCCCGCAAACACTGGTTGCCGCTCTCTGCAGAAACGCCAGCAGGTTTCACGATATCGAATTGATCCAGCTCCTCTCCTTCGGGTCGGCCGATTATATCGCCGAACAGAACGCCGGGCATTTCCGGCACAACTCATTCTTCATCAGCGAAAACATTCGCCAGGCCGTTTGCGACGGCCGTGCCGATTACACACCGATATTTCTGAGTGAGATCCCGGAACTTATCCGTAATGGTCAGCGGGGAAATCAGGTGGCCTTACTGCAGGTGTCACCGCCGGACCGACACGGCTACTGCAGTCTGGGGATCAATGTGGATATCCAGCGTGCGGCACTGGATCGTGCAAAACTGGTCATCGCCGAGGTCAACTGCCGGATGCCCCGGACCCACGGCGATACCTTTGTACACCTGAGTAAAATCGATTTCCTCGTGGAAATCGACCAGCCGATCCTTGAATCCGAGGCAAAGCAGCCTGACGAGGTGGAACTGCAAATCGGCTACCATATCTCACGCCTGGTGGAAAACGGCAGCTGCCTGCAAATGGGAATCGGCACCATCCCCTGTACCGTGTTGCAGTTTATTGCCGACAAGCGGGATCTCGGCATCCACACGGAGATGTTCAGCGATGCCTTGCTGCCATTGATCGAGGGGGGCAATATCACCAACCGGTTGAAACGGATCTGCCCCGGCAAGACGGTCACCAGCTTTGTCATCGGCAGCCGCACGCTGTACGACTTTGTCGACGCCAATGTCGGGGTCGAATTTCATCCGTCGGATTTTGTCAACGATCCACGGGTAATCGCCGGCAACGACAAGGTGGTGGCGATCAATTCGGCGCTGCAGGTGGATCTGACCGGGCAGATATGCGCGGACAGCATCGGTTACAAGTTTTACAGCGGCATTGGCGGCCAGGTGGATTTCGCGCGCGGCGCGGCCATGAGCCGGGGAGGCAAGCCGATCGTGGCAATCCGCAGTACCGCGAAAGACGGGACGATCAGCCGCATAGTGCACCGGATCGACGACGGCGCCGGGGTCGTCACCAGCCGCGGTGATGCCCACTATGTGGTCTCCGAATACGGCATCGCCTATCTGCACGGCAAAACCATTCGCGAACGGGCCCTGGCATTGATCTCCATCGCCCACCCCGACTATCGCCAGGAGTTGCTGGATTTCGTCAAGCAGAAGCATTACGTCTATGAAGACGAGCAGGTGTGGCAACAGGCACTGGATCAGTACCCGAAGGAGTTCGAGGAGCAGAGGCGGTTCGGCGCCACCATGATGCTGGTCAGGCCCCTCAAGGCCACCGATGAACGGACCCTGCAGGAATTTTTCTACAGCCACAATCCGGAAACCATCTACAACCGGTACTTTGGACCCAAACTGCAGCTTGCCCATTTCGAGGCGGCAAAACAGGTTTGCGTCGATTACCATAGTCGCATGGCACTGGCCGTGTTCCTACCGGTGGACAATGCCGAATCAATCGTGGCAGTGGCACGCTATGCGGTCAATCCGCGCACGAACGTGGCGGAAACGGCGGTGGTGGTCCATGAGGATTTCCGCAGACAGGGGCTGGCCCAATACCTGCTCCGACAGCTGGAACGTTACGCAATAAGCCAGGGGATCGAAGGGTTCTGTTCGGAGATTCTGCCCACCAACGAGGCGATGCTCAACTATCACCGCAAGCTGGGCCATTCATTGGTATATTCACAGGAAACGGACACCTATCACATGGAGTTCCGTTTCAACAAGAAGCCTCAGAAGATCGATGCAGAATTGGAGGGAGAAACGGGGCGGAGGGGTACCGGCAGTGATTTCTCAGGTTGAGGTACCTGTTCGAACATACCCGGACACGCGGCATGAGCGCGCTTCAACAAGAAAATGCCGTAGAGAGGATCAGGCGTTGCGGGAAGAGCTGGTTTTCCCGGGAGCCTTGTTCTGGGCATCGGTCTCGGAACGCTTGCGCGCGCTTTTCAATGCCGTGGCAAGGGTGATCGTATCCAGCACTGCCTTGGTAAGTTCGTCGATTTCGTTGGTGATACTCTGCAACTCAGCCACGATGGGGTCACCGGAGTGATTCCAGTGGTTCGGTATGTCGAGCTCCGACTCCAGGGTTTCAAATAGCTGGATTACGTCCAGCAGCGTGGTGCGACTGACGTTTCCCGCAAACCGATAGCCGCCGCCAACGCCACGCACCGCCTGCACCAGCCCCTCGTGAACAAGATTCCGCATCACCTTTGCAAGATGATGGGAGGATATCCCGTACTTGTCGGCAATATCAGTGGTCGAAAGCTGTCGATCAGCGTCGCTGGCCAGTTCGAGTACGGCAAGAAGGGCAAACAGGCTTCCTTTATTAAGCTTCATGATGAGATCCCGCTCCGGTCAGAGACCTGGATAGTCAAGTAGATGAAGGTCAAAGCGAATCGAGCTTTTTTTCGAGCTCGACATAGCGTCCCGTCCGCAACCCCTGGCTGCGGAAAAACGACAGGGTCAGCGTATTATCGAGATGCACCATCGTTCGCACCGTCTTGATCCCGGCCTGCTTCAACCGCTTGCAGATCTCTTCGAACATCAGATGGGCAATCCCCCTCTGACGTACCTTTGGAGACACGGTCAGCGCAAACACCCAGCCACACGGGGGCGAACCGAATTCCCAGGCCCGCACCTCGCCGATGATAAAACCAACGACCTCTTTGCCGACTTCGGCGACCAGGCAGAGCCGTTGCCCTTTATCGCTTATCACATAGTGTTCAAAAACCCCGCGCCAATAGGCAGGTTTTGCCTCCGCAGGGTCAACGTCATCCAATGCGATAACGGCATCAAGGTCGGCCGGAACGGCATTGCGTATGGAAATCTGATTTTTCATTTCAGTATCCTGAATTGATTGTTGCGTCACGGCAACGCCCCTGCTGAGTAATCTGCCGCACGGATCATTGCCTGCCGACAGAAGAACCACCCACCACAACCCGCGGATAGGAGGATGCTAATTTGGTACCTTAATACCACAATTCAAAACAGTTTTCAAGTTTAATTATCATTAATTCAAGAAATCATCCAGCGTACTCTTGTTACCATGATGTCCATGTTTCACGGATGGCTCTTTTCTCGGGCGACTCGATCATCTCCCACGCAGACACAAAGGTTGTGTCATGAAGCCTGAGAACAGGATCGATGCTACCGTCCCGGGCCGACTGATACCCCCCGGCAAGACTGGTACAGACGGGGACCCCGATTTCGCGAATCACCTCGAAAACGATCCTGTCACGCCTGGCCATCTGCTCAGTCGTGAGATTGCCGCCCAATGGGTCGTCAATGTGGGAATCGACGCCGGCATTGTAGATTATCAGGTCCACATCCGAGAATTCCCCCACCACACCGGGCAGCCTTTTGAGCCAGCGCTCCGCGGCTGCGGATTTCGCATCCTGGTCCCCACCGAGGCTGTAATGCCTGACATAGGTCAGGTCAAGCCGCGCCAGTATGTCATCAGTACCGTTCCCGTAGTGATAGTCCAGGTCCAGAATACCAATCCGTCCGGCACCGGCCCGCTGTGCCAGTATCGCGGCAATGACAAGAAAATTGAAGGTGCAGAAATCTCCGCCGCTGGCATAGCAGGCATGATGTGCGCCTGACGTTGGGCTGAAACTCACCTCCTTGGTCATGAATGAGTGCAGGGCGGCGGCGACCATGCTTCCGGCAACCCACGGCAGGGCTGACGCAATCTCCGGGCTCCGGTTTTCATAACCGTTCATCTGGGTACATGAAAGCACACCGTCCACGTACTCCCTGGCATGCGCCAGGGCAATGTCGTCAGCGGTAAGCGGCGCAAATGACTGCTCACAAAAGGGAATCCCCAGTTTTCGCCAACTCTCCAGCACCTGAGTCGGCTTGCCGGCAGAAGGACTGAAAGAGACCTGCCCCGGAACCGATTGGCGCTTGTCGTAGAACACTCTCATGGCTTTTCCACTGCACTACTCAAAGCAGCTGCTCCCCCTTTTCGGAAGGCCCCGTCAGGGGGAGGATCACGGTAAAGGTGGCGCCAAGTCCAGGTTCGCTGGCAACCGTGACTGACCCGCCATGCCGAACAACTATGGTCTGAAGGATCGACAGCCCCAACCCGCCGCCAGAGGTCCTGGTTGTGTAAAATGGATCAAAGAGCTGCTCACTCTTGTCCTTCAGGATTCCCCCGCCCGTATCGCTCACCAGGATATGCGCCTGACCGTCTTTACGGTATGCCGTTATGTCCAGGCATCGGTCATGTGTCACATCCGCCATGGCTTCGATTGCATTGAGGACAAGGTTCAGCAGCACCTGATGGATCTGCTCGGGGTCGCAGACAAGGGGCAGAGGGGATTCCATGCTGATTTCGACATGAATGCGCTCCTCGGCAAGGCGCTGGGACATCAGCCGAATCAAGCGGCCGACGATCTCTCCCAGGTCGACGGACTGCAGCCGCAGCGGCCGGGGGCGCGCAAAGTCCATGACATCCTTGAGCAGGCGGTTGAGGCGCTGGATTTCACCGTCCACAATGGAGAAGTTTTCACTGAGGACACCGGAAGGATCGATCTTCTTGCGGATCATCTGCATGTTCATCTGAATGGCCGAGAGAGGGTTGCGAATTTCATGCACCAGCCCCAGTGCGAGGTGCCCCACGGCCGCCACTTTCTTGGCCACCAGCAGCTCGTCGAAGGTGGACTCGAGACGCGAATGCGCCTCACTGAGAGCCCTGGTATGCAGCCCGACCTGCGTCGAAAGCGACCTGTTCCAGTTGAACAGTAGCGCCAGCAACAGGGTGGCGCCGCCGAGGATCGTCACCAGGAGTGTCGTTGAAATGGCTTCCTGACGTTGCAGGAAGGAGGAGAGAAGCGCCTCCACCTCCCGTTCCGGCGTAGCGACACCCAATATCCAGAGTCGATTCTCCAGGCGCACCGGATGGTAACTGACCAGCTTGCGGACCTGTTTAGCCGGGGCGTCCGGGTCCTCGTAGTCGTACCAGCCACTCCCCGGCTTGCCATCCCCGGCGGAGATCAGCAGGTTGTAAAGACGGGGCCATTTGTGGAGAAGCGCCTCCTCGAAGCTCTTGCCGGCTATCTTCCCGTTGGGGTCGACCAGAATGGTCCTGTTGCTGCTGTCAATGAGCCAGGCATGGCCGTGCTTGCCGACCCGGACAGAGAGGACGTGCCTGCGTGCCATCTCGTCAAAATTCAGGGTGCAGGTGACGACGCCGCGAAACTCACCCCGCGGACCGTAAATCCCTTCGGCAACGATCAGCTCTTTGACCCCGCGATGCCGCCCTCCCTCAAGCCGCATGAACGGCGTGAGATACATCCGCCCCGGCTCCTTGTTTTCCTTGGCCCAGCGGTAATAGTCCCGCCAGGCATAGCTGCGCCCCAGGGTAAACGTATCGTGTGGTTCGATGGCGACAACGACCCCATTGCGGTCAAAGACAACCAGTTCGATGATCGGGGTATTGACAAGGGAGCCGTAGATCTTCTTCAGGCTCCCCTTCACCTCTTCGGCCCGTCGCTGGTTGACCTCCTTTCCTTCGAAGAGGCTTACCACGAGGTCGAGGTCGCGGTGGAACGTGGTGAACATTTCGTTGAGGCTCTGGGATGCCAACTCGGCCACGAGGAATTGCTGGCGGTTATACTGTTCGAAAAAGCGAGCCCTGGCCTCGGCCCGCACCCCCCTGTTTGCGTGCTGTATCCAGAGCAGCGCTAAGGCAGCGCTGGCAACGATCAGCACCAGGGTGATCCATAATTTATACCTGCGTAGGAAGATCGTCATATCAGGGAATGCGGCACAATGAGGTCAGAGGTAATAGCCCCCCTCGTTTTCGCCGTTAAATTAATCATACCGCACCTTCATCCGGGCGCATCACGGCGCGGGCCCGGATGGAGCAATGTCACTGTCACGCCCGGCCGGAAGGCGGGTGCAGGCGGTCAAGACGATAGGCGAGCTGGCGCCGGGTCAGACCGAGCAGTCTGGCCGCTTTGGAAAGGTTGCCGTGCGCCTTTTCCACTGCGGTTTCGACCAGCATTGCCTCAACCTGGTCCAGCGTCATGACACCGTTGATTACTGCCTCGCACAGATCCTTGCCTGACTCCCCATGGTTGATGTCGAGACCACCGTCTGCGCCGAGGCCGAATTCCAGAGATTGATCGTCGTTGTGTGCCGAAAACATCTGGTCCACCTCAATGCGGGTGCCGCTCGGAGCAAGGATAACGCCACGCTCGACCATGTTCTGCAATTCGCGGACGTTGCCGGGCCATGGGTAGGAAATCAGCGCCCGCTTGGCCTTGTCGGTGAATCCTCGCAGCTTCTTGCCGTGGACCGCGGAGCATTTTTCCAGGTAGCGGTTGGCGAGGAGTGAAATATCCTCCTTGCGCTCCCTGAGCGGCGGGATATTGATCTGGAAGGCGTTGAGCCGGTAGTAGAGGTCCGAGCGGAATTTGCCTTCCTTGCACAGTAGTCGGAGGTCGACGTTGGTCGCCGCGACCAGTCGAACATTGATTTTGCGGGTTTTCTGGTCGCCGAGTCGCTCGATCTCGCCTTCCTGCAGCACCCGTAGCAGCTTGGCCTGCGCCGACAGAGGCAGGTCGCCGATTTCATCGAGAAACAGTGTGCCGCCGTCGGCCCGTTCGAAGCGCCCGGGACGGGAGGCGAGTGCGCCGGTGTACGCTCCCTTTTCAACGCCGAACAACTCGGATTCCACCAGATCGTGCGGAATGGCGGCGCAATTTATGGCGACAAAAGATTCGTCACGTCGGGTTCCCCTTTCGTGCAGGGACCGAGCGAACACTTCCTTGCCAACGCCTGTCTCACCGAGCAAAAGGACGGTGATCTGACTGTTGGCCGCCTGTTTGAGCAGTTCATAGGCGGCACGGAATTTTTTGGAATTGCCAACGATGTCAGCGGGGAGTTTTTCCTTCTCCCCCATGGCAGAACGCAACTGCACGACCTGGGTTTGCAAGTCGATGAGTTGCTCGACAATCGACTCCTGGTTGAACAGGCGCGTATACTCGGCAGCGTCTTCCCATTCTTCGAGGGGTTTGCCGATGATGCGGCAGTTATTGTCGCCCATACCGACGCATTCTACTTCCTTGTACAGGATAGGCTTACCCATGAAAGTCGAAGTGTAGCCGCAGGCGTAGCCTATCTGGCTCCAGCAGACCGGCGCTGTACAGGCACCGTAATGCTTGCGGTGCCATTGGCCTTCCCAGGAGTTTTCCCAGAGGTCCTCGCCGTAGAACTTGCCGGCGACACGGTCCGCTTCAAGTTTGATGGGGGTGACCTTGACGATCCCTTCAAGGGCATGGAGTTGCGGGCCGGTCATGAAAAATTCGTAATCACTCGTGCACCGGGCACGCGTACGGATGAGTTCGGCATCGTGCAAGCCGGACGCATAGCCCATGCGGGTGAAAAGACTCCGTGCGCGGTCCATACCCAGAGTGTCAATCAGATCCTTGCGCAGGCCGGCCAGCGCTTCTGCATGGATCAGGAGCATGCGGTGTTCATGCAACCATATCTGGCCGGTTTCGCGGCTAAAATGCACCTGTTCGCATAAATCGTCGCTGGGCACGTCTACGATGGTTTCCGCGAAGCTCCGAAGTTTGGTCACGATCGCCCTCTTTCCCTAATGCTACAGTGGCCGCCGTCGTTCCTTTCGCTATTCGGCTCAACAATTGAACCTGGTAACAAACGTTGTCTGACTAACAGCATGATTCCCGTTGTGTACGGTTGTTTCAGGATGCCAGCATCCCCGCTGAACACCAATACCAAAAACATTGTTGAATCAGTAGGTTGAATTGGCTGCCGGATGAATACGATTAAGCAAAACGTTGTTATCGTATATCATCAACTGTCGTCGTTGCACAAGCAGGAAAAGCTTGGGGTAGTTAAGCGATTGCTAATAACAATACATATAACATGATGGCAACCCAGCTCACCATTTTGTTAAAGCACCCGACAAATAGAACAATATTTTTACAAAATTGTAAAGTGTCGTCCCATTCCTGGCGGGTTGTAGCAATATGCATGGTCGGCTACAGGAGAAATGCTTTAAACCAGTAACACATTGATTATATACGCATTCACAATTCTCTATCGGGATGTCCGATGTTGCATGCTGCCTGCGGAAGGCATCTTTGGCATAAGCCGTGCTGAGAGAGATCAAAACTGCTCGGGAAACAAGGTTTGATAAATGCAGAGTTCCCAGCAATGAGTAACCAGGCGCGGCTATCTTACAACACCAAAAGACAGGAGGCGAACATGAGCAAAGGAATTGACGTAAAACCGATCAACGATCTGCGCAGTTATCTTGCGGCCCTGGAGGCCCACGGGGTCTTGCATCGCGTGAAGACCGAAGTGGACTGGAAGTACGAGCTCTGCCACATATCCAAGGTGAACGAGGAGCAGAAGGGTCCCGGCCTGCTCTACGAAAACGTAAAGGGCTATGACATCCCGGTGTTCACCAGCGCCTTTACGACGGCTGAGCGGATCGCCATCTGCCTGGAGCAGGACCCGTCATTGTCCATGTGCCAGCTTTCCCGGAAATGGATGGAACTGACCACCAAACAGATGATCAAGCCCACGTTCGTCGACAACCCGCCGGTGAAGGAAAACATCATTGAGGGGGATGCCATCGACCTCGAGAATTTTCCGGCACCCTGGTTTTATCCCGATGACGGCGGTCGCTTCTTCGGCACCTCCGGCTACCTGGTGACCAAGGACCCGGATACCGGCTGGACCAATCTGGGGACCTACCGTTCGCAGATCCTGGGCAAGAACATTCTCGGCTCACAGATCATCAAAGGCAAGCACGGCGAATTTCACATGAAGAAGTACCAGGAGCGCGGCGAGAAGATGCCCGTCGCTTACGTGGTTGGCGGCGATCCGGTGCTGTTCCTGACCTCCTCTACCCTGGTCAGCTCGCAGTTGGACGAATACGACGTGGCAGGCGCACTGCGCGGCCGTCCGGTCGAGGTATTCAAGTCCGATCTCACCGGACTGACTCTGCCGGCCAACGCCGAGATCATCGTCGAAGGATGGATGGACCCTGAAGAACTGATGGAGGAAGGTCCTTTCGGCGAGTACACCGGCTACTATTCGGGCAACAAGATGAAGGACTATCCCAAGCCGGTGATACGCGTGAGCCGCATCATCCACCGCACCAAGCCGATCTTCTGGTCAACCACGGTCGGAAAGCCGATCAACGACACCCACATGATCCAGTCCCTCAATCGCACCGCGCAGCTGTGGTACGATCTGGAAACCATGAAGGTGCCGGGCATCCAGAGCGTCTACTTCCCGGCCGCCGCCACCGGCCGTTTCTGGGTCATCGCCTCGGTCAAGCAGATGTATCCGGGGCACTCAAACCATGTTGCCGATGCCATTAACGGCAGCACCACCGGCCACTACGGCGTCAAGGGGATCATCATCGTTGACCACGACATTGCCGCCGACGACATGGACCGGGTCTGGTGGGCGCTGGCCACCCGTTTCGATCCCAAACGCTCGGTCCAGGTCATCAATCGCGGCCGTTCCACACCGCTTGATCCGGGGCTGCCGATCGCCGAGCGTGAAGTGGTCAGCCGCATCATCATGGATGCCTGCACCCCCTTCGAATGGACTAACAAGCCGAACGAGATCTTCATGGATCGCGCGGTGCTGCAGAAGGTCTCCGATCGCTGGAACGAGTACGGCTTTACGGGGGCAAGTCCCGTGGCCGAGATGATTCCGCGGCTGACCAGGCCCGAGCCGGTGAAGAAGAAGTAAACAGGGGATGGCAGGCGGCCCCCGCCGCAGTGGGCCGCCTGCCGCAACCAAGAAGGAGGAGTGTCACATGGCCCAGAAGAAGGGGATCGTCATCATCTGCAACCTGGATACCCGCGGCGAAGACATCATCTTCGTCAAGCATCTCATCGAGGAGCGGGGACATACGGCCTATTTTCTTGATTTCAGCATGGAGGAACCCCCGCCTTTTCCGGGCGACATCACCTGTGAACAGGTGGCCGAGCGGGGCGGCATGACCATTGAGGCCGTACGCGAATGTTATCGCTCCGATCGCGACCGGGCGATGCAGAACCAGATCAATGGCGCTATTTCAATCGTCGCCGACATGATGAAAGAGGGCAAGGTCCAGGGCGTCTTCGGCGTTGGCGGCGGGACGTCGTCCCTGGTCGGTACCAGCGTCATGAAGAGTCTGCCCTTCGGCATGCCCAAGCTCATGGCCTCCCCCATGGCTGCTCATCCGGCCTATGTCGGCAAGTACGTGGGCACCCACGACATCACCATGCACCACACGGTGCTCGACGTGGTGAAGATGAACCCGTTGCTGAAGGCACAGATCATCAATGCGGTGGGCGCCATCTGTGGCATGGTCGAAATGACGCAAGGGACCAACATCACGTTCGACAAACCGTGCGTTGCCATCTCCTCTTTCGGTTTCGGAGAAATGGCCGTTCAGGCGGCGCTCTCCATGCTGGAGGAGGCGGGCTTCACCCCCATCGTTTGCCATGCCCAGGGCAAGGGCGACAAGGCGATGGAGGAGATGATCCACAGCGGCGCCTTCCATGGAGTGCTTGACATCTGCACCGGCGGCATCGTGGAAAACCTGTTCCAGGGCAATCGCGACCCCGGCCCCGACCGGCTGAAGGCAGCCGTGAAGACCGGCATCCCCATGGTGCTGGCGCCGTGCGGCCTCGACATCCTCTCCTACGGCGGCCGCCCAGACATGCTGGAGAAGACCAAGGACCGGCCGCAGTACGTGCAGGACTCCCTGCGGGTCCAGGTCCGCACCACATCCGACGAGTTGCGCCAAGCCGCCGACGTCATCGCCGAGCGCCTCAACCGGGCCAACGGGGAATGGACCTTCCTGATTCCGCTCAAGGGGTGGTCGTCGCAGGACGTGGAAGGACGGATCATCTACGACCCGGTCGCCGACGCCGCCTTTGTGGAGCGACTGAAGGAAAAGCTGGCCGATCCGGGTCGGATCAAAGAGGTCGACCTGCACCTGTACACGCCGGAATTCGCCCGTGTTGCCGTCGACGAGTTCGTGCGGCTCCACCAGGGGGCCAAGTAGGGGCGGCAAGCAGCGCCCCTACAATACACAATGAATCAACGAGAGGAGCACAGACATGAGTCTTCCATTAGTGGTGGCAATAACCGGCGCAACCGGTGTGATCTATGGCGTGGAGATGCTGCGGGTGCTCAGGGAACTGGGGCAGGAAACCCATCTCATCGTCAGTGACGCTGCCAGCAAAAATCTGGAGATCGAGACCTCCTATTCCCTCGACGAAGTCAGAAGTTTGGCCAGCGCGGTGTACGACAATAATGATATCGGCGCGGCAGTAGCCAGCGGTTCATTCCGCACCAGCGGCATGATCATTGCCCCCTGTACCGTGAAAACGCTCTCGGCCATTGCCAATTCCTTTACCTATAATCTGCTGGTGCGCGCTGCCGACGTGACCCTCAAAGAACGGCGGAAGCTGGTGTTAATGGTTCGCGAGACACCGCTGCACAAAGGGCATCTCGATCTGATGTCCCGGGTTGCCGACAATGGCGGCGTGATTCTGCCGCCGATGCCCGCATTCTATCATAACCCGGAGTCGATCATGGACATCATCCACCAGAGCATCGGCAAGGCGCTCGACCATGTCGGCGTCGAGCACAACCTCTTTAAACGCTGGACCGGTCACGAGATCAAGGACCAGCGCAAGGAGATGCTGCACGTCGCCGTCTGAAAATGGCGGGGTCTTCTTGCATCGTTACCCGTTCAAGATTGGTTGTCAGATATGAGCCATTGCGTGGATTACGTAATGGTAGGGCCATCGTGGGGAGGAGTGAGATGGTCCGAGGGAGTGCAACACTCGGCCGCCCGCACGCACGAGCGGTCAAATCCGGCGCTTCGTGCCGTGCGGGATACCGATAAGGTGGGGGCGTCTGCTCGACATAACGTTAAGTTACTGTAAGTCAAGAGACATCACCTTCCATATTCGGCTAAGGAAGGGCGTCTCTTTCTAATTTCCATGAGTCAACGCGAGGTCTGCAATTTCGGGCAGCATCGCAGCTAGCGCTCGCTCTCTCCCATGCCACCCGGTCAACGTGTGGTCCGCACATCTCGATTGAAGCGCAGTTCTTTCATACCCGTGAGTCAGCGCGAGGTCTGCCCACTCAAGTAGTGTGGCGAGTTCAACCGAGTCATTAATGTTACCAATAGACCATCCCATGGTAGTTCTCCTTTTTATCCGGAATATAGATTCGAAACATTTACAGCAAAATTCAACCAAGCGCAACACAAAACAATTAAATAACTCAATCAAAACGGAGTGTTATAGTTATCGCACTGGCTGTCAGTCCTTGTTTCCATTTTTTTCGTCTCCTGAAATCCCTTCATCCACAACTTCCAACATTTATTGGTTTGCTTAAATGAAATCAGATTACATTTGAATGTATGGGCTTCGTGTCCCACAAGGGCAGCTCCGGAATACCCTGAAATCTCTTGAGATTGGATCTTCATATTTTGTCTGAACATCTGTTTGGTGATCAGCTCAAAATGAATGGCCGCCCACAGGCGGGTGGACCTGGATTTTTCACTTCTCTCCGCAAATATGGCTCCTCGCCACACTTATCCTGCACGTTGTCCATTCTTGTAAATCCCCCCTTATGCATTCATTAGATTGATATTTCGCTCTGATTTCGTTGCCGATCGTTTCAATTACGACGCTATGGCGCTGAGAACAAGGATCTAGCCGGAACAGTGTCGGTCATTACAGCATAGCGCCAGTCACAAAACATAGTTCTATGCAACACCTGATAGACAATTATGTCAAATCTTCAGTTTGCAGTGCAAAAAGTTACAAAAACGTAACGCATCAACAAACGACGTCTTTCTTACGGATGACCATCTTGCCGCGTAGCGAGATAATGTTTCTCGGCACAACCTGGCAATATCACATGCATTAACAAACAATGTGGCGAGTCATACACTAATTGTTTTTTATTGATAAAACAATGTTCGGCACAACGCATGCTAAATGAGCAGTAGATATCGCTGAACATCTTCTGATGCCCATATTGATTGATCTGCTGGGACTTACCGTGACAACTAGTCACATCTCAATGATCTTGCAAACTATGTTTGTGACGGCTGAAGACATACAGCCCGGCAGAGGAAGGAGAAGGGAACGTAAGAATATGACCAGGACGCATCCCCCAAAAACACCGAAGAGGCACACAGCGTAGGGAGTTAAATCTAATCAGGGAGGTAGGGGAAACTGACTGGGGGATGAAGTTGCGATGTGTCGCTGGGGGAATTGGCACGGAGTCTATTCCGGAAACCGGGAAAAGGGGACCACTTATGAAGAACATCTTGATTTTGGCCGCGTTGGACACCAAGGGGAATGAGGTTCGGTTTATCCAGGAAAGAATCGAAGAATACGGTGCCAAAACGATCACCATAGACGCCGGGATCTTGGGAGAGCCCATCATTCCACCCGACTTTACGCGGTACCAGGTAGCGGAAGCTGCCGGTTCAAGCATGGATAAAGTCAGAGCCGATACTTCCGAGGGCGAGGCCATGGAAGTGCTGATTAAGGGCGCAACAGCAATAACGAAGCAATTATTCGCTGAAGGGAAGATAGACGGTGTACTGGGGATCGGCGGAAGTATGGGCACCAATCTGGGAACGGCGGTGATGCGCTCTCTGCCCATCGGGATTCCCAAGGTCATGATTTCCACCATGGCGGCGGTTGGCATGGTCGTACCGTTCTATGTGGGGACCAAGGACGTTAATCTATTTCACTCCGTGGCGGATGTTGCCGGCCTGAACCGGTTGACGCGCAGGATCTTTGCCAATGCCGCCGGTGCGGTCGTTGGTATGGCCAAGGCCCGTCAGGATTCATTCGACAACAAGAAACTGATTGCACTTTCCACCCTGGGCACCACAGAAGGTGCTGCCCGGGTGGCCAGGGATCTGTTTGGAAAGGCCGGCTACGAAACGGTGACGTTTCATACGACGGGTGCCGGAGGCAAAAGTTTTGAGCAGGTAGTGCTCGACTCAATTGTTAACGGGGGGGTATGCGAATTCTCTTTCCACGAGTGGGTGGACCGGATAGCGGGAGGACTCTTTATCCCTCCTGATGAGCGCTACGAAGGTGCCGGCCAGATGAATCTGCCGGCGGTGTACGTTCCCGGTTCTACAGATTTCATTGTTGAGGGGCCTGGTTGCGACAAGTTCCATGGACGTGCAACCCACATGCACAACCGGGCCATCACACTGTACCGGACCAACAGGGCTGAATTGCAGCAAGTGGGAGAGGAAGTTGGCAACAAGCTAAACAAGAGCACGGCCCCGACGACGGTCGTAATTCCAATGCGAGGCTTCAGTGTGCAGGACGTGAAGGGGGGCGACCTCTATGACCCCGCGGCCAATATGGGGTTTGTTGAGGGTATTGAGAGTAAGGCCTCGGGCAATCTAAGGGTTAAACGAGTGGATGCCCATGTACTGGAAGAAAGCTTTGTCAAGGAAGTTGTCAACACATTCATAGAAAACGCCAGGTTCCATTAGACATTATCGCCGTTTGAGGTTCACAGGTCCGCAGTACAAAACGAACCAGGAGGCACTAGATGGGGATGAGCCATAGGAAAGAGAAACTTGTCAGGAAGATGCACAAGGTCTGTCTAACGGTCGCATTGATGGCAGTGCTGGGCGTCTGCGGCAGTGTGGATGCGTTCGAGATTCCCACCGAGAGCGAGGATCTGGTCATCCATTGGGACAACACCTTCAGGTACACCCTGGCCCAGCGGCTCAAGGGACAGAATAAGGATATCAGCGGCAGCGTCAACAACGACGACGGCGACCGCAACTTCGACGTGGGGATCGTCTCCAGCCGGATCGACCTGCTCACCGAGGCGGATCTGGTCTACAGGAAGGATTACGGCTTCCGGTTGAGCGGCGCCCTCTGGTACGACCCGATCTACCGGTCCAAGTTCGATAATACCTCCGTCGGCAGTTCCAATCATTTCGAAAACGGCCAGCAGGCCACCGGCCTGAATCCGTACACCAAGCGCCGTTTCGGCGGGCCGGACGGTGAGCTCTTGGATGCCTTCGTCTTTGCCAAGTACGATGCCGGCGACGTTCCGGTCAACGTCCGGGCCGGACGGCACACGATCTACTGGGGGGAGGCGTTCTTCCCGGGGGCCGGCAACAACGGCATTTCCTATGCCCAGTCGCCCATCGACATGGCCAAGGCGTTGGCCATGCCGGGCGTAGAGCTGAAGGAGATCTTCCGGCCGCTGAACCAGGTATCGGTCCAGGTCCAGCCGACCAACGAGCTCACCATTGCCGGGCAGTACTACCTGGAATGGGAGTCGAACATCTTCCCCGAGGGGGGGAGCTACCTGGGGATGGTGGACGGTTTCCTGAACAGCGGCGAGGCCTTTCTCCTGCCGACCGGGCCGCTTCCCAACGGCGGCGACAGAAGGCCGGGCGACATGCGCGACTGGGGGCTCAAGGTCAGCTACAGCCCCGAATGGCTGAACGCGACCCTCGGGTTCCACTACCGCAACTTCTCCGACAAGATGCCGCAGGTCCTGGCCGATGCCACCGGTTTTCACTATGACTACAAATCCAACATCAGCCTTTACGGCATCAGCTTTGCCAAGCAGATCATGGGGATCAGCGTCGGCTCCGAGCTCTCCTACCGCCGGAACATGCCGCTGACCAGCCAGTGGTTCGCCCCGGCCGGGGCGCGCGGCGACACCATGCACGCGGTGGTGAACTTCCTGACGCTGTTGCCAAAGACCCCGCTGTTCGATACCGGCTCCGCCATCCTGGAGTTTGCCTATGGCCGCTGGAACCGGGTCAGCGAGAATTCCCAGTTCTTCACCGGGATGAACGGCTACAGCGGTGTCGACGCTGCCACCAAGGACAACTCCACGGTAACGGTCAACCTGGTGCCGGAATGGAAGCAGGTCCTGCCGGGGGTTGACATGGCCATGCCGCTCAACTTCTCCATGGGGATGCACGGCAACGCGGCGACCCTCACCGGCGGCACCGAGGGGACCGGCAGCTACAGCGCCGGGCTCTCCTTAGACGTGTTCGCCAAGTACAAGATCGACCTGACCTATGCCAGCTTCTTCGGCAAGGTGCATCCGGATGCGGGAGGCCAGGTGCTGCCGCCGGGTCTGGCCCAACCGGGTCAGGGGGCAGCTGATGCGATTGCCCTGCTCAAGGACCGGGACCTCTTGTCCCTCACGTTGAAAGCCACATTCTAAAGGAGGAACGATATGTTGATACGGAACAGTTTGCTGGCAGGGTGTCTGACCCTGGCCAGCGCAGGACTCGCCCTGGGGGCGGTATCCGCGGAAAAGGCGGCGCAACTCGGCAAGAACCTGACCCTGGTCGGGGCCGAGAAGGCGGGGAACAAGGAAGGGACGATTCCCGAGTACACCGGCGGGCTCAGCAAATCGCCGGCCAACTACACCAAGAAGGGGTGGCGGCCCGACCCGTTCGCCGGCGAAAAGCCGCAGTTCTCCATCACTGCCAAGAACATGGCCCAGTACTCGGACAAGCTCTCCGAAGGGGTCAAGGCGATGCTGAAGAAGTACCCGACCTACCGGCTGGATGTCTACAAGACCCATCGAACCGGGGCTTTCCCCAAGTACGTGCAGGATAACACCGTGAAGGCCTCGACCACGGCCAAGACCACCAACGGCGGACTGTCCTTCACCGGCGCCCATGGGGGGTTCCCGTTTCCCATTCCGAACGACGGCTACGAAGCCATGTGGAACCACCTGCTGCATTTTAACGGCCTGACCTATGAAGAGCGTTACCGAGCCTATACGGTTGACTCCACTGGCCGGGCAACCATGCAGTCCGAAGGCAATGTCACCCAGGAATACCCGTATTTCGACCCTGCCAAGCCGGATGCCAAAGATTTCTATGCCCTCAAGATTTACCTGGTGGGTCCTGCCCGCAAGGTGGGTGAAGGGGTCCTGATCATAGATCCGCTCGACTCGTACAACGAAAAGCGTAAAGCCTGGCAGTACCTGCCCGGCCAGCGCCGCACGAAACTGGCTCCGGACCTCGCCTTCGACACTCCCAGTAACATTTACGGAGGACAATGCACGTGGGATGACATGTTCCTGTTCATCGGTTCGATGGAGCGTTACAACATGAAGTTGGTCGGCAAGAAGGAGATGTACATCCCGTATAACGAATTAAAGATGCTGTTTGGTGTCAACCATGAAAAGGACCTGTTGAAGGCCCACCACCCCAACCCCGATCATGTTCGTTGGGAGCTGCACCGGGTCTGGGTGGTGGAAGCGACCCTGAAGCCGGGCAAACGCCACCTCTATAGCAAACAGACATTTTACCTGGATGAAGACTCCTGGGCCGCCGCCCTGGCCGACAAGTACGACGGTCGCGGCCAGTTGTACCGGGTCGGGTTGAACTACCTGGCACAGCACTACGATGTACCGTGCGTATTTCCGGATGCCTTCTCCATTCAAGACCTGATAACCGACTCTTACGTAATCAACGCCTTGCCGGTGCCGGGGCAGAAGGGGATTCTCTACCCCGGCAAAGCCTTCCCGGCCAAAGACTGGACCGCCGACTCCCTGTCCGGAGGCGGCATTCGCTAGTCAGGACCAGAACCACTGTCGCTTCCGGTCGAGCAGTCGGCCGGAAGCGACAGCCCAATAGGGAAAGCAGTAACAGTGGCGGTACAGTTGCCGCCCAGGAGAAGCCATGAAATCGAGAACGAAAACCATCGTGATGTTGACAGCCGTCATTTTACTCGCCTCCGTTGGCGCCGGGCTCCCGGGCCTGTTCGAGGCCCAGGCCAAGCCGGCTGACCAGAAGAACGAGAAACCTGGCGCCGAGGCGCTCTTCCGGGATGTTCTCGATACCCCCGCCGCCAGGAGCAGGCATGCCGACAAGACCCTGCTCATCAGCGTCGCCATGGCCGGCAAGCGGGTGGTGGGCGTCGGCCAGCACGGCCATATCGTCTACTCGGATAATGCGGGGAAGAGCTGGACCCAGGCTGCCGTGCCGGTCAGCTCCGACCTGTTGGCGGTACACTTCCCGTCAGCGCAAAAGGGGTGGGCGGTCGGCCACGACGGGGTGGTGCTGCACTCGAGCGACGGCGGGGCCAACTGGAACAAGCAGTTCGACGGCCGGGCCGCGGCCCAGGTGCTGGTGAGCCATTACATGGGGACCAACAGCTGCGGCACCTGCCACGACCCGCTGAACAGTCCGGTGAGCGCGCCCGGCGGGCCGGAAACGGCGGACATGATGGCGGAAATCAAGAAATTTGTCGATCAGGGGCCGGACAAGCCGTTCCTGGACGTCTGGTTCGAAAGCGACACCACCGGCTTCATCGTGGGCGCCTTCAACCTGATCTTCCGTACGGTCGACGGCGGCAAGAGCTGGGCCCCCTGGTACGACCGGACCGACAACCCTAAACGTTTTCACCTCTATGCCCTCCGCCCGGTCGGCACGGATCTGTTCATCACCGCCGAGCAGGGGACCGTGTTCAAGCTGGATCAGACAAAGAAACGGTTCACGGCGCTCAAGACCTCCTATAACGGCACCTTTTTCGGTGTCACCGGCAAGCCCGGGGCGGTGATCGCCTTTGGCATGCGCGGCAACGCCTTCAGAAGCAAGGATGGCGGTGCCAACTGGCAGAAGGTGGAAACCGGGGTGCCGGTCGGCCTGATGGCGGGGACGGTGACCGGGGACGGCACGATCGTCCTGGTGAGCCAGGGGGGGCATGTCCTGGTGAGCAGCGACGACGGCAGCAGCTTCGGCCAGGTGAAGATCGACCGGCCGACCCCGGCTGCCGGGGTGGCCGCCATTGACGGCAACACCCTGGCCCTGGTCGGTCAGCGGGGCGTGAAGGTGCAGGCGATCCGGTAATAACCCCGGGAAAAGCAGTTGTCCACGAAACACACGAAAAACACGAACTAAATCAGTAGAATGTAACATTATGTATACAACTTGTTTGGTGCTGTTCGGTGAATTGCTGATCTGTTGCAATGCTTTATTTTTTCGTGTGTTTTCGTGTCGTTCGTGGACCTGAAAGTTGTTTTTAGGATAACTACTCAGGTGTCAAGGCTGAAGGTTTAAACTGACGGTCTTCAGCCTATCAACCTGAATCGGGAGAACTGACATGGCAGTGGGAATGGGAAAAACAGAGGAAATGCCGGTCGTCA
>CAYSMK010000056.1:0-25835 GCA_964432205.1 uncultured Geobacter sp. | reverse complement strand
GGACGGCCCGGTCTTTACCGCCAGGCAGGTCAGGGAGATGCCCCAGGAGTTCTGAGCATAGACGCAAAGAGATGTTGTGTATACAGATCTGCTGGCTATAATGGAGGACCCGGATATGGAACGCAAGAAAGTGAAAAAGAAGAGTTACGTCATTTCCATGCGCATCTCCGACGAAGAGCGGGTGTTGCTGGAAGAGGTCATGAAACATCAGCATATCAGGCGGGTTTCCGACCTGGTGCGGCAGGGGATCGAACTGGTCAAGAGGACGCCGTCCTCCGATCTGATCGGGATCGTGGATGCCGATCAGCTGTCCCGGATGTCCAATCAGTATGGGTGACAATGGATCCTATCGATCTGCAACATAAGGCGCTGCAGGAGTTTCCGCGGAAGCTCTTCGTCGAGGTCACTACCCGCTGCAACCTCAGCTGCTTCATGTGCGTGAAGCAGAACCAGGAAGGGTTGATCGACGACGGGGATCTGTCACCGGCGCTTTTCCGGCGGCTGGAGCCATTCTTCCCGCACCTGGAAGCGCTCGTCCTGAACGGCATCGGCGAGCCGCTCCTGCATCCGCATCTTGAACAGTTCATCCGGCAGGCAAAGGCGCTGATGCCCAAAAACGGGTGGGTGGGGTTTCAGTCGAACGGTCTCCTGATGACCAACCTGCGGGCACTCTCCCTGGTCGATGCCGGCCTTGATCGGATATGTTTCTCCATCGATGCACTGACGCCGGAGAAATTCCGCCAGATGCGCGAAGGGGGGGAGGTCGAGGGGGTTGAACGGGCAATCGATGCCCTCATGGCGGCTAGGGAGCGGTGCAACCGCCCGGAGGTAGAGGTCGGGGTCGAGTTCGTCGCCATGCGGAGCAATCTGCACGAGCTCCCCGCAACCCTCCGTTGGGCGGCAGGGAAGGGGGTAACGTTCGCCATCGTCACCCACGTCCTCCCCTATGATGCCGATCACGCAGACGAGGCAGTCTTTGGCGGCTGCACCGACAAGGCCATCGCCCTGTTTCAGGAGTGGCAGGATCGGGCTAGGCAGGAGAAGGTCGACCTGACACGCTATTTCGAGGTGCGTTGGCAGAGATTCGCGAGAAAGCCTGAAGATCAGGCCGTTGTGGATCTGGTGAACGCCATGAAGAGTGAGGCGCAGCGGCAGGGGATTTTTCTCGATCTGAAGAAGCTCTTCCAACTGGACTTCGGGCGAATGGAGGAAACCACCAGGGTCTTTGCAGAGGTGCAGGAGATCGCCCGGGAAACCGGCCTCGACGTCAGGCTGCCGGAGATCACCCTCCGTGAGCAGCGGACCTGCAGCTTTGTGGAGGACGGGAGCGCCTTCGTCACCTGGCAGGGGGACATTTCGCCCTGTTACTTCCTCTGGCACCGTTACCAGTGCTATGCCAGCGGCTGGCACCAGCCGGTGAAGCCGAAGGTGTTCGGCAACCTGGCCGATCAGGGGGCGTTGGAGATCTGGAACAACCCTGAGTTCAGTGCCTTCCGCCGCGGGGTGCTGGCCTACGACTATCCCTCCTGCGTCAGCTGTGCCCTGGCCCCGTGCGACTACGTGGAGGCCGAGGAGTTCGAGCAGGACTGCCATATCGGGCAGGTGCCGTGCGGCTCATGCCTCTGGTGCATGGGGGTGTTCCAGTGCCTCCGGTAGGGTTACTCCCTAAGCCTGATTTCAAACAACCTGGTGTCCCGAGCGGTTAATTGCCTCCTTACAATTCCGGCTCTTTTGGCCCCTGGCTACGTTGCGGCTCCTCTTACTCAGGCCTGCGTCGCCGCGCCTTGCCAGGAACCAAAATCCCTCAGAATTCTTGCGGTGAACTAACCTCCGGGGGCGGTAATCGCCGCGACGTGGGATATACTAAGAACAGAGAATTTCACCACCACTCAAGAAGTCCCCGGGGTCGCCATGCGCCATCTCGTCATCCTGCTCATCCTGTCCCTGTCGGCCGCAAGACCAGCGTTTGCCGTGGAGTTCGGCACCCTTGTCTCCTGTGCCACCAGCGTTTTCAGCGAGATCCACCGGACCCATGCCTGGTCCGGCAAGGCTCCGGCCGACTGTCCGGCCCGGGTGATGGTGGACAAGTACACCGACGGCGCCGTGGTAACTGTCTGGTCCTGGAGCGGCCCGCCGGGGGCGGCGGTGCGGACCACCTATAGCGTGCTCATGAGGTATCCGGAACTTGCCGATACCAAGGCGCTGGCCACGGCGAACCGCGACGTCAAAGCCCGCGGCCGGCGCCTGGAACGCTGCCTGAATTCGCTCATCACGGTCAATGACCCGCTGGATTGCCGCTACAAGGCCACGAAAGAGTACTCCGTCGGCGAAACGACGGGGACCGAGCGACGGTGGCTGATCTGGCCCGACGACGAAGGGCGCCAGAGCCTGGTGGAGTATCTCATCAGCGACACGGTCAGCACTCCGGACCCGCCGGCCGGTCTGTACTCCGGCGAACAGCTCCCCCCGGGGACCGATCTCCATCTCCTTCTGCGCTGAAGGGGCGCCTCGGGTAACGGGCTTCTGGAAGCGGCCGATCGTAGAGTTCCGGGGACTGACTCAGACCTGCTCCAAGTTGATAAGTCCCTGAGGCGCAAAAAAAGGGGAGTACGCTGGTACATCCCCTCTTGCGTTGCTCCCCTCTGATTGCCATTCAATCAAACTCCTCCTCAAACGGTTCATCGAAAAACGGGTCAGGCCTGAAGAAGAACGGATCGAAGGCAAAAGGCCTGAAGAACGGCCTGAAGAACGGGTTAAAATCTTCCCTTACAAAGACCCTGTCGAAGTCCGGTTTTTCGACGGCCAGCCGTGCAAAGGGCTGTTCAAACGGTCGAACTGTCTGCACGACCACCGTCCTGCCAAAAGACTGTTCACTCCCTGCCGGTGCCGCAACTGTGCTGCCAGGTAGCAAGGTCATAGTGACCAAAAAGATGCCGAGTAATACGAGAAACTCCGAAATGCGTTTCATATAGACTCCTTTCCCATCCTGAACCTCTCAAGGTACCCATCACAGGAAAGTACATTCCTCCTCATGGAATTATGATACACCCGCAGGGAATTAGACTGAAGCGGTAACTATGCTGAGGAGGTAGTGGGACCCTGACGGACCTTGCTTCCGGCTGCTGTTCGTCTGCACCGGGCCGCTGATCGGCAGGATGTCTCATTTTCGGAACGTGGCCGCATCGTTCCGGAGCTTTACAAATATGGGATATCCCAGTATTGCGAACTGCTCCCTTCGCCCTGGAGGCTCATCTGTTGGATCGGGGAAGGCGTTGTGTTCGTTATGGCGGTGATTGACGGTCGCCGAGATCTTGAGGACATTCTTCTGGAGCGAATCGGCAGGATATAGAAAGCATGTCGGACGTCCCATCAGGAAATATTTTCAGGTCCCTACCCGCAACCACTCCCCAATCCGCTCCAAAGCCTTAGCCGGTGAGACTATCTCGAAGCAGTATCCTTTATCCTGCCCGATCTTTGCGAAGTCCTTGTTGTCCCCTGTCACCAGCAGATCAGCCTTGCCATTGACCGCACTGACAAGCACCGGCACGTCCTTGTCGGCGATCACCCCCAGATACGCGTCGACCTCCGCGCGTTCAGGAAGAGGTACGACTTCCAGTTGAAGTTTCGGCAGATATTCGTTGTAAAGCGGCAGAGCCCGGGGCAGCTTCCTGGACAGGTTTCTTTCGACTTCCATCAAGTTGTATGCACCGGTAATTCCGGTTATCCCCTGCACCTGCAGCGACAGCAGGTCCAGGATGACCCGTGGCGCACCCTTGCTGGAGAGAAGGCCGGAAATGATGACGTTGGAATCAAGAAACAGTCTAAGGTTTCTTCTGGCCATACAGCTCACCGAAAAGGGTTTCCCGTTCCTCGTCAAGCCCGGCCAGAACCTCCTCTGCCGAGAGTCCGGATGCCTTGAGTATGCTCCTTATCCGGCTACGCGCCTCGTTCAGTTCCAGCCTTCTGGGCGAAACGAGAATACTGTCACCGAGCGGAACAATCGTAACCTGCTGCCCTTCCTCAAGATGGCTCGCATCGCGTATGGCCTTCGGGATCGTGATCTGCCCGCGATTCCTGATTTCTGTTACAAACGTGGCTGCTGTTGGCATGAGGCACTCCTCTGATATTTTCTGAAATCAGAATATCAGAAATCTGAAAAAGTACCAGTGGTTCTTGTGTCCCCCTCACCCTGACCTCTCCCTCAGGGAGAAGGGATTATTTGCGCTATGACGGGAGACTGGTGCCGCTCGGGAAGATGAAAAAAAGCCCCTGACTGTCGGCAGAGCGCCGCAAGCCAGGGGCTTTTAGTGTTGATGTGGAGATAGCAGCTACTTCCTGATGTTATAGAACACGTCCTTGCCGCGGAAGATGGCCACGCTGTCCAGCTCATCCTCGATCCGCAGGAGCTGGTTGTACTTGGCGACCCGGTCGGTGCGGCAGAGGGACCCGGTCTTGATCTGGCCGGCATTCACCGCCACCGAGAGGTCGGCCAGGGTGGTGTCCTCGGTCTCGCCCGAACGGTGGGAGATGACGCAGGTGTAACCGGCCCGCTTGGCCATCTCGATGGCGTCAAGGGTCTCGGTCAGGGAACCGATCTGGTTCAGCTTGATCAGGATCGAGTTGGCGATCCCCTTCTGGATACCCTCTTTCAGTATCCGCGGGTTGGTGACGAACAGGTCGTCGCCCACGATCTGGATCCGCTTGCCGAGCCGGTCGGTGATGAGCTTCCAGCCGTCCCAGTCGTTTTCGGCCATGCCGTCCTCGATGGAGATGATCGGGTACTTGTTCACCAGGTTTTCGTAGAAGTCGACCATCTGGGCCGGGGTCTTCCGCGGCTCGGCCTCGTTCTCCAGGGTGTAGACACCATCCTTGAACAGCTCGGAAGATGCCACGTCCAGGGCCAGGAGCACTTCCTCGCCCGGCTTGTAGCCGGCCTTCTGGATCGCCTCCATGATCACTTCCAGGGCCTCTTCGTTGGACTTCAGGTTCGGGGCGAAGCCCCCTTCGTCGCCCACGGCGGTGTTGTACCCCTTACCCTTCAGGACCCCCTTCAGGGCGTGGAAGATCTCGGCACCCATCCGGAGCGCCTCGGCAAAGTTCTTGGCGCCGGCCGGCATGATCATGAATTCCTGGATGTCCACGTTGTTGTCCGCGTGGGCGCCACCGTTCAGGATGTTCATCATGGGGAGCGGCAGCTCCTTGGCATTGCAGCCGCCGATGTACTGGTAGAGGGGAACCCCGACCTCTTCGGCAGCTGCCCTGGCCACGGCCAGGGAGACCCCCAGAATGGCATTGGCGCCCAGCTTGCTCTTGTATTCGGTGCCGTCCAGTTCGAGCATCTTATTGTCGATGCCGACCTGATCGGTCACTTCCAGGCCGATGACTTCGTCGGCGATGACGCTGTTCACGTTGTCCACTGCCTTCTGGACCCCTTTGCCCAGATAGCGGGACTTGTCGCCGTCCCTGAGCTCCAGTGCCTCGCGCTCGCCCGTGGATGCCCCGGACGGTACTGCCGCCCGGCCCATGGCGCCGGACTCGGTGAACACTTCCACTTCCAGGGTTGGGTTGCCGCGGGAATCGAGGATCTCCCTGGCGTAGACATCGGTAATCTGGCTCACGTGTAATGCCTCCTTGCATGATGTGATGACAGGTACGAAACCTGGGAAATTGACCCATCATATATAGCACAGACCGGCCAAAATGGAAGAGATTTCATGAAGCTTTCTGTTGATTGGTACACGTGCGCCGACAACGGCCCGGAGTCGTTGTCGTGGCTCTTGCTACCCAGATTAAGACCCGCTTGCGTTCGTATGGTTAAAGTGCTATAAGAAAGCGGTTTTTACCGTACACGACATCATCAACCATTCTGCGCAGGGCAAAGGAGAACAGCATGGCGTACACGGCAGACTTTGAAAAAGCGCTCCAGGTGGGTCGGCCACCCAACATCAAGGAACTTTTCCCCAATTCCAAGGCCCTTATCGTGAGCGGCAAGGTGGTCGAGCGGGCAATGCTTGCCAAGGGACACGCCATCGTCATGGCGTGCAACGGCCGCAGCTCTCTCGTTATCCGTGGTGCGCTGCTGGCTGCCCAGCGGGCCAATGCCCCGGTCATTATCGAGATCGCCAAGTCGGAAGGGGGGCAAAAATCCTACTGCGCGGTGAATTACTGGAATATGGCCCGCATCGTGGATGCCCTCTGCAATGAACTGAACATCACCGTGCCGGTGGCCATCCATGCCGACCATTACGGGATCAAGAACGACAAGGACCTGGCCGCCGCCAAGGTGGAGATCCCGACCATGTTCGAGGCCGGCATTACCTCCATCGCCATCGATGCCTCCCACCTCCCCGATGACCAGAACCTTCTGACGAATCTCGCCCTCAGCCCGTTCATCCCTACGTGGGCGGGTCTTGAGACCGAGGTGGGGGAGATCAAGGGAAACCAGGGGCTCTCCACCGTGGACGAGGCCAGGTTCCTGATCCAGGGGTTGAACGCCCACGAGATATTCCCCGACTGGATCGCCCTGAACAACGGCACCACCCATGGCCTGGAGGCAAGCGACGCGGGCATCCAGGTCGGCCTGACCGCCGAGATCCATCAGGCGCTGGCTCCCTACAAGGTGAACGGCGCCCAGCACGGCACCTCCGGCAACAGTTCGGAGCGTCTGCGGGAAATCGCCAACCGGACCGCCACCACCAAGGCCAACGTGGCCACGGCGCTGCAGATGATCTCCTGGGGGCTGGAGGTGAACGATTACGGGAACGCCCAGCTGGATGCCGACGGCAACTTCATCAAGGTTCCGGGCGAAGGGATGACCGAGGAGCTCTGGGCCGAGATGGTTGCCTATGCCAACGACAAGGGGTGGAAGAAGGGTGATTACAAGAGCCTGAACCTGCCGTTCGAGAACAAGATCCTGGCCCAGCCGAAGGAGGTCCGCGAGCGGATGGCCAAGCGGGTAGCGGATTTCGCCTACAAGATGATGACCGAGGTGTTCAACGGCCGCGATACGGCGCCGCTGGCCATCGAGGCGATCCTGAAGGCGGGTTCCTACGACGTCGGCGCCAAAGGGAGCCGGCTCGAAGACCCGGCCTACTGGACCAAAGAGCAGATCGTCGAGCGGGCGAAGAAGCTTGGTGGCGACAAAGGCCCCGCGGGCAACTTTGACGACTGACATTGTATGACAGTAAAGAAAGGGGCGCCTGCCCCTTTCTTTTTCGTTACAACCCCGATATACTTGCCCGCTACGGGACATTTGAGGAAAAATAACTTTCGGGGCTTACGGAATCGCGTCCGGTTAATGGAGGGGAGCATGGAAAAAAGACGGTTCAGCCGCGTTGATTTCACGGTTAAGGCCCTGATTACCGCCGGCACCATCGTTTTCCGCGGTGAGGTGGACAACCTGAGCCTGCACGGAATGTTCATCAAGACCGACCAGCGGCTCCCGCTGGGGGACGCGGCGGAGATCACCATCGGTCTGACCGAGGTCGAGCCGGAGATCGTCATCCATGTCACGGCTACCGTGGCCCGCCATACCCCTGAAGGGATCGGCTTCGAGTTCGGCAAGATCGATGTGGATTCCTTTACCCACCTCCGGAGCATCATCTCCTACCGTAAGGGTGATGCGGACATTGTCATGGACGAGTTCATCAATTATGTGGAACGCAAATATTCGGAATAAGCCGAGTTGTACAGCCGTCTACCCCATTCCAAAAATGCTGGCACTACATGCTGGTGAATAGTTCCACGGCCAAACCCGGCAAGATGTTTCTCTGGACAGGGTTGGTGCTGGGAACCCTGGTGAGCGGCTGGTATCTGTACCGCCTCCATGGCCCGAGCCGCCTTACCAGACTGGCGCCGCCGGAATCGGTCGGTGCCCAGTTCGTCAATATCGGTCTCATCTATTTCGCGGCCATTGTCCAGTGCCGCCTGATCTTCCGGCTGGTCCGCTGGCTGAAGGGGCGCTTCCAGGCCAACCGTCACGATTCCTGATCATCCTCACGTCATGACCCCATACCTTCTGCACGAGTTAAAGAGCTGGTTCGCCGCCTATCTGGAGCACTTTGTCTCCGATGATCCCGACGTGGAGCGCCACTACCGGTTGAAGCGGCTCCATACCGAACAGGTCTGTGCCAACATCGTTGCCATAGCACGCGGCGAAGGGGCCAGTGCTGACCAGCTCCTGCTGGCGGAGGCCGTCGCCCTGTTCCACGACCTGGGGCGATTTCCCCAGTATTGCCGGTATCGCACCTTCCGGGACAGCGATTCCGTCAACCATGCCGGACTAAGCGTCAGGGTGCTGCGGGAAGAGCGGACTCTCCGTGATCTGCCGGAGGCGGAGCAGCGGACGATCCTGCAGGCCGTGGCCCTGCATAACGTCTTTGCCATGCCGTCTTCGATGCCGCCGGAGCGCCGGTTTTTTCTCACATTGATTCGCGATGCGGACAAACTGGACATCATGAGGGTTTTTCTGGATCACTTCCGGGGTCCGGTTGCCGAGCGGGCGTCCGGAGCGACCCTGGGTCTTCCCGACGAGCCCGGCTGCTCGCCCGAGGTGCTCGGCGCCATCGAGCGGGGGGAGATGGCCCGTCTGGCAACCCTTGCCACCCAGAACGACTTCAAGCTGATGCTGTTCTCCTGGGTATACGACCTCAACTGTGCCACGACGTTCCGTCTGCTGCAGGAGCGGCAGCTTCTCGACGCCCTGGCTGCGACGCTGCCGCAGAGTGCAGCTGTCGAACGGGCCGTGGCGCAGGTGCAGTCGTACGTGAGGCTGAAGGCCGGCAGCCCCCTTTCATCCCACAGTTAACGGTCCTGAAAAGAGAGGTACTTGCCGGAAACCCAGTGCTGGTCCCGCGGGTGAATCCGGCACCATCCCCGTTGCCGTTCATACACTCCCACCATTGCGCCACGCTGCAGGACTGCGACCAGCGGGGCTTCCGCCGTTGTGGCGCTCCGGACGTTCAGGGCGTTTGCCGTCACTATTGCCGCCTCGCCATCCCCCGAGGTCGACGGATTGGTGGCCGGAATACAGGCCGATCGGGCGGCAAGGACCAGGGGGATGAACTTTTCGGCAGCGATCTCTACCGTGTTCCCGCCGAAAAAGGCAGTCCCCGGGCAGCTCTTGGTGGTCCCCTGGCCATAGGTTCTCACGCCGGTGACGAGATCGTACCAGTGGTGGTACACGATGGTGGCGGTGGATGGTGTGTGGCTGAATTCGCGGCAGAGAAGGGCGTTCACCCGGATGATCGTCTCCCGGTGCGGGTCGCTCGGGATATCCTTCCCCTGGTCGAAGTTGCCCAGATGCTCGATGCAGATGCCGTTGCGGTTGGCCCCCTTGATCCCGGCCGGAACGTGATCAAAGGGGCGGCAGACCGCTACCGTACCGTCAGGAAAGGTAGTCATGTTCTGGGCGATCTCGCTGAACCCCCGCTCGCGGTGGCTCATCTCCATCCCCCTGAGGAGGTCGAAGTGGTTGCTGCCCGTGAAGTTGCCGTAGGCCGGCAGCCAGGTGTGATGATTCTGGATCTGGTGGATGGCCCGGTTGAAGCGGGTTTCCTGGAGCCATTTGTCGAATTCGTCTGCCGAAAAGAGCGTGTAACCATACCTGCTGCGCATGGGGCCTCCTTGTGGGACATCCCCCCTATCGCATCATTGTGTTAGTTGTGCTTAATTTGTATCACCGATTTGTGTGACTGCAAGGTGCAGCTGAGCCACCGGGATAAATTCTTGAGTTGTTGGCCAGTTGCTGCAATGATGAAAACAGAAGAGCAGGAAACGAAACAGGGGGGGATCAACCCTGTTTGAATCTCTTCACGAACAGGTAGGTGATCAGCAGAAACGGCAGTACCGAGAAGGCCGCTTCGAGGTTGCCCAGGAACAGCTGCCAGGTGCCGAAGGAAATGATACTGAGAGCAAACAGGAGCAGGAGGAGTGCGGATACTCTTTTCATGGTGTGATACTACACATGGAGGGGAGTGGTTGTCTACCTGGTTTGTACGCCGGGTGGGCTGATGCGGAAAACGGTGAAAAGTATGGGAAGCTGCGATCAATCACCGCCGGGCGCCTTGCTGCGGGCAATGGGAGAGTTCAACCGCGGCGAATGGTTCGAGTGCCACGAAACCCTCGAAGATCTCTGGGTCGGCGAGGAGGGGGAGACTCGTGACCTCTACCAGGGTATCCTGCAGGTTGCAGTGGCGCTCCACCATTGGCGGAACGGGAATTTCGGCGGTGCCATCAGCCTGCTCAAAGGGGGGACCGGGTATCTCGCCCGGACGCAACCGGTCTGCCAGCGTATTGCGGTGGCTGAATTCATTCTGGCCGCGGACCGGTTGAGGGAGGCGCTGGCCCTTCTCGGGCCGGACCGGATGAAGGAACTCGATCCCGCTCTCATTCCCGTATTGCGACTCGCTCCGTCCAGTTGTACGGCTGAGGGGCCCGCCCCGGACATGACGTGAGAGTGGTAACAGATATGTCGAGCACTATGACAGAAGAACGCGAAAGCTTTGGCAGCCTGCCGCTGCCGGCAATTGATCCGAATCGCTGCAAGGGGTGCGGCCGCTGCGTGGCTGCGTGCGGGGAGCGGCTCGTGTCGCTGGCAACGTCGGGGACGCGAAAGTATGCGGCCCTGGCCGACTCCGGAACGTGCGTCAGGTGCGGGAACTGCATCCGGGAGTGCCTGTTCGGTGCAATCAGCAGGCAGGGAGAGGCTGCTCCCCCGGAATCGTGTCGGTCGCTTCCCTGGCCGCAGGGAGAGACTCCCCTCATGCTGGCACCGATGCAGGGGCTGACCAACCGGGCCATCCGGTCCCTGTTCGTTCAATGGGTGCGGCCGGACACCGTGTTCACCGAATTCATGCGGGTCAGTTCGGTCAGCGCCAAGCGGCTCACCCCGAGCGACTGCCGCGAAATATCCGCTACGGAAGAAGGCGTGCCCCTGGTGGTGCAACTGGTCGGCCACGGTGCGCAAGCCCTGGTTGATGCGGCACTGGCTGCCCAGGAGGCAGGTGCCCGGCACATCAACCTCAACATGGGGTGCCCGTACGGCCGCATGACCACCGGCCTGACCGGCGGCGGCATGCTGCGGCGACCCGAGGAGCTATATGAGGTCATTCCGGCCCTGCGCCGGGCGATCCATGGGACCTTTTCCGTAAAACTCCGCGCCGGGTACGACGATCCCGGTCAGGTGCTGAGCCTGCTTCCCCTGTTCGAGTCGGCGGGGGTTGATTTCCTGGTGCTTCATCCCCGTACCGTGGTGCAGGAGTATGGCGGCCAGGCGGATCATGCCGTGACTGCCGCCGTGGTGAAACGTACCGGTCTGCCGGTTATTGCCAACGGCGACATCCGTACTGCCGCCGACGGCCTGCGGGTGCTGCGGGAAACCGGCGCGGCCGGCCTGATGCTGGGGCGGGGGGGGATTGCCGATCCGCTCCTGTTCGAACGGCTGCGGGGCAGGGCAGCAGCCTCGCCGGACCGGCAGGAGCGGGCCACGTTGCTCTGCCGCTACCTGCGGGAGGTGCTGTGCCGGTATCAGGAGCTGTTCTGCGGCGAGACCCAGGTGCTGGGCAAGGTGAAGGCGATTCTGGCCACTTTTGAGGACGACGATCTCGGCAAGATCCTGAAGCAGTTGCGAAAGGCGCAGAACGTGCGGGCGTTTGTTGCGGTGCTGGATGGAATCGGCTGATTTTCACTCCATTCTGTCGGGTGTGGAGGCCCGTTCCGCGGAAACACCAGCGATTTGGTCTCTGAGGAGCATTTTAGTTAGGTGGCTGACCTCACACGACAGATGATGCTCGTTGCCAACCGGCCGCGGAATCGCTGGCATTTCGCTCCACGGGCCTCCACACCCGACAGAGCCACGAGATGCACCCGTCTAACTCCGGGTCGGGCTGATGGCGGTGATCACCACCGTCATCGCTCCCGACGGCCGCCTGATGACCACCTCGTCGTCGACACTCTTCTTGAGCAGCGCCTGTCCCACCGGCGAATCGATACTGATCCGCCCGGCGCTCACATCGAACTCGTCGGGTCCGACCAGCTGATAGCAGCGTTCATCACCCTCTTCGTTCTCGTACGTCACCCAGCAGCCGAACGAAACCGTCTCCGGCCTGGCCGGGGGAGTAGCCACCTTGAGCAGTTTGAGCCGTGAGCCCAGGTGCTTCAGCTTCCGATCGATCTCCCGCAGCCGTTTCTTGCCATAGATGTATTCGGCGTTCTCCGAACGGTCACCCTCGGCAGCGGCGTCCGTAACCCCCTGTACCACTTTGGGGCGCTCCACATACCAGAGCTGGTCGAATTCGGCCTGCAGCCTTTTCATCCCTTCAAAGGTAATCAGGTTCGTCATGCCATTCCCATCCAAAACAAGACTGTTGCCAGTTTTGCCAGGTGCTGTTTTTCCCAGGTATACCGGGCTGTTCCGCTCGCCAGCAATACAGCCCGTGCAGCATGGCGACTCGCCTTGACCAGCCGCTCGGGATCGGGCAGTCCGACCTCTACCCAGAGGAGTACCCTTCCGTCCGGCCCCTTGACCCACAGGTCGGGCTCGTCGCCGGCACTGATCCCCTTGGTGAATGCCAGATCAGGTTCGTAGAGCAGGGCGAAGGCCAGGAGGCGCGTTACCAGTCGTTCCGACGTTTCCGAGGGATGACGGGCAACGGTTACCTGTAACGGTTCGTAAAGGTTTCGGTCTACATGGGAGAGTTGGATGTTGGCGCGGTAAATGGTTGATGGCAGGGCCAAGGGAGTGTATGTCCTTTGCAGTTGAGTGCGCCCATCATAACCGCCATGACGTGGGATTTCCAGACAGAAATGAGCCGGTGCGATAATTGGCGGTCAGGAATCGAACCCATTGACAAAAAAAACGCCCCCGACCTACGAGAGGTAAAGGGCTATGGATAAGCTACTTAATAAGTAACAGTTTGTAGCCAATAAATCAAGTCTAATTTGACAGTATTTATTAAGTGATGATGTTGCCAGATCGGGCGTCGTTTTCACACAAAAATAATAGGTCAGGTGTTTCTGACATAAACCACTTGACACGGCTTGCGGCAATTGGCTATGTTCGGAATGAACGTTCATTCTTTATGGTGGGGTAACATGAAAAACGCTCAGTGTGACAAGCGACTGTCGATCCTTGAGGCTGCCCTGGAGTTGATTGCCGAGCACGGATTCCATGGCGCTCCCATGGCCATGGTTGCTGACCGGGCCGGGGTAGGGGCCGGGACGATATACCGCTACTTCGAGAACAAAGATCTGCTCATTGCCGAACTCTACCGTGATCTCGAACAGAAGCTCAAGGTGGTACTGATGGAAGGGTATCTGCCGGAAAAGCCGATCCGGGAGCGATTCATTCACCTCGGTCGGGCGTTGCTGCGGTACTGTATCGAAAATCCGCTCCACTTCCGTTACCTTGAGCAGTTTCACAACTCACCCTACGGAGTGGCCTATCGTCGGGACAAGATCCTGGGCAAGCAGGGGGAGTGTGATGTGTTCCGCGAGCTGTTCGATGATGGGATTGCCCAGCAGGTGATGAAGGACCTGCCTCTGGTGATTCTTTTTGCCCTGGCCTTCGGCCCGCTCCTGACGGTGGTGCGTGATCACATTCTCAATTTCATCACCCTGGACGAACCGTTGATCGTCAGGACCGTCGAAGCCTGCTGGGACGGGATCCGGCGTTAGTGGTTGCTGTCTCATGCCGAGTGAATGAATGTTCATTCATATCGTGCGACTTCAATTCAAACAGACCGCAGGGAGTGCCACGATGACCGTTTTCGTCGTTTCTATGATGGCTATCTGGGCACTGATCGCCATCATCTTGTTCACAAAGAAGGAGCAATAACCGGCCGGAAACGGCGCGCTAACTAACCACAGTCAACAGCGGCCCAGCCGACCGGCTGGCAATTTTTGCACACAATAGAGGTATTTATGCGAACCATGTACGGAGCACGACTGATTACCGTAGCGGGACTACTGGCCAGCGGCATGATGGTAACCGGATGCGGGAAAAAGACCGAAGCAAAGCCGATGCAGGCAGGCCCGCCCGAGGTGGGAGTGATGACGGTGCAGCCGCAGCGGGTGGCACTAACCACCGAACTGTCAGGCCGCACATCGCCCTTCCTGATTGCCGAGGTTCGTCCACAGGTCAGCGGGATCATCCAGAAGCGGGTGTTCACTGAGGGGAGTGATGTCAAGGCTGGTCAGGTGCTGTACCAGATCGACCCGGCTACCTATAAGGCGGCCTACGCCAGCGCCAAGGCCGCCGAGGCCAGGGCCGAGGCCAACCTGATTCCGGCCCGGCTGAAGGACGAACGATTCCGCGATCTCGTGAAAATAAAGGCGGTGAGCCAGCAGGACTACGACAACGCCAATGCGGCACTCAAGCAGGCCGAGGCCGATCTGGCATCCGCCCAGGCAGCGGTGGAGACTGCCCGGATCAACCTGGCCTATACCAGGGTGACTGCCCCCATCTCCGGGCGGATCGGCCGTTCGACTGTGACCAACGGTGCCCTGGTAACCGCCAGCCAGCCAGCAGCGCTGGCAACCATCCAGCAGCTCAGCTCCATGTATGTGGATGTCACCCAGTCCAGCGCCGACCTGTTGAAGCTGAAGCAGAACCTGGCCAGCGGCCTGCTGAAGAACAGCAGCGCCAGCCAGGCGCGGGTAAAGCTGCTGCTTGAGGATGGCAGCGCCTATCCGCTACCGGGCAGCCTGAAGTTTTCGGAGGTCACCGTGGACCAGAGCACCGGCTCCATCACCCTGCGGGCGATCTTCCCGAATCCGAAACAGACCCTGCTGCCGGGGATGTTTGTCCGGGCCATCCTGGAGGAAGGGGTCAGCGAGCAGGCGATTCTGGTCCCGCAGCGGGGGGTTACCCGCAATCCGGCCGGCAATGCCATGGTCATGGTGGTCGGGGCCGAGGAGAAGGTGGAGCCGCGGCCCATCAAGGTCGTTCGGACGGTTGGCGACAACTGGCTGGCCAGCGACGGACTCAAGGCGGGTGACCGGGTCATCCTGGAAGGGATACAGAAGGCGAGGCCCGGAACTCCGGTCAAGGCGGTGCCGTTCGGCAGCCAGCCGGCGGCGGCGCCCGGCGGTCCAGCGCAGCCAGCCGCGGCAACAGCAAAGAAATAATTGGACTGATCTGTCCGATCGGACAGATCAGACTGATCGGACATTTTTCTTAAGGAGCTTACCCCATGTCCCGTTTTTTCATCAACCGCCCGATCTTTGCCTGGGTGATTGCCATCATCATCATGCTGGCCGGTCTGCTGGCGATCAAGACGCTGCCGGTCTCCCAGTATCCGCCGATCGCGCCGCCGCAGATCTCCATCAATGCCATGTATCCCGGGGCCTCGGCCCAGACCGTGCAGGATACGGTCACCCAGGTCATCGAACAGAAGATGAACGGGATCGACAACCTGCTCTACATGTCGTCCACCAGCGACTCGGCCGGGTCCGTGGCCATCAACCTGACCTTCAAGGCCGGCACCGATCCCAATATCGCCCAGGTGCAGGTGCAGAACAAGCTGCAGCTGGCCACGCCGCTCCTCCCGCAGGTGGTGCAGCGGCAGGGAATCCAGGTCGTCAAGTCGACGCGGAACTTTCTGGTCATCACCGGTCTCGTCTCGGAGGACGGTTCCCTCAGCCGTCATGACCTGACCGATTACATGGTTTCCAACATCCAGGACATCGTCAGCCGGGTGCAGGGGGTGGGCGAGGTAACGGTCTTCGGCTCCCAGAACGCCATGCGGATCTGGCTGAATCCAGACAAGCTCAGTAACTTCAAGCTGACCCCCAATGACGTGATTACCGCGCTCCAGGCCCAGAACGCCCAAGTCTCTGCCGGTCAACTCGGCGGTACCCCGGCGTTGCAGGGGCAGCAGCTGAACGCCACCATCACCACCCGCTCTCTCTTGCAGACCCCGGAGCAGTTCGACGCCGTCGTGCTGCGTACCAACAGCGATGGCTCCACGGTCAAGCTGCGGGACGTGGCGGAGAGCAAGATCGGTACCGAAAACTACGAGATGCTGGCCCGGTACAAGGGGAAACCGGTCGCCGCCATGGCTTTGAGGCTCGCCGCCGGTGCCAACGCGCTGGACACCGCCGACCGGGTGAAGGCCAAGATGGCGGAACTGGAAAAATTCTGCCCCCCCGGTGTGAAGGTCGTCTATCCCTATGACACCACGCCGTTCGTAAAGCTTTCCATCGAGGAGGTGGTCAAGACCCTCTTCGAAGCGGTCTGTCTCGTCTTCGTCATCATGTTCCTGTTCCTGCAGAACATCCGCGCCACCCTGATCCCGACCATCGCCGTACCGGTGGTGCTGCTGGGCACCCTCGGGGTACTCTTTGCCAGCGGTTTCTCCATCAATACCCTGACCATGTTCGCCCTGGTGATCGTCATCGGCCTCCTGGTCGACGACGCCATCGTCGTGGTGGAGAACGTGGAGCGGATCATGTCCGAGGAGGGACTGTCCCCCCGGGAGGCGACCATCAAGTCGATGGGGCAGATCACCAGCGCCCTTGTGGGGATTGCCACGGTCCTGACCGCCGTCTTCGTGCCGATGGCCTTTTTCGGCGGTTCCACCGGGGTCATTTACCGCCAGTTCTCCATCACCATCGTCTCCGCCATGATCCTGTCGGTACTGGTGGCGATGATCCTTACCCCGGCCCTCTGTGCAACCCTGCTCAAGCCGGTGCCGAAGGGACACAACCCGGGAGAGTACGGCTGGTTCAAGGGATTCTTCCGCTGGTTCAACGCCGCCTTTGACCGCCGCAGAGGTCAGTACGAGGGGATCGTCAGCCGCTCGTTCCACAAGCCGGTGCGCTACCTGGTCATTTACGGCACCATCGTTGCGGTCATGGTCGTCCTCTTCCTGCGCCGGCCGACGGCCTTTCTGCCGGACGAGGACCAGGGGTTCATCATCTGCCAGGTGCAGCTGCCGGCCGGGGCGACCCAGGAACGGACCCTGAAGGTGATCGAGCAGATCGAACAGCACTTTACGGAGCGGGAACAGAAGGCGGTCGACTCGTTCATCACCGTTGCCGGCTTCAGTTTTGCCGGCCGGGGCCAGAACATGGGGCTCGCCTTTGTCAAGCTCAAGGACTGGAAGTACCGGAAAACGCCCGATCTCAAGGCTGCGGCCGTTGCGGGTCGGGCCATGGGGGCCTTCTCGAAGATCAAGGACGGCATGGCCTTCGCCTTTGCGCCACCGGCGGTGATCGAACTGGGGATGGCCAACGGCTTCGATTTCCAGCTGCAGGATCGTGGCGGCCTGGGGCATGACAAGCTGATGGAGGCCCGTAACCAGCTGCTCGGCATGGCCATGAAGAATCCGAAGCTGGTGGCGGTCCGCCCCAACGGCCAGGACGACACCCCCCAGTTCAAGCTCGATATCGACGATGTGCGCGCCGGCGCCCTGGGTGTGTCGGTGAACGACATCAACAACGTCCTCTCCACCGCCTGGGGGAGCGCCTACGTCAACGACTTCATCCAGAACGGCCGGGTCAAGAAGGTCTATCTCCAGTCGGACGAGAAATACCGGATGCTGCCGGAGGATATCGGCCGGTGGTACGTCCGGAACAATCAGGGGGAGATGGTGCCGTTCTCCGCCTTTGCCACCCCCCGCTGGCAGTTCGGATCGCCACGTCTGGAGCGCTACAACGGGATACCCTCCATGGAGATCATGGGGCAGGCGGCACCGGGAATCAGTACCGGCGAGGCGATGCGGGAGATGGAAAAGATGGCGGCGAAGCTGCCGCCGGGGATCGGCTTTGAGTGGACCGGCCTCTCCTACGAGGAACAGCAGGCAGGAAAACAGGCGCCGGCGCTGTATGCCATCTCGCTCCTGGTGGTGTTTCTCGCCGTTGCCGCCCTGTACGAAAGCTGGACCATTCCCTTCGTCAACCTGCTGATGCTGCCGCTCGGCCTGGTGGGGGCGGTGACTGCCGTCAGCCTGCGCATGCTACCCAACGACATCTATCTCCAGATCGGGCTTCTCACCACCGTTGGCCTATCCACCAAGAACGCCATTCTGATCATCCAGTTCATCAAGGATCAGCTGCATCAGGGCCATGATCTGGTGGAGGCCACCCTGATGGCGGTGAAGATCCGGCTGCGGCCGGTCATCATGACCTCGCTGGCCTTCTTTTTCGGCACCCTGCCGCTGGCGCTCACCAAAGGGGCCGGTGCCGGCGCCCAGAATGCCATCGGCACCGCCGTTACCGGCGGCCTGCTCTCGGCCACCTTCATCGACCTGATCTTCATTCCGTTCTTCTTTGTGCTGATCTCCCGGCTGTTCGCCAGAAAACGGCAGCCCGAGCTCCAGCCAGCAGGGGCTGCTGCCAGCGCCACGGAGGTGAATTGAGATGAAACGGAAGTTTTTTGCCTTCTGCCTCCCTTTAGGGGCATTTCTCTGCATGGCGGGCTGCACTACCATGGCCCCGAAATACACGCAGCCGACCGCACCGGTGCCGGCTGCCTGGCCGATCGGCGCGGCCTACAAGGGTGACACCAGCCAACGGCAGGAGAAGCCGGTGGCCGACATCCCCTGGCAGGAGTTCTTCGTCGATCCGCAGTTGCGGAAGCTGATCGCTTTGTCGCTGGAAAACAACCGGGACCTTCGTGTCGCGGCACTCAACATTGAGCGGTCCCGCGCCCAGTACCAGATCCAGCGCTCCGATCTCTTTCCCAAGGTGGACGCCAACGCCGCCGGTAGCGTGCAACGGGTGCCGGCAGACCTCTCCACCAGTGGTCACGCCTCGACCGTTGACCAATACAGCGTCGGACTCGGGGTCAGCTCCTATGAACTGGACCTGTTCGGCCGCGTGCGGAGCCTCAAGGACCAGGCACTGGAGCAGTACCTCGCCACTGAGCAGGCACGGGCTAGTGTGCAGATCAGCCTGGTTTCCCAGGTCGCCGTTTCGTACCTCACCCTGGCCGCCGACCTGGAGCGGCTGAAGCTTGCCAAAGATACCCTGGCGAACCAGCAGGAGTCGTACAAACTTACCAAAAGCCGCTACGAGGCCGGCGTCTCTTCCGCCCTCGACCTCTACCAGGCCCAGACCAGTGTGGATGCCGCACGGGTGGACATCGCCCGCTTTACCACCCTGGTGGCCCAGGACGAAAACGGACTGAACCTGGTGGTCGGTTCAAAGGTTTCGACCGATCTCCTTCCCAAGGCCTTTTCCGAAACAGTTACCGCCGTGAAGGAGCTGTCCCCCGGCCTGACGTCCGACGTGCTGCTGCGCCGCCCCGACATCCTGCAGGCCGAGAACCTGCTCAAGGGTTTCAACGCCAACATCGGCGCGGCGCGGGCGGCGTTCTTCCCCCGGATCACCCTGGTTTCATCGGTCGGCTTCGGCAGCGACGAACTGGCCGGGCTCTTCAAAGGCGATTCCTTTGCCTGGAGCTTTGCCCCGCGCATCTCCCTCCCCATCTTTGACGCCGGCAGCAACCGGGCCAGCCTGGCGGTGGCTGAACTGGACCGGGACATCGCCGTGGCCCAGTACGAAAAGGCCATCCAGACCGCGTTCCGGGAAGTGGCCGATGCCCTGGCCCAGCAGGGAACCATCGATGAGCAGGTGGCGGCCCAGCAGTCCCTTACCGATGCCACCTCCCAGAGCTACAATCTTTCCCTGGCTCGCTACGACAAGGGGGTTGACAGCTACCTGAACGTGCTGGACTCACAGCGCTCCCTCTACAGCTCACAGCAGAACCTGATCTCTGCGCGTCTTTCCCGGCTGTCCAACCTGGTCACCCTGTACAAGGTCCTGGGGGGCGGGGCGAAGTGACGGGGGGGCTTGGCAGGCATTGATCCCCTGCCATAGGATGTCGAACGGCAAGAGCCCGTCAGCATGGTCTGGCGGGCTCTTGTGCATTATTCCCAAATGGCTCTTTGGTCTACAAACTCACTGTCTGACAGGCACCAGGTCGATGACGGTCACCTCCGGCGGTGCGAGGAAGCGGATTGGGGGCCCCCAGGTACCGGTGCCCCGGCTGACGTAGATGCTTGACTCTGCGGCAAGCCTGGTCAGGCCGGCACGGACCGGAAAGTTCAGGTAGGTCAGGATGTTGAAGGGGAATATCTGCCCCTTGTGGACATGGCCGGAGAGCTGGAGATCGTAGAGGCCGACTGACGAGGGATCGATCACCGGGCGATGTTTGAGAAACAGTATGAAGCGCTGGCGGGAAAGGGGGGCAAGCAGTGCGGCCTCCTTTTCCTGTGATATGGGGCCGAATCGGGCGGCAGCCGGGTCGTCCACGCCCGCGATGGTGATCATGGCGGCGACCTCCGCTGTCCTGCCGGGCAGGAGCGTGAAGCCGGCCCGTTCGGTAAAGGCGTTTGCCTGGTCGATCCCCACGTAGTATTCATGGTTGCCGGGAACGGCGAATGCCCCGTAGCGGGGGTGCAGTTCCCGGAACAGTTCGGCAATGCCGTTGAAATGACTCACGTGACCGTCCACCAGGTCGCCGGTGGAGACGAGGAGGTCCGGGTTCGCCTCCCGGATAGTCGCAACGATCCGCCGAATCCGCTCTTCACGGACGATCAGCCCCACATGGACGTCGGAGATCTGGACGATCCTGAGCCGTTCGATACCGGGCGGGAGCTTGGAGGTCACCAGGGTGACCCGCTCCGGCCGGATGTTCAGGGCCTCGAACCAGCCGTAGATGCTGATGCCGGCAGCCAGGCAGCATGGAAGCAGGAAGCCGGCAGTGCCGGCCAGGGGGATGGGAATATCCCGTCTGAGCAGGGTGCCGACCAGCCATGCCGCCAGGCGACCGAGGTCCAGCAGGGCCGCGCTGACCACGAAAAGGAAGAGGAATCCCATCCAGCAGTAGCCGATATAGGCCATCACCCGGGCCGCAGTTTCGTGGCCGGCCCGTTCCAGAAAGCGGACCATGATCGGGGCCGCCACCATGACGGTCAGAAAGAGGGCCATGGCCGGGATGCCGATGCCGACCGCCCGGGCCTTCAGGAAGAAATAGCCGTGGGCGGAGCCGTAGATGGCGAGAAAGGTGATGACGAAGAGGGTCATGGGCGATCCGTCCGGTGGTTTCCCTGAGACTGTACCATAGTTTTTATCGCAATTCCTGATTGCCGTTTCGGCCGGACGGAAGTATACCTTGCAGGGGAACCGAACGATTGCACCCAGAGTCGTATGAGATCGAACGAAACAACCAATAATGAACGACCCGAGGCGTGGCTTCTCGGTGAGGCCAAACTGGTCAGGGCACGGCTGGCCGGTGCGGTCGGTCTCGCCTTCGCCGCCGGGGTGCTGATCATCCTGCAGGCCCGTTTTCTGGCGCTTGCCTGCCACCGGGTCGTGATCGACAGGGGCGCGGTTGCGGACGTTCTGCCGCTGGCCGGCGGCGTGGCACTGCTGGCAGTTCTGCGGGGTCTGGTGACGCTTCTCGCCGAACGGCAGAGTGCGGCTGCCGCAGCCCGCCTCAAGGAACGGGTGAGGAGCGTTCTCTATCGCCGTATCCTGGCCTTGAGCCCGGCCGGTCGCGCCGGCGAGGAGACCGGTCCGCTGGTGGAGGCGGTGACCACCGGGGTGGAGGGGGTGGAGCCCTACGTGGCCCGTTTCCTTCCCCACCTGGCCCTGGCCGCCCTCCTGCCGGCGCTCGCGCTCGCCTTTGTTCTGCCGGCGGAATGGCGAGGCGGCCTGGTGCTGCTCTTCTCGGCCCCCTTCATACCGCTCTTCATGGTGCTCATCGGCCGCGGCTCGGAGAGCCTCAACCGTCGCCAGTGGGGGCGGCTGTCGCGGATGGCGGGCCATCTGCTGGACCTGGTGCAGGGGTTGCCGGACCTGAAGATCTTCGGGGCGGTCAGGCGCGAGGCCGCCATGGTGGCGCACGTTTCCGACGATTACCGCCAGGCGACCATGGCCGTACTGCGGATTGCCTTTCTTTCGGCCTTTACCCTGGAGTTCTTCGCCACGGTCGGCACGGCCGTGGTGGCCGTAATTGTGGGATTCCGGCTGCTCGGCGGTCACCTCTCCCTGGCGGATGGTCTCTTTGTCCTCCTCCTGGCGCCGGAGTTCTACCTTCCGCTGCGGACCCTGGGACTATCCTACCACTCCCGGATGCAGGGGGTGACGGCTGCCGAGCGGATCGCACCGCTCTTTACCCTGCCGCTCGCAGAACTGTCCAGCGGCACCCTGCCGGTACCGGTTGGTCCGCTGACGGTCCGTTTCGAAGGGGTATCCTTTCGGTATGCCGGCGACCGGGGCGGGGTGACCGGTATCGACCTGGAACTGCCGGCCGGGAGCCTGACCGCGCTGGCCGGTGAGAGCGGCAGCGGCAAGAGTACACTGGTGAGGCTGCTGGTCGGCCTGGTCAGCCCCGCCTCCGGCCTTATCACGGTCAACGGGACCGAGCTGGCCCGGCTCGACCCGGTCGGCTGGCACGGTCGGCTGGCGTATGTGCCCCAGCGGCCGTTCTTTTTCAAGGGGACTATCCGGGACAACCTGCTCCTTGGGTGTCCGCAGGCGGATGGGGATGCGATCCGCAGGGCACTGGACGGAGCCCATGCCACCCCCTTCATCGACCGTTTGCCAAACGGCCTGGATACGGAGCTGGGCGATCGCGGGGCCGGGCTGTCCGGCGGAGAGCTGCGGCGGCTGGCCCTGGCGCGGGCCTTTTTGCGGGATGCCGCACTGGTGGTCCTGGATGAGCCTACCGCCGGCCTCGATGCCGAGAGCGAGCGGCTGGTGGGAGAGGCGCTGGAGCGGCTGGCGGCGGGGCGGACGATGCTCCTGATCAGCCACCGGGAGGGATTGCTCCGGCGGGCGGAGCGGGTCGTCGTGCTTGCCGCCGGCAGTGTGGAGAGGGTTGTCTCCCCGGCCCGGTATCTTGCCGGCGAGGAGGCGGCATGAGGGAGCTCGTACGGATCCTCGCCGTGGCCAGGGGGCAGTGGCGCTGGATGGTTGCCGGTATCGTGCTCGGGGTCGGGGTCATTGCCGCCAATGCACTGCTGATGGCCGTTTCCGGCTGGTTCATTGCCTCCATGGCCGTCGCCGGTACCACCGGCGTTTCCTTCAATTACTTTTTTCCGTCGGCAGCCATTCGCGGCCTGGCGATCTGCCGAAGCGTCGGTCGGTACGGGGAGCGGCTGGTGACCCACGAGGCGGCCTTCCGGATGCTGGCCTCTTTGCGGGTCTGGCTCTTCAGGCGCCTGGAGCCGCTGGCACCGGCCGGGCTGGAGCGGTATGCCGGCGGAGACGTGGCCGGCCGGCTCCGGGCCGATGTGGATTCCCTGGAGAGCCTTTATCTGCGGATCGTTGCGCCGCTCTTCACCGGAGGACTGTCGATCCTCCTGGCCGTGCTGTTCGTGGCACGGTGGAGCGCCCTAGCGGCGGGGGCACTGCTCCTCTTTCTGCTGGCTAGCGGGGTTGTGCTGCCGCTTCTGGCCAGGCAGCTGGCTGCCGAGCCGGGACGACGCTCGACAGCGCTGGCGGGAGAACTCAGGATTGCGGCGACCGAGGGGGTGCAGGGGGTAGAGGAACTGCTCCTCCTTGGTGCCGTGGAGCGGCAGGCCGCGCAGGTCGACCGGCTGTCGGCGGAGCTCATTGCCGAGCAGGAGCGGTTGGCAGGGATCGGCGGCCTGACCCTGGGGGGGGGCATCGCCTGCAGCGGCCTGGGTGTGGCAGCGGTGCTTGCCGTTGGCTCCCTGGCGGTAGCCGAAGGATTCCTGAACGGACCGGTTCTGGTCATGCTGCTCCTTTTTACGGCCGCTGCCTTCGAGGCCGCCGGAGCGCTTCCGCCGGCCCTGCAGCTGATGCCGTCCGCCAAGGAGGCGATCCGCCGGATACTGGAACTGGCGGATGCGCCGCCGTCGGTACCGGACCCCGAAACGCCTGCCGCGCTCCCGGGAACTACCGATATCCGTTTTCTCGATGTCTCCTCGGCCTATGATCCCTCATTGCCGGTGCTTCATTGCTTCACGCTCCAGATCCCGGCAGGGGGGCGGGTGGCACTTGTCGGGCCGAGCGGCGCCGGCAAGAGCACGGTTGCCGAACTCCTGCTCCGCTTCCGCGACTATGGCGGGAGCATCACCGTGGGTGGGGTCGAACTGCGCGACCTGGCAGCGGACGACCTGTACCGGCTGATCGCGGCCGTGCCGCAGCGGCCGCACCTCTTCAACGCCACCATCAGGGAGAATATCCTGGTGGGGAGGTATGGGGCGGGCGAGGATGACCTTGCCGCTGTGCTGGAGGATGCGGGGCTGTCGGCATGGGTCGCCGGCCTGCCGCAGGGGCTGGAGACGCCGGTGGGCGAGGGGGGGAGCGCGGTTTCCGGAGGGGAGGCGCGGCGGATCGCCCTGGCCCGGGCCTTGCTGAAAGGGGCGCCGATCCTGATCTTGGACGAGCCGACCGAAGGGTTGGATGCGGTGACGGAGCACCAGGTGGTAACGCGGTTGGCCGAGCGGACAAAGGGGACGACCGTCCTCATCATCACCCATCGCCCGGCCTGTCTGGCCCTTGCCGATCGTGTGGTCCGCCTGCCGGGCAGTTCGGAGGCCGGCGAAAAGCGGTAACCAAACCTTGAATTCGTGAGGCATGGAGGCCCGGTGGAGCGAAACATCAGCGATTCCCGCGGCCGGTCGGCGACGAGCCGTTTCTTCCGTGTGAGGTCAGCCACCGAACTTGAATGCAGATCAAATGCCTAATCGCTGGTGTGCAGTGGAAACGGGTTTCCAGGACTCACGGATTCAAGCAAACTATGGGGGATTTGGTTTTATATGGCTCAACCGTGGCAAACAATAGACAGCATCATAACCAAAGACGGCACCCTCGAACTGCGACAGCGCGGTGAGCGGGACTTCCTGATCACCGTGGGCGGCCTGGTGCTGATGAACAGTTCGGCCCACCGGTCCGAGGTGGCCCTTGGCACCATGGCCTGCTCGCACCTGAAGAACCATCCGCTGCCACGGGTGCTGGTCGCCGGTCTCGGCATGGGGTACACTCTCCGGGCCGTTCTGGATGAGCTGCCGGTCACGGCCCGGGTGATGGTGGGGGAACTGAATCCCGTTGTCCTGACGTGGTGCCAGGGACCCCTGGCGGAGCTTACGAGGGGCGCTGCTGCCGATCCGCGGGTTATCGTGGCGATTGCCGATGTCGCCGACCTCATCCGGAACGCGGCCAGCAGCGGGGAGCGGTTCGATGCGGTGGTGCTCGACCTGTACACCGGTCCCCATGCCCGTTCCCACAAACGGGACGATCCGCTCTATGGCAGTCGGGCCATCGAGCAGACCCGCGCTGCCCTCAATCCCGGCGGGGTCTTTGCCGTGTGGGGCGAAAACTACGATGCCGGTTTCGTCGAAAGGCTGCGGTCGGCCGGATTCACGGTCACCAGCGACCGGCCGGGGCGAGGAGGGCTGCGTCACGTGGTCTATGTGGCCACCTTGCCCATGACCGGCGGCAAGGCAGTTACGGGCGGAAGCCGGGGTGCCGGCAGGGGACGGTCCCGTGGTTGAGATCAGGGAGACCGATATTCGCGTGGAATTTTACCGGGCATCGGGTCCCGGCGGGCAGCATCGCAACACCACGGACTCGGCGGTGCGGATCCGTCACCTGCCCAGCGGGATCGTGGCCCAGGCCAGCGAGAGCCGGTCGCAGGCCCAGAACCGGGAAGTTGCCATGGAGCGACTCAAAGCCGCCTTGGAGAAGCGTGAACGCAAGGTAAAGAAAAGGATCGCCACCAAGGTGCCGCGGGGGGCGCGGGAGAAGCGGTTGACCGAGAAGAAACTGGTTTCGGAACGGAAGAAGCTCAGGAAGGCGCCGGAGTGAGCTCGATTCCCCCACCCACCCCTCCCCCGCTGGGGGAGGGCAATGAGTTC
>CAYSMK010000055.1:0-25931 GCA_964432205.1 uncultured Geobacter sp. | reverse complement strand
ACTCATTGCCCTCCCCCGCTGGGGGAGGGCAATGAGTTCTCCCCCAGGAGGGGGGAGGAAGGAGGGGGGAAGTCGGTATCGGCTGGAAATATAGTGAGTGGAAAACGAATGCAGTCAACCTCAGCACTTACCATAAGCTGGCAAAAACCAGAGCTTGCGGAGGAGGCGTGGGAGTTCCACAAGCACCCGGCCAAGCAGGAGTATTACCAGCGCCACGGAATCGACTGGGCGCTGCTGGCGGCTGCCTTCGAGGGGGGGCGACTGGAGCGGTACCCCCGTTCGGACCGGCTGCTGGGGATGCCGGTGATGCTATCCCACCATTGCTACGACGACTACGCCAGATATCTGGCCAAGGCAAAGCGGGGGTACCGTCTGAACTATGCCAGGATGGAAGACGCTCTCCAGCGGGCCGGAACGTTGACCCTGCCGGCCCCCATCGTCCTGGCGTGCCATGGCGAGGCGCTGCTCTTTGCCGGCTACCGACGCCTCTGCCTGGCCTGGAACTACGGTATGGTGCCGTATGTCTGGCTGGTTGACCTGGCAGCCAAACGGACCGGGATGTGATGGCGAAGCCGTGTTTTGACCTGCTCCTGCTTCCGCGATAGACTCTAATCAAAGGATACCAGCCATGCGTACGATTCTCATTGCGGTTGCATGTGCCCTGTTCCTGGCCGCTTCCGCCAGGGCTGACAGCGGTTTCAAGGAAGCCGGCCGGGAGGTGGGGCAGGGGTTCAAAAAGATCGGCAAGGAGACCGGCCAGGCCTTCAAGGAAGGGGGCAGGGAGGTCGGTAAGGGATTCAAGAAGATGGGGAAAGAGACCGGCCAGGTGGCCAAGAAGGAGGGACGCTCCGCAGGGGAGTGGTTCAAAGAGACCGGCAAGCAGACCGGCGAGGCATTCAGGCAGATGGGACGGGATATCCGTAAATTTTTTACAGGAAGGTGAGACTACCAATGGGCAAACAGCTGTATGTGACGAATATCTCGTTTCAGGCCACTGAAGAGGACATCCTGAAACTTTTTTCCGTGGCCGGCACGGTACGGTCGATCAAGCTCCTGACCGATCCCCAGAGCGGAAAGTCCAAAGGGTGCGGATTCGTGGAGATGGCGACCCCGGCCGAGGCACTGGAGGCAATCAATTGTTGTGACGACGCCCTGCTGATCGACCGGACCCTGACGGTAGTGGAGGCGAGGCCACCGAAGCCGAAGACGCCCCAGCCCTACAACAGGGATTTTCGGAAGCCGGGCAATGAGCCGCGGTCCGGCAGGGGGCGAAAATAGTACGAACGGTCCCTCAGCCGAGTTGGACCCCCTTGATCGCCTCTCCACCCTCGGTCAGCGCCTGGTGAAGGCAGGTGTGCGCCTGTTCCAGCAGAAGCGGCGCCGTCAACCCCGCCTTCTCCTTGCTGGCGGTGAACCCGGCAACGCCGAAGCTGGCGGTGACCTTTATCTCCGCACCGTTGTGCCTGGTGAGGGTCGAGCCGATCCTGATCCGAAGCCGTTTGGCAAGGATTACGGCACCGGCGGCGTCGGTTTCCGGCAGCACCACCATGAATTCCTCTTCCCCATAGCGCGCCAGCCAGTCGACCTCCTGGCGTATCGACTCGGCAATGCAGTCGGCGCACGCCTTGAGCACCAGGTCACCCACGAAATAACCGTGGGTGCCGGTGACCTCACGGAACTGGTTGATGCTGACCAGGATCAGCGACAGAGAGCGCTCGTAGCGATAGGCCCGCATGATCTCGACCGGCAGCCGCTCGTCCATGTACCGCCGGTTGAAGATCCCGGTGAGCGGGTCGACCAGGGAGAAGCTCTTGACCTCATCCAGGGCCTTTTTCAGCGACCCTTCCAGATCCAGGATACGTCTGGCGGTTTTCAGCCTGGTAACCAGCTCGGCCTGGTGGGCCGGTTTGATCAGGTATTCGTCGGCACCGGCCTCAAGGCCGGTAATGATGTCGTTCTTTGAGTTCTGGGAGGTGAGGAGGACAACGTACGTATAGCGGCCCGAGTCGTCGCTGCGGATGGCCCGGCAGAGCTCCAGGCCATCCATTTCGGGCATGACCCAGTCGGTCATGACGATCGGGTAATAGCCGGTGCGAAAGATCTCCAGGGCCTGTCTGCCGTTTTCCGCGGTAACCACCTGGTAGCCGGCTGCTTTCAGGTTGGATTCGAGCATGGTCCTCAAGAGGAGATTGTCATCCACGACAAGGACGGGAAACGGAAACACTGTCTGTTGCGAAGGGTCTGGCATGGCGTGCACCTCTGCAAGCTATTTCGTCAATCATCCGTGTTTCTTGAAGCAAAATTAACCAACTCGGTCATGGGAGCGATCATAAAAATTGTGAACCTTTGTTCTGTCTCGCGGTATACGGAGTGTCTCCTAATGTGGGAAAATTCCTGATATTTATATCCCTTTTAACTTGACTTGCACCACTGCCTGTACTAATTTTCCCGGTTAACCATCCGGCGCTCGGAAGGCCGTTGACCGGTGCGCCGAAGCCTCTCCCACAAACTATCTCTCCCTCAGGCAAGGAAAAGGAGCCCGCATGCTGGACGAGCTGATTCAGGAAGGTCTTACCTTCGATGATGTGCTGTTACTTCCCGCCCACTCCCAGATCATACCCCGCGATGTCGATCTGACCACCTGTCTCACCAAGAACATCATATTGAACATCCCGCTGGTCAGCGCGGCCATGGATACGGTCACCGAGGCCCGTGCCGCCATCTCCATGGCCCGGGAGGGTGGACTCGGCTTCATTCACAAGAACCTTTCCATTGTCGACCAGGCCCTGGAGGTGGACAAGGTCAAGAAGAGCGAGTCGGGGATGATCGTCGACCCGATCACCATGCGTCCCAACCAGAAGATCCGCGAGGCCCTCGATATGATGGCCAAGTACCGGATCTCCGGCGTGCCGATTACCAAGGCCAACGGCAAGCTGGTGGGGATTCTGACCAACCGGGACCTCCGCTTCGAGACCGACCTGGACATCCCGATCTCCGCGCGGATGACCAAGCGCAATCTGGTGACCGTGTCGGTCGGGACCACCCTGGAGGAGGCCAAGGAGCACCTGAAGCATACCCGGGTGGAGAAACTCCTGGTGGTGGACAATGAGCGGAACCTGAAGGGGTTGATCACCATCAAGGATATCGAGAAGGTCAGGAAATATCCGAACGCCTGCAAGGACTCCCTGGGGCGTCTGCGGGTGGGGGCCGCCGTGGGACCGACGCCGGACATGGAGGCGCGGATCGATGCCCTGCACAAGGCAGGGGTGGACGTGATCGTCATCGACACGGCCCATGGTCATTCACAGGGGGTCATCGACGCCGTCCGACTGGCCAAGTCGTCCTTTCCGGGGATCGAACTGGTGGCCGGCAACGTGGCCACTGCCGAGGCGGCCGAAGCCCTCATCAAGGCAGGGGCCGACGCCATCAAGGTCGGCATCGGGCCGGGCTCCATCTGCACCACCCGCGTCGTGGCCGGTATCGGCGTGCCACAGGTGACTGCCATCAGCAACTGTTCGCGGATTGCGAAAAAATACGGCATTCCCATCATCGGCGATGGCGGGATCAAGTTCTCCGGTGACCTGACCAAGGCGATCGCTGCCGGCGCCGACGTGGTCATGATCGGCTCGCTGTTTGCCGGCACCGAGGAGTCGCCCGGCGACACGGTCCTGTACCAGGGGCGGACCTACAAGAGTTACCGCGGCATGGGCTCCATCGGCGCCATGAAGGAGGGGAGCAAGGACCGCTACTTCCAGGCCGACGTGGAGAGCGAGATGAAGCTGGTTCCCGAAGGGATCGAAGGGATGGTGCCGCTGCGCGGTGCCCTGTCCACCAACATCCACCAGTTGATCGGCGGTTTGAAGGCGGGCATGGGGTACACCGGCTGTCCGACCATCACGGAACTGCAGCAGCAGGGACGCTTCATCAAGATCACCGGTGCCGGGTTGAAAGAGTCCCACGTCCATGATGTGACCATTACCAAGGAAGCACCCAACTACCGCGTCGGCGGTAACTAACAGCATACAACCCACCACGGAGACACGGAGGCATGGAGAGAATCAAGAGACAAGCAACGAGAGAAAGCAGAGACGTTATGGGTAACCAGATGAACTGGATTGCCGGTTTTGTCTTTGCTTTTCCCCGGAAAGATTTTAATTTTCTCTCGTCTTTCTCCGTGCCTCTGTGTCTCCGTGGTGGGTTTTCCCGGAGTTTTCATGTCAACTGACATCCACAGTGAAAAGATTCTGATCCTCGACTTCGGCTCCCAGTACACCCAGCTCATCGCCCGGCGGGTGCGCGAGGCGCATGTCTACTGCGAGCTGCATCCGTTTGACCTCGACCTGGCGGCGATCCGCGCCTTTGCCCCGACCGGCATCATCCTTTCCGGCGGACCCAAATCGGTCTACGAGCCGGAGGCGCCGGCGGTGACCGAAGATCTCTTCGATCTGGGGGTGCCGATCCTGGGGATCTGCTACGGTATGCAGCTGATGAGTCGTCACTTCGGCGGCGAAGTGGTGCCGGCCGGCAAAAGGGAGTTCGGCCACGCCGACCTGCATGCCGCGGGCAAGCCGGGCCCGCTCTTTGACGGGTTCTTTGTCGAGGGGAAGAGCCCGGTCTGGATGAGCCATGGCGACCATGTCTCCCGGGTGCCGGCAGGGTTCGAGGTGGTGGCCGAGACGGCCAACGCCCCGGTCTGCGCCATCCAGGATGTCGGCCGTCGCCTCTACGGGGTGCAGTTCCACCCCGAGGTGAACCACACGCCGCGCGGAGAGCTTCTCATCGATACCTTTGTCCGCAAGATCTGCGGCTGTACCGGCCAATGGACTCCGGGCCATATCATCGAGGATGCCGTGGCGCGCATCCGCAGGCAGGTCGGGAGCGAGCGGGTGATCCTCGGCCTTTCCGGCGGGGTCGATTCCTCGGTGGCAGCGGCCCTGATCCATCGGGCCATCGGTAACCAGCTTACCTGCGTCTTCGTGGACAATGGCCTGCTTCGGCTCGGTGAGGGCGATCAGGTGATGGCCACCTTTGCCGAAAACCTGGGGGTAAAGGTGATCCGGGTCGATGCCGAGGAGCGTTTTCTCTCGTCCCTGGCCGGGGTCAGCGACCCGGAGCGGAAGCGGAAGATCATCGGCACCCTGTTCGTCGAGATCTTCGAGGAAGAGTCGCTGAAACTGACCGATGCCCGGTGGCTGGCCCAGGGGACCATCTATCCCGACGTGATCGAGTCGGCCGGGGCCAAGACCGGCAAGGCACACAACATCAAGAGCCACCATAATGTCGGCGGCCTTCCGGAGCATATGAAGCTGCAGCTCTTGGAGCCGCTCAGGGAGCTGTTCAAGGACGAGGTGCGGGCCATCGGCGAAGAGATGGGACTGCCGCACCAGATGGTCTGGCGTCATCCCTTCCCCGGTCCCGGTCTGGGGGTGCGGATCCTCGGCGCGGTCACCAAGGAGTATGCCGACATTCTGCGCCAGGCGGACGCCATCTACATCGAGGAGCTGTATGCCGCCGGCCACTACGACAAGATCAGCCAGGCCTTTGCCGTGTTCCTGCCGGTGAAGAGCGTCGGGGTCATGGGCGATGGCCGGACGTACGAGTACGTCGTTGCCCTGCGGGCGGTTGAAACCAGGGATTTCATGACCGCCGGCTGGTATCCGCTTCCCTATGAGGACATGGCCCGCATCAGCAGCCGGATCATCAACGAGGTGAAGGGGGTGAACCGGGTGGTGTACGACATATCCAGTAAACCACCTGCCACCATCGAGTGGGAATAGCAAGAAATAACCAAAACAAGCGGTTTAACGCGGAGACGCAGAGCCGCAGAGAGAGTCAAAACCCTGTCCCCAGGTGAGAACAGGGATGCGGCCCCCCCGGATTTCAACAGATTTCGTTTCGTTTTTTCTCTGCGCCTCTGCGTCTCTGCGTTATATACGATTTTGATGTTTTGTAACCGCGTAGTCGGCCAATAACGGCAATCAATGGCAGGGGCAATTCTTAAATTGCCCCTCAGTTTTTGGATACGCCGATGTCAACTATCAAACTCATCATATTCGATCTGGACGGGACCCTCATCGACTCCCTGGACGACCTGACCGAGGCGGTGAACAGCATGCGGTCCGCCTTCGGCCTCGACCCCATCGATCGCACTGCGGTGCGCGGCATGGTGGGGCAGGGGGCCAGGAACCTGGTGGAGCGGGCACTCCCGGCTGCGCGACCGGCCGAGGTCGAACAGGGACTGGCGCTCTTCCTTGCGTACAATGAGGAGCATATCGCCGACCGGACCGCTCTGTATCCCGGGGTCCGGGAGACCCTCGAACTCCTCTCGACCCGCGGTTTCACCAGCGTCGTTGTCTCCAACAAGAACGAACTCCTCTGCCGCAAGGTACTGGAACTGCTTCACCTCGACGGCTTTTTCAAAGGCATCTACGGTGCCGACTCCCTACCGGCCCGCAAGCCCTCGCCGGAACCGCTCAGGCATGTCATGCGCGCCTGCGGCTGCCGGGCGGATGAAACGATCATGGTGGGTGACAGCATCAACGACGTGGCGGCCGGGGTGGCTGCCGGAGTGCAGACCATCGGCTGCAGCTATGGCTATGGTGAACCGGCGGAACTGGACGGGGCGGTTATCCGCATCCGTGAGTTTGCCGAACTGTTGACCCTGCCGCAGTTCGCTGCCCTGTTGCCGGTGGGAAACTGACCGAAAGTCATGCTCAGGACACTTTTCATAACCCTGCTGATGTTCCTGCTCCTCATCCTTCAGGTGACCGTCCTGCCGTACTTCCTGCGCGAGCCGTTCGTGCCCAACCTCCTGCTGTTGCTGGTGGTGTACCTCGGCGTCAAGGAGGAGGTCGGCCTGGTCGGCACACTGCTGGCCTTCTGCCAGGGACTCCTGCTCGATACCTTCAGCGGTATCTACCTGGGGTTGAGCGGCTTCTCGTTTCTGGTCATCTACCTTGTGCTCCGGCTCCTGCGCGATCAGCTCTACACGGACAGCAGCACGCTCATGGTGGTGGTTGCATTCCTGGCAACCCTGGCGCATGGTGTGCTCAGTCTGCTGCTCCTGCTGCTCTTCTCGGCAGCGGGCGGTATTTTCCCGACGCTGCTGGCCGCCCTCATTCCCCAGGCATTGGTAAGCGCCCTTGTTGCTTCGCTCATAACCACGGCTACGTCCTTTCGTCTGCAGGAGGTGGAGTGATGCCGGAGCAGAGCTACATACGGGTTGCCGCCCCTCGCCAGCGGATTTTCTTCATCTCCATCGGCGTGGCGTTCCTGTTCCTGTTCCTGCTGAGCCGCCTCTGGTACCTGCAGGTCGTCCAGTCCGAAAAATTGAAGACCATGTCGGAGAACAACCGGCTCCGTTTCGTGCCGGTGGCTTCATCACGGGGTGTCCTGCTGGACCGCAACGGTAAGGTGCTGGTGGACAATTCCCCATCGTTCAGCCTGGCGCTCATTCCCCAGGACGTGCGGGACAAGGATGCCCTGCTGGAGAAGCTGGCCACAATTCTCGGGCTTGACCGACGCGAACTGCAGGAAAAGTGGGAAAAGGGGAAGGGGAGGGCCAAGTATTTCCCGATCATCGTTGCTGCCGGCCTAACCCGGGACCAACTGGAGTTTTTCGAGGAGAACAGTCTCTGGCTCCCTGGGGTCGATATCGAGATGAAACCGATCCGCCAATACCCGAACGGCACCCTGGCGGCCCACCTGTTCGGCTATCTGGGCGAAATCACCGAGGCCGAACTGGGAAACACGGAATTCGGCGAGTACAATCCCGGTGACTATGTCGGCAAGAGCGGCATCGAGCGGAGTTGGGAGTCCTATCTGCACGGCGACGACGGTGGCCGGCAGATCGAGGTTGACGCCCGCGGCCGTTTCCTGCGCACCATCAGCGAGACGGCGCCGACGGTCGGCCACAGTATCATGCTGACCATCGACGAGGGGTTGCAGAAAACGACCGAAAAGGCCCTGGGTGATAAGGCGGCAGCGGCTGTGGTGATGGACGTGCATAGCGGCGAGATCCTCGCCTTTGCCAGCAATCCCACCTTTGACCCTGCCCTGTTTACCGGCCGGATGCCGGTGGATACCTGGAAGGAGTACCTGGAGGACAAGCGTCATCCGCTGGAGAATAAGGCGCTGAAGGGCCAGTATCCGCCCGGTTCCACCTTCAAGATCGTTACCGCTCTGGCCGGTCTGGCCGAAGGTCTGATCGACGAGCATACCAGCGTGAACTGTTCGGGTGAGTACACCTTGGGGAAAAATACCTTCCGTTGCTGGGAAAAAAAGGGACACGGCAAGGTGGATCTCAAGCGGGCGCTGAAGGAGTCATGCGACGTCTACTTCTATCAGCTCGGGGAGCGGCTCGGGGTGGACAAAATCGCGGTCTATGCCCGGCAGTTCGGTCTGGGCGAAACGCTGGGAGTCGGTCTGGAAAACGAGAAGAGCGGTCTTATACCCACTGCGGCCTGGAAGGAGAAACGGTTCGGCAAGAAATGGTACAAGGGGGAGACGCTGCCGGTATCCATCGGCCAGGGGTATGTGCTGACCACTCCCATCCAGCTGGCATCCATGATCGCCACGGTGGCCAACGAGGGAACCGTGTACCGCCCCCACCTGGTGAAGAAGATCGTCGATCGGGACGGCAAGACCATCAAGGAATTTGCCCCCGAGGTGTTGCGCCGGACGCAGTTCAATGCCGAGCAGTTCCGTCTGGTCAAGGAAGGGCTCCTGGCCGTGGTCAACGAGTCTCGGGGGACCGGCGCGGGGGCGCGGCTCTACGAGGTGAAGGTTGCCGGCAAGACCGGTACCTCCCAGGTGGTCAAGATGCGCGACAGCAAGGGTGATATCCCGTATCAATACCGGGACCACGCCCTTTTTGTCGCCTTTGCCCCCTATGACAAGCCGGAAGTGGCCGTGGCCGTGGTGGTCGAACATGGTGAGCACGGCGGCGGAACTGCGGCGCCGGTGGCAGGGAGCATCCTGCGTCACTATTTCGAGTCCAAGGGGGTTATCAAGAAGCCGGGTCGTGGCGCTGGTGTCGACGGTGACGATGCGGATGGCGATCAGCCCGCTGAAGAGAGCCAGGGGGAGCAACCATGATCGACCGCAGGCTGCTGACCAACTTTGACTGGAAGCTCCTCATCATGATTCTGCTCATTGCGGCAGTTGGCGTGATGAACATCTACAGTGCTTCGGCCTCGTACAAGGTTGTCGGCACGCCGTACGCCGTGAAGCAGATTTACTGGGTCTCTGCCGGCATGATGCTGGCAGTGCTTTCCTGCAGTATCGACTACCACCTGCTGGAAGATCTGGCGTACTGGCTGTATGGCGGCGTGCTGGTGCTGCTCGTACTGGTTCTGGCGGTCGGCAAGACCTCCATGGGGGCCACGCGCTGGCTCAACCTGGGACTCTTCACCCTCCAGCCGTCCGAACCGATGAAGATCGTCATTATCGTGACCTTTGCGCGGTACTTCGCGCGACGGCCCTATGCGGACGGGCTGAGGCTGTCGGAACTGGCCGTGCCCCTCCTGATACTCGGCCTTCCCGCCCTGCTCATCATGAAGCAGCCTGATCTGGGGACTGCCATCATGGTGCTGCTGGTAGCAGGGTCCATCATGCTGGCGGTGGGGGTCCGCTGGTCAACCTTCGCCTATCTCGTGCTGGCAACGGTCCCGCTTGGTTATCTGGGGTGGCAGTTCTATCTGCGGGAATACCAGAAAAACCGGATTCTCAATTTTCTCAACCCGGAGCGGGATCCCCTGAGAAGCGGCTATCACCTGATCCAGAGCAAGATCGCCGTTGGTTCAGGTGGACTTACGGGTAAGGGCTTTCTGCATGGGACCCAATCGCAGCTCCGCTTTCTTCCCGAGCAGCATACCGATTTCGCCTTCTCGGTTTTTTCCGAGGAGTGGGGATTCATCGGCTGTCTGGTGCTTCTCGTCCTCTATTTTCTTCTGATTCTCTGGGGCCTGGCCATTGCCGACCGCTGCAATGACCGTTTCGGGAGCCTTCTGGCCGTTGGGGTCACAGCCATGCTCTGTTGGCACATCGTCATCAATGTCGGCATGGTCATCGGCCTCTTCCCGGTGGTGGGAGTACCGCTCCCATTTTTTTCCTATGGCGGCACCTCAATGGTCACCTCCATGATCGGGATAGGGATTCTGCTGAGCATCCGGATGCGCCGCTTCATGTTCTGACCATACCCCTCCTTCCCCGATTGTCATGCCGGCATTCATCTCAGGATCGATTCATGGACCGCCTCTACGGGCCTGATCCTGGTCATGCCTTTATCCTGACTGGAAATATCTCCGCAAGCGATTAAACTTGGAGGCAATTGCACCACGATCATCCGTGAAAGCAGGTGAGCATGGCCCGACCGGCAGCATACTTAGTGGTGGTCGTCACCGCGTCCGTATTTTTCATGGGCAGTTCCTTTGGGGCGGAACCGGCATCTCCTCTGCCTGTTGACAAATGGACTGTTCCCGCAGTGAGTTGCGGCGAGGATTGCACCGGCCAACTTTTTCCCCCTGACGATCTGTATGATCCCTATCTTGCCGATCCCCACCGTCCTGGCTTTGGTACCCAGCGGATGTGGTATGTCAAGAGCGCTATTCCCGATGCCAGCAGCGACCGGCTCAACGTCAAGGTGGGAGGGGTGTTCGGTGTCTTTCGGGCCACCTCCATCGAGAAGCCGGGAAGGGCATGGCAGGTCGGAGTGATCGGTGCCTATGACAGCCTGTTCGACATGGGCAATGCCATGGACAGTATCGGCTGGAACGGGAATTACGGCCTCCAGTGGAGCTCTGCATTGCAGCCGGGGCTGGCTGCCAGGATTGGCTGGTTCCACCGTTCCAGTCATCTGGGTGACGAGTACCAGGAGAGGACCGGCAGGAAGCGGATCGGCTATACCCGCGAAGAACTGGGTGGCGGCATCAGCTGGGAGCCGTTGCCGCGTCTGCGTCTTTACGGTGATGCGGGGTATGGATACGGACTGGGCAATCGAGAGCTGATGGCGCCCTGGCGCCTGCAGGGAGGGATGGAATACCGGGGTAGGCCGGTATTGCTGCAAGGGAATGTCAGCTGGTACTCGGCGCTGGATCTGACGACCATGGAAGAGCGTGCCTGGCGGACAGATGTGACCCTGCAACTCGGGCTGATGCTGGTCTCCGGAGGACGAACCTGGCGCCTCGCTCTGGAGCAGTACTATGGCAGACCGACCGCGGGGGAGCTATTTTCGGTGACCGAACAGTATCTGTCCGCCGGCATCTGGATGGACTGGTAGCGAGAGGGAGGTACGTATGCGAGAGGCTCGTTTCTATGAAAAATGTGCGGACCGGGTTGTACTCTGCCGACTTTGCCGGCATCACTGCCGAATCGTCCCCGGTGGCCGGGGGATCTGCGCGGTACGGGAAAACCGTGACGGTACCCTGTATACCCATAGCTATGGGCACGTGGTTGCAGAGCATGTCGATCCGGTTGAGAAAAAGCCGCTTTTTCACTTTCAGCCCGGCAGCCGGTCCTACTCCATTGCCACGCCAGGATGCAATTTCCGTTGCCTCCACTGCCAGAACTACTCGATTTCCCAGTGTGCCGGTGAGCTTCTCCGCCATGATCTCCCCGAACTTCCGCCGGAGCGGGTGGTGGAACGGGCTGTGGCCGCCGGCTGCAGTTCCATATCCAATACCTACACCGAACCGACCATCTTTTTGGAATATGCCTGTGATATCGCCGTACTGGCTCACGAACGGGGGCTGAAGAACATTTTCGTCACCAACGGCTATATCACCGATGAGGCCCTGGCTGCCATTGCCCCTTATCTGGACGGAGCCAATATCGATCTGAAAGGGTTTTCCGAGCAGTTCTACCGCGAGGTGGTGGGTGCCCGCCTGGCCGAGGTGCTTGCCACCATCCGGTCATACCGGCGGTTGGGGATATGGGTGGAGATCACTACGCTCCTCATTCCCGGCCTCAACGACGATGCGGCCCAACTCCAGGAACTGACGGCCTTCATCGTCCGGGAGCTCGGCATTGATACGCCATGGCATGTCAGCCGCTTCTTTCCCACCTACCGGCTCCTGGATCGTCCCCCCACACCGGTCAGCACCCTGCACCGGGCACGGGAGATCGGCCGCCAGGCCGGCCTGCGGTACGTCTACGAAGGCAACACGCCGGGTGGTGAGGGGGAGCATACCCGTTGCCCGGCCTGCAGTGAGCTCATTATAGAACGTCACGGGTTCGCGGTCGCGAGCAACAGGCTGACGAACGGCCATTGTCCAACATGCAGGGCTGCGATAGCGGGGGTCGATATGGGGCACGGGGCACCATGAGGCGTTTCCTGACCGGAGTGCCGTGCAAAACCGTTGCAACTTTTTTGCTTCTTAAGTAAGGTTGTACGGCTATTTGGTCAACTACCCACGAGTGTTTGCATGCCCAAATTCCAACAGCGCCATATTATTCTCTTCGGTGTCGCCTGTGTCATTTTTTTCTGGTGCTTGGATGCCATTGTCGATGCACTGGTATTTCGTGAGACGAACCTGGTCGCGCAACTCGTCTCGCCACCCGGCCACGAACTCTGGCTGAGGTCGCTCTTTTCCTTCTTCCTGGCCGTCTTTACGGCCTGTGTCTGTCTGATCATCGGGCAGCGTGACCGCCTGGAAGCGAAACTGGCAGCGGCGCTCACCATGGCTGCGGAGGAAAAGGCCAAGAGCAGCGCCATCATTGCTGCCATCGGTGATGGCATCAGCATTCAGGACCTGCAGATGAAGGTCCTTTACCAGAACCAGGTGCATAGGGAACTGGTGGGTGGCGAATTTGCCGGAGAGTTCTGTTACCGGGTCTATGACCGGCGCGAATCCCCCTGTCCGGAATGTCCTGTCGTGCAGGCGTTTGCGGACGGCAGGGTCCACAAGCTGGTCAAGTCGCTGACGACGGAACGGGGGGGGAGTCATATCGAGATCACCGCTTCTCCCCTGAGAGACGGGAACGGCAAGATCATTGCCGGCATCGAGGTCGTCCGGGATATCTCCCGCCATGTCCAGGCAGAAGAAGCGCTCAAGCACCATGCCCAGTTCCTGCAGACCCTCATCGACACCATCCCCTATCCGGTATTTTACAAGGACGCCAGTTTCGCCTTTCTCGGGTGCAACCAGGCTTTCGAGGAGTCCACCGGTCTATCCCGATCCAGGGTGGTCGGGCGCCGGGTGCACGATTTACTGCCCGCCGATCTTGCCGAGATATATGATCTGACTGACCGGCAGATCCTGCAAAATCCCGGAGTGCAGACCTATGAAAGCGTTCTCTTCTGCGGCAACGGGGAGCTGCGGGATGCGATCTTCAAGAAGGCTACCTATGTCGATAGCGAGGGGGCAGTTGCCGGTATCGTCTGCGTGGTGGTTGACATCACCGAACGGAAGATGGCGGAAACGGCCATCCGCGACCTGAACGAGGACCTGGCCCGGAAGGCGACGGACCTGGAGGCGGCCAACCGTGAGCTGGAATCGTTCAGCTACTCCATTACCCATGATCTGCGCAAGCCCCTGACCATAATCTATACTGCTGCCCAGGCACTTCGTGACGAATGTCGCATCGAGGGGGACGAGACGGCTGCCTACTTCATCCAGACCATCTGTGACGGAAGCCGGCGCATGGAAGAACTGATCGAGGCGCTGCAGATACTTACGCATGTTTCCAGGAGCGAGATGGTTGTGGCGACCGTCGATCTGTCTCAACTGGTCGAGGAAATTTCTGCCGATCTGCGTCTGATGGCGCCGGAGCGTAACATTGACGTGGAGATCGCCCCGTGCATCACGGCCGTAGGTGACCCGCGTCTACTCCGGGTTCTGCTGGAGAACCTGCTGGGCAATGCCTGGAAATACACCGGTAAATGTCGTGAGGCCAGGATCAGTTTCGGTCTTGCCCAAACCCCGCTCGGTGAGGCATACTTTGTCCGGGATAACGGCACCGGCTTCGACATGGCCCGGGCAGTCGAACTGTTCAAGCCCTTTGTCCGGCTCCACAACGCCAGGGAATTCCCCGGCACCGGGGTAGGGCTGGCCACCGTCTACAGAATCGTGGAGCGCCACGGCGGCCGGGTTTGGGCCGAAAGTGCAGCCGGGAGCGGCGCAACCTTTTATTTCACCCTGCCGGAACAGTATGGGCTTGACGAACTATCTGCAGCCTGAATTTTACCTGAAGCGAGATACCCCACTGTGAACAGATCATTGCCACGTCTTTTGTGGGTCACTTTTTCGGCCCACGTGATCGGTATTTATGCGTCGATCCTGAACAATTTCCGGAGTAAAGGGGGGGGGCATATCCCCCGGCATGGCGGTGTTCTCCTGGCTGCCAATCATATCTCCGCCTATGAGACGATCTTCCTCCCCTGGGCCGTTGTCCGGCTTTTCCCGCTGAGCATGCTTTGGGCACCGGCCAAGGAAGAGCTCTTCCGAAAGCCCTTTCAGCGATGGCTTTATAGTTCGTGGGGGGCGTTTCCGGTGCGGCGCGGCCGCGATCTCCGTGCCGGCAAGGTCATTAACGAACTGCTCGTTGACCAGCGGGTGATGCTCTTTCCGGAGGGAACCCGTCACCGTGACGGGCGTCTGGGGAAGGGGAACCGCGGGGTTGGCAAGATCATTTACGATACCCGGCCGACCGTAATCCCGACTGCTCTGGTTGGCCTCAACCACTGGAAGTTTCCCGGCCTTCGCCAGAACGGCCTGGTGGTCTTCGGCGCTCCGCTGGACTTCACCGACCTTTACCAGCAGCCTGACGTCAAGGAGACCCATCAGCTCATCGTAGACCGGGTCATGGCGGCCATTGCCGAACTGCTGAAGAAAGAGGGGGCGTATGTCGGAGAATGTTAGCAAGAACGTGATAGAGATCTTCTGCGACGGAGCCTGCAGCGGCAATCCCGGCCCCGGTGGCTGGGGGTGCATCCTTCGCTACCAGGGGCGCGAAAAAGAGCTTTCCGGTGCCGAGGCGCAGACTACCAACAACCGGATGGAACTTACCGCCGCCATTACCGCCCTGGCAACCCTGACCCGTCCCTGTCACGTAGTGCTCACCACCGATTCCCAGTATCTGGTCAAGGGGATGACCGAGTGGCTCTCCGGCTGGGTCAGAAAGGGGTGGGTGAACAGCAGGAAAGAGCCGGTGCTCAACCGGGACCTGTGGGAACGGTTGGCCGAACTGGCCAAGGTGCACACGATCCGCTGGGAGTGGGTAAGGGGGCATGCCGGCCATCAGGAGAACGAACGGTGCGACGAACTGGCCAGAAAGGCGATAGTAACGCTCGGTGCTCGACGGGCCTGCTGACCCTTTAGGTCGTTCCTCTCGTGCAGTGCACCTTGACAGGTTTCCATGGACTACTTCATCAGCGACATCCCCGAACAGGAGGTTCGGCGGGAGAAGGACAAGGCCCGGGAACTCCGCAGAAGCCAGTGGTGGAAGAACCGCGTAGGCAGAGGTGTCTGTCACTGGTGCGGTGATTCCTTCCCGCCGGAGGAGTTGACCATGGACCATATCGTTCCGATCATCCGCGGCGGCAGGAGCACGCGGGGTAACGTGGTCCCAGCCTGCAAGGAGTGCAACAACAGAAAGAAATATCTGCTCCCGGTCGAGTGGGAGGAGTATCTGGAAAAGACCGGCCGGGGACCCGGAAGCGGAAACGACCAGCAATGAACGCGGGAGCGATTAAACAATGGGCACCAACGGCAGGTACAAGGCGGTAATCTACGACTGCGACGGGGTGATGTTCGATTCCTTTGAGGCGAATTTTGCCTTCTACGAGCGGATAATGAGCCACATGGGGCGGCAGTTGGAGCGGCATGACCGGGAAACGTCGCGCATTCTTCATACCTACGCCAACCGGGAGGTACTGGCCCACTTTTTCCCCGTCCCTGCCGACTTTCAGGAGGCGGTCCGCTTTGCCGGCACCGTGGATTATCTCGAACTGGTACCGTTGATGGTCATGGAAGATGGTTTCACGGAGGCCCTGGACCGGCTGCAGGAGAGCTACCATCTGGCGGTTTGCACCAATCGCTCCACGTCCGTGGACGCCGTTCTCGAGACCTTCGGCCTTACCCGCTACTTCAGCTGCATCATGACCGCCAGCATGGTCGCCAACCCCAAACCCCACCCGGAGCCGCTCTTCAAGGTGCTGGACCATTACGGCATCACGCCTGCCGAGGCTCTCTTCATCGGCGATTCCGCCGTCGACCACCAGGCTGCAACCGCGGCCGGAGTGCCTTTTGTCGCCTACAAGGCCGACCTTCCCTCCGGCGCACGGATCGACCGCCACGACGAGATCTTCGGGCTACTCTGACCCTTTAAACTTTTTTTTAACGGGTCATTGAGAAAATAGCCATTAGACCGATACTATTGGTACGATGTTTTAAAATCGGGCTGAAGCGGGTGAGGCCGGTCCATGGCGGAAAACTCTTTTATCAAGGGAGAGGAAAAGATTGAACGTGTCGAGTTCAAGCGCCTGGGCTATACGCTCGTGCTGGAGCTCGCAGCGGACGAACTGGCATGTCTTTGCACCTACACGTCGAACGAGGATGGGAAGCCTCTCGCCGCCGCCGAATTGGAAGAGTACCTTTCCCAGGTGAGAATCCGCGAGGGGGTGATTGAGGAGGGAGTAGCCGCGCTCCTCGATTCGGCAGCTTCGAAGAATGGTGTCGCCGGGTTGCTCCTTGCCAAGGGAGAGTCGATGTCTCCCGGCGAGGATGGAAAGATTGTTCTTGAGGTTGCCGAAGACCCTGCTGACGAGGCAAGCGGCAGCGACGACACGGCGATTGTCGATATGCGTCATGTGCAGGAATTCATCAATGTCAATGAGGGGGACCTGATCGCCCGCGTCCTTCCGCCGGGCGAAGGGACAGCCGGTCGTACCATCCGCGGGCATACCATTCCGTCCCAGTCGGGGAAAGCCCTGGATCTCAGACTCGGGTCGAATGTACGGTGCGATGAAGAAGACGGCACGATATACGCCACCGCGGCGGGACGCGTCTACTGCCAGGGTGCGGATATCTCCGTTGAAGAGACCTATCTGGTAAAAGGGGATGTGGACTTCAAGGTCGGCAACATCGAGTTCAACGGTTTTGTCGAGATTCGCGGCGATGTCCTGGACGGCTTTACCGTGAAGGCAACCAAAGGGGTCAAGGTCCATGGCAATATTGAGGCCTGCCTGATAGAGTCGGGGGGGAACGTCTCCTTCTGCGGGATGAACGGTCAGGGCAAAGGGGTGATCCGCTGCGGTGGGTCGATGGCCGCGAATTTCGTCTATGAAACGACGATCGACGTTACCGGCGATCTGCTCGTGGATACCGAGATTCGCAACTGCCAGATCAGAACCCTGGGGGCTGTTCGCGTCGGCAAGCGCGGCATGGCGGGAGGGGAGTGTGTTGCTCTGGCCGGCGTGGACGCAGGCTCACTGGGCGCTGTCTCGTCTCTCCGTACCCACATCATGGTTGGTGTCCACTACGGCGATCAGGAGGAGATCACCCGCCTGTTCAATGAGCTGAAGGAGGTGATCGCCCGGTTCAACGCCACCCAGAAGAGTGCCGCCGATCTCAAGGAGTTCCATGCCGCCCGCGCGGCCATTAACAGTCGGACCCAGGAGGTCAGATCGCGGCAGCACGAGGCAACCAACCCCAAGATCAACGTCAGGAAGATGCTCTACGACGGCGTTACCATTACCCTCGGCAGTTACAGCGAGACGATCAGGGAAGAACGGAAAGGTCCCATGTCGATCATCGAGAACACCATCGACTCCGGGCTGCGCTTTCTTGGCCTCACGGATCTATCGGTCAAGGCGCAGGATATCGAGGACGCATTCGTGCAGCAGCAGAAACTTGGCAAATACGCAACAGATAAAGGGGCAGCCGCATGAAGGTGCTGATAGCCGATGATTGTGAAATGTCACGCGAACTCCTGGCCGTAGCATTTGAAGGTCTCGCCCGGGTCGAGTGTGCGGAAGACGGTGAACGTGCCGTGCAGTTGTTTGCAGGGGCATTGGATCAGGGGAATCCGTTCGACCTGGTCTGTCTGGATATTACCATGCCCAGGTTGAGCGGCCACGAGGTGCTCAGGACCATCCGTACCCTTGAGGACGAGGCCGGGGGGGGGAAGACGATTGTCTTCATGATTACGGCGAGCAGTTCACCTGACGACATGCTTGAGGGGTTGCTGGGGGCGTGCGATGACTACCTGACCAAGCCGGTGGTTCAGCACGCCCTGCGTGTGCTCCTCGGCAAGCACGGTCTGTTGCCGTAACTACACGGAGTTCGAGAGCGGAGAATCGAAGGGAATGGAGTCAGACCGTCAGCGCTGGAACGAGCGGTATCGCACTGAAGAGTACCTGATGGGGGAACGGCCGTCGAAGTTCCTGGTGGAGAGTCTGCCGCTGATTGTCGGTCACTGTCCGGGCCGAAGGGCGCTCGATCTGGCCTGCGGGGAGGGGCGGAACAGCATCTTTCTGGCCAGCCAGGGCTTTAGCGTGACCGGCGTGGATATTGCGGAGGAGGCCCTGGCAAAGGCGAAGCGACGGGCAGAAGCCGAAGGGGTGACGGTTGACTGGATCGATGCCGACCTGGAGGGGATTGTCATTCCCGGCCGTTACGACCTGATCCTGAACATCAATTTTCTGCTGCGGGATCTCTTCGAGAAGTGCGTGGCAGCATTATCGCCGGGGGGGGTAATGCTGGTTGACACGATCATGGCCGGTCCCGGCGCCATCATTCCCCACGATCCCCGTTACCTTTTGCAGCCGGGGGAGCTGGCAGCGCTGTTCGCGGCCTATCCCGGGCGGATACTGGTAAGCGAGGAGCTACCGGAGGGAAAGAATCCGACAGCCCGGCTCATCTTTCAGAAAACCGGCGAATGACCGACGTTAGCCACGGCTACGGCATTCCGTCTTATAGGACGAAACAAGAACCTGACCGGACACTGTTGTCGGTGATTGAGTGCCGATAATCTACATTCCTCCCTGCCACATCTGTTTTTCCCAAATGTGTAGCCCTGATACCTATTCTTCCTCATGGTTCTTGGTGGGGGCTTTTGCATTGACTAATCTCCAGCCATCAGAAGGTTAGTCATTTTGAGTGGTTGGAGTGAAAACAACGAGGCCTCCCGGATAACTTCCGGGAGGCCTCGTTGTTTTCCAGGAAGGGTGTGGAGCGACGAGCAGCAGGGAAGAGAGGAGATTGGCTTTTGCGATGCCTCATTTTGCTCCTTTTGTGGTTCTTTTGTGTGGCAACATAGCGGAATTGCTGGTATGTTGCTTTGGCGTAGAGTTTATTATTTATAGGGCTTTAATATCGTGGTCTGATGAGTTGGATGGGTGGTTTTGGGAATGGCATTTAGGAAGCCGTTTTTTAACAAGCTGGAATTGGAACAGGGGAGTATTGCGTAGGATAATTCTGATGGCACAAATACGAAAAGTTTATAGTATTGGAAACCAGGGATAACCCAGAATATCAGGCAAAGTTTGTAATAATATAAACCAGCATGGTTTATAGATGTATAAACTTGTTTATAAATGTATAAACCATGCTCTAACTGCTCATTTACGAGTTGAATTCAAGAGGAGGTCAAATGAAAGATATAAATATCTCCGGATACTGGACAGGTGAGCTTAAAGGTACAAACACCGGTGGTGTTTCTCTAGATATAAAGCAAGATGGCAATAGAATTTACGGAATTGCAAAAATAAACGAACCAGCAATGGGCTATTACGAATACTCTATTATAGGGGAAGTGAGTGATAATCTAGCTTTCACATTTGATCCTGGACGAAATCCGCACGGTTTAGTCCTTGGGAAAGTGCATGCACTAGGCAGCCTTGAATCCGAAAATCGTATGACTGGTAGGTGGAAATCGGAAATTGGTACAGAAGGAGTCTTTATTGTAGAAAGATTCGAAAATAACAATATGGAAGCCGGGTTGCCAAAAATCAATTCCGTATTTCTTGTTCATGGACATGATGAAGGTCCTAAGCAAGCTGTAGCGAGATACCTTGAGAGGCTGGGGGTCGAGCCTGTGATACTTCAAGAACAAATAAACAAGGGAATGACTGTATTAGAAAAGTTCGAGGTGTTTGCTGAACGAGCAGGATATGCTGTGATCCTAATGACTCCTGACGATAAAGGTTTTTCTGTACATAAAGAAGAAGAAACATCATTTCGTGCTCGTCAAAATGTTATTTTGGAGCTCGGTTACTTTGTTGCAAAACTCGGTAGGGAGAAAACACTTGTACTAACAAAAGGTGACGTTGAGCTTCCGTCTGACATTTTTGGATTAGTTTATGAGAAGATGGACCAGGGAGAAGGATGGAAAATTAGGTTGGCTAGGGAACTTAAAGCCGCTGGTTTCGAAATCGACTTAAACAAAGCAATATAGGTAGCCAATGCACAAAATACGGTACCCTATTCTTTGAGAAGTTATACCTGACTGAATTTAAGTGGTCAGCAAACATTTGAGAGGATGATTCTATGTTTTCACCAGAACAGTTTGAGCTATTGTTGCCGTTAGCTTGCCAGTGGGCTGAGGAACAAGAGCAGCTGATTATTCGTGACGGAGTTGAGTTAACCAAAGCACAGATGGCTGATGCTCACAATGCGGGAGTTATTCAACCAGAGCGAATACGACTTCTGGATGTGAATCAGATTCCGATGCCTAATCATCCAGCTCTTCATGCGGCGGCAGTAGCTACACAGCTGATAACTCCATCAACCGGTGGCCTTACGCTGCGATATGGCATCTATATTCGGTCTGATTGCTGGAACAACCGACAGCTTATTGTACATGAGTTTGTTCATACAGCCCAATATGAGAGACTTAACGGATTCTTGCTATTCCTTCAAAAGTATTTGCACGAGTGCATAACTATAGGTTATCCAGCTGCCCCAATGGAGCAAGAAGCAATCAACACAGCTGCAAGAATATGTGTATGAACAGCTAAGGAAGCCCGGATGGGGGAGACCTTTGGGGGAGACCTTTGGGGACGCCCTTCACATATTCACATTTGAGGGGAAATGATGTTCCAATTTGCACTTGGACCGTGTCCGGGCGATAAGGCTGCCCGGCAGGTCAAGTGCGGTCCCGTTTCGCGACACGATGTCGCGTTGATGACTGTCTGGCTGAGCCCCGTAAGACTCTGACCAGACCCCGCGTTCCCCCGCGGGTATCCTAGGGAGGCGTGCTGTCATGGTGCAGCCATGTTGGTGCGAAGCCCTCCTGACAATGTACCGAATCCCGCTGCTGTTGGCGGGAGGGGCGACAGACGCGAGAACGTCGCCCTCCTGGAAGCCTCAAACCTGGGTGAGGGCTAGGGTTCCGGGTGATATGGTCAACGCAAGTAAATGTTCGTAAACGTCGTTAAGGCGCACAAGCCAAATGAGGCTGACAGGCTTGGAACCAAAAGGTATGCAGCCGGTCAGGGGATGAACGGGTTCTCCTGCGGGGACAACATGGCTGCCGGCGTATAGAACGGACCTAATTCACCCACTTAATTGTCGGAAACGCGGAACGTGGAAACCCCGTATTTCCGCCCCGGAACATTGGGGCAGGCGAAACCGTAAGGCACGTTGCTGGAAGTGCGGGAGTAAGAGGCCGGAAGAAGCGAATGCCGTCCTGTAATGGGGCGGATACGGGTTAAGGAGAAGCTCCCGACATTACCCGGCCCGAAAGGGAGCCCACGTCCTATGCCGGTGCTCCGTTGCGAGAGCATTTGGAGAATCTTCTTCGGGAGGGAAAGCATATGTCGGCAACCTTAAAATTTGCTGGTGCGTCCTTCGCTAAGGGCGACAACTGGAAAGCCATTGATTGGCAGAAAGTGCGCCGCGAGATAAGAAGACTGCAAGTTCGTATCGCAAAGGCGGTCCGGGAAGGACGCCACGGCAAGGTAAAAGCCTTGCAATGGCTTCTAACCCACTCGTTCAGCGGCAAAGCATTAGCCGTCAAACGGGTAGTTTCCAACAAAGGCAGCAAAACCCCCGGCGTGGACGGCGTTATCTGGTCCACGCTGAAGCAGAAAATCCAAGCTGTTCATACTCTGCGCCGTCGCGGTTATCAAGCCCGTCCCTTGCGTCGGGTCTATATACCGAAGAAAAACAGCAAGATGCGCCCCCTAAGTATTCCCACCATGTACGACCGCGCCATGCAAGCCTTGTACGCGCAGGCTCTGCAACCGGTGGCCGAGACCCTGGCGGACCCCAATTCTTATGGGTTTCGCCTCTATCGGAGTTGCGCCGACGCCATCCAGCAATGTTACAACAGTCTGGTAAGAAGGTACTCGCCGCGCTGGATTCTCGAAGGGGACATCAAAGCCTGTTTCGACGAAATCTGCCACCAATGGCTCTTGGCGCATATCCCCATGGATCGCGCCATGCTCCACCAATGGCTGAACGCAGGATACGTTGAAGGTAGCAACCTCTATCCAACCATGACTGGGACCCCGCAAGGGGGTATCATCTCCCCGCTCTTGGCAAACATGACCCTAGACGGCCTGGAAACAGCGGTCAAGGCCGTCACTCCCCGCCGGACCAAGGTCAACGTCATCCGCTACGCCGACGACTTCGTTATCACGGGAAACTCGAAGGAACTTCTCGAAGATACGATCAAACCGGCGGTAGAAAGGTTTCTCAAGGAACGGGGTTTGACCCTGTCACCGGAAAAAACCCGGATTACGCGGATAGAGGATGGATTCGATTTCCTGGGGCAGAACCCGCGTAAATACAAGGAGAAACTGCTCATCAAACCGGCCAGAGACAATGTCAAAGCGTTTCTGACCAAAATCAGGAAAACAATCCGGAAGTTCGCGGCCATGAAAACCGGTGATATGATCCGGACTCTCAACCCGATGATTCGGGGATGGGCCAACTTTCACCGGCACATCGTCGCGAGCAGTACCTTCAAAACAGTGGACGACCGGATTTACTACTACCTGTGGGATTGGGCCAAGAACAGACACCAGGACAAGGGGAAGATGTGGCTGGCGCGCAAGTATTGGCGCGGCGGCTCCAAAGCCTGGACCTTTGGCGCGGTTGAGCAAACACCGGATGGTAAACGCCGGGTGGAACTCCTCCGGGCGTCACAGATTCACATCAAGCGGCATGTAAAAGTGAGGAATGACGCCAATCCCTTCGACCCGCAAGAAGATGAATACTTTGCGAGAAGAAAAGCCGTTCGGCAACGACGGTATACAGGATGCGCCGCAGCAATAGCGGCGTGAAGGGGCAAAAGCCAATAAGGAAACAGACTGCCGGGTATCCCGACAGGGAAAATACTTTTTGGAGTGCTTGAGCCGGATGACGGGAAACTGTCACGTCCGGTTCTGAGGGGGGAAGGGAGCCGCAAGGCTCCCGACCTACCCGGTGGAAAGTATAAAGATGAAGAACATGAAACTTTTTATTTTGATGGCGTGTTTGTTACCTACACTACTGTGTTCGTGTGCGATGACTTTGCCGAGGGCGGCTGCATCCGGCAATAGTGCAGCAATACAAACTTTACTCCATGAGGGTGCAGCTGTTGACCAGAGGGGAGGGTCAATGGACGAAACGGCACTTATTATTGCAGCACGACATGGTAACTTGGGAATAGTCAAAACTCTTATGACGGCAGGAGCAGACATTCATGCCCTGACCAAATACGGCGATACTGCACTTACTGCATCCAGCTATTTCTGCCATCCGAATGTTTCTGCGTTTCTGATTGAACAAGGTGCAAATGTCAATTCCAAGAATCATGAAACAACGAACAAAGGGTCAGGTCTCAACATTTGAAACAACGAACAAAGGGTCAGGTCTCAACATTTGACACGGTACTAGTTGATTGTTGAGACCTGACCCCTTTTTCTTTTTCAAAGATTTTAAGATATAGCCCTTATTCAGATCCGACTACATCCACACTGCTTGCCCCACGACATTTTTTATACGTTGAAGGTATTTCTCCCCAATTGTATCAAGTGAGAGTAATTTTTCATCCGAGGCATCAGTTAGTTCGCCAACGGTATTAATATCGTTATCTCTAAGCACTGCAATTCTTTTTTCGGTTAGGCCGTATGGATACGCTTTCGACACTCTTAACTGATCAATGTCATACGACAAGATGGTTAAGTCATGATCTTCAGGCAGATCAGGCATTGTGACATCCAAAGTACTGCTAGATGCGTGTATCTCAGCGGGATCTACTTTGTCTGTGATCCAACTCTCAAATATTTCTGCTGTGACCCTTCTTCCAGGGTAACTCTCAAGAAGGTTGCATAGATTTAGTGAGAACCTTGAACCTCGTCCTCCAGACTTCATTGATCTGGAGGCTTCTCGTCTCGATATAAAACCTGCATATTCGAGAATTTCCATTGGTTTGGCATATTTTTGTAAAATGTCTCTGTGGATAATAACAGATGTTACTTTTGATTGACCGGCGAAACTAAATAGTTTTTCTGCGATTAAACGACTCGGTTCGATCATTACCTCATATATACCAAGCTTAGGAGTTAATTCTTCTAGGAGTGGCCAGTAATAGTCAGCCGAAAGAGATAGCAACATTTCAGTCAATTCAGGAAATCCTATCTTTTCAACATCATGCAGTTTATTGCAAGCAAATACAAAAGCACGCATATTACCAACGACAGAACGTCCTAGGAAATACGGCAGGTCTACTTCTGGAAAAGCTCGTGAAGTTTTAGTCAATAAATTAGCCGCTCTCGCTTTAATAACGTCAGTAAAAAATTTCGTGAAATATTCAAGGCGCTCGTCTCTTGTAATATCGATAACGGTTGCATCATTGAATACATCGAAGCGGATTCCAAATTTTGTTACACCTGGATAAATCGCTGCTTTACATGAAACAGTACTGCTAGAAATAGTTCTAAAGATATCAAAAAACTCAGTAAGAGCAGTTTCACGACCAAGATGGGCTGCATCATCAAAAAACAAGACAATCCGTTTTGACAATCTAGAACTTAAAGAAACTAGCTCTTGTTGTACAGTGCCAACAGATGGACTTGAGACCAATTCAATGGAGGTAAGGCCAAGCGCTAAAAGTTTTTTATTAATTGTGCTAATCAATAATTGACAAAAGATATTTTCGTACTGCTCGCCCTTACTTCTTAATAGCGGTAAATATCGTAAACTGAGATAAACACTAAACACTTTACTGTCACCGGAGTTAAGCCTTTTACTTGCTTCTAGTAATAAGGCACTTTTGCCACTGCCTCGTCCACCGCGCAGCAAAATAGGGCCATGTGCAATTAACTTCCTGATGATTTGTTCATCATAGGATGAAAATTTATGGAATCGCTCGAATAGTTCGTCCGGACATTCTTCTGAGGCAAGAATGAGTTGGCCCTGCTCCTCGTATAGTTCATTCATATGAGCACCTCACTTTCGATCCCATTGAGACTCCTTACGATTTCCTTTTTTGACAAATTAACCCGAGATACTGGGATATAGTTTGCAATAATTGACATTTTAGTAATAAGGCACAATGTGGATTCTAGAAGATCGATAACCGTAGCAGCATCATAACTGATGGTGTTTGGAACTACAAACTCTGTATGAATCCCTTTGGATAAGGCAGAAAATAACCTGTCTGCTTCTCTCCTAAAATAAAATGTTATCCCCTCAGGCTCGATCTGGCTAAGCTCATTTAGCCACTGAGATGTTTCGGCTGAAAGATCATCCAGCATGGAGATGAAAGCATTCTGCCAATAGAGCTCATGTGTATAAGCGCTAAGTAATGCACGGCTTACATCTTTTGAATCTATGTTTTGCGACCATAGATCTGTTGGTGGTTTTGTTGGGATGATATCACTGGACCACTGAATTGAGAGTTTACCTCTCGTACCTATGTCGAAATTTGGCTGAGATTGATACTTTTTCGGTCCTATAGCCCAAAAGAAGGCAAAATCAGCATATCTCGTTTGTGTTACACAT
>CAYSMK010000054.1:0-27992 GCA_964432205.1 uncultured Geobacter sp. | reverse complement strand
GTCCAGCGGGGGAGGGATGGGTGGGGGAAGAAACGATGTCGAGTAGCCAGCATGTCCCTTAGTAATTATGCGGGGCAGGTCTTGAAAAAGGAACCTGTCTTTTCAGGACCTGCCCCCGCGCCCTCTCACTGATCCTGCGGTAAAGACGCAACCTGCTTGTCGACAGCGGCCTTGGTCGGCAGCTTCTCACCCCGTTCATGGCGGGCGACCAGCCCGCGGAATTCGTCCTCCACCAGCCCTTTCAGGGTAGTGTCGGGGTACTCTCTGACCAGTTGGGAAAAGCAGCGTGCCGCGTCCTGCTGGTTGCCGCTGCGGTAGTAGCTGCGGGAGAGCCAGAAGAGGGTCAGATCCCGCAACGGTGTGTCGGGGTACTGGGTGATGAGTTCGTTCAGCTTTGCAGTGGAACTGGCATAATCCCTCTTCTGGTAGAGGTTGAAGCCGGCCATGAACAGCTTGCTGTCTTCAGGCTGCTGCCCGCCGAAGACTGGAACGGAGAGTGTGAGGGAAGCCAGGATGAACAGGAGGAAGACTCCGCCCCGGGCCATGGATCGAATGGGTGCCATAGGATTCCTTTCCGCCCCGGAAACAAAGATGCCGGGGGCTCGTATCGAAGATCGATATTTCGGCGACCCGGCTGTCTCGGCGAGACCCTTAGGCTTTCCGTCCCATCCTCGCGGATGGTTTAGTATTGTCGTCTATCATGGTGGTACGGTTATGCCTGCGCTGCTCTTCTTACCCGTACCCCTTTCCGGGGCGTGAAACAAAAAAAAGCCGGATCGCCCCTATCGATTTCGCGATTTTCGGCGACCCGGCTGTCTCGGTGAGACCCGTGGGCTTTCCGTCCTCCCCTCACGGAGAGTTTAGTAGTATCGTTTTCGCATTGACTGTTGTTCGGGGAACGTACCGATTTTGCTTCCCGAAATCAAGCAAAAATTATGGTGAGGTTGTTAAGTGCCCTGATAACAAGAGAAGAGGCGCCGCGTCCGGGGCCTCTTCTCTTGTTGGTGCAGCATCTACCATGGCACAGCAGCTACCGGGACTACTCCGGCACGGCCTCCAGCTCCGGCTCGACCAGCGCCCTGGCGGCCTCGCCGATGGCGGAGGGCTCGTTGTCGCCGTCCAACACCCGCTTCATCCGCTCCACGTCGAGCTCGTTCTCCCACCTGGAGACAACCACCGTGGCCACGCCGTTGCCGATCAGGTTGGTGATGGCGCGGGCTTCGGACATGAAACGGTCGATGCCGAGGATGAGTGCCAGGCCAGCCACCGGGATGGTCGGGATGGCGGCAAAGGTGGCCGCCAGGGTGACGAAGCCGCTGCCGGTAACGCCGGCAGCCCCCTTGGAGGTGAGGAGCAGCACGCCGAGGATGGTGATGGTCTGAGTCAGCGTCAGCGGGGTGTTGGTCGCCTGGGCGACGAAGACCGCGGCCATGGTCAGGTAGATGGAGGTGCCGTCCAGGTTGAAGGAGTAGCCGGTGGGGATCACCAGGCCGACAACGGACTTCTTGCAGCCGAGATTCTCCAGCTTGGTCATCATCCGCGGCAGCGCCGACTCGGAGGAGGAGGTGCCGAGGACGATGAGCAGCTCTTCGCTGATGTAGCGGAGGAACTTGAAGATGCTGAAACCGCAGAGACGGGCGATGGTGCCGAGGACGACGAAGATGAAGAGGGCGCAGGTGAGGTAGAAACTCCCCATGAGCATCCCCAGCTTGGAAAGCGAGCCGACGCCGAACTTGCCGATGGTGAAGGCCATGGCGCCGAAGGCACCGACCGGGGCCAGCTTCATGATGACATTGACGATGCCGAAAAAGGCGTGAGAGACCGAGTCGATCAGCCGGGACACCGGTTTCCCCTTTTCACCCAGGGCAGAGAGGGCAAAGCCGAAGAGCAGGGCGAAGAGGAGCACCTGGAGGATGTCACCCTTGGCAAAGGCGTCCACCACCGACGAGGGGATGACGTTCATGACGAAGTCGACCATGGAGTGGGACTTGGCCTGGGTGGTATAGGCGGCCAGCGCCTTGGTATCCAGCTTGGTGACGTCGGCATTGAAACCGACCCCCGGCTGGATGACGTTGACGATGACCAGGCCGATCGCCAGGGCCAGGGTGGTGATCACCTCGAAGTACAGGAGCGCCTTCCCCCCTACCCGGCCGACCTTCTTCATGTCCTCCATGCCGGCGATGCCGGTGACCACGGTGCAGAAGATGACCGGGGTGATGATCATCTTGATCAGCTTGATGAAACCGTCACCCAGCGGCTTCATGGCTATACCGGCTTGCGGGTAGAAGTACCCGAGGAGGATACCGCCGGCAATGGCCGTCAGTACCTGGAAGTAAAGATGCTGGTAAAAACGTTTCTTTTGCATGTCATGCTCCTTTCATCCTTGAAATGATGCAACCAGATCCACATCGTCAGGCAACTGCGGCGACCGGCAACGGTCAGCGGCAGTGCCGTCGTCTCATTCAGGCATTACCGGAAGGGGCATCCAGTGGGTAAAGACCGGCACACTGCTTCTCCCCTGGCGGGTTGTGCAGGCAGTGATGGCTTCCCGATCACCGATGCAGGTATGGTCGTTGCCGAAGATTTCAAACGGGGTATAGAGAATCACCCTCATCTCCTCGTCCGGCATCTGCTCCCTGGTGTTGATCCACTGCATGACGTCACCTCCGTTCAGCCGCCCTCAAAAGCGGCGACGTTTTGTAATGACATATCAGCAAGAGGAGTACCAAGCCGTAAACAATATACAACATATTGATATAATTGAGATAACTGTGTTTTATTGTGCACAGGAGGCACGAAAGGGGTATAACTTTTGTCCTGAACCGGGCACGGGGGAAGGAAAAAGAAGGGGCGTACTGCGGGAGAGACAAGGGGGATAACCTAGGTTATGAACTATAACCGAGGTTATCCCCCTTCATTGTTGCGGGGTGAAACGCCTGCCGGCACCGCCCCCGGGCAGGGAAAAAACTTCATCAGCTCCCCTTGCGGGAGAGCCGCTTGCTCAGGGCTGGCTGGGAGATCCCCAGCAGCCGGGCGGCGATGGTCTGGTTGTTGTCGGCCCGCTCCATGGCCTCGGCAATCAGCTGCTCCACCGTGTCGGTGATGGTGGGGAGCTTCTCCATCCCCTTGAAGAGACTCTCCCCCGCTGGCCCCGGTTCGCCGTGACCGCTCTCGCCGACCGAACCGATGGCGCTCTTGAAGCTCTCCATGGAGAGGACCCGGTCCCGGTGGACGCTGACCGCATCGTAGATCATCGCCCGCAGCTCCCGCACGTTGCCGGGAAAGCTGTAGCTGGCCAGCAGCTGGAACAGCTCCCGCGGCGGGGTCGGCTTCTTCTTCCCAAGCTCCTGGGCCGCCTTGTGGAGGAAATGCTCCACCAGCAGGGGGATATCGCCGAGCCGTTCCCTTAAGGGGGGGATCATGATCCGGTGGGTGCGGAGGCGGTAGTAGAGGTCGCGGCGGAACTGGCCGGCAGCCTCCTTGGCGGAGAGGTTCTGGTGGGTGGCGACGATGATCCTGGCGGTGAGCCGTTTGGGGCGGTCGCTCCCCAGGGGAAAATACTCACCCTCCTGCAGCAGGCGGAGCAGCTTCACCTGGGAGGCGATGGAGAGATCGCCGATCTCGTCGAGAAAGAGGGTCCCCTCGGCCGCCTCCTCGATCATCCCCCGCCGCGGCTGGTCGGCGCCGGTGAACGCCCCGCGCAGGTGGCCGAAGAGGGTGTCGCTGAAGACGTTGTCATCGAGGCCGGCCACATTCACCGAGACCAGCTGTCCGCGGCTGGCGCTGAGGCGGTGCACCGCCCGGGCCACCAGCTCCTTCCCCACGCCGCTGTCCCCGGTGATGAGGAGCGGCTGGGGGCTCTGGGCCACCGCCTCGATGTAGGCGAAGATGGCGTGCATGGCCGGGTCGGCGGTGACGATCTCGCTGAACGCCCCCGGATGGCGCAGGCCGCCGGAGAGGAGCCGGTCGGACATGGCCCGGTTCTCCCGCTCCAGCTCATGCATCCTCACCGCCCGCATCACCCCCTGCACCAGCCGGTCCTCTTCCACCGTCTTGACGAAGTAGTCGAAGGCACCCAGCTTCATGCAGCGGACTGCCGTCTCGATCTGGTTCATGCCGCTGACGACAATGGTGGTGGTCTCCGGGTGCTGCTCGGCAATGGCAGCGAGCAGCTCCTCGCCGGAGAGGTTGGGCATGGTCAGGTCGAGGAGCACCAGGCCGACCTCCCGGGCAGCGAGAATATCCATGACCGAGCGGCTGTCGGTGCAGGTGACGATATTGGTGATCCCGGCCCGCGCCAGGATGAGGCTGACCGAACGGAGCCAGGCCGGCTCGTCGTCCACCAGCAGGATCTTGAACCCGGGATACGGGGAGTGGGTCATGGCTGCGGTTCCTCCTTCATGACGGGGAGTGACAGGCTGACGCTGGTCCCCCCGTCGGGGGGCGAGGTGAAACTGATCTCGCCGCCATGCTCCTGGACGATGCCGGCGGAGATGGAGAGCCCCAGGCCGGTGCCGCCGCTCTCCCGCTTGGTGGTAAAAAACGGGTCGGTCAGACGGGGGAGATGCTCCGCAGGGATGCCGACCCCCTCGTCCGTGATGGTCAGAGTGACCCTTCCCCCGGCCGGGTCATGGGCCGTTGCCAGGGCGATGGCCCGGTCGCTGGCCGGCAGCGACTGGCAGGCATTGATGAGCAGGTTGACGACCACCTGCTCGATGCGTTGCGGGTTGCCGTAGATCGCGGGCAGCCCGTCGCCGTACGTGGCGGAGAAGCGGTTGGTGGCCTTGCGCAGGGAAGGGTCCACCAGCCGGACCGCCGCCTGGACCACCCGGTTGAGGTCGAACGGCTCCTTGGCCGCCACCGCATCGGGGCGGGCAAAATCCTTCAGATCCTCGACGATCCGCTTGATCCGCTGGGAGGCGTGCACCATCTCCTCCAGCATCTGGGGCACCTCTTCCCGCATCCGGCCGTAGCTGACCCCGCCGAGGAGGAAGTCCCCCTCCTGCCGGTAGCGCTCCTCCAGGGACGCCAGGGCATCGGCGTACACATCCCGCAGGATGGGGAGATTGAGGAGCATCAGGCCGTTGGGGTTGTTGATCTCGTGGGCCACCCCGGAGACGAGGATGCCGAGGGAGGCCATCTTGTCGGCCTGGATCAGCTTGTCCTGGTGGAGGCGCAGCTCCTCAAGGGCTACTTTTCGCTCTGCCACCTCCTTTGCCAGTTCCTCGGTGCGGCTGGCGACCCGGCGCTGCAGGGTGCGGGACCAGACCACGCTCGCCATGAGCCCCAGGACCAGGGGAATGAGCACCATGGCGCCGTACTTCAGTACCCGTTCCCGGGCAAAGCGGGGGGGCTCGTGCACCCCGAGCCACTTGTCGTAGATGGCCTGGTACTGGCCGGTCTGCATGACGATGGCCAGTCCCTCGCTGAAGCGCGCCAGGAGCTCCGCATTCCCCTTTTTCACCGCAAAACAGTACTTCTGGGAGGAGACGCTCTTGGCCACCTGCACGAGGTTGCCCAGCTTCAGCTCGCGGATCAGGTACATACCCGGCAGGCTGGCAACCACGCAGTAGTCGTGCTTGCCCGAGGCGAGCAGGCGGAGGGCATCGGCCGGGGTACCGGTGAGTATCAGGTCGTTGCCGAAACCGAGGCGCACCAGGAGGTCGTGCATGATGCCGTCGCGGAAGACGATCACCTTCTTCCCCCGCAGTTCCTCCAGGGAGTTGACCGGTGGCGTTCCCTTGCGGGCGAAGACCGCATGGTGGACGATGGTGTGGGGGGGGCTGAAGTCGAGCTTCCCGGCCCGCTCCTCCGAATAGGAGATCCCCTGGAGGATGTTGATGCTGCCGTCGTTCAGTCCGGCGCGCATCTCCGACCAGCTGCCGAAGCGAAACGCCACCTTCATCCCCATGACATCGGCAATCGCCCGGGTAAGGTCCACGTTGTAGCCGGCTGCCCGGCCGTCCCTGTCGACAAACTCGTAGGGGGGATAATCCCGGTCGCCGCCGACAACGATGGTCTGCGGATCGATTGCCGGCTCGTCGGCACCCTCGGCGCGGACCTGCAGCGGCAAGAGACAGAACGCTGCCAGGAGGAGCGCTGCCATATACCGACAGGAGAATGTGCCGCGAAATAACTTCATGAAATCAGTTGTAGTATATTTTGTAAGGAGAAGCAATCACGGCAGATAGAGCGACCGAACGTCCAAGAGAAAGCATCTCTCCCGGCCGTAACATGAAACCGCCGCACCGGCTGATGCCGGGCGGCGGTTTCGTTGCCAGTCGAACGGATGCGCTGCTACATCATGGCCGGCATGATCATCCAGACCCCCATCATCCCGACATCCTCGTGCTCGATGATATGGCAGTGGAACATGGTCATGCCGTCGTAGTCCATGACCGGCACGAGCATGGTCACCTTGCCCCATTTGGGAATGAGGACCGTATCCTTCCAGGCCGGGGACTTGGTGAGGAACGTGGCGTAGCCGGCGTCCCCCCCGGTGATCGACAGCACCTGGCAATGGTTCACGTGCTGATGGAACGGATGGTCCATGCCGCTGTTGTTGACGATCTCCCACACCTCGTAGGTGCCGAGGGTTGAGTGGACCATGGTGGTATTGTTCATGTCCTGGAACGAGATGCCGTTGATGTACCCCCGCCCCTGCCCCATGCTGAGGGTCAGGGTCCGTTTCGGCAGCTTGGTGGTGTTCAGCGCCAGCCGCTTTGCCGCCGGATCGATAGAGGCGGGAATGGCGTCGTTCATGCCGGCACCGCTGCACTGCAGCGTCATGAGGGTGACGCTCGCGGAGGTCATCGATCCCTGGCGGGCATAGGGAACCGCCAGGAGCCGATAACTGCCGGCCGTACCGGACGCCTTCACCAGAAGGTCGACCCGCTCTCCCGGCGACAGGAGGAACTTGGACTGGGGATACGGCTTGTCCAGGAGCCCCCCCTCGGTGCCAATCACCTGGAAGGTGTGCCCTTCGAGGGACAGGTGGTAGAAGCGGGCGTTGCTGGCGTTCACGATCCGCCAGCGCTGCACCTGGCCGGGACGGATCGGGAGCACCGGGTTGACCTGGCCGTTCACCATGACCGTGGCCCCCTCCTTGCCGTGCATGAAATCCATCATGGAGCTGTACTGCTCCGGGGCGCCGCCGGAGAGGGTGATGTCCTTGAGGATCAGGGTGTGGGTCTCGTAGCCGGACAGGAGGGTCGTCGGGTCCTCCACGACCAGGGCGCCGACCATGCCGCCCCAGTACTGCTCGGCCACGGAGCCGTGGACGTGGGGATGGTAGAAGTTCAGGGTGCCCGCCGGATGCTTCGCCAGGTCGTACTCGTAATAGTCCACCGTGCCCGGCTCGAACATGCGCATGACGTTGTCGGCGTTGCCGCTCGGGGACACATGGAGGCCGTGGGTGTGGAGGTTGGTCGTGTAGCGCGGGTGGCCGAGGATGTTGGTGCCGCCGTTCACCGGCAGGGAATTTATGAAGTCGATCTGCAGGATGTCGTTGGCCTTTACCTCGATGGTGGGGCCGGGAAAGCTGCCGTTGTACGTCAGGAGGTTTGCCTGCGTGCCGTTCACGGAGACCTGCGCCTGCTTCGCCTCCAGGGTCGCATAGACCATCCGCCGCCCATTGATACCCACGATGGTCGTCTTCGCCGTGGGTGGTTCCATGAAGAGCGCTCCCGGTGGCGGATTGATGGCCCCGCTCCCGCTGCCCCCCATGCCGCCGCCTCCCCCTCCCATCATCGCTGCACGGGCCACACCGCCCAATGCCACTGTGCCGGCCACGCCGATGGCCGATCCGATGAGAAACTCCCTTCTCGTCATCTTCTTGCGCGCCATGATTTACCCCCTTTTTATGCGTGAATATGCAACAAATTGTAGCCGATGCAGCCGGTTATGCAATCAGCAGAGGACCAAAATGCCTCCTGACGCCCCCGACCAACTGTGGCATTGTTGCAACAGCCGTCGTGTTTTTTACGCCACACCTCCCCAGCCGCTTGTCGTCCGCCGGACCGGCAACAGCCCCAATCGACCGGAATATTTAGCGTATCCGGAGCGCCAACGGACCGGTTACGTTGGTCTGCTCCTTGCTAGATAGTAAGCATACTGATATTCAGGGGGACGGATCATGTACCAGCAACAGACCATCAGAAATCAGGTCACCTTCAGCGGCGTCGGCCTCCACTCCGGCGTGCCGGTCGCCATGACCCTCCGCCCTGCAGCGGCCGGGACTGGCATCGTCTTTCACCGGACCGACCTCGCCCCCTCGGTCTCCATCGAGGCCAGGGCCGCCAATGTCGTCAACACCCGACTCTCCACCACCATCGGCGCCGGCGGGGCGGTCGTGGCGACCATCGAGCACCTGATGGCCGCCCTGAGGGGACTGGAGGTCGACAACGTCCATGTGGATATCAACGGCCCCGAAGTGCCGATCATGGACGGCAGTGCCGCCTGCTTTGTCGCCGGCATCAGGGACGCGGGCATCCGCCCCCTCGACAGGACCCGGCGCTACCTGGTGGTCAAGCGGCCGGTCACCGTCCGGGATGGCGACAAGTGCATAGCCATCCTCCCTGCCCGCGCCTTCCGGGTCTCGTTCGACATGCGCTTCAACCACCCGGTGGTGGGCGACCAGTTCCGGTCGACCAGGGTGCAGCAGGACAGCTTCGTGAACGGCTTCGCACCGGCCCGCACCTTCGGCCTGCTGTCGGAGGTGGAGATGCTGAAGGCCAACGGCCTGGCCCGGGGCGGCTCCCTTGAGAACGCGGTGGTGATCGGTGATGACGGCATCCTCAACCCGGAAGGGCTCCGCTTCGACGATGAGTTCGTCCGCCACAAGATCCTTGACGCCATCGGCGACCTCTCCCTGACTGGCCACTATCTCATCGGCCACGTGAGGGCACTGCGGTCGGGCCACGACCTGAATCACCGCCTGGTTACCGAACTGCTCGGCCGGCCCGAATGCTGGCAACTGACCGATTTCAGCGAGCCGCTACCGGCGCCGCCGTTCACTCCCCTCATCCCCGAACTCTCCTGGGCAGAGGGGTAGCCGTCCCCTTCCGCAGCGACACCAAAAGCAGCCGACCGGCTGCTTTTCGCGTTGTCATGCAACGACCGTTGCAAATCACGCCTGGTTCGGCTAAAGTTTTCACTCTCCTGACCCCACACCCCAGCGAATAAGGACCGAACCTTGGCAAACGCGCCGGACTCACTCCCCCAGGCAGAGCTGAAAAAACGGAAACGGGAGGCGGCCATCATCGTCGTCTCCGCCGTCCTGATCGTGCTTCTGACCAGCTTCGAACTCCACCTCACCCGCCTCAGCTCCGAAGCCCCCATGGGGAGCAATATCATCATCTTCGGCATCATCAACATCATCATCCTGCTGATCATCCTCCTCTTCTACCTGCTGTGCCGCAACATCATGAAACTGATGGTCGAGCGCCGGAACAAGATCCCCGGCGCAGGGCTGAGAACCAAACTGGTGCTGGCCTTCGTCGGTCTGTCGCTCATCCCGACCATGCTGCTGTTCCTGGTCTCGGCCGGGTACATCAGCAACAGTATCCAGAACTGGTTCAACAAACAGGTGGAGACCTCGCTCGATGAATCGATGGAGGTGGCCCAGACCTACTACAAGAACTCGGCGGCCAACGCCCTCTACTACGGCCAGCAGATCAGCGCCATGATCAAGGAGCAGAAACTCCTCAACGAGGAGAACCTGCCACTCTTGCGCGCCCTGATCAAAAAGAAGCAAAAGGAGTACAACCTGGGGGTGGTGGAGGTCTTTTCGTCCCAGCGGGAGGAACTGGTGCGGGCCGCCAACCCCCAGCTCCCCAGCGGCGAGTTCACCAATCCGTCATCGTCGGACCTGAACGTCGGGCTGGGGGGGAAGGAGCTGACCCGGATAAATTCCATCGGCAAGGCCGACCTGATCCGGGGGATCGTTCCGATCTTTTCCAACTGGAACCCGAAGGATGTGGTCGGGGTGGTCGTGGTCAACTACTACGTGCCGTACTCGCTCGTCAGCAAGATGCGGGAGATCACCAACTCCTACCACGAATTCCGCCAGCTGAAGATCCTCAAGACCCCCATCACCACCGGCTACATTCTGACCCTGCTCCTGATCACCATGGTCATCATCTTCCTGGCGGTCTGGTTCGGGATCTACCTGGCCAGGAGCCTGACGACTCCCATCCAGCATCTTGCCGAGGCGACGCGCAAGATTGCCGAGGGGGACCTGGATGTGCACCTGGGTGAGACCGGCAACGACGAACTGGGGATGCTCATCACCGCCTTCAACACCATGACCGACGATCTGCGCAACCACCGCCTGGCCCTGGAACTGACCAACAAGGAGCTGAGCCAGAGTAACCTGATGCTGGAGGAGAGGCGCCGCTACATGGAGACGGTGCTGCGGAACGTCACGGCCGGCGTCGTGTCCATCAACCGGGACGGGATGATCACCACGATCAACACCTCGGCTGAACGTCTGCTGCGGATCAAGACCGGCCAGGTCATCGGCCGGCACTTCCGGGAGATCCTGCGCGCCGCCCATCTGGAAATCGTCAAGGATATGCTGCGGGACCTGGTCGTTGCCAAGCAGGAGACCATCAGCAAGCAGGTGGTCATCCCCCTGGCCGACGAGAAGCTGACCCTCATGGTGAACATGACCCTGCTCAAGGACGAAAACGACGAGTTCGTCGGCACGGTTGTGGTCTTCGACGACCTGACCCAGCTGATCAAGGCCCAGCGCATGGCGGCCTGGCGCGAGGTGGCCCGCCGCATTGCCCACGAGATCAAGAACCCCCTCACCCCGATCCAGTTGTCGGCGCAGCGCCTCAGAAAGCGCTACCTGGAGCGGTTCAGCGAGGATGACACGGTCTTTGACCAGTGCACGGCGACCATCATCACCTCGGTGGACGAACTGAAGACCCTGGTCGACGAATTCTCCCGCTTCGCCCGGATGCCGGCGGCCCAGCCGACCCCGAACAACCTGAACGAAATCATCCAGGAGGCGGTTTCGCTGTACCAGGAGGCCCACCGCCGGATCACTTTCAATGTTACCCCTGACACCGGCCTGCCGCTGCTCCAACTGGATCGGGACCAGATCAAGCGCGTGCTCATCAACCTGCTGGACAATGCGGTTGCCGCCATTGCCGGGGCCGGGCAGATCGATGTCACCAGCAGCTACAACCCGGAGCTCAGAATAGCCACCTTTACGGTTGCCGACTCGGGGCAGGGAATTTCACCTGAAGACAAACCGCGCCTCTTCGAACCGTACTTCTCCACCAAGAGGGGGGGCACCGGTCTGGGGCTCGCCATTGTCAGCACCATCATCGCCGATCATCAGGGATTCATCAGGGTAAAGGACAACGAACCGCACGGGGCGCGCTTCGTCGTGGAACTGCCGGTCATCAGGCTGTGACCGCCAACGTGATCGAGAGAGGAGCCCATGAGACATTACCGACAGGAGCTCTGGTTCGAAACCAGACAGCGCAGGGAATTGATCAACATCACGCCAAAGGTGGCCGCCTGCCTGGCGGAGAGCGGCATCCAGGAAGGGCTGCTGCTGTGCAATGCCATGCATATCACCGCCAGCGTGTTCGTCAATGATGATGAGTCGGGCCTGCACCAGGATTTCGAGGTGTGGCTGGAGGGGCTGGCGCCCGAGAAGCCGCACTCCCGATACCGTCACAACGGCTACGAAGACAATGCCGATGCCCACCTGAAGCGCAGCATCATGGGGCGGGAGGTGATGGTGGCAGTCACTGCGGGTAGACTCGACCTGGGGCCGTGGGAGCAGATCTTCTATGGCGAGTTCGACGGCATGCGGCGCAAGCGGGTGCTCATCAAGATCATCGGTGACTAGGCGGTGTTTCTCCCCCAGCTCACCCCCGCCATTCTCGTCCGTCGCTACAAGCGCTTTCTGGCCGACGTCGAACTGCCTGACGGCAGCCAGATCACGGTCCACTGCCCCAACTCGGGGAGCATGGCCGGCTGCGCCGTTCCTGGCAGCCGTGTTCTGATTTCCCGAAGTCCTAATCAGGCAAGGAAGTACAGCTGCACCTGGGAATTGGTGGAAGCGGATGGTAACTGGGTGGGGATCAATACCGGCCTGCCCAACCGCCTGGCCCGGGAGGCCATTGAGGCCGGCGTGATATCCGAGCTCCAGGGCTATGACCGGATCAGGCAGGAAGTAGCATACGGCAGTAACAGCCGGATCGATCTCCTGCTGGCCGGGAAACAGGGATTATGCTATCTGGAGATCAAGAATGTCACGTTGGTGGAGGGGACAAAGGCGCTGTTTCCCGATGCCGTGACCACCCGGGGCCAGAAGCACCTGCGGGAGCTGATGCAGGTAGCAGCTACCGGCCATCGCGGGGTCACCCTCTTCATGGTGCAACGACAGGATGCCGTCTCGATGTCCCCGGCAGACGGTATTGATCCCACCTACGGGCAGTTGCTGCGGCGTGCTGCCGAGTCAGGCGTCGAGCTGCTGGCCTATCAGGCGCTGGTGACCCCGTCCGAGATCCGCGTGACCCACTCACTCCCCATTTATCTCTGACGAGCCAACAGCACAAAAAAAGGCATGGGATCAGTCCCATGCCTTGGTACGTCTGTTCGTTCTTAGTGACTAGTCAGCTTTTGCCTCGCAGCTCTCGACCGCCTCGACGACGGCAGTCTGGGGAGCGGCGGCCTCCTCAGCCGGAGCAGTTTCCTGCACCGGAGCCGGCTCGACGGGCTTCGCAGCGGCGGGCTTTGCAGCAGCCTTTTTCGCCGGGGCCTTCTTCGTCGGAGCCTTGACCGTCAGCTCTTCCTCAACGAGCTCGATAAGGGACACCGGGGCATTGTCGCCCTGGCGGATACTGAGCTTGATGATCCGTGTATAGCCGCCCTGGCGATCCTTGTAACGGGGGGCAATGGTCGTGAACAGCTTGGTAACCGTCGACTTGTCACGAATATAGGAAGCAGCCTGGCGCATGGCGTGGAGATCGCCGCGCTTGCCGAGGGTTATCATCTTCTCGGCGATGGAGCGGAGTTCCTTGGCCTTGGAATCAGTCGTCGTGATCTTTTCATGATTAAAAAGGGAGGTCACCATGTTTCTGAACATGGCCACACGATGGCTGGTAGTCCTCCCGAGTCTTCTTCCCGCTTTATTGTGACGCATCGCTTACAGTCCTTTCTGTGGGCTCTTCAGCTTGTTACTCTTCTTCTTTACGCTCGCCCCTGATCCGGGCAAGGATCTCGGGATCGGGGAATCCATCCAGTTTCATCCCCAGAGTGAGGCCCATCTCGCCAAGAATGTCCTTGATCTCGTTGAGCGACTTGCGGCCGAAATTCTGGGTCTTGAGCATTTCCGCCTCAGATCTGGAGACAAGTTCACCAATAAGCTTGATGCCGGCGTTTTTGAGGCAGTTGGCGGAGCGAACCGACAATTCCAGTTCATCCACCGACCGATACAGGTTTTCATTGACCCGTTCGCTGTCCTCCACCTGCTCCGACTCTTCCAAGGGCTCGGATTCTTCATCAAAATTGATGAAGATCGTCAACTGCTCCTTAAGAATCTTTGCGGCATAGGCAAGTGCATCTTCCGGCTTGACACTGCCGTCGGTCCATATTTCCAGCGTCAACTTATCATAATCGGTAATCTGTGCCACCCTGGCATTGGCAACGATGAAGTTCACCTTGAGGATGGGCGAGAAGATGGCATCGATCGGAATGGTGCCGACAGGCGCCTTTTCATCCCGATTCCGGTCCGCGGGTACATACCCCTTGCCCAGCCTGACCACCATCTCCATCTCGACATTGGCGTCCTTGGAGCAGGTGGCGATATGCTGGTCCGGGTTGAGCACCTCGACATTGGGATCGGTGATGATATCCCCGGCCTTGATGACCCCTTCACCCTTATGCACAACACGGATGATACGCGACTCGGTACCGTGAAGCTTCAGTCGTACGCTCTTCAGATTCAGAATGATATCGGTTACATCTTCCGTAACGCCGGGAACTGCGGAAAATTCGTGTAAAACGCCTTTGATCTTGACCGAAGTAATCGCTGCCCCCTGCAATGAAGAGAGCAGAACGCGTCTGAGGGAATTGCCCAGAGTAGTACCGAAACCGCGCTCAAAAGGCTCAGCGTAAAACTTTCCGTATGTATTGGTAAGCGACTCTGTCTCAACCTGAAGTTTTTTCGGCTTGATGAGATCGCGCCAATTTTTATACATGTATTGCCTCCCTTAGCGGGTTGATTTATCGTTACTTGGAGTAGAGTTCGACGATCAGCTGCTCCTGGATCGGCAGGGTGATGTCCTCTCTCAGCGGGAGAGCCTTCACGGTGCCCTTGAATGCATCCTTATCCAACTCGAGCCACTGGGGAACACCGCGACGAACAACAGCTGCAAGAGAGTCGTTGATTACGGCAATCTTCCTGCTCTTCTCACGCAGCTCCAATACATCGCCGGGCTTCACGATAATCGAAGGGATATTCGCCTTGCGTCCGTTAAGCGTTATGTGACTGTGCTTGACCAACTGGCGCGCTTCGGTACGCGAAGAGGCAAAACCGAGACGGTAGATCGTGTTATCCAGGCGGCGCTCCAGCAAGGAAAGGAGGTTTTCACCTGTTACACCCTTCATGCGGTCTGCTTCCTGGAAATAGCTCCTGAACTGTTTTTCCAGGATGCCATAAATGCGGCGGACCTTCTGCTTCTCGCGCAGCTGGACACCGTAGTCAGTGACCTTTACACGCGCCTGACCATGCTGACCGGGAGGGTAGTTCCGGCGCTTGATCGCGCATTTATCTGTATAGCAGCGCTCACCTTTCAGGTAGAGTTCCATATTTTGTCTTCTGCAGAGCCTGCAGGAAGGACCTGTATAACGTGCCAAGGTATTGCCTCCTTAACGAAATTCCTAATTTAGACTCTACGCCGTTTCGGCGGACGACACCCGTTGTGGGGGATCGGCGTAACGTCTCTGATGAAGCTGATGGAAAAACCGGCTGCCTGCAGTGCCCGCAGAGCAGACTCGCGGCCCGAACCGGGTCCCTTGACGTACACCTCAAGAGTTCTCATGCCGTGTTCCTGCGCTTTCTTGGCACAATCCTCGGCAGCGATCTGGGCAGCAAACGGTGTACTTTTACGTGACCCTTTGAACCCTTTGGCACCGGCACTGGACCACGACACTACGTTACCCACCTGGTCGGTAATGGTGATGATAGTGTTGTTGAACGTTGCCTGGATATGGGCTACGCCGGTGGGAATATTTTTGCGTTCCTTCTTCTTCTTGACAACTCGTTTAGCAGGGCTTGCCATCACTCCTCCAGATGCTCAATATGCGCTATTTCTTCTTGCCGGCAACCGTACGGGCAGGCCCTTTACGGGTACGAGCATTGGTCTTGGTCCTCTGACCACGGACGGGAAGTCCCTTACGGTGGCGAAGGCCACGGTAACAGCCGAGGTCCATAAGACGCTTAATGTTCATGGAAATCTCACGGCGCAGATCACCCTCAACCTTGACGGTCTTATCTATGGTCTCGCGAATGCGGGCGACTTCAGCTTCTGTCAGCTTATCGGTCCTGGTGTTAACATCAACACCTGCTTCACCCAGAATTTTCTGCGATGTCGTCCGTCCAATACCGTAGATATAGGTAAGTGCGATCTCTATCCGTTTATTTCTCGGAATGTCAATACCAGCAATACGTGCCAATGCCGTATCCTCCTAATCTTTCTCTTAGCCCTGTCTCTGGGAATGTTTCGGCGTCTCGCAAATAACTCGCACAACACCTTTGCGCTTTACGATCTTGCACTTATCGCAGATCTTTTTTACTGAGGCACGAACCTTCATTTGCGGATTCCTCTCGTTTCTTAGTACGACTCAAACCGTCGTCAATATCATGGGACCATTGTCTGTTACGGCAACGGTATGCTCAAAATGCGCGGAAAGACCACCATCGCATGTTACTGCGGTCCAGCCGTCAGATAGAACCCGTACATCATGACCCTTCTGATTGATCATCGGCTCTATTGCCAGCACCATACCCTGCTTTAGCCGCGGTCCGCGACCCGGTGGACCGTAATTCGGTATCTGCGGTCCCTCGTGAAGATCCTTGCCGATGCCATGACCGACAAAATCCCGAACCACGGAGAAGCCATGCTTTTCGACCAGACTTTGCACGGCATGCGATATATCCGACAGCCGGTGCTCTGGCGTAGCGAATTCGATCGCCCTGTAGAGTGATTCCTCGGTGACCCTCATCAACCGGTCAGCGGTCTCCGATACAGTACCGACCGGGACCGTAATGGCTGCGTCACCGAAGAAGCCGTCGTACCAGGCGCCACAGTCGATGCTCAGAATGTCTCCATCCTTGAGCGGTGTCGAGGATGGCATGCCGTGTACGACCTGATCGTTCAGAGAGCAGCACAGAGTATAGGGATAACCATTGTATCCCTTGAAGGCCGGGCGAGCCTTACGTTTAAGCAGTTCCCGCTCCGCCATTTCATTAAGGGAAAGTGTCGTGACCCCTGGTTGCACCTGCTCCCTCAGCATGAGGAGCAATTCGGCGACAAACCGACAGGGTACTCGCATCCGGTCGATCTCCCTCGGTGACTTCAGGACGACCAAGGACTACTTGCCTTCCAGGATTTTGACCAGCGCTCCCTGAATATCGTCAATGGAGCCGGTGCCAATCACCGTGCGCAGTTTCTGTTCGCGCCCGTAGTACTCTATCAGCGGAGCGGTCTGAGCGACGTAGACTTCCAAACGCGTCCTCATGGTATCTTCTTTGTCGTCATCGCGCTGATACAGCTCACCGGAACAGGCATCGCACACGCCGTCACTCTTTGGCGGATCAAAGCGAACATGATAGCCGCGTCCGCAGGACCGGCAGGTTCGACGACCGGTTATACGTTCGAGAAGCTCTTCCTTATCGACCTGGATCGAAACGACATGCTCTATCGACTTGCCGAGACCCGACAACACCTGCGCCAAGGCATCTGCCTGGGGCACCGTTCTCGGGAATCCGTCAAGAATGAACCCGGAGGCACAGTCGTCCAGGGCAAGACGGTCACGGATTATCCCGATAACCACCTCATCAGGAACCAGCGCCCCCTGATCCATGTAGGACTTGGCACGAACACCCATGGCAGTCTGATCCTTGACTGCCGCCCTCAGGATGTCACCGGTCGACACCTGCGGGATACCGTAACGTTCCACCAACTGCTTCGCCTGCGTCCCTTTTCCTGCACCCGGCGGTCCGAGAAGAATAATATTCATTGAACCATATCCCTACTTGCGACCCTTGATCCGTACACCCTTCATGAAACCCTCATAACTGCGCGTTATGAGATGCGACTCGATCTGTGCCACCGTATCCATGCCGACGCCTATGGCAATCAACAGGGCCGTGCCACCAAAGTAAAATGGAAGATTAAACTTACCGATCAGAATCGACGGAAGGACGCAGACAACGGAAATATAAATAGCGCCGGCAAAGGTCAGTTTCGTCAAGACCTTGTCGAGATACTCGGATGTCTCGGTCCCAGGCCTGATACCAGGTATATACCCACCATGCTTTTTGACGTTTTCAGCTACGTCAGTGGGGTTAAAGGTGACAGCCGTGTAGAAGTAGCAGAAAAAAACTATGAAAGCAACAAAAAATACATTGTACAGCCAATTACCAGGGGTAAGGCTCTTCGCTGCATTCTGTACCCAGGGAACTCCGATGAAATTGGCAATCGTTGCCGGAAACATGATGATCGATGAGGCAAAGATCGGTGGAATAACCCCTGCCATGTTAACCTTCAACGGCAGATGCGATGTCTGGGCACCGAACGTCTGCAGACCCACGACCCGCTTTGCATAGTGAATGGGTATGCGCCGCTGACCACGTTCCACGTATACTATGGCAGCTATCACCACAAACATGAGCGCCAGAACCAGGATCAAGACAAACAGCGACAACTCGCCGGCCTGCAGAAGGCGTATCGAGTTGCCGATGGCCGTAGGAATGCGGACCACAATCCCGGCAAAGATGATCAGGGAAATGCCGTTGCCGATCCCCTTTTCGGACATCTGCTCGCCCATCCACATGATGAATGCTGTACCGGCGGTCAGAGTGATAACCGTCATCAGCCTGAAGCTCCAGCCCGGGTTCGGCACAACCAGTTCGCCCGCAGGACCGCGCATTGCCTCAAGCCCTATGGCGATGCCGAGACTCTGCACGACACTCAGCACGATGGTGCCATAACGGGTGTACTGGATGATCTTGCGGCGTCCGGACTCACCTTCCTTCGAAAGCTTCTCTATGGCCGGGACTACAACCGTCAGAAGCTGAAAGATGATGGACGACGAGATGTAGGGCATGATGCCGAGGGCAAAAACCGTCAGCTTCTCAAGTGCTCCACCTGAAAACATGTCAAACAGGCCGAGCAAGGTCCCTTGTGACTGCTTGAAGAAATGGGAAAGGGCCTGCCCGTCGATACCCGGTGTCGGAATAAAACACCCGACCCGATACACAAAGAGCATGCCCAGGGAAAAAAGTACCCTTTTCTTCAGTTCAGGAATCTTGAAAATATTCTGCAGTGCATCAAGCAAGTTCAATCTCCTGAACAGTGCCACCGGCTGCTTCGATCTTGGCCTTGGCACTCACACTGAACTTATGGGCCTGTACGGTCAAGGACTTGGACAGTTCGCCTTTGGCAAGCACCTTGATCCCGTCACGGAGCTTGCTAACCAGGCCGCATTGCATCAGGGCAGCCACATCGACCGTGCTGCCGGCCTCGAACGCATCGAGCTGGCCGATATTGATCACTACATATTCTGTTTGCTGGAGCGGAGTAAAGCCACGCTTGGGCAGGCGACGATGCATCGGCATCTGGCCACCCTCGAAACCCGGCTTCACGCTTCCGCCGGAACGCGCCTTCTGTCCCTTGTGACCCTTGGTCGCTGTTTTGCCATGACCAGAGCCGGTACCCCTGCCGATCCGTTTTCTATTCTTAACTGAGCCTGCAGCAGGCCGGATACTGTTGAGCTTCATTGCAAACCTCGCGGAAATTACTTGTTAACCTTCACCAGATGGGCAACCTTGTTGATCATACCCTGAACTTCGGGGGTGTTGGGCAGCGTGACTGTCTTGTTAAGTTTGTTCAGTCCCAGCCCCAACAAAATTGCCTTGTGCTTAGCAGGCCTGCCGATATGACTCTTGGCAAGCGTCACCGAAACGCTCTCAGACATTGATCAGACTCCTCGCAATCTGCTCTTTCGACTTATTCGCCGAACCCACGACGGGCGTTGATTTCTTCAGGGCTCTTCAGAAGGGAAAGTCCGTTGAAGGCAGCCTTGACGACATTGTGCGGGTTGTTCGACCCCAGGCACTTTGCCAGGATATTGTGAATACCGGCTGATTCAAAGACGGCGCGGGCCGCACCACCGGCGATGACGCCGGTACCTGCCGATGCCGGCATCATGAGTACACGTCCGGCGCCAAAGTGCCCTTCTATCTCAAAGGGTATGGTTTGCCCTTCGACAACCGGCACCTTGATGAGGTTCTTCTTTGCCTGTTCAACACCCTTGCGGATCGCTTCAGGCACCTCATTCGCCTTACCCAGACCGTAACCTACGTAGCCGTTGCTGTCCCCGACCACGACAAGAGCGGAGAAGCTGAACCGACGCCCACCCTTGACCACCTTGGCAACACGGTTTATATGAACAACCCGGTCAGTAAGGTTCAATTCGTTTGGATTAATCTTTAACAAGCGTCAACCTCCTCAAATGCTGTTAGAAAGCCAGGCCCTGCTCGCGAGCAGAATCGGCCAGAGCTTTGATGCGGCCATGATACAGGAAACCGTTCCGGTCAAAAACCACCGCTTTGATATCTTTTTCCAGCGCCAGTTTCGCGATTGCAGCACCGACCGCCTTGGCAGCTTCAATATTGCCGGTAGACTTGAGCGCACCCTTGATCTCGGCAACCACCGACGAGGCCGAAGCCAAGGTCGTACCGGTGGTATCGTCTATGATCTGAGCGTGGATATGCCGAGCGCTCTTGAATACGTTAAGCCGGGGCCGTTCGCTGGTTCCCTTGATCTTCTTCCTGACTCTGGCCTGCCTTCTGAGGCGGGGTGTCATTTTTTTCGATAGCAGACTCACGGGGAGCTCTCCTTCACTTCACCTTATTTTTTACCAGTCTTGCCGGCTTTACGCAGAATTGTCTCGCTGGCGTACTTGATCCCCTTACCCTTGTAAGGCTCGGGACCACGAAAACCGCGAATCTTGGCGGCAGTCTCGCCAACAAGTTCCTTGTCAATTCCTTTGACGAGAAGCTTTGTCATCTTGTCTACTTCAACCGTGATCCCTTTGGGCAGCTGAAAGTTGATCGGATGGGAATACCCGAGGCTCAGGTTGAGAACATCGCCCTTTGCCTCTGCGCGATAACCAACGCCATTTATCTCAAGGGCGATCTCGAATCCCTTGGTAACGCCAGTAACCATGTTGTTGAGCAGAGTTCTGGTAAGACCGTGGGCGGAGCGGGACTTCACGCTGTCATCTGCACGGTTTACCAAAACTGCCTTGTCAGTCTGCTCAAGAGTCACACAATCCAAAATGGCACGACTGAGTGTACCCTTGGGGCCCTGTACCACAACCTCGGAGCCGCTGACCGTCAGCTTCACTCCGGTGGGCAGTTCAATTGGAAGTTTACCAATTCTCGACATATCTATTACCTCGCCACGTCCTTACCAGACGGTACAGATCATTTCCCCGCCGATTCCTGCTTCGCGGGCAGCTTTATCAGTCAGTATCCCCTTCGAGGTGGAAAGGACAGCAATCCCGAGCCCCTGCTTTATCAACGGGATATCATCGCACTTGACGTAACGCCGTCCACCAGGCTTGCTGATACGCTTGATCTCGCTGATTACCGCATCTTTTTCATCAATGTACTTGAGATAAATGCGGAGCACCCCTTGCTTCTGATCAGCAATCACCTTGTAGTTCTTGATGAAGCCTTCCGTCTTCAGCACATTGGCTATGCTGACCTTGAGGTTCGAGGACGGCACATCTACTTTTTGCAGTTTTGCCATCACACCGTTCCGGATGCGTGTCAGCATGTCGGCAATGGGATCGGTCATACTCATGCGTGAAACTCCTCTATACTTTTCTAGTCAATTACCAGCTGGACTTGATGACACCGGGAATCTGACCTGTGGAAGCCAGCTTCCGGAGACAGATCCGGCACATGTCGAACTTGCGATAGTATGCCCGCGGGCGGCCGCAGAGAGGACAACGATTGTACTCACGGACCTTGAATTTGCTGCCCCGCTGGGCCTTTATGATCATCGATGTTTTAGCCACTGCATTCCTCCAATATGTCTTAGTTCCTGAACGGCATGCCAAGCATACGGAGAAGCGCGCGCCCCTCCTCATCGGTCTTGGCCGTGGTAACGATCGTGATGTTCATCCCCTTGATCTTGTCGATCTTGTCGTAATTGATCTCAGGGAAGATCAGTTGTTCCTTGATTCCCAGGGAATAATTGCCCTGGCCATCAAACGCCTTGGCAGGAACCCCTTTGAAGTCACGCACACGCGGCAGTGAAACATTGACAAGCCGGTCCAGGAATTCATACATCCGATCCTTCCTGAGAGTGACCATGCAGCCGATAGGCATCCCCTGACGGAGCTTGAAGGAGGCGATGGACTTCTTTGCCTTGGTAATGACAGCCTTCTGACCGGTGATCAAGGCCAGCTCTTCACTTGCCGAATCAAGGATCTTCACATTCTGAATGGCTTCACCAAGTCCCATGTTAACGACAATCTTCTCCACCTTGGGGACTTCCATTACACTCTTGTAGTTAAAGTCCTTCATCAGATTAGGAACTACGTCCTTTATGTAAAGGTCTTTCAGCCTGGCCATTAGATCCTCCGTCCTATTTATCAAAAGACTCGCCGCATGTTTTACAGATGCGGGTCTTCTTCCCATCCTCGAGGATGTTGATCGCGGTGCGCACGGCTTTCTTGCACTTGCCGCAGTAGAGCATCACATTGGAGATGTGCACCGGCGCCTCTTTCTCCACAATGCCGCCTGGCTGGTTGCCGCGGGCGCGCGTATGACGCTTGACCACGTTTATTCCTTCCACCAGGACTCCATCCTTCTTGGCAACGACACTGAGCAGCTTGCCGGTCTTGCTCTTATCCTTGCCGGCAATCACCATGACGGTGTCACCCTTTTTCACGTGCAGTTTCTTGCCGAGCATTCGTCTCTCTCCGTCTATCGTTAGAGTACTTCAGGGGCCAGAGAAATTATTTTCATGAATTTCTTGGCACGCAGTTCGCGTGCAACTGGTCCAAAAATACGTGTGCCGACCGGTTCCCGCTGATTGTTGATGACTACACCCGAGTTCCCATCGAAACGGATGTATGAGCCGTCAGGACGACCGACTTCCTTGGCAGTCCGTACGATCACTGCCTTGACAACATCACCCTTTTTCACCTTAGAGTTGGGAAGGGCTTCCTTTACCGATGCAACGATGATGTCGCCGATCCCGGCATACTTACGCTTGGAACCACCCAGCACCTTGATGCAGAAGAGTTTCTTTGCGCCGGAATTGTCTGCTACATCGAGAATTGTTTGCATTTGAACCATAACAAACTCCTAGTCGAGCTAACTATTAGAGGATCTGCCGTACTTTCCAGCACTTTTCCTTGCTCAGTGGGCGGCTTTCGATAATCTGCACGCGATCACCGATCTTGCACTGATTCTCTTCATCATGGGCTTTGTACTTCGCAGACCGCTTGATGTACTTGTTATACACAGGATGTTTGACGATGCGGTCAACCTTGACCACAACAGTCTTATCCATTTTGTCGCTAACGACAACGCCAGTCTGAGTTTTCTTGTGTCCACGCTCTGTCATGATAATCCCTCTAGCCGCGCTTTTCCTGCAGGATGGTTTTCACCCGTGCAATATCCTTACGGACAGCATCGATCTTAGCAGTGTTTTCCAAACGCCCGGTATGGAGCTGAAAGCGGATATTGAACAGCTCCTGCGTCAGTTCCTTTTCCTTGCCAGCCAGATCGTCCTGACTGAGTGCGCGCAGTTCATTAGCCTTCATTGGTATCCTTCCTCGACACAAATTTCGTTGAGACCGGAAGCTTGTGAGCGGCAAGACGGAACGCCTCGCGGGCGATCTCTTCAGTTACCCCTTCCATCTCGTAAAGCATCCTGCCCGGCTTGATCACACAAACCCAGGAGTCAGGAGACCCCTTGCCCTTACCCATACGGGTCTCGGCGGGCTTGGCAGTCAACGGCTTGTCCGGGAAAATCCGGATCCAGATCTTGCCACCCCTCTTTATATAACGGGTCATAGCGATACGTGCCGCTTCGATCTGGCGTGAGTCCAGCCAGCAGCACTCCGTTGCCTGCAAACCGAACTCACCGAAGGCAAGCGATACGCCCCGATCGGGGGAGCCGGTCATACGACCCTTCATCTGTTTTCTATGCTTAACTCGTTTCGGCATTAACATGCGTACTTACTCCCTGAATCCTTATTGACCTGGCAGTACTTCGCCTTTGAAGATCAGGACCTTCACCCCGATGATGCCATAGGTGGTCTTGGCCTCGGCGAAACCGTAATCTATGTCAGCGCGCAGCGTGTGGAGAGGCACCCGGCCTTCACGGTACCATTCGGTCCGGGACATTTCCGCGCCGCCCAGACGGCCGGAGCAGGTGATTCTGATCCCCTTCGCCCCGAATTTGAGCGATGACGTAACGCTCTTCTTCATGGCCCGGCGGAAGGCAACACGGCGCTCAAGCTGCAGTGCAACGTTCTCGGCTACAAGTTGGGCGTCCAGCTCAGGCTTCCGGACTTCCTGGATGTTCAGGAATACTTCCTTGTCCGTAAGCTTGGCGAGCTCCTTCTTAAGGGTTTCTACCTCTGCCCCTTTTTTCCCGATGATGAGACCGGGACGGGCAGTGTAGATATTCACCTTGGCCTTGTTGGCGGCACGCTCGATTTCAATCTTGGAAACACCTGAATGATACAGGCGCTTTTTGAGAAAAGCGCGAAGCTTCAGATCTTCGTGCAGCAGCTTCGCATAATCAGCTTTTGCGTACCACTTGGAATCCCAGGTCTTGATTACCCCAAGCCTGAAACTGATCGGATTGACTTTCTGGCCCAAACTACACCTCCACCGTTACAGTGCGTTATTTCTCATCCAGAACCACAGTAATGTGGCTGGTCGGTTTACGAATCTTGGTTGCCCTGCCCTGAGCACGCGGTAGGAAGCGTTTAAGGACTGCGCCGCCATCGACGAAAATAGTCTTCACATACAGCTTATCCACATCAGCCACCCCTTTTTGCTCGGCATTGGCTACCGCTGAGCTCAGGAGCTTGGCAATCAGCTTTGCCGAAGGCCGGGGAGAAAGCTTGAGGATGGACAGGGCCGTCTGAATCCCTTTCCCTCTCACCATATCAACCACAAGGCGTGTCTTCCGCGGCGAAAGGCGCACTGACCGCAAGATTGCTCTCGATTCCATGACAGATCCCTTTCCTTACTTCTTCTTCAACTTGCTTTTCTTGTCTGCCGCATGGCCGTGAAACGTCCTTGTGGGAGCGAATTCACCAAGCTTGTGGCCGACCATGTTCTCAGTGACGAACACCGGAATGAACTTCCTCCCGTTGTGTACAGCAAAGGAAAGGCCGATAAAGTCAGGCGTGATGGTGGAGCGACGGGACCAGGTCTTGATGATCTTCTTGGAACCGGCGTTCTCCACGGCCACTTTCTTGGCCAGGTGGTCGTCTATAAAAGGACCCTTCTTGATTGAACGTGCCATTAGTATCCCCTGCAGCGGCTATTATTTTGTGCGCTTTTTGACAATGAAGCGGTCAGTGGTCTTGTTCGTCCGAGTCTTGTACCCCTTGGTCGGGATACCCCACGGGGTTACCGGGTGTCGACCACCGGAGGTACGGCCCTCACCACCACCATGCGGGTGGTCAACCGGGTTCATGGCCACACCGCGAACCTTGGGCCGGCGGCCGAGCCAGCGCGAACGGCCGGCTTTGCCAATGGAAACATTTTCATGGTCCAGGTTCCCCACCTGCCCGATGGTCGCCAGACATTGCTGCAGCACCATGCGCACTTCCCCGGAAGGAAGCTTTACCTGGGCATATTTGCCGTCCTTGGCCATCAGCTGGGCAAAGGTGCCGGCGCTGCGAGCCAACTGGGCGCCTTTGCCGATCTTCAGCTCGACATTGTGGATAATGGTACCGAGCGGAATATCCTTGAGCGGCAGAGCATTCCCCGGCTTGATATCAGCGGTGGTGCTGGCGATGATGGTATCACCGACCTTCAGATCGAGCGGCGCCAGAATATAGCGCTTCTCACCATCGGCATAATTCAGCAGCGCAATGCGAGCACTACGATTCGGGTCGTACTCGATCGTCGCAACCTTTGCGGGTATGTCGCGCTTGTCGCGGCGGAAGTCGATCACCCGATACTTCTGCTTATGACCGCCACCAATATGCCGAGAGGTAATGCGGCCAAAGTGGTTACGGCCACCAGTCTTTTGCAGGTTAACCAGGAGAGACTTTTCCGGCGTTGAGCAGGTAATCTCATCAAAAGTCGAGCAGGTCTGATGACGGCGTCCTGCCGATGTTGGTTTGTACGTCTTAATAGCCATTTCAGAGTACTCCGTTACCTGGGGGGGTTACACTTCAAAGAAGTCGATGGTGCTCCCTTCCTGGAGGGCAACATAGGCCTTCTTCCAGTTGGAGCGCTTGCCAACGGTTTTGCCGACCCGCTTGACCTTGCCGGCAACGGTGGCAGTCTTGACCGAGTCGACTTTCACCTTGAAGAGCTTCTCGGTGGCTTGCTTGATCTCGATCTTGTTGGCGTCGTTATGGACCACAAAGGCCACCACGTTCTTGTTATCCTTTTCGATCGTGGTTTTTTCGGTGATCAACGGCTTCTTTATCACATCATAGATATTCATGCCTGCAGCGCTCCTTCCACCTTCCGGACCGCGTCCTGGGTAAAGACGATGTTCTGGAATTTCATGACATCGAAGATGTTCAGGGCATCACTCTGCAGAACCTTGACGTGCTTGACGTTCCGGGCCGAGAGGGTGAGGTTGCGGTTGTCGCCGTCAACTATCACCAGGGTCTTATCGATGTCAAACTTGTTCAGAACCGAAACAAACCCCTTGGTTGAAATGGCATCCAGCGCCAGATCCTTGACAACCGTCATCTTGTTCTCCTTGTAGATCAGGGAGAGAACAGAGCGGAGGGCTGCCCTGCGGGCCTTCTTGTTCATGGACAGATTATATACTTTCTGCTGAGGTCCGAATGCAACGCCACCACCAGGGTACTGGGGAGCGCGCTTGCAACCCTGACGGGCATTGCCGGTCCCTTTTTGCTTGAACGGCTTTTTGCCACTGCCGGAAACGGCGGAACGGTTCTTAACGGCAACAGTGCCGGCCCGACGGTTCGTAAGCTGTACCCGTACGGCCTCGTGGATGAGATACTCCTTGACTTCGGTGTTGAACACCTCGTCATTGAGCTCCAGCTCTGCCACCTTATTCTTATTCAGATCATATACGTCAATGGTTGCCATTGCTTGACTCTCCGGAAAGACTATTTACTGCTTGACAGTGTCCTTGATCAGGACCAGGCCGTTCTTGGCACCGGGGATGGCCCCTTTGATCAGAATCAGATTGTCGGCCGCGTCGACGCGCACTACCGTCAACCGCTGCACCGTGACACGCTCGTCACCGAGTTGGCCGGGCATCTTCTTGTTTTTGAAGACCCGCGACGGGGTTGCCGAAGCGCCGATGGAGCCGGGTGCCCGGTGAAAGGTGGAGCCGTGGCTTGAACGACCACCCTTGAATCCCCAGCGCTTGATAACACCCTGGAAACCCTTACCGATGGAGGTACCGGTTACATCAACGACATCGCCGGCAGTGAAGAGTTCGGCCTTCACCTCGTCACCAACGTTGAACTGATCAACGTCCTCCAAGCGGAACTCACGCAGGTGGCGGAAAGCCCCCTGGCCTGCCGCCTTGGCATGGCCGATCGCCGGGCGGTTGGCGCGGGTGGCGTCAATAGCGTCGAAGCCGAGCTGGATCGCATTATAGCCGTCGTTCTGAACGGTCTTTTTCTGCAGGACCACACAGGGACCAGCTTCCACAACGGTCACCGGGATGCGGCGCCCGTCCTCGGCAAAGATCTGGGTCATGCCCAGTTTTTTCCCAATCAATCCCTTCTTCATAACTCAATCCTATTCGTGGTCTCGACTAAAGCTTGATTTCTACGTCAACGCCGGCAGAGAGATCCAGCTTCATGAGTGCGTCAACAGTCTGCTGGGTCGGATCAAGGATGTCGATCAGACGCTTGTGTGTCCGGATCTCGAACTGCTCGCGGGACTTCTTGTCTACGTGAGGTCCGCGGAGCACACAGTACTTGTTGATGACCGTCGGCAGCGGAATCGGTCCGGCTACCCGGGCCCCGGTACGCTTGGCCGTATCTACGATCTCACCCACCGACTGGTCTAGAAGCCGATGATCATATGCCTTAAGGCGGATTCTGATTTTCTGCGTCTGCATCGTTTCCTCGTATGTTCGTACTTATTCGATAATCGAGCTGACCACGCCGGCGCCGACAGTGCGGCCGCCTTCGCGGATCGCGAAGCGAAGTCCTTCGTCCATGGCGATCGGGGTGATCAGGTTCACCACCACGGCGACGTTGTCGCCAGGCATGACCATCTCGGTCCCGGCAGGAAGGTCAACCACGCCGGTCACGTCGGTGGTCCGGAAGTAGAACTGCGGACGGTACCCGTTGAAGAACGGGGTGTGGCGGCCGCCTTCTTCCTTGGTCAGGATGTATGCCTCGGCCTTGAACTTCGTGTGCGGGGTGATGCTACCCGGCTTGGCCAGCACCTGGCCGCGCTCGATGTCTTCACGCTTGACACCACGCAGCAGGGCGCCGATGTTGTCGCCGGCACGACCTTCGTC
>CAYSMK010000053.1:0-29446 GCA_964432205.1 uncultured Geobacter sp. | reverse complement strand
TTTTTTTCAAGCAGAAGACGGCATACGAGATCCCTCTACGTCTCGTGGGCTCGGGGCTCGGGGCTCGGAAAAGTCTAATAGAATTGAGGGACCATGTTACACATATTCGACACACTGAAGAACCAGCGGGTGGGAGGGATCGCCTGATGCCTCTGAACGATCATCTGGTTAGGATCATCACCGCCTCCGGTGCTGTCCGCGCCCTGGCCTGCACCACCACTGACCTGGTGGCTGAGGGGGCAGAGCGGCACCACGCCGGGCCGGTGGCCAGCGCCGCACTCGGCAGGGCACTTACCGGTGCAGCCCTCATGGGGGCACTCCTCAAGACCGGCCAGCGGGTAGCACTCAAGTTCGAAGGAAACGGCCCGCTCCGGAAGGTCATCGTCGAGGCGGAGAGCACCGGGGCCGTACGGGGATTCGTGGCCGTTCCGGATGTCGACCTTCCCCTGCGTGACGGCAAGCTGGACGTGGCCGGAGGTATCGGGCGGGCAGGCTTTCTGACCGTCACCAAGGACCTGGGACTCAAGGAACCGTACAAGGGGATCGTCCAGCTCTATTCCAGCGAGATCGCCGAGGACCTGGCCTTTTATCTGACCGACTCGGAGCAGACCCCTTCCGCTGTCGGCCTGAGCGTCTTCGTGGACGGTGACGGCGCGGTAACCGCGGCCGGCGGCTTTCTCATCCAGGCCATGCCGCCGGGCGACCCGGCACTGATCGATACCCTCATGGCCCGTATCGCTGAGCTCCCCCCACTGTCGGAGCTCTTCCTGGCCGGCACCACCCCGGAAGCACTCCTGGCAAGACTGTTTCTCGATATTCCCTATACGCTCCTGGAAAAGCGGGCTCTCACCTTCAGTTGCTCCTGTTCCCGGGAAAAGATCGAACGGGCACTCATCTCGATCGGGAAGGAAGAGCTGGGCAAACTGGCTGCAGAGCAGGAAGCGACCGAAGTCACTTGCGAATTCTGCCGACAGCGGTATACCTTTGAACGTCGGGAGGTACAAGAGCTCCTGACCACTCTTGACCAGGAGGAAACCGCATGCTGAAAGAGTTCAGGGAATTCGCCGTCAAAGGAAACATGCTCGACCTGGCAGTCGGCGTCATTATCGGTGGGGCGTTCGGCAAGATCGTCACCTCGCTGACCAACGACATCATCATGCCCCCCATCGGCCTCTTGCTCGGCAAGATGGACTTCTCCAATCTCTTCGTGACCCTCACCCCCGGGAAATCGTTCGAGACCGTCAAGCAGGCCAAGGATGCCGGGGCCGCAACCCTCAACTACGGCCTGTTCATCAACACCTGCATCGACTTTCTGATCGTCGCCCTTGCCGTCTTCCTCCTGGTGAAACAGATCAACCGTCTCAGAAGCGCGCCGGAGCCGCCACCGGCGAACACGAAGGATTGCCCGTTCTGTTGCTCCAAGATCCCGACCCCCGCATCCAGGTGCCCCCAGTGCACCTCCGAGCTGGCCAGCGCATGAGACTACAAAATTCACTGAGAGGATGCAACCTTCAGTTATTGCTTTCCCCTAACTGACACCCTTGTAACCCCTCCCGACCCTTAACTTAAGGGGAGGAGAACATCGCGTTCCCCCTCTTAAGTTAAGAGGACCCAAAGGGCCTAAAGGGGGCGGGGGGAGTTATGCAATGAATGACCAAGCCTCATCATGACCGACACCCCCCATCTCATCGACGTTGCCGTAGCCCTGCCGGTCGACCAGACCTTCACCTACAGCGTTCCGCCGGAACTGGTGCCAGCGGCAGTCACCGGCTGCCGGGTACTGGTCCCGTTCGGTCGGCGCACCGTGACCGGCTACGTCCTCGGCCATGCCAGGGAGACTGCCGACACCTGCAAGGAGATCAGGGAGGTCCTGGACCAAGAGCCGCTCTTCGCAGAAGACGATCTGGGGTTCTATCGCTGGATCGCGGCCTACTACCTTTACCCACTGGGAGAGGTGATCAGGGCGGCCCTGCCGGCGGGACTCACGGTCACGGGGCGGTTGAAGACCACCACCGCCAGTGATGGCACCACGGTCACGGGCGAGGTCCTTTCCAAGGGGCAGCGGTTGAAAACGGAGCCCTGCTACCGGGCCAGCGGCCAACCCATGCCGGAAAAACTCCGGGGGAAGGCACTCGACATCCTGCAGTTCCTCCTGGCCAACGGTGAGGCCTCCGCTCGGGAACTCGGCGGCCGGTTCGCCCCCTGCGGGCCGCAGCTCAAAAAACTCCTCACAACCGGTCTCATCGCCGTCCGTGAACGTGAAGTCTACCGCGACCCGTTCCAGGGGGCGGTAACTCCCGACAGTCCGCCGCCGCTCACGGATGAGCAGGCAGCGGCCCTGGTCCCGCTCACCGCAGCCATCGATGCCCGCTCCTTCGCCCCGTTCCTGCTCCACGGCGTCACCGGCAGCGGCAAGACCGAGGTCTACCTGCAAAGCATCGCCCATGCCCTGGAGCGGCACAAAACTGCCCTGGTCCTGGTGCCGGAGATCGCCCTCACCCCCCAGCTGGTGGGCCGGTTCCGGCGCCGCTTCGACACCGGCATTGCCGTGCTCCACAGCGGCCTCTCCGACGGCGAGCGGTATGACCAGTGGCGCCGGATCAGGCGCGGCGAGGTCAGGATCGTGATCGGCGCCCGATCGGCGATCTTCGCCCCGCTGGCGGAGATCGGCGTCATCGTGGTGGACGAGGAGCACGAAGGCTCCTACAAGCAGTCGGAAGGGGTGCGCTACAACGCCCGCGATCTGGCCCTGGTGCTCGGTACCCGCCACCTCGCCACGGTCATCCTCGGCTCGGCCACCCCGCTGGTTACCAGCCGTCATGCCGCGGCCAGCGGAAGACTCGGCTATCTCGCCCTCAGCCGGCGGGTGAACGGGCTGCCGTTGCCGACGACCACCCTGCTGGACATCCGGGCGCACCGCAAGAGCCCCCTGCACCCGGCACTGGCAACGGCGCTGACCGCCAACCTGGCAGCCGGTGGCCAGGCCATGCTGCTTCTTAATCGCCGCGGTTTCGCCACCTGGCTGGTCTGCAGCGCCTGCGGCGAAGTGCTGCGCTGCCCCAACTGCAGCGTCACCCTCACCTACCACCAGCAGAAACGCCGCCATCTCTGCCATTACTGCGACTACAACATCCCGGCCCCGTCCCTCTGTCCCAAGTGCGAAAGCAGTGAGTTGACCTTCCTGGGGCGCGGCACCGAACGGCTGGAAGAGGAGATCCAGTCGCTCCTCCCCGCGGCCCGCGTCGCCCGCATGGACCGGGACACTACGGCGGGCAGGGGGGGGCATGCCCGCATCCTCGACCGGCTGGCCAGCGGCGCGGTGGATATCCTGGTGGGCACCCAGATGATCGCCAAGGGGCACGACTTCCCCGGCGTGACCCTGGTGGGGGTGGTGGACGTGGATGCCGTCCTGAACCTCCCGGACTTTCGGAGCAGTGAACGGGCGTTCCAGCTGGTGAGCCAGGTGGCGGGCCGGGCCGGCCGTGGGGCACTGCCGGGCACGGTCCTGGTCCAGAGCATGGTGCCGGACCACTACGCCCTGCAGCGGGCCGCCCGGCACGACTACGACGGCTTTTACGAAGAGGAGCTCGCCTCACGGCGCGAAACCTGCTATCCCCCATTCAGCCACCTGGCCGCCATCCACCTCTCCAGTCCCGCCTTCCAGGCAGCCGAACAGGCCGCTGCCGCCGCTGCCAGGCAGTTGCGGGAGATCCGGCAGACCTCGGGCTTCCGGACCGAGATCCTGGGGCCGGCGGCCCCGCCGCTCGGCAAGGTGCGGGGTCGCTACCGCTGGCAGATCCTCCTGAAGGGAACGGACCGGCAGGAGCTGCATCGCCTGGCGCAGCGGTTCAGGGCCGGTTACAGTCCGCCGGCGAACGTGCGGGTGGCCGTCGACATCGATCCGGTGGATATGCTCTGACCCTGGCAGCCCGCCTTTTTCCTGGTAGAATGTCCTGTACCGACACCGAGGAGGCAGTCATGTCATTGACGGGAAAGAAGGCACCTGATTTCACCCTCCCGGGGAGCGACGGCAAAGAGCATTCACTTAGGGAGTACGCCGGCAAGACCGTGGTCATCTATTTCTACCCCAGGGACAACACCCCCGGCTGCACCAAGGAGGCGTGCGGCTTCAGGGACCTGAAACCGCAACTGGACAGCTCCGGCGTCGTACTGCTCGGGGTCAGCAAGGACAGTCTCAAGTCCCACGACAAGTTCATCGCCGACTTCAAGCTGCCGTTCACCCTCCTCTCCGACCCGGACGCCGCCATGATGACCGCCTATGGTGCCTTTGGTGAAAAGGTCATGTACGGCAAGAAGACCACCGGCACCATCCGCTCCACGGTCGTCATCGGCCCGGACGGAACGATCGTCAAACAGTGGTCCAAGGTGGCCAAGGCGGAAACCCACCCGGCCGAGGTGCTGGCCTGGCTGCAAATCAGAACGTAGCCTCCCGGGAAATCCCGGCATTTTGACGGCCAGTTGTGGCGGCCGCGTTGACAGCGAACCGGTTCCGGGTACCATTAAGGGGACACGTCACACGTCCCCGGAGCCCCGATGCCGGCAAGTACGCCCTCCATACCAGCCCTGCCAGGGCTCTACCCCGAGCTCCTGCCGATGGTCCTCTACACGGCCATCGCCGTGGCGCTCATCGGCCTGCTCATGGTCGCGGCCCGGTGGCTCGGGGCACGAAGCACCAACCGTAACAAGGAGCTCCCCTACGAGTCCGGGGTCATCCCCACCGGTGACGCCCGGCTGGCCTACCCGGTCCCCTTCTACCTGATCGCCATCTTCTTCATCGTCTTCGACGTGGAAGCAGCCTTTGTCTTCACCTGGGCCGTGGCCTGGGATCTCCTGGGGCTTCCCGGGCTGCTTCATATCACCTTCTTCATCGTCGTCCTCCTCCTGGGGCTGGTCTGGCTCTGGATCAAGGGAGGGCTTGACTGGGGACCAAGCAAGAGTTCAAAGTTCGATGTTCAACGTTCAAAGTTAAACCTTGAACCTTGAACCTTGAACCTTGAACCTTGAACTGACATTATGACCGAGCACGACTCCATCTCACATGACAACATCCTCCTGACAAGCCTGGACGACCTGATCAACTGGGGCCGCGCCAACTCGCTCTGGCCGATGTTCTTCGGGCTCTCCTGCTGTTTCGTCGAGATGATGACCTCCTTCACCTCCCGCCACGACATCTCCCGCTTCGGCGCCGAGGTGCTGCGCGGCACCCCCCGGGAAGCGGACCTGATGGTCATTGCCGGTACGGTCTTCAAGAAGATGGCCCCCTCGATCCTGCGCCTCTACGAACAGATGGCCGAGCCCAGATGGGTGATCTCCATGGGGAGTTGCGCCAACTCCGGCGGCATGTACGACGTCTACAGCGTGGTGCAGGGGGTGAACCAGATCATCCCGGTGGATGTCTACGTTCCGGGCTGCCCGCCGCGACCCGAGGCGTTTCTCCAGGGGTTGATGCTCCTCCAGGAGAAGATCCGCTCGGAAGAGCGTCCGGCCCGGCCGGTGCTCCACCTCCCCGGCGGCAGCCAGGGAACCACGACGCCGGTGCTGGTGGACGGGGTCAGCAAGTCCAGCGACCCGCGCGGCCCCGGGATGGAAGGAGCCGCCATCCGCGGCAGCTCGGTGCAGCACCCCAGATTCTGGATGCCCCGCTCCGACGAGATGTGGCGACCACCGGCGCCGAAACACGCCTACCCCGACTTCGGCCTCGCCGGCGAGTTGGAGCTGGCCTTCCAGCACCGGGTGGTGCGTGACGTCCGCGCCACCGACATGCTCACCTACCGGTTGCCGGCCGAACTGCTGCCCGATGTCCTCAGGCACCTGAAGGCCCGGCCGACCGCCCCGTTCCGGCGGCTGGAGGACATCGCCGCAGTGGACGACTCCTGCCGCCGGGAGCGGAAGAGCTTCAAGGATTTCACCGTCAACTACCACCTGCTCAACTTCGACGTCCCCGGCCATCTCCGGCTCAAGGTGGAGGCGGAAGGGGACTTTCCGGAACTGCCGAGCGCGACCTCCGTCTTTCCGGCCGCCAACTGGTACGAGCGGGAAGTCTTTGACATGTACGGCATCCGTTTCGGCGGCCACCCGGGCTTGCGCCGCATCCTGATGCCCCACGACTGGGAAGGTCATCCGCTCAGGAAGGAGCATCCGTTTCGCGCCACCGAGATGCCTCCCTACACCACCGACGATGCCCGGCGCCACCAGCCCCTGCCGGCCAGCGACTTCTTCGACCGGGTCGACGACGATACCCTGATCCTCAACCTGGGTCCCCAGCACCCCGGCACCCACGGCATCATCCGCTGCATACTGAAGCTGGACGGCGAAGAGATCGTCGACCTGGACCTGGACATCGGCTACCACCACCGGGGGGCGGAGAAGATCGGCGAGCGCCAGCACTGGAACCAGTTCATCCCCTACACCGACCGGATCGACTACCTGGCCGGGGTGCAGAACAACCTGGCCTACGTAAACTCCGTGGAGCGGTTGTGCGGCATCACGGTCCCGGACCGGGCCGTGGTGATCCGGGTGATGCTGGCCGAGCTGTTCCGGATCGCCAGCCACCTGGTCTGGCTCGGCACCTTTGCCGCCGACGTGGGGGCCATGACCCCGGTATTCTACACCTTCACCGACCGGGAGAAGATCTTCGACATCATCGAGGCAGTCACCGGTGGCCGGATGCACCCTGCCTGGTTCCGGATCGGCGGCGTGGCCGAGGATCTCCCCGAAGGGTGGGACGGCCTGGTCAAGGAGTTCCTCGACTGGATGCCGGCGAGGCTGAAGGAGTACGAGGCGCTCCTGAACGGCAACCCGATCTTCCTGAAGCGGCTGAAAGGGGTCGGGGCGATCACGCAGGAGGAGGCGATCGAATGGGGACTTTCCGGCCCGAACCTCAGGGCCTGCGGCATGGAGTGGGACCTGCGGAAGAAGCTCCCCTATGCCGGCTACGACCGGTTCCACTTCGAGGTGGCGACCGCCGAAGGGGGGGACTGCTGGGCCAGGTACCTGGTCCGGCTGGAGGAGATCCGCCAGTCGCTGCATATCGTTCGCCAGTGCTGGAAGGAGATGCCGGCCGGCCGCTGGATCACCGACGACTACCGCTTCGTCCTGCCTCGGAAGCGGGACACCCTGCATGACATAGAATCGCTGATCCACCACTTCATCAACGCCACCAGGGGGATGGCACCCCCCCGGGGGGAAAACTACAGCGCCATCGAGGCCCCGAAGGGGGAGAACGGCTACTTCGTCGTGAGCGATGGTCTCAACATCCCGTACCGGGTGCGGATCAAGACCCCCAGCTTCCCGCACATGCAGGCGCTGCCGGTCATGAGCCGTGGCTGGCTGGTGGCGGATTTCCTGGCGATACTGGGGTCGGTGGATTTCGTCCTGGCGGATTTGGACAGATAATAAAGCTGTTCAATGTTCAACGTTCAAGGTTCTATGTTAAATACCTTGAACTTTGAACATTGAACTTAGAACGGATACGTATGATTCCCGACCACTTGAAACAAGAGCTTTCCGCCCGCATCGCCGCGGCGATCACCCCGCGCGAGGCGGCGGTGGATGTGCTGAAGGCACTCCAGGCCCACTATGGCTGGCTGACCGACGAGGCCGTCGAAGAGGCGGCCGGCCTGCTCGGCCTCTCACCGCTCCAGGTGGACGAGTTGGCCACCTTCTACGAAATGCTGTACCGGCGACCGGTCGGGAAGCGGGTGGTCCACGTCTGCGACTCCATCTCCTGCTGGACCATGGGTGGGGAACCGCTCATGGCGCACCTGGCAAAGAGCCTCGGCATCCAGCCGGGAGAGACCAGTGCGGACGGCCTCTTCACCCTGCTCCCCTGCTGCTGCCTGGGGAACTGCGGCGAGGCGCCGACCATGATGGTCGGCGATACCCTCTACGGCCGCCTGAGACCGGAAACGGCCCTGGAAATTCTGCAGAAGGAACGATTGACCATACCCAAGGAGGAACGACCATGAAGAAGATGCTGTGCGCCGCCACCCTGCTGACCATGGCAGCCTTTGCCACCACGGCCCTGGCCGCCGGCAAGGGGAAGATCAGCGGCAAGAAGGAGTTCGAAGAGCACTGCGCCTCATGCCATGCCGATGGCGGCAACATCGTCAACCCGGCCAGGACCCTGAAAAAGCTGGATCGGGAGGCCAACGGCGTCAAGAGCTGGCAGGACATCGTCAGGAAGATGCGCAACCCCGGTCCGGGGATGACCAAGTTCGAGAAGAAGGATGTCTCCGACAAAGAGGCCCGGGCCATTGCCGAGTACATCATAAAGACCTTCAAATAGGGCGGCCCGGCGCGGCCGCCCGCATACACGACACCAACAAGGAGGAATGTCCGATGAAAAACCGTATCCTGCTGACAGCTGCAGCCCTGATCCTGATCTCATTTGCCGGAACCGCCCCGGCCGCAGAGAAAACGAGTGAGGCACTCTTCAAGGAGAAATGCGCCTCATGTCATCCTAACGGCGGTAACATCATAAAGCCGAAGGAGACCCTCAAAGGGATCAAAGACCCACAGGAGATCATCAAGAAGATTCGCTCGGGTGGCGGCGGCATGCCGGCCTTCGACCAGAAGAGCATCCCGGATGCCGACGCCAAGGCCATTGCCGACTACATCGTCAAGACCTTCAAGAAGTGACCGAGGGAGCCGGCGGCGACGGGAACTCCCGTCGCCGCCGCAACTGCCATGATCAGGTGCAAACGTATCTATGAACAACCGTCCCGGGACGACGGGCGGCGGGTACTGGTCGACCGGCTCTGGCCGCGCGGCATCTCCCGGGAAAACGCCCGCATCGACGACTGGCTGAAAGAGCTGGCCCCCAGTGACCAACTGCGCCACTGGTACGGCCACGAGCCGGCACGCTGGAACGAGTTCCGGCACCGCTATCGCCTGGAACTGGTTGACAAGGGCCCGCTTCTCGACCAGTTGCTCCGGGAAGCGGGCCAGGGGCCGGTAACACTGCTGTTCGCCGCCAAAGACGCGGAGCACAACAATGCCGTGGTACTGAAAGAGTTTTTGGAGGAACATACGGGGTAAATGGAACAGGTTCTGTTCAGGCATAACAAGTCCGGCCGCTGCGTGACCTTCGGCGAATACCGGGCCGAAGGGGGATTCGCCGCGCTCCGGAAAGGGTTGACCGAATGCTCGCCGGACCAGGTGCAGCAGCTGGTGATCGACTCGGGCCTGCGTGGTCGCGGCGGTGCCGGTTTCCCCACCGGCAAGAAGTGGTCGTTCGTCCCGCGCAACCTGCCGGGTCCCCGCTGGCTCATCTGCAACTGCGACGAGATGGAGCCCGGGACCTACAAGGACCGGGTGCTCCTGGAGGCAAACCCCTACGCCCTGGTGGAGGGTATGATCCTGGCTGCCTACGCCCTGGGGGTGCGGCACGCCTTCGTCTTCATCCGGCGGGGCTACGAGACGGCAGCGACCAACCTGCGGCGCGCCATCGGCGAGGCGAGGCAGGCGGGTCTCCTCGGGGAGAACATCCTGGGCAGCGGTGTCAGCTGCGACATCGACGTGCATATTTCGGCCGGCCGCTACATCTGCGGCGAGGAGACAGCCCTGATGAACGCCCTGGAGGGGCGTCGGGCCAACCCGCGGAGCAAGCCCCCCTTCCCGGCAATAAAGGGGCTGTGGGGCGGCCCGACGGTGGTGAACAACGTGGAGACCCTGGCCAATGTGCCGGCCATCGTGCTGAACGGACCGGCCTGGTTCAAGGGGCTCGCCGGCATCCCCGAGGCGGCCGGCACCAAACTGTTCTGCGTCAGCGGCCATGTCCGGAACAGCGCCTGCTTCGAACTCCCCCTCGGCATGACCCTGGGAGCGATCCTGGAGGGGCCGTGCGGCGGGATGCGGCCGGGAAGCCGTTTCAAGGCCTGCATCCCCGGCGGGGCCTCGACCCCCTACTTCACTGCCGACCATTTCAACGTCCCGATGGACTTCGACAGCGTGGCCAAGGCCGGTTCCCGCCTCGGCACCGGCGGGATCGTGGTCTTCGACGAATCGGTCTGCATGGTCGCAGTCACCCTGAATCTCGTCAGGTTCTACGCCCGCGAGTCGTGCGGCTGGTGCACGCCATGCCGGGAGGGGCTCCCGTTTGTCCAGGAGGTTCTGACCAGGATCGAGGCGGGCGAAGGGGATGTCGACGACATCGGCCTGCTCCGGGAGCACGTGACGTACCTGAACCACGCCTTCTGCGCCCTGGCACCCGGCGCCATGGGACCGGTGGAGGGGCTGCTCCGGCTCTTCGAGGACGAGATCAGGGAGCACATCCTTCATAAGGGGTGCCCATTCGCAGGGGCAACGCAACTCACGGGAGGAGCCGATGGGAAATGAACTGCCCGGCCTGAGCCGGTTCCAATGGAAAGACCTGGGCGACATGACCGCGGCACGGCCAAACCTTGGGACAGTTACGAACATCCTCGTCTACCGGCTGATGCAGTATACCCTGCGAAACGTTCTCGCCGAACGTTACGGTGCCGATGCCGCCGGCGAGATCATACGGGAGGCAGGACAACTGGCAGGCGAGGAGTTCTGCCGCAACATGCTGGATACCGGCCTCGCCTTCAACCCCTTCGTTGCCCTCCTCCAGGAAAGGTTGAAGAGCCTCGGGATAGGTATCCTGCGCGTCGAGAAGGCCGACCCCGTGGCCATGGAATTCGTCCTGACGGTCTCCGAGGACCTGGACTGCTCAGGTCTGCCGGTCAGCGGCGAAACGGTCTGCGAGTACGACGAGGGGTTCATTGCCGGCATATTCAACGTCTATACCGGACAACCGTTCACTGCCCGGGAGGTGGACTGCTGGGCCACCGGCGAGCGGACCTGCCGGTTCGTGACGAAACCGGCAGGGGAGGAGGTTTGATGACGGAGACGGAAAGGGAGATGCTCTGGTCCATGACCGAGCAGCTGTCGGCGCTGCTCCGCGGAGAGGCGGCCAACGCGGTTGCGACCACCGATGATGATCCGGTGGAGATCAGGGCATTGGCCGAAGCGGTGAACCGCCTCGTCCACTCGTTTGCCGAAGCACGGCCATTCCTCCTGGCACTGGCTGCGGGAGACCTGAACCAGGAGCCGCCGGCCCGCAACCAGCTCATCGCCCCCTTCAAGCATCTCCACTCGAGCCTGCGCCACCTGACCTGGCAGACCCAGCAGATCGCTGCCGGCGACCTGTCCCAGCGGGTCGACTTTCTCGGCGAATTCTCGGACGCCTTCAACCAGTTGATCAGCACCCTGCGCGACAAGCAGCTGACCGAGGAAAAGCTGCGCTACGTGAGCAGCCACGACACCCTGACCGGCGTCTACAACCGCTCCTTTTTCAGCGAGGAACTGGCACGCCTGGACCGGGGCAGGAACTTCCCGGTCAGCATCATCGTGGTCGACCTGGACAGGCTCAAGGAAATCAACGATACCCGCGGCCATGCTGCCGGCGACCGGATCATCCAGCAGTCGGCACGGGTGCTAACGGCAGCGGTCCGGAGCGAAGACGTGGTGGCACGCATCGGCGGCGACGAGTTCGCGATCATCCTTCCCGGGGCCGACCTGGAGGCGGCAGCCAGGGTGCTCGAACGGATCAGGGACGAAGAGGCGGCCTACAACCGCGAACAGACGGAGTTTTTCCTCGGCATGTCGCTGGGGGTGGCGACCGCCTCGACACGCGGCACTCTGGACCTGATCCACAAACAGGCCGACCGGCTGATGTACGAAGACAAGGCAGCCCGCAGGGAGAAGCCGAACGGGAGCGGAAGTAATCCATGCCAAGACTGACCATAGACAACATTCCGGTCGAGGTACCGGCCGGGACCACGGTCCTGGAGGCGGCCCGGCAGTTGGGGATCTTCATCCCCCACTTCTGCTACCACCCGGCGCTCGGCAGTGTCGGGGCCTGCCGTGTCTGCGCCGTCAAACTCCTGGACGGACCGGTGAAGGGGATTCAGATGTCCTGCATGCTCCCGGCCCAGGACGGCATGGTGGTCTCCACCGTTGACGAAGAGGCGCAGGCCATGCGCCGCCACGTCATCGAATGGCTGATGCTCAACCACCCCCACGACTGCCCGGTCTGCGACGAGGGAGGGGAATGCCTCCTGCAGGATTTCACGGTGGCCGGCGGCCACGGCATCCGGCGCTATCAGGGCAGGAAGCGGACCCACACAAACCAGTTCCTCGGGCCCCACATCGAGCACGAGATGAACCGGTGCATCCAGTGTTACCGCTGTGCCCGCTTCTATCAGGAGACTGCCGGCGGCAGCGACTTCGGGGTCATGGGGAGCGCCAGCCGGGTCTATTTCGGCCGCTTCCGGGACGGAGAGCTTGAGTCCCCCTTCAGCGGCAATCTGGTGGACATCTGCCCCACCGGGGTCTTCACCGACAAAACGGCCCGGTTCCGGGCCCGTTACTGGGACTATGAAATGGCACCGTCGGTCTGCCCCCACTGCTCCCTGGGGTGCAACACCGTGCCGGCAGCCCGCTACCGGGAGCTGCTGAAGGTGATGGCGAGGAGAAACGATGCCGTGAACGGCTGGTTCATCTGCGACCGGGGCCGTTTCGCCAACGGGGCGGTCAACGATCCGGCCAGACCACGCGCCCCCCGCATCGGCGGGGAGGAGGCTTCGTGGGACGAGGCGCTGGACCGCCTGTTGTTCCGGATCGGCGAACTGTACGACCTGTACGGTGCCGGCTGCCTGGCAGTGGTCGGTTCGCCGCGACTCTCCCAGGAAGGGGCCGTTCTCCTGCCGCGACTGGCAAAACTGCTCGGCGCCAGGGTCCTCAGCTACTTCGTCACCGCAGAGGAACAGACGCGGCACACCACGGCGGTCTCCCTGCTGAACAACGTCACGCACTCTTCCCAGTCCGACGTACGCAAGGCAGACTGCATCGCCATCGTCGATTGCGACCTCATGGAGGAAGGACCGATGCTGGCCCTGGCCGTACGGCAGGCCTGGCGCCAGGGGGCACCGCTCTTCCTGGTGGGGAAGCATGCGCCGCTGGCCCAGGCAAAGGCGATCGGCGTCGAGGCGGTACAGGTCGACATTCCCGAAGAGGTCCCGTTCGGCATCTTCGAGAGGCCGGTCATCATCTGCGGCACCAGGCACAGCACGCCGGCCGCCATCGCCAGGATCATGAAGAGCGGGACAGCACCGATCTGTCTTCTCTCCGGCCCCAACGCCTGCGGCGTCGGGGTATTGGCACGGACACACGAAGCGCTCCCCCTGGCCGAGGCCGTGGCCTCAGGCCAGGTGAAGGGTATCCTTGGCATCGAAGCCGACATCCCTGCCGAACTGCTGGAAGGGGTGCCATTCGTTGCCGCCATGGACTGGCTCCCGACCAGCCTCACGGAAAAGGCGGACATCATCCTGCCGACGACCGCCTGGGTGGAAATGGACGGCAGCTTTGTCAATGTTGAGGGTCGGGCGCAGCGGTTCAGGCGGGTCATGCAACCGGGGGTCCCGATCAGGGGGGAGGGTCCGGCCCTCCACCCGCCACGGGTCCACCGGACCCTGCCGCCGGGCAGCAGCATCCGGCCCGCCTGGCAGGTAATCGGTGCGCTTCTGGAGCGGCTGGGCGACGAACCGGTGTCAGAGCCGCTGGCCGGGGAGTGGGAGCGGTTGCGGTCGCTCGACCCGGAAGGTCCGGGGATGATCGTTACGACATAATACGACTCCGACCAATACCCCCATCCCCCTCCTGTCCTCCACCTTGAAAGGGGAGGAAGCCCCATAAAATTCCCTCTCCCTCAGGGAGAGGGTTAGGGTGAGGGGGGGATAAACAAAAGGAGACTCTCTCATGCTGAGAATAGTGCTGACAGTCATTGTTCTGACGACTTTGTGTGCCAGTGTCGCCTGGGCCGAATTCTGGGGTTCGTCCTCCTCGAACCGGTACCACTTCAAACGCTGCCAGTGGACCCAGAAGATCCGGAAGGAGTATCTGGTCCGGTTCGACACCGCCGACCAGGCGGTGAAGGCCGGGTACCGCCCCTGCGAAAAGTGCCGGCCGCCGCTGACGGAAAAACGCAGCCAACCGTCCCCTCCCGGACAGCAGCAGGTCCCGGCCAGGTAGCCATGACCACCCCCCTGCTCGACATGCTGCTGCTCCTGGCCAAGATCGGCATTGTCTTCTTCGTGATCCTGACCGCCGCGGCCTACCTGGTTTTTGCCGAGCGCAAGGTGCTGGCCTGGATCCAGGACCGCAAGGGGCCGAACCGGGTGGGGCCGCTGGGACTCCTCCAGCCGCTGGCAGACCTGATCAAGATGCTGACCAAGGAGGACTTCCGGCCGGCAGCAGCCGACAAATGGCTCTTCTACCTGGCGCCGGCCATGGCCGCCATCCCGGCCATCCTGATCTTCTCGGTCATCCCATTCGGTGCCCCCCTGACCCTGTTCGGCCGGGAGATACCGCTCCAGGTGGCGGACCCGCACGTGGGGCTCCTCTTCTTCCTGGCCCTCTCCGCCATCGCCGTGTACGGCGTGGCCCTGGGGGGGTGGGCCTCCAACTCCAAGTATGCCCTCCTGGGAAGCATCCGGGGCCTGGCCCAGCTCATCTCCTACGAACTCTCCATGGGGCTCTCCCTGGTGCCGACGGTCATGCTGGCCCGCTCCTTCCGCCTTTCCGAGATCGTCGACGCCCAGGCCGGCGTCTGGTTCATCTGCTACCAGCCGGTCGCCTTCGTCATCTTCCTGATCAGCATTGCTGCCGAGTGCAAGCGGATCCCCTTCGACATCCCCGAGGCCGAAGGGGAGCTGGTGGCCGGCTTCCACACCGAGTACTCGGGGATGCGGTTCGGGCTCTTCTTTGTCGGCGAATACATCAACATCCTGGTGCTGGGCGGGCTGGCCGCCACCTTCTTTCTGGGGGGGTGGCACGGACCGCTGCTGCCGCCCGCAGCCTGGTTCTCCCTCAAGGTCCTGGCCTTCGCCTTCTTCTTCATCTGGATGCGGGGCACCCTGCCGAGGCTCCGTTACGACCAATTGATGCAGCTCGGCTGGAAAGCTTTGACACCGTTAGCATTGATCAATATACTTGTCACCGGCTGGTGGCTCACACTCCGTTGACCCGTTTCCACACCGGGGCCTGCACCGAAGAAAACTCTTCAGGCAACCCCGTTCACCCGTATCGTGCCGAGCATTCCAAACGAGGAGGTAATGGTATGAACACAGCGGTGGTTACAGGCAGCATCATCAGAAAGGGGGAGATGGGTATGCATAACGTTAACGCGGTTAACAAGCAGGGACACACCCCACTCATGGAGGCAGCCAAGGAGGGTGACGCGGAGGGGGTCAAAGACCTGCTCCGCCGTGGTGCGGAGCTGGAGGCCAAGAGCGCAAAAGGGAAAACGGCCCTCCACTATGCCGCTGCCAACGGCCACCTGGAAGTAGTGAACCTCCTCATCGCCAGCGGAGCGGACGTGAACGCCCGCGACAAGGAATGGCACACCCCCCTCATGCTCGCGGCCATCTACGGCTGCAATCACACCGTCCAGACCCTGATCCACAACGGGGCTGACGTCCACGCCAAGACCCTTGCCGGCAACACGGCCATGGTCTACGCCAAGAACAACGACCATCCCCTGGCCTTTGCCCTGCTGCAGAAAGCGGAGCGGGCAAAGCAAGCCACCGCCTGACGACACAATTTGAAGGGGGGCAGGGTGAAACCTGCCCCTTTTCTGTTAGACTAGAACGCGAATCCATTTCCAGCAACCGAGGAAAGGGCGAGCGTTTCCCGCCATGCCTGTTTTCGACGACATCAAAGCCATCTACACCGGGTTCTGGACCACCTGGAAGCATATCTTCCGCAGGCCGGTCACTGTCCAGTATCCCGAGGAGAAGCGTCAGCCACCGCCCCGCTACCGGGCACGGATCGTCCTGACCCGCGACCCGGACGGCGGGGAGCGGTGCGTTGCCTGCTACCTCTGCTCGGCCGCCTGTCCGGTGGACTGCATCTCCATGCAGGCAGCGGAAGCGGCAGCCGGCCGCCGCTACGCCGCATGGTTCCGGATCAACTTCTCCCGCTGCATCTTCTGCGGCCTCTGCGCCGAGGCCTGCCCCACCCTGGCGATCCAGATGACCCCGGACTACGAGCTCTGCAAGCGGGACATCATGGACCTGGTCTATGAAAAGGAAGACCTGCTGGTCGACCATGGCGGCAAGGACAGTGAGTACAACTTCTACCGCCAGGCCGGCATCGGCGTGGCCCAGCCACGGGGTGCGGGGGAGACGGAGCAGCCGCCGGTGGATGTGAGAAGTTTACTGCCGTAAACTTCGGGCGCTAGGCACTAGGCGCCAGGCTCAAAGCACAGGGGACAACAAATGACATTATGGGATAAGGCAGTTGCGGAACTGATCGACATCATCGAATGGACGGACGACTCCGGCGACACCCTGGTCTGGAGGTTCCCCCGGTATGAGAACGAGATCAAGCAAGGGGCACAGCTGATTGTCCGGCAGGCCCAGGCCGCTGTGCTGGTGAACAAGGGGGAGATCGCCGACCTGTTCATTGCCGGCCAGCACCGGCTGACAACCAGCAACCTGCCGCTCCTGACCACCCTCATGGGGTGGAAATACGGCTTCCATAGCTCGTTCAAGGCCGAAGTCTATTTCGTCAACACCCGGAATTTCACCAATCTCAAATGGGGGACCAAGAATCCAGTCATCCTCCGCGACCCGGAATTCGGACCGGTACGGCTGCGGGCATTCGGCACCTATGTGCTCCGGGTCAGCGATCCGGCGAAATTCATCAGGGAGATCGTCGGCACCAACGGCCATTTCACCCTGGATGGGATGGCCGAGCAGTTGAAGAACCTGATCGTGACCCGATTCTCTGACCTGCTCGGGGAAAGCGGGATTCCGGTGCTCGACCTGGCGGCCAGCTACAATGAACTGTCGGCCCTGCTGACCGGGAAAATCGCCCCGGAATTCCAGGAATACGGCCTGGAGGTCACGAAACTCCTGGTCGAGAACATCTCCCTCCCCCAGGAGGTCGAAGAGGCGTTGGACAAACGGAGCAGCATGGGGATCATCGGCAACCTGGACAGCTTCATGAAATTCCAGAGTGCCAACGCCCTGGAGGCCGCCGCGAAAAATCCGGGTGGCGACGCCTCGGCCGGCATCGGCATGGGGATGGGTTTCGCCATGGCGAACCAGCTGGGAAAGATGGTGGCCACCCCGCCATCGGCCCAGGACGGCTTGACCCCGCCGCCGCTTCCCCGGGAGGATGCCGTGTATTACGTGGGGAAAAACGGCAAGCAGGCAGGCCCATTCGACCGGAACACGATCAACGGGCAGATCCGAAACGGCGCCATCATCGGGGAGACACTGCTCTGGAAGGAAGGGATGGCCGCCTGGCAGCCGGCCGCACAGTTCAATGAATTTGCCCCGCTGCTGACGGCTACGCCGCCACCGCTGCCGGAATAGGCGACGCCATGGCTAACTGCGCCAACTGTTCGGCACCGCTGCCGCCGAACTCAATACAGTGCGAGTACTGCGGCAGCCGCAATGACACCGACCTGAAGGGGGTCCATTACTATACGACCCACGCGACCGAGTCGGCACGCGCCTGTCCCCGCTGCTCGCTAAGCCTGCGGACCATCGACCTGAAGCTGGACGGCCGATTCCTGATCGAACGGTGCGATCGGTGCCTGGGGCTCTTCTTCGACCCGGGCGAACTGGAGGCGCTGCTGGAAGCGACGGTGACCAACGTATTTGCCATCGACCGGAGCCGGCTGGACCAGATCAGCACCATGCGGTCCGCCGCGTATGGTGTCACCTATATCAAATGTCCGGTCTGCGGGAAACACATGAACCGGGTCAACTTCGGGACCAGGAGCGGCGGCGTCGTCGATCGTTGCAAGGAGCACGGCGTCTGGCTCGACGGCGGCGAACTCAGGCACCTGTTCGAGTGGATGAAGGCCGGAGGGAAACTCCTCGCCCGGGAGCGGCAGGAACAGCGGAAACAGGAAGAAGCCGAGCAGGAACGGGAACAACGCCGAAAATTGGCGCAGACCTCTGATGGCGGAGTTTATCAGGATTTCAACGGCTACGGCAGTGACTTGCGTCATGCTGATCCCGATCTCTTCGACATCGTTGCAAGCGCCATCAGATTTTTCACGAAGTAGCAGGCCATGCCGGGCGATCTGGTCCACAGACGATACATAGTAAATTTTGAATTGTGCCGGACTGCCCCCCATACCACGGGCAACTCTTTCCGGGCATCAATTTTAACAATGCACATGACGAATATTCGGATACTATTACACTGACTGACGGTGGAAAGAACCCCGCTACTTGTTACAAAGAGAGGAGGATGTTTTTCATGATTGAACCTGTCACGGAAGTTGAACGCATAGTTACGCAAATTTCGCGCAGCTATTCGCCTGAAAAAATCATCCTCTTCGGTTCACTGGCCACCGGACATCCCTCCGAGGCCCATGATATCGATCTGCTGGTCATCAAGGAAACCGATAAGGATCCCTGGCAGCGGACACGAGAGGTTAACCGGCTGTTCGAGCATACTGCGCCGATCGACCTGTTGGTTTATACTCCGGACGAGATCAAGGCACGTATCGAAATGAATGATTTCTTTGTCCTGGATATCATGGAGCATGGCAAGGTTGTGTATGAACGAGGCGTATAGAATCATCACAGAGGAATGGCTGAAGAAGGCCAGGAGCGATTACCTTTTCGCCGAGGCGAGTTTGAGGGAATTATCCGGGTTTTATTCGCAAATATGTATTTTGTGCCATGATGCCGTTGAAAAGTATCTCAAGGCCTTTTTGATATCCCGAGGGAAACGACCCGAACGGGTGCATGACTTGCTTGCCATCTTGAAAGAATGTTCTCAGATTGACACAACATTATCAGACGCTGTCTCCACACCATGCAGCATTCTGAATGACTATTACATTCCCCTTAAATATCCGTCACACTACCCGGAAGTCACCCGGGAACAGGCCAAAGAAGCCTTTACTGCCGCCGGAATGATCCAATTTGAGATTGAAAAGCGGCTGACATAGTATCAACAACTTTTCCAGAACCCTGAATGGAACAGACCCTCTTCTACATACTGGCCGTGGTGACCGTCGTCGGCACGATCCTCGCCATCACCGAAAAGCACCCGGTGCACGCCATCGTCTACCTGGTCACCTCGTTCTTCGCCCTGGCGGTGATCTTCTACCTGCTGGCAGCACCGGTGGTGGCGGTCTTCGAGGTGATCATCTACGCCGGCGCCATCATGGTGCTGTTCCTGTTCGTCATCATGATGCTGGATCTGGGGCACCCGGAAAAGGCCTGGCGCCCCCATCTGCGGGAGTGGTGGCCTGCCCTGCTGCTGGGAGGGATCATTTTGGGCGCCATCGTGACCCTGGCCACTGGTGCCCGTACGACCTCTGCGGCTATCCCACCGGTGAGCGCAAGGGAGTTCAGCCGCGTCCTGTTCCAGAAATATGGCGTCGCCGTGGAGGTGATCTCCATGCAGCTGCTGTTTGCCGTGGTCGGGGCGTTGTATCTCGGTCGGAGGCGGAAATGATCGTCCCCCTGGAGCACGTCCTGATCCTCGCGGCCATCCTCTTCGTCCTCGGGCTGGTGGGGGTGCTGGCCTGGCGGAGCAACATCATCATGATGCTGATCGGCATCGAGGTGATGCTGAACGCCGCCATGCTGGTTTTCGTGGGGGGCGCGGCCCGCTGGAACGTGGACGGCCAGATCTTCGCCCTGATGATCATGGCCATGACCTCGGCCGAGGTGTCGCTCGCCCTGGCGCTGGTGGTCTACCTGCAGCGGCGGAAGAAGACCGTGAATGCCGATGCGTTCAGTGAGATGCGGGGTTAGTTCCTCGAGGCGAATTCAATGACTAGTAAATCGTTTGAAAAATATATTACCAACGGCGCCTGGATTGCTGGATATGGATTGCTATTCAGTTTCGCATTTATCGCCTTGAATTTCTTTTTTGATGCCTTTCTTGGATAGACGATGAAACTCTACCTCACCCTCATACTCCTCCTCCCCCTGCTGGGAGCCGCGATCAATGCCCTGGTCGGCCGGAAGCTGCCGCGCCGTCTGGTGGAGACCATTGCCTGCGGGGCGGTCTGGGGGAGCTTTGCGGCAACGCTCGGCGCGCTTGCCCTCTACCGCACCGCAGCAACGGTGGAACTCGCCTCATGGCTGTCCGTCTTCGACTTCAAGGCGCCGATCACCCTCTACCTTGACACGCTCTCCCTCTCACTGACCGTGATGATCACCTTCGTCTGCGGCCTGATCCACCTTTACTCCGTAGCCTACATGGCCGACGATCCGGGCTACGTCCGTTTCTTCGCCCTCCTGAACCTGTTCGTCTGCGCCATGCTGGTGCTGGTCCTGGCCGAAAACCTGCCGCTCCTGTATCTCGGGTGGGAGGGGGTCGGCTTCTGTTCCTACGCCCTGATCGGCTTCTGGTACAAGGAAAGGAAGAACGCCGATGCCGGCCGCAAGGCGTTCATCACTACCCGGATCGGCGACACCGCCTTCGGCATCGCCATCATCTGGCTCTTCCAGCTCTTCGGCACCACATCGATCACCGAACTGAACACCATGGGGTTCCTGGTCCCGATGGGAGTCGTTACCGCCCTCGGGATGCTGTTCCTGGTCGGCGCCATGGGGAAGTCGGCCCAGGTGCCGCTGATGGTCTGGCTGCCTGACGCCATGGCCGGCCCGACCCCGGTCTCGGCCCTGATCCACGCCGCCACCATGGTGACGGCCGGTGTCTACCTGCTGGCCCGGATGCTGCCGCTCATCGGCGGCTCAACAACCGCCCTGGCGGCCATTGCCATGACCGGCGGGGTGACCGCCTTCTTCGGCGCCTCCTGCGCCCTGGCCCAGCGGGACCTGAAGCGGGTGCTGGCCTACTCCACCATCAGCCAGATCGGCTACATGGTGCTCGGCGTCGGTGCCGGGGCCGTGACAGCCGCCACCTTTCACCTCCTGGTTCACGCCTTCTTCAAGGCGCTCCTCTTCCTGGGGGCAGGCTGCATCATCACCGCCCTACACCACGAGCAGGACATCTTCCGAATGGGAGGGCTACGAAACCGCCCCGCCATCTTCTGGCCGTTTCTGGCCGGGGCGTTCTGCCTGGCCGGGGTGCCGCTCACCGGCGGCTTCTTCAGCAAGGATTCGATCCTGGCTGCGGTCTGGGAGAAAGGGGGCGGGTTCTACGGCGGGCTCTATCTCCTTGGCCTCGTCACCGCCTTCATCACTGCCCTCTACACCTTCCGCCTTCTCTATCTGGTCTTCGCCGGGGAGCCGGTTCCCCCCTTTGAGAAAGGGGGGCTAGGGGGGATTTCCGCCTCTGCCGATAAGCAAATCCCCCTCAATCCCCCTTTCACAAAGGGGGAAGCACTACATCATCTCCCTCGCCTCATGGAACTGACCCTGATCCCCCTGGCCCTGCTCGGGCTCGGCGGTGGCCTATTGAACCTCCCCGCATTCCTCGGCCACGGCTTTTTGACACACCTCCTGGCACCGGTCACCGGGCCGGTTCACCATCCGGCAGCCGGGACCGAGCTGTTGCTCCAGGGAGCGGCGACAATCGCCTGCCTGGCCGGCTACCTGGTTGCCAGAGCCCGCTATGCGGGTGCTGCGCGGCAGTCCAGGATCGCCGAAGCGGAACACGAACCGACCGGCCTCACCGCCTTCCTGCTGCACGGCTGGTACGTTGACCACCTCTACCGCGCCCTCATCATTGGTCCCTACGAGCGGCTGGCCGGCTTCCTCTGGCAGCGGGTGGATGAAGGGATCATCGATGAGTCCCTCGACCGGTTTGCCGACCTCCTCGGCAGAACCGGCCAGGGACTTGGCCGCTGGACCAGCGGCCGGGTTTCGGTCTACCTGCTGAGCCTTGCCGCAGGCGCGGCGCTGGTGGTGGGCTATCTGGCATGGGTGCTGTTATGACCGGCATTCCGCTCCTCACCATCCTCGTCTTCCTGCCGCTTTTGGGGGTGCTCTGCCTGCTGCCGGCCTGGCAGCGCCGGGAGTGGGTGCGAAGGGTTGCCGTTGGGTTCGGGCTGGCCGAACTGGCCCTGACCGGCTGGCTGACCCTGGAGGTGGCGTCGGGACGGCTGCTGCCGGGCACCAGTCTCCCCGGCTTCTTCCTGATGGAGGACCTGCCGTGGATCGGCCGGCTCGGAGCCCGCTACACGCTGGGGATGGACGGCATCAGCCTGCCCATGGTGCTCCTGACCGCCTTTGTCACCGTGGTGGGGATGGTGGTCTCGTGGAACGCAATCCGGGAACGGTCCAGCCTGCACTATGCCCTCTTGCTGGTGATGGAGAGCGGCATCATGGGGGTCTTCCTGGCCCTGGACCTGTTCCTCTTCTACCTCTTCTGGGAGGTGATGCTGATCCCGATGTTTTTTCTGATCGGCATCTGGGGGCACGGCCGGCGGGTCTACTCGGCGATAAAGTTCTTCCTCTATACCCTGGCAGGTTCGCTCCTGATGCTCCTGGCGATCATCGGCATCTACCTGCTGCACGGCAGCCAGACCGGGCAATACACCTTTGGTCTCACGGCCCTGACCGGTACGGCAATTCCCGCCCAGACCGGGATCTGGCTCTTTGCCGCCTTCCTGCTCGCCTTTGCCATCAAGTTTCCGCTCTTCCCGCTCCATACCTGGCTCCCCGACGCCCATACCGACGCCCCCACTGCCGGCAGCGTCATCCTGGCCGGCCTGCTGCTCAAGACCGGTGCCTATGGCCTGATCCGCTTCGGCTACCCGCTCTTTCCGGAAGCTGCCAAAACATTGACACCACTCCTGACCGCTGTGGCGGTGATCGGCATTCTCTATGCCTCATGGGTCGCCTTTGCCCAGACCGACATGAAACGGTTGGTGGCCTACTCCAGCGTCGGCCACATGGGGTTCGTGGCGTTGGGGATAGCCGCCTGGACACCGGTGGCCCTTTCCGGTGCCGTGCTGCAGATGGTCAACCACGGGGTGACGACCGCCGCCCTGTTCGCCCTGGTGGGGATGCTGGACGAGCGGACCGGCACCAGGGAGGTCGCCGCCTATGGCGGTCTGTGGGGCAAGGTGCCGATCCTTTCCGGCCTGTTCCTGCTCTTTGCCATGGCCTCGGCCGGCCTGCCCGGACTCAACAACTTTGTGGGCGAATTCCTGATCCTGACCGGCACCTTCCGGGTCCAGCCGCTGGCCGCGGTGCTGGCCTTCCTGGGGATCGTCCTGCCGCTGGCCTACACGGTCAAACTGGTACAGGAGGTCCTGTTTCAGGAGGAGCGACGCCCCCTCACCCTCCCTGACCTGACGCTCAGGGAGGGGACCATCCTGACCGCCATGGCGCTCATCGGCCTGTACCTGGGGCTGCATCCGAAGCCGCTGCTCGATCTGCTGAACGTCCCGGTTGCCCTGCTGACCGGCCTCCCCGGAGGGACACCGTGACCATCGCCGACCTCTGGATACTGATGCCGCTGCTGCTCCTCGCCGGGGGAAGCCTGCTGATCCTGCTGCTTGGCGCCATCGTTCCCGGCCGTCACGGCACCTTAATCGGCGTGGCTGTGACGACGGGTGCGGCACTATGGGCACTCCAGTCACCGCCCGCCCTTCTTGCTCCGAATCTCGGGATGGCCGCCACCCCGTTTGCCCGCTTCTTTACCATCTTCTTCGCCCTGACCACCGCGGCAATCCTGGTGTTAGCCGACCGCTACAATTCCCGCCATGGCATTGCCGGGGAGGAGTTCCCGGCCACCGTCCTCTTTTCCGCCTTCGGCATGGCCACCCTGAGCGCTTCGGTCAACCTTTTGACATTCTTCCTCGGCCTGGAGGCGTTGACGTTTGCCTTCTACATCCTGGTGGCCATCGACCTGAGCAGGCCGGCCTCCGCCGAGGCGGGTCTCAAGTACCTCCTGCTGGGGGCAGTGGCCGCCGCCTTCATCGCCTTCGGCATTGCCCTGATCTACACCGGCAGCGGCTCGCTCGCCATCGACGTTGCCATGGCCGCTGCAAGGAACGACCTCCTGGTCCGCGCCGGCTGGGGGGTCATGCTCGTCGGCCTGGCCTTCAAGGCATCGCTGGTCCCGGCCCATCTCTGGACACCGGATGTCTACCAGGGCGCCCCCACACCGGTCACCGCCTTCCTGGCCGCCGCCTCCAAGGGGGCAGCCGTGGTGGCACTCCTCCTGCTGCTCACCAGGCTGGAGTCGGCCGACTTCCTCCGCATTCCCCTTGCTGGGCTGGCCCTCCTCTCCATGGTCGTTGGCAACCTGGCGGCCCTGCGGCAGGATGACGTGAAGCGTCTCCTGGCGTACTCCTCGATTGGCCAGATGGGGTATGTGGCGCTGGCGTTGCTGGCGGGCAAACATGGCGGGTATGAGGCGGCAGCCTTCTACGCGCTCGCCTACGGTGCCATGACCATCGCGGGCTTCGGGGCTCTGACCGTCATGGACAATGTTAGTTCGGTGGAAGGGATCGACGATCTTCGGGGAATGGGGTACAAGAGCCCGTTCGCGGCCGGTGTGCTGGCGCTGGCCCTGTTCGCCCTGGCCGGCATCCCGCCGACCGCCGGCTTCACCGGCAAGTTCCTGATCTTCGCTGCCGCCCTACGGGCCGGCGAGTACGGACTAGCCATTGCCGGCATACTGATGGCTGCCGTGTCGGTCTATTTCTACCTGCGGGTAGTGGTCAGTCTCTATCTGCAGCCGCAGAAAGATTCATCCGCCCTGCCGACAGCGAATCTTGCGGAATCAACGGTCCTGGTATCGGTTTCCATTCTTATTGTCCTGCTGGGGGTAATGCCGGAAGGAATGCTACAACTGCTGGCAGCGATGCTGCAGTAACTGGGAAAACACACGGGCCCCAGGCAAGATGCCCGAGGCCCGTGTGCATTACGAGAAGATTGCCAGCTTAGAAAGGAGTGCCGGAAAAACCATTGAACTCGTCAGCAGTGGGGTCCATTGTCTTGCCACTGATGTCCTTTCCCAGAAACTTGAAGGTCAGATGGGTAGTATCAATAGTGCCGGTTTTATCTTCATTCTGCGAAATCGGGAAATAAACCGTCGCCTCCTGAGTGGTCGGATCATAGGTGACGCGCCTCGGCATGATGACGCCCCCTGCCCGGTCGGTTGGACGGTATAGGCCGTTATCGTACAGACCTGCGGTTCCTCCCCCCGAGCGGCCAATTTTCCAATTAGCACTGTTAGTGACCGACGCGATATCCATCTCGGAATCAAACTTGAAGCGCATGGTGAATTCCTTTACCGCACTGCCATCAATGAATGTCTCAGGATCAAGGGCAATAAGGGATATTGTCCCAAAGCTTGTTTTGAAGGAACTTTTATCTGTATTTACGCTAACGATTTTAGGTCTACGGATGAGTTCCCCCAGGTCGGATGCAAGCGAGTCCCCCTGGGAAGTCTTCAGGTTCTTCAGCTGCGCTATCTGCTCCTGAACCTTGTCAGTATTGCCCACGGCAACGTATGCGCTCCCCGACTCGAACATGGCCGGCGCAAAATCTTTCTTCAGTTCTGTTGCTTTTTGTAGCTGTGCAATCGCCTCTTCATGCCGGCCCTCTTTGTTCAAGGCCATACCGAGGCCGTAATAGGCATTGCCGTCCCGCGGAGACAGGCGGATCGTCTGTCTGAAAGCTGCCTCAGCCTGCGGGTACTTCTCCATTTGGACATAGAGATGGGCAAGCGTGTATTGGGCAACGGCATTCGCCGGATTGCCTTTCAGTGGATTCAGAGCCGCTTTCAACGCCTTTTCAGCATCGACAAATTTCTTGTCCTCGATATATATATTTGCAAGGTTATAATTGACCTGATCCTGCTTGGGATCGAGCTTGAGAGAAATGGTATACGCTTCCACCGCCTTCTTCTTTTCCCCCAGCTGGGTATAGGCAGAGGCAAGCATGTTGTACGCATCAACATAATCAGGCTTCATGGCGGTTGCCGCCTTGAAGGCAGCAGCCGCCTCCTTGTACTTCTTCTTCTGCATCATGGTCAGGCCACCGGTAAGATAGGCCTGTGCCGCATTGTCCCGGATGCCCTGCTGAGCTGCCAGGGCTGAAAAAATCTTGTCAGATGCTGATGTTGTATCCATTACCGCCTCCAAAAAGGCATTGTTGGTGCAAGTAGTATCGGCAGAACATGCTTTTTTCTTTAAGCAATGACATTACTATACTTGAGTTGGAATGCAATATGATACCCTTTATCCAAAATTCATCCTTATTATCCAGTTCCAATCAATCATGACAAACTCCAAATCTCCTGCCAATGAAATTCTTTCCCGCGGTATCTGTCTTCATCAACAGGGAAAGCCCGAAGAGGCCCTTGCGTGCTATCTGCAGGTGCTGGACCAAGACCCTGCCATCGATATCTACCTGAATATAGGTGCGGCGCTTCACGACCTGGGGCAATTCGCAGATGCCCTTGCCGCATACCAGCGCGCCCTGGAACGTGATCCTGCTTCCGGCAAGGTCTATCACAACCGTGGCAACACCCTTCTGGAACTCGACCGGTATGAGGAGGCCATTGCCAGCTACGCACGGGCAGTGCAGTTCATGCCGGACAACGTTGAGGCCCTGGTCACCATGGGGACAGCCATGGAGAAACTCGGGAACTACACGGAAGCGTTCGATTGCTACGAGGTCGCACTGGCGCGTAATCCTGAATGTGCCGAAGCACACTGGAACCTGGCTCTCCTCATGCTGCTTCAGGGAAGATTCGAGGAGGGTTGGCGCGAATTCGAATGGCGCTGGCGGAAAAAGGGATATACCTCGCTCAGTCGAAGTTTTGACACCCCCCCCTGGACCGGGGAACCTCTCAACTCAAAAACCATATTGATCCATGCCGAGCAGGCATTTGGCGACACCATCCAATTCGCCCGTTATCTGCCAATGGTGGCCGATAGGGGCGGCAAGGTCATCCTGGAATGCCCTGCCCAGTTGGCCAGACTGTTGGAAACAGTTGAAGGAGTTTGTCAGGTCGTCCCGGCAGGGTCCTCCCTGCCCAGGTTCAATTACCATGCCCCGCTCATGAGCCTCCCCCTGATCTTCGGGACAACCCCGGGAACCATACCAACCAACGTGCCGTACCTTTCGGCACCGGCAGAATGTACCATTCACTGGCAAGGCCTTTTGGAAAACGACCCGCACATCAAGATCGGGATCGTCTGGGCAGGACGCAGGAAACCCGATCCCCATCGCTCCTGCCAACTAAAAGAACTCGCCCCCCTTGCCGCGATAAAGGAGGCCACCTTCTACACCCTGCAGATCGGTGAAGGTGCAGAGCAGGCAGCATCTCCCCCCCCTGGAATGGAACTGGTCGACCTTACGGGGCAGATCACGGATTTCGCGGACACGGCAGCCCTCATTGTCCAGTTGGACATGGTCGTTTCAATCGATACGGCGGTTGCCCACCTGGCAGGAGCCCTGGGAAAGCCGACCTTCCTGCTGCTGCCGTTTGCACCGGACTGGCGATGGATGCTCGATCGGAAAGATTCCCCCTGGTACCCAACAATGAGGATTTTTCGACAGGATCGACGAAACTCTTGGCGCGAAGCAGTGGGACTTCTCAAAGAGGAACTAATTAATGGCTTTGCCACTCGTTATCAGCAACCCACAAATCCCTCAACTACAGCAGAGCAGTATCGCCTGTTGGCAATGGAATGCTATGAGAGAGGGAACATGGAGCAGGCAGAACTATTATTTAGAAAAGCTCTTGGCTGCCTTCCGTCAGGTGAATTGACAGTCAGCTGCCTTTCACTCCTGCTCAACGAGCAAGGTAGGTTCGAGGAGTCAATTGTTTTGTTAAGGCAAGCGATAGACAACCATCAGGGCAACACATCATTTCACCGCTATATCGGAGATGCCTACCAGGGAGCAGGTCAGCTAGCAGAGGCACGTATCCATTACCTCCAAGCACTGAGACAGCATCCGCAAGATCCCGTGGTATTGATGAATCTCGGCATTATCTGTGACACACTTAATTACCCCGATGATGCTCTGAATTTCTCAAGAGAAGCCGCTAAGCTGGCGCCTGATGACCCCAGAATATGGCTCAATCTGGGAGGAGTTTTTCAAACGGCCAATCTCCTCCTCGAAGCGACCTCCTGTTACCGCAAAGCGCTTCGATTGGATCCATCTTATGCCACAGCAGCCTGGAATCTCTCTCTGGTACTGTTGCTTCAGGGTGAATATACGGAAGGGTTCAGGCTGTTCGAGTCCCGATTTTTCAAACAAGATGCTGTTCCGGATGCCAAATTATACATTCCCAACTGGGCAGGAGAAAATCTGTCCGGACGGACTATTGTCGTCTGGACAGAACAGGCTTTCGGCGATGCAATCCAGTTCGCCCGATATGTACCGTTATTGGCGAAACAGGGAGCGCATGTAGTCATCCTCAATCATTTGAAGCCACTTGACACGCTATTGGCTTCACTCCCTGGAGCAGACTCGATGGTATCTGATCCCCGGTCTCTGCCCCACGGCGACTATCAAGTACCTCTTCTTTCACTGCCAAGGCTTTGCAGCACAACATTGGCAAATATTCCGGCTCGGGTGCCTTATCTGACGCCATCAAAACATAAAGTCCACGAATGGCAAGCCAAGATGCCAACTGCCAACGATTTCACTATAGGAATCACCTGGGCAGGGCGCCCCCTTCCAGATCCACGACGGACTGCCCACTTATCCGCATTTGCGCCGCTCGGAAAGCTAATCGGAGTGACTTTTTACTCGCTTCAGGTCGGAGTTGGTGCGGAAGAGGCAACATCACCACCAGGCGGCATGCGGCTCATTGACCTGACAGCTGCCATTCGGGACTTCGAGGACACCGCAGCCTTGATTGCCAACCTTGATCTCGTAATATCAGTAGATACTTCTGTGGCGCACCTGGCCGGAGCAATGGGAAAGCCCGTGTGGACCCTTCTGCCATTTTCCCCTGACTGGCGGTGGCTCAGCAACCGCGACGACAGTCCCTGGTACCCGACCATGCGATTGTTTCGACAGCCTAAACCAGGGGAGTGGGCACCAGTGGTTGAACAAGTGAGCGATCAGTTGCAGCAAGCTCTCGAATTATCGCGGAGGGACGTGTGAAATCATTTTTTGATGGCATTGTTGACAAACTCGAACCATTTCTTTTTATCGATGTCGGAGCAATGTCCTATCTTGAGGAACCATACCATCCTTTGTTGGAACGGGGTCTAGGCCGTGTGGTCGGCTTCGAACCCCAGCAGAGCGAATGCAACAAGCTTCAAGAGCAGTACGGTACAGACAAGGAGCGATACCTGTTTCTGCCTTACGCAATCGGTGACGGCAGTGAGCGTCTTTTCTACGAGTGCAACTTTCCCATGACATCTTCTCTTTACCGTCCAAATGTGGCGTTAATTTCCGCCTTCCACAATTTAGACAGGAGTTTAAGGATAAGCCCCTCAGTCTCGCCAAATAGTCAAGAATATCAA
>CAYSMK010000052.1:26217-30781 GCA_964432205.1 uncultured Geobacter sp. | reverse complement strand
CTCAGGGCTCAGGGCTCAGGGCTCAGGGCTCAGGGCTCAGGGCTCAGGGCTCAGGTGGTAGAACATGGTTCTTCTCGCACCGAACCCCGAGCCCCGAACGGTTTTCAGCCTTTTCTCTTCCGTTTGGTCGGTTCCAGTTCCTTCTTGCGGAGACGGATCGACTTGGGGGTTACCTCAACCAGTTCGTCGTCGTCGATGAATTCCAGTGCCTGCTCCAGGGTGAGGATGCGGGGTGGCGCCAGTTTGAGGGCGTCGTCGGAACCGGAGGCCCGGACGTTGGTGAGTTTCTTGCCCTTGCAGGGGTTCACGTCCAGGTCGTTGTCCTTGGCGTGCTGGCCAATGATCATGCCGCCGTAGACCTCGATGCCGGGGCCGAGGAAGAGGGTCCCGCGGGGTTGGAGCCCGTCGAGCGAGTAACCGGTGGTTTCGCCATTCTCCATGGCGATGAGGACCCCGTTCTTGCGGCCGGGAATCTCACCCTTGTAGGGGGCGTAGTCGTGGAAGGTATGGGTCATGACCGCCGTGCCGCGGGTTTCGGTCAACACCTCGCTGCGCAGGCCGATGAGGCCGCGGGCCGGGATGATGAACTCAAGACGGATGAATTCGCCCATTGGCTGCATGGAGGTCATCTCCCCCTTGCGCGGCCCCATTTTCTCGATGATCGCTCCCTGGAATTCAGACGGCACGTCCACCACCAGGTATTCCATCGGCTCCTGTTTCTGACCGTTCACGTCTCGGAGAATCACCTCCGGCTTGGAAACGGCCATCTCGAAACCTTCGCGGCGCATGTTTTCGATGAGAATCGACAGGTGAAGTTCACCCCTGCCCGAGACCTTGAAGGTATCGGCGTTGTCGGTGTCCTCCACCCGCAGGGAGACGTTGGTGCGCAACTCCTTGTCCAGCCGCTCGCGGATATTGCGCGAAGTGACCATTTTCCCTTCACGCCCGGCAAAGGGAGAGTTGTTGACGATGAAGTTCATGCTGATGGTCGGCTCGTCGATGGCCACGTAGGGAAGGGCTATCGGGTTTTCCGCACTGGCCAGGGTTTCGCCGATGCCCACTTCGTCGAAGCCGGCAATGGTGACGATGTCGCCGGTAACTGCCTCGGCGATCTCCACCTGCTTCAGCCCTTCGTAGCCGAGCAGCTTGCTGATCCGGCCTTTACTGCTGGTACCGTCCCGCTTGATAACCGACAGCGTCTCGCCGGTCTTGACCTTGCCGCTGTAGATCTTGCCGGTGGCGATCCGGCCGATGTAGTCGTTGTAGTCTATGTTGGTCACCAGCAGCTGGAACGGCGCATTGGCATCGCCCTTGGGGGGGTGAACGTTGCTTTCCACCACGGCAAAGAGCGGCTCCATGCTGGTGGACTCCGAGGCCATGTCCAGTTTGGCGTAACCCATTTTGGCGCTGGTATAGACAATGGGGAAGTCCAACTGGGCATCCGTGGCGTTCAGTTCGCAGAACAGGTCGAAGACCATGTCCACCACCTCGCTCGGCCTGGAGCCGGGCCGATCGATCTTGTTGATGACCACGATCGGCTTCAGTCCCAGATCGAGGGACTTCTTGAGGACGAACCGGGTCTGGGGCATGGGGCCGTCCAGGGCGTCCACCAGGAGGAGCACCGAGTCGACCATGGTGAGAACCCGCTCCACCTCGCCACCGAAGTCGGCGTGGCCCGGGGTGTCGACGATGTTGATCTTGTAGCGACCGTGGTGGACTGACAGGTTCTTGGAGAGGATGGTGATGCCCCGTTCCTTTTCCAGGTCGTTGGAATCCATGACCCGTTCGGTGATGGCTTCGTTTTCCCGGAAGACCCCGGCGTGCTTCAGCATGGCGTCCACGAGCGTGGTCTTGCCGTGGTCGACGTGAGCGATGATGGCGATGTTGCGAATCAGTTCCTGCATGAATACCCCTTTTCTGTTCAACAAAGAAAAAGACGGGCAAAGAGCCCGTCAAAACCTTGCAACTATGGCGGTGCAAGGAAGAAAAATCAAGTTAATTTTTTCTGTGAAAACAGCCAGATGCTGGCGTGGTGTCATGCACCTGCCGTTGTCAGGTCGTGATCGTCTTGAACAGGGCGCTGAAGTCCTCGTCGCCGAATCCCGCCGCCTTTGCCCGTTTGAAGGACTCATTGGCGGTGGCGGCGCTGGCAAGCGGCTGGTCGAGCCGGTCGCCAAGGGCCATGGCCAGGCGCAGGTCCTTTTGCATATGCTTGAGCGGGAAGGCGACCGTGAAATTCCCCTGGCTGATGGCGCTTCCCTTCAGCTGGAACATGGGGTTGGCCAGGGCGCCGGCGGCAAGCACCTCCAGGATATCGCCCGCCTGCAGGCCGGCCTTGTTGCCAAGGGCCAGCCCTTCGCAAAAGGTGGCCATCATTCCACCCATGATCATGTTGACCACGAGCTTCATGCGGGCGCCATTCCCTACCTCTCCCAGATAGAGGATCTTTTTGCCCATCTTCTCCAGGCCGGGCAACGCCTCGTCGTAGAGGGAGCGGTTGCCGGCGGCGAGGATGATGAGGGAGCCGTCTTCGGCCGGTTTCCTGCTCCCGGAAACCGGTCCCTCCAGGTAGCGGCCCCCCCGCGCGGCGACGCCGGCGGCTATCCGCTGCGCCGTGTCATCGTCCACGGTCGACATGTCCACGTAGCCCCGGCCGGCGCCTATGCCGTCGAGTACGCCGTCGTGGCCGAAACAGACCGCTTCGGCAGCGGCCGGATCGGCCAGCATGGCAAAGGTGATGCTGCACTGTGCAGCCACGCGGGCCGGGGTTGGTGCCTGCTGTGCCCCCAGGGCGACGAGTTCGGCGCACTTGTCGGCGGACCGGTTCCAGATGGTCACCGGAAAGCCGCCCCGCAGCAGATTCTTTGCCATGGCGCTTCCCATGATGCCAAGGCCGATGAAGCCGAATGTTTGCATCGTATCCTCCTGATAGATGAAGTGACTGAAAGGTTGAAAGGTCTTTGCCCGACTGTTCAGCCTGCTTTTTCCGGTCCCTGGTCCCCGGTCCCCAGTCCCTGTTCACATATGCCGGCAATGGAGCAGGCGAGGCATCTGGAGCGGTCCTTGCCGTCGCACCCTTCGGAGATGCCCAGGTGGCACAGGGAAAAGTCGTATTTGACCGGGTCGACCGGATCGTACCGCCTCAGTGCTGCGGTGATCTCGCGGGCCATCCGCCAATCCGCCTGCTTGCGCCCGGTAAAACCGAGGAAGCGACAGATCCGCTGGATATGTGCATCCACCGGCACGATCAGTTGCGCCGAGGCTATCCCCTGCCAAAGGCCGAGATCTATCCCGTCGGCCGGGCGCACCATCCAGCGCAGGTAGAGACAGAGCCGCTTGCAGGCGCTTCCCGATACCGGCGAGGGGAAGAGGAACGGGAAGTAGGAATCGCCGGGGATGGCTGGTGCCCCGAAGACGGGGGTGTAGTCGATCGCCAGGACCCGGGCGGTAAAGGAGGCCAGGGATTCGGTCACATCAGGGGCCGACGGATCATGTCCTGCCAGGTAGAACGCCTCGATGGAGCCGGTCGTTTCCAGCATGGTCCTGATGGCCAGAAGCAGGGCGCAGAGATCGCGGCCGTCGTTGAATCGGTGCTTGAAGCCGCTGTAGATGCTGAGAGCCTTCCGCGGGTCAAGCTGTTCCAGAAAACGACGAGGCGCACTCCCCAGGGGAGCGAAGATCTTTTCCAGATTGCTGCGGATGATCTTCACCTGGCCGTAGGCGAACAGTGCGGCAATCAGCCCGACCACCTCCCGGTCGGCCGGGTCGGGGTAGCGGTGGCAGAAGGCGAGCGGGTCGTTGGCCAGGTGGGCAGGAGAGCGAGCCGCATAGAGCTCTTCGAGGAGTTTCTTTATAAGCATTCGTTTAAGTTGGCCGGCGAACGGCCGATGGACATTGAAAAGACGGATGATAAAGTATCACAAGCAACCGACCGGCACCATGGTAAAAGGAGGGGGAGCGTGAGTAGCATCAGTTTTGAAGAGATCATGTTCACCATCATGTCCGCCACCCAGGATACGTTCAAGAGCTACCTGAACATCGATCTGCTGGCGGGAAAGGTGGAGAAAAAGCTGGAGCCGGTGGAATCGGACGTCATCAGCATCGTTGGCGTGGCCGGAGACCGGGTGGGATACATTCTCTGCGCATCGGACAACGATACGGCCCAGCACGTGGCACAAGAGATGCTTATGTGCGATGACCCGAGCGGCGACGATATCCGCGACGCCTTCGGTGAACTGGCAAACAACATCGCCGGCGCCTTCAAGACCAAGTATCACGAACAATACGGCAGTGTCGCCCTGGGGTTGCCGTTGGTGGTTTCCGGCAAGCTGCGTCCCCTTGCCGAACCTCCCCAGCCCGCGTCCGAGGCGCCCAGTGTCAATGTCCAGTGCAAGGGGGTGACCATTCCGTTCAAGAACGGTGAGGGGACCATCTCCTTCTGCGTGATGGTGTATATGTAATAAAACGGGCTCAGGGCTCAGGGCTCAGGGCTCAGGGCTCAGGGCGAAAGGCGAAAGGCGAAAGGCGAAAGGCGAAAGGCGAAAGGCGAAAGGCGAAAGGCGAA
>CAYSMK010000052.1:0-26117 GCA_964432205.1 uncultured Geobacter sp. | reverse complement strand
ACGGCCGCCAAGCTGGTTGCAGCAGGCGACCGTTTGTGTTCTGCTTTTCCGAGCCCCGAGCCCCGAGCCCCGAGCCCCGAGCCGCCTTACCGGCTCTCCAGAATAAACGTCACCGGTCCGTCATTCACCAGGGATACCCGCATGTCGGCCTGGAAAATCCCCGTTGCCACGGATATTCCGGTTCCCCTGACTCTGTCCACGAAGTAGTCGTACAGCCGCTTTCCTTCGTCAGGAGGGGCCGCGGTGTCGAAGGATGGCCGCCGCCCTTTGGCGCAGTTCCCTGCCAGGGTGAACTGGGAAACTGCCAGGAGCCCGCCGCCGATCTCCTGCAGTGACAGGTTCATCTTGCCAGCCTGATCCTCGAAAATACGCAGTTCCACGATCTTTCGTGCCAGCCAGTCGGCATCCCGCTCTTCGTCCCCCCGTTCAACGCCGAGCAGCACCAGAATCCCCCGGCTTATTGCCCCGACAATGGTACTGTCCACTTCCACCCGTGCTTCGCTGACCCGCTGAATCACAGCCTTCATGATGCCTCCGAAATACTGTTATCTGCCGCTGTTGGTCGATATGCGACCACAACCGGCTGGAACATGCCGATTTTGTAGAACAGTTTTGTGAAAATACTTTAAGTAAAAATGGCATATTAGGATTGACGAATTAATAGTTATTGATATAGTCGGATTAACATAATCACTTTGACGGAGGTACACGGTATGGAGTCGGTCAAGTTCGGATTGGTGATGGCCTGCGCGTTCTTGGGTGGGATCGGGATTCTGTTCATGCTCTATGTTTCTGTGCTCGGCCGCAAGTCAAAATGAGCCTGCTGGGTCACTGTCTGTCGTTACCCTGGTGACGAGACAAAAGGCCGGTCAGATGACCGGCCTTTTGTCGTTGTGAGATGGTGGTCTTTGGTTCGTCATTCCTCTGCGTGGCCCGCCGCACGCCTGTAGGCCGCTTCTGCTTCGGCGCCGAAGGGAACGAATACCACCCGCTCCAGTTCCGGATAGCGGTCCAGTGCGGCTTCGGATTCTTCAACGGCAATGGCGCACGCCTCGGCCAGCGGATAGCCGTAGACGCCGCAGCTGATGGCCGGGAAGGCTATGGAGTGGAGACCGTGTTCGTGGGCCACGGCAAAGGATCGCCGGTAGCAGCTCTTGAGAAGCTCCGGCTCGCCCCGGGTGCCACCGTGCCAGACCGGGCCGACGGTATGAATGACATGCCTGGCCGGCAGCCGGTACCCGTTGGTTATCTTGGCGTCGCCGGTCGCGCAGCCGTTCAGCCTCCGGCATGCGGCCAGCAGTTCCGGTCCGGCAGCCCTGTGGATGGCGCCGTCCACCCCGCCGCCACCCAGAAGCGAACTGTTGGCGGCATTGACGATGGCGTCCACTGAAAGTTTCGTGATGTCTCCCTGGATGATCTCGATACGCTCGTGCATGATCGTCCCCCTATGGTTTGATCAATCCCCGCAGCAGTGACAGGTTGATGGCGTCCATCTCGTCGTTGTCCCCCTTGGGGGTCTCCAGGAGCTTGGGAACGGCCGCGAAGCGCGGATCGTTCATGATGAACCGGAACGGCTCCAGCCCCATGGCCCCCTGGCCGATATGCTCGTGGCGGTCGACGCGGCAGCCAAGCCCTTTCTTCGAATCGTTGATGTGAAAACAGGCCAGCCGGTCGATGCCGATGAGCCGGTCGAATGCGGTCCAGACACGGTCGTAGCTTTCGCGGGTGGTGAGATCATAGCCGGCGGCAAAGGTGTGGCAGGTGTCGAAGCAGATGCCGAAGCGGTCAGGGACGTTTGATCCCTGGATGATCTCCCGGAGCTGCTCGAAGGAGTGCCCGAGGTTGGTCCCCTGGCCGGCGGTGGTTTCGAGAAGCACCGTGCCGGTGAATTCGGGCACGGCAGCAAACAGGTGATCGAACGCCTCGACGATGCGGGCGATACCGGTTGCTTCGCCATCGCCCACATGGGAGCCGGGGTGCATGACGATCTTGTTGATCCCCAGCTGTGCACAGCGCCGCATCTCCTCGGCAAAGCCGGCCAGGCTCTTGTCCCTGGTCTCGCCCGGCGCGGCAGCAAGATTGATCAGGTAGATGTCGTGGCTCACCACCTCGTGCATGCCGGAGGCGGCCAGCTTTTCGCGGAACAGGGCAGCATCGGCGTCGGACGGCATCTTGCCGCGCCACTGGTTGGAGACCTGGGTGAACAGCTGGATGACGCCGCAGCCGGCCTGGACACCCCGATCGATGGCGAGGTGGATGCCGCCGGCAATGGACATGTGCGCGCCGAGATAGTCTTTCATCTCTCCCCCAGGGCCTGTTGTATCGAGGCAATGCGCTCCGCGTATGCCGTTGCCGGAACGGCCACCGGCTCGTGCGGCTCGCTCCAGATGGGACGGGGCCAGAGCGGATCGCCGGCAAAACGGGGCACCAGGTGCCAGTGCATGTGCGGCACCATGTTGCCGAGCAGTTCGTAATTGATTTTATCAGGTTGGAAGAGCTTGTACAGGGCAGCGGCCACGGCGGTCACCTCCTCCATGACGGCTGTCCTGGTGGGGCGGTCCAGGTGGAACAGCTCCGTGACGTGTTCCTTCGCGAAGACAAAGGTATAGCCGGGGAAAAACTGGTCGCGGTTCAGGAGGACATAGCACTGTTCCAGTTCCGCGATCCTGAGATCGGCATCGTCACTCCACTTGCGGCACATCGGGCAGGTGCTCATCGTAGCCTCCTGAACGGCAAAGGGCTAAAGGTAATCGCCTTTAGCCCTTTGAGATTGATACACTGCTGAAGCCGTAAGGCATGGAGGTCGGTGGATCGCGAGAGTTTGGCGGAAACGATCTTCCATGACTTACGGAATTACGTCGGTGCCAGGGATTACAACCTGGTCAGATCGATTTCGCCGGAGAAGACCTCGGTTGCCGGACCGGTCATGTACAGGTGGCCATCCTCGGCCCATTCCAGCTCCAGGTCGCCACCGGAGAGGTGGTTCAGTATCCGCTTCTCGGTCAGGCCGTTGAGGGCTCCGGCCACGCAGACGGCGCTGGCGCCGGTGCCGCAGGCCAGGGTCTCGCCGGCACCGCGTTCCCAGGTTCGCTGGCGCACCTCAGTGCGGGAGATGATCTGGACGAACTCCACATTGGTCCGCCTAGGGAAGAGGTCGTGATTCTCGATGAGCGGGCCGTACTTCTCTACCTGGAAGGTTTCGACGTCATCCACGAAAATGACGCAGTGCGGGTTCCCCATGGATACGGTCGTGATGTTGAAGGTGGTATGCAGGATGTTCAGCGGCTGGTTGACGGTCTGTCCCCCCGACGGCTCGCCCAGCATCGGGATCTCCGCCTTGGTGAGCCGCGGTTTGCCCATGTTGACCCGTACCCGCTCCACCGTGTTGTCGCTGCCGGTGAAGAGCTGCAGGGTCAGGATGCCGGCGCCGGTTTCGGCGCTAATCTCCTTTTTGCTCACGATGCCGTGGTCATAGGCGTATTTCGCCACGCACCGGATGCCGTTGCCGCACATTTCGGATTCCGAACCGTCGCTGTTGAACATCCGCATCCGCACATCAGCCTTGTCAGAAGGAAGGATCAGGATCAGGCCGTCGGAGCCGATGCCGAAGTTGCGGTTGGAAACCTTGATGGCGACGTCTGCTGGATTCTCAACCGGTTCGGCAAAACAGTTCACATAGACGTAATCATTGCCGGCACCGTGCATCTTGGTGAATTTCATGGGTCTGGCTCCTTTGGTGCAATGGGGATCGTTTCCGGACGGTATTTGCAAATACATAGCAAAATTGCCGACAACCAACAAGCAAAAACACCGGAGCGCTTGAACCGCTGCCCGGTTTGTGTTTCAATACACCAAACATCATGCAGGGGGAACCATGGCAATAAAGAACAAGATCTGGATGACCGGCAACCTCGACTGGTTTGCCTATATCGGCGACGAGGAGGTGTTTCTCGGCCGCAGGGAGGTTCCCTATCCGCTGGACGAGGGGGACAGCTGGACAAACCAGCTCGGTGACCGGTTCCGGGTGGAGGACGACGAGATCGTACGGCTGGAGCGTGGGCCGGGGGGCATCGACGAGCCGGAGGAGTGATGGCCGGGACGTCGGTGCAATGAATGTGGGGGTAATCATGGCGAGCATGCGAATGGTGTTGGTCGGGATACTGGTTGTACCGTTGGCTGCCTGCGTCAGCGCCCGGGGCTCCGGCGGTGCGGAGCACCACGGCCGGTCTCTGGCCGGCATGGACCGGCAGTCGGTCTGCGTCGAATGTCATACCTTCGAGAAGGCCCGTCATCACCCGTCCAATGTTCCCTATCCGCCCCCGGGGAACGAACAGCGCTTTACCCCCGTGCGGCAGCTGGCGGCACGCGGCATTGACGTGCAACATGGTGAACTCACCTGCCTTACCTGCCACGACCTGCGCAACCGGGAGCCGTGGCATCTGCCGGTCGGTATGACCCAGAGTTCCCTTTGTCTTGCCTGCCACCAGATCTGATGTCATGGATGCGTTGATTACCTCACGGAAAAGACCGGAAAACGGTCGGTTATCCGTGAGGTTATTTTTGACAAATGCGCTAAAGTTTTTTATAGTGTTGTATCCTATCGCATGAGGAGAAAAGAATGCGTCTTTCCACCAAGAGTCGTTACGGGCTGCGGGCGCTCTTTGACATTGCCTACAACTCCGGCACCCTGCCGGCGCAGATCCAGGATATCTCCCGTCGCCAGCAGATCTCGCCGCGCTACCTGGAGCAGATATTCCAGTCCCTGAAGAAAGCGGGCATCCTGAAGAGCAAGCGGGGTCCCCAGGGGGGGTATATGCTGGCCAAGAAGCCGGAGGAGATCACCCTGAAGCAGATTATCCAGGCGACCGAGGGGGATCTGGTGCTGGTGGAGTGCAATACCACCAAACGCAAGAAGACCGGTGAATGCACCTTTGACGGCGCCTGTGTCACCCAGACCATCTGGCAGGAGGCGAGCACCCTTTTGAACGGCTACTTCGACGAGATCACCCTGAAGACCCTCTGTGACCGGGGGGTGGCCATGGGGGTGGCCAGGGAGCAGGATCACCGCTTCGTGTACTACATCTGACCTGCAAATCGAGGGTAACGCGGCCCGCTTTTGCGGGCCTTGTTTTTACGGGGATGCAATGGACGAACTGCACACAAAACTCGCCGCGCTCAAGGCGATCATCAAGGATATGGGGTCTATGCTGGTGGCATTTTCCGGTGGCGTCGATTCGACCTTTCTCGTCACGGTTGCCCATCAGGTGCTGGGCGATCGCGTGGTGGCAGTGACGGCCACGTCCCCCACCTACCCGGAGCATGAGTTCAGGGAGTCGGTGTCGCTGGCGGAGCTGGCAGGGGTGCGGCAGGTGGTGATCGAGTCCAACGAGCTGGAGATCCCCGGCTTTGCGGACAACCCCCGGGACCGCTGCTACCACTGCAAGAAGGAGCTCTTTACACTCTGCCGGGCCAAGGCGGATGAACTGGGTCTTGCCTGGGTCGTCGACGGCAGCAATACGGACGATCTGGGGGACTACCGGCCGGGCCGCACAGCGGCAGGGGAGCTGGCCGTGCGGAGCCCGCTGCTGGAGGCCGGGCTCGGCAAGGCCGACATCCGTGAACTGAGCCGGGAGCTGGGGCTGCCAACCTGGAACAAGCAGCCGTTCGCCTGCCTTTCCAGCCGCTTTCCCTACGGAACGGCCATTACCCAGGAACGGCTCGGCATGGTGGGGGAGGGTGAGGAGTTCCTGCGGGAGCGGGGATTCCGGGTCTACCGGGTCCGCTACCACGGCGAGACCGCCCGCATCGAACTGGCTCCGGAGGAGATGGGCCGCCTTCTGGAGCCCGAACTGCGGCACGAACTCGTGGCGGCGTTCAAGGCGGCGGGGTTCAAGTACGTTGCCCTGGACTTGGAGGGGTATCGGACGGGGAGCATGAACTGAAAACCGCTCGGGGCTCAGGGGGAAAAGCTCTGGGCTCAGGGTTCAGGGCTCAGGGCAAAAACAATAGACGAAAGACGAAACGGCCGCCATGCTGGTTGCAGCAGTCGGCCGTTCTATGTTCTGCCGAGCCCCGAGCCCCGAGCGCTTTACTTCACTTCCACATTGATCTGCTTCGGCTTCTTCTCTTCCCGTTTCGGCAGGGTAATGGTGAGCACCCCCTGGTCGCAGGTTGCCTTGACATGCTCCTGGTCGATGGTGTGGGGGAGTGAGAAGCTGCGCTGGAAGGTGCCGTAGAAGCGCTCGACCCGGTGGTAGTTCTCCTTCTTCACCTCCTGGCTGTGTTTCCGTTCGCCACGGAGGGTCAGGGTGTTGTCCTCGATCCGGATGTCGATCTCCTTCTGGTCGACGCCGGGGAGTTCCGCCTTGATCACTACCGAATTCTCGTCCTCGTAGATGTCCACCGGCGGCTGCCAGATCCCTTCCCGCAACTCCTCCCCGATCTCCCGGTTCCACGCCATGTCGAGGAGCCGGTTCATCTGCTCCTGCATGGCCCGCAGGTCCCGAAACGGATTGTACTTGACGATCGCCATGGTTCTTGCCTCCTTCCGAACAGTCTCTTGTTTGCCAACAACATAATCATGACACCGGAAAAGTCAAGGCGGGAGCAGTCATGCTGCTCCCGCCCGATGGCTTGGCGGATGGTTTTCGTGCGCTGACTAAATTTTTTTGCCTTTGGGGACGCTGTGCTTCAATTTCTTGGAGCCGTCGTAGAGCATGGTCTTGGCCACTGCCCGGCGTTCCTTCAGATCCTTGCGGCTGCAATCGCTTTCCAGCGCCAGCTCCGATTCCTCTGCCAACTGCTCCAGCACCGCAATTTCCTTCTCTGTCATGTGCACACTCCTTTTCGCCATGGTTGCCAGACATGTGGCGGGTGAACAAACGATACCATAAGGAACAAGGGATGCAACCTGCGACGAATCCCCTTGAAGGGTGGGGGTAACTCGGCTACTATGGCCGCATCATGGGGTAGGAGGAGGAGAGATGCTGCGCTACAAGGTGGTGGAGGTGAACACGGTTTCCGAGGATATCCTGGAAGAGGTTCTGAACGAGTGGAGTGCCAAGGGATGGCGTTTTGACGGCATCCATTTCGCCATGCGCGAGTCCCAGAAACGGCCGTCCATGGCCTTTGTGCTCTTTACCACGGAAGAGGGTGCCTAGATGGCCGACCGCCCCATCCTCTACCTGATCGACGGCTCGTCCTACATCTACCGGGCCTACTACGCGATCCGCCATCTCTCCTCGCCGAGCGGCTTCCCGACCAACGCCCTCTACGGCTTCACCCAGATGCTCCTCAAGGTCCTCAAGGACCGTCGGCCCGGGCATCTGGCCGTGGTCTTCGATGCCGGCCGCACGACCTTCCGCACCAAGCTCTATCCCGACTACAAGGCCAACCGGGCCGCCATGCCCGACGACCTGGTACCCCAGATCGCCCCCATCAAGGATATGGTGCGGGCCTTCAACATCCCGGCCCTGGAGCTCCCCGGCTTCGAGGCGGACGACATCATCGGCACCATTGCCCGGGTCTGCCGGGAAGAGGGTCTGGCAGTGATGGTGGTGACCGGCGACAAGGACCTGATGCAGATCGTCACCGACTCGGTCCGGCTGCTGGACACCATGAAGGACAAGGAGAGCGGCCCGCCCGAGGTGGTGGAGCGGTTCGGCGTCGGCCCGGAACGGGTCATCGACATCCTGGGGCTGGCCGGCGACAGTTCTGACAACATCCCTGGCGTCCCCGGCATCGGCGAGAAGACCGCCATGAAGCTGATCCAGGAGTTCGGCTCCCTGGACGAACTCCTGGCGCGGGCCGGCGAGGTGAAGGGGAAGACCGGCGAACGGCTGCGGGAGTTCGCCGACCAGGCCCGCCTCTCCCGGCAACTGGCCACCATCGACGACCATACCCCGCTACCCTTTGCCCTGGCGGACTTTGCGGCGTGCGCGCCGGACAACCGGCGGCTGGCGGAACTGTTCAAGGAATACGGCTTCACCACCCTGATGCGGGAACTGACCAGCCAGGCAACCCTGAGCACGGAGGAGTACCGGACCGTGACGACGACTGCGGAACTGGAACGGCTGGTGGCGGAGCTGGCAGGTGCCGAGGCCTTTGCCTTCGATCTGGAAACCACGAGCCTCAACCCGCTGGAGGCCGATATCGTCGGTCTCTCGTTCAGCCACCGGGAGCACGAGGCGTACTATATCCCGGTCGGCCACCGTGGGGCCGGCGCCGGCGAACAGCTCCCTCTCGCCACGGTCCTCGACGCCCTGACGCTGCTGTTCACCGACCCGGAGCGCCGGATCGTCGGCCAGAACATCAAGTACGACTATCAGGTGCTCCGCCGCGCCGGTGTCACTCTGGCCGGGGCCTGGTGCGACACCATGGTGGCCGCCTACCTGCACAACCCGTCCCGCCAGAGCCAGGGGCTCGACTCACTGTCTGTCGAGTTCCTGGATCACAAGATGATCAGCTATGCCGAGGTGACCGGGAAGGGGAAGGAGCAGAAGAGCTTCGCCGACGTGGCGGTGGCCGCGGCCAGCCGCTATGCCTGCGAGGACGCGGACGCCACCTACCTTTTGCACCGCATCTTCCTCCCCATGCTGGCCAAGGAGGGGATGACCGGGCTCTTCCGGGAGCTGGAGATGCCGCTGGTGACGATCCTGGCGGAGATGGAACTGGCCGGGGTGCGGCTCGACCTGGAGCTCCTCAATGAGCTGTCGGCCCGCTTCGGCACTGAGCTGGCCCGCCTGGAAGAGTCGATCTGCGCCCTGGCCGGCGGCCCCTTCAATATCAACTCCCCCAAACAGCTCGGGGAGATGCTCTTCGAGCGGCTCAAGCTCCCCACCGGCAAGAAGACCAAGACCAAGACCGGCTGGTCAACCAATGTGGAGGAATTGGAGCGGCTGGCCGAGGCGGGGCACGAGGTCGCCCGCCAGATCCTCCAGTACCGGAGCATGGCCAAACTGAAGTCCACCTACACCGACGCCCTGCCCAAGATGGTCGACCCGGTCACCGGTAGGGTCCATACCTCCTACAACCAGACCGTGACCGCCACCGGCCGCCTCTCCTCGTCCGAGCCGAACCTGCAGAACATCCCGGTCCGCACCGAAGAGGGGCGCCTGATCCGCCACGCCTTCATCGCCGAGCCGGGACACCTGCTCCTCTCCGCCGACTACTCCCAGATCGAGCTCCGGGTCCTGGCCCACCTCTCCGAGGACCGGGTCTTCTGCGAGGCCTTCGCCCGTGACGAGGACATCCATACCCGGACCGCCAGCGAGGTCTTCGGCCTCTTCCCGGAGATGGTCACCCCGGAGATGCGCCGCCAGGCCAAGACCATCAACTTCGGCGTCATCTACGGCCAGGGGGCGTTCAGCCTCGCCAAGCAGCTGGGGGTGGCGCGCCGGGTGGCCGAGGATTTCATCGACAGCTACAAGGCCCGCCACAGCGGCGCCATCGCCTTTCTCGACCGGTGCGTCCATCTGGCGGCGGAGCAGGGGTTCGTCACCACCCTGCTCGGCCGGCGGCTCCCGATCCCCGACATCGCCAGCAGCAACTTCAACGTCCGGGCCTTTGCCCAGCGAAACGCCATCAACTACCCGATCCAGGGGTCGGCGGCGGACATCATCAAACAGGCCATGGTGAACATCGCGGCGAGACTTGAGCGGGAAGGGCTCACGAGCCGGCTCATCATGCAGGTTCACGACGAACTGGTCTTCGAGGTGCCGGAGCGCGAACTGGTGGCCATGGAGCAGCTGGTGGCCCATGAGATGGAGCATGCCGTGCCGCTCAGGGTGCCGCTGAAGGTGGACATGAGCTATGGCAGGAACTGGAGCGAGGCCCACTGACAGACAGGTTGCTGAAAAACAGCCATCTCGCCGCCGTCCTCGCAAGCTCCTCTGTGCGGCGTAGCGCTGTTTATGCCCGATGGTTGGGTACTACGCCTCCCTCAACGCTTGCTGCGGGTGCGACGATCTGACTATTTTTGAGCAATCTGGAGGGATATTCATGGCAAGACTATTGAAGCAGCGATCACGGAAAGCCGGTCTCCCCCCCGGGTCGCCGGTTCATATCGGCGAGAAAAGGGAGGAGCGACCTGAGATCACGGTGTTCGACTACAACGCCGAGCAGATGGCCGAGCGGACGCTCACCGAGGAGGAGCTTGCCGCGGTCTGCCCCCGGGTCTCCCAGGTCACCTGGGTGAACGTCGAAGGGGTGGGGGAGGTGCCGCTCCTGCAGCGGATCGGCGATTGCTTCGGCATCCATCCCCTGGTGGTGGAGGATATCGTCAACACCGACCAGCGGCCCAAGGCGGAGGAGTACGACGCCTACCTGTACATAGTAGTGAAGATGCTCACGCTACGATCTGCCGGCGGGATCGCCTTCGAGCAGATGAGTCTGGTCCTTGGCCCGGACTACCTGCTGACCTTCCAGGAGGGGCTGGCGGGCGACCCGTTCGAGCCGCTGCGGGAGCGGCTCCGAAGCGGCAAGGGCCGCCTACGGAGCCAGGGGGCCGACTACCTGGCCTACAGCCTCGTGGACATGATTGTGGACAACTATTTCCTGGTCCTGGAGGGCCTTGGCGAGCGGATCGAGAGCCTGGAAGAGGAGGTGATCGTTTCTCCTACGCCGACCACCCTGCGGGAGATCTATCGGCTGAAGCGGGAGCTCCTCTTCCTGCACCGTTCGGTCTGGCCCCTGCGGGAGGTGGTGAACGGCCTGATCCGCCGCGAATCGCCCTTCATCAAGGACACCACCATTGTCTATCTCCGCGACCTGTACGATCACACCATCCAGGTGGTGGAGACCCTGGAGACGCTGCGGGAGATGGTTTCGGGCATGCTGGACATCTACCTCTCCAGCGTCAGCAACCGGATGAACGGCATAATGAAGGTGCTCACCATCATCGCCACCATCTTCATGCCCCTGACCTTCATCGTCGGACTGTACGGCATGAACTTCAGGCATATGCCCGAACTGGAACTGACCTGGGGGTATCCGGCAGTGCTGCTGCTGATGGTGGCGGTGACGGCAGGAATGGTCGTCTTTTTCAGGAAGAAGAGATGGCTGTAGCCTGAATCCGGTAGTTGAGCGTGGGCTCCATTCAACTGCCGCATCGTTCGGTTATAGTCCGCCGTTGCTCTTGGCTTTCTTGTCCGCGCAGACGTGAAGCTGGCAGTGCAGGCACTGGCGGAAATACATCGGGATGAAGCCGTGCATGTGGAAATAATTGCCGCAGCGCGGACAGCGGGCGAAGGCGGCCCGGAAGACGGCGACGCAGACGAAAACGACCCAGAGACAGAACACGTAGCCGGTCTTACGGTCCGACCCGGTCAGCGCAAGGGAGAGCCAGATCACCGGCACATAGATCAGGATAACCCCCCACAGGAACCATCTCCTCCTCCGTAGCGCGCGCAGTCCAGAAGCGATAACTACCTCGTCGGTCTCCATGTCATAGATCCTTCACGGCGTAGATGCCGGGAGCATTGCGCCAGTAACCGCGATAGTCCATGCCGCAGCCGAAGAGGAAGCGGTCGGGCGATACCAGGCCGACGAAGTCGGCGGTCAGGTCGGGCGCCTTGTGGTCGTGGTCCTTGTCGATCAGGACGGCGGTGAGAACGTCCTTGGCACCCTCCTCCCGGCAGTAGTCGATGATCGCCGCCAGGGTCGTCCCCTCGTCAAGGATGTCGTCCACCAGGAGCACGGTCCGGCCGCGCAGGTCTTCGGTCGGCCGGACCCGCCAGTCCAGGTGGCTGCCGCAGAAGTCGTGGCCGTAGCGCGTGGCATGCAGGTAGCCGGTCTCCAGGGGGAAGGCGAGCCTGGGGAGGAGACGACCGGTGACGATCAGGCCGCCGTGCATGACACAGAGGACCACCGGGTCGGTATCGGCCAGCCGCTCGGTGATGGCACTGGCCATCCGGTCCAGGGCCGCCTCCACGTCGTCAGGGGTGAAGAGGCAGTCTGCCTCGGCGAAGACCTGCTTGATCTCATTCATGTCCGGCTTCATGGCAACTCCGTCAGATCTTCACCAGTTCATACCGCCTGCTTCCCAGCCCCATCTTTTCCGCATGGGCCAGTTGCACCTCCCAGTCGATATCCGGGTGGACCCCCCGAAACTTGTCGCCGCCCGGTTCCAGTCCGGTGGCCAGGGCCGTGTTGAGGTTGCCGGGGGCCGCATTCACCAGGTCGGCGCTGGCCTGATCCAGGGCCACCGGGTCGCAGGAGGCGCAGATGCCGATGTCGTTGACGATCGGCGCGTCGGCATGGCCATAGCAGTCACAGGACGGCGATACCTGGGTAATGAAGTTCATGAACAGGAGCTTGTTCACCTTGCCGGCCACGGCACCGGTGGCGTACTCGGCCATCTTCTTCATGATCAGCGAACTGTTCTCGTTCCACTGGACATTGATCGCCTTCTGCTGACAGGCGGTTACGCAGCGGCCACAACCGACGCAGTCGGTCGGGTCGAGTTCGGCCTTGCCTTCGATGATGGCAATGGCGTTGTGGGCGCAGGCCTTCAAACAGGCGCCGCAGCCGTTGCAGAACGCGGCCGCCACGGCCGGGGCCAGGGTGGAGTGCTGCTGCATCTTGCCGGTCCGGCTGGCGCACCCCATTCCCAGGTTCTTGAGGGCACCGCCGAAGCCGGTCAGGTCGTGGCACTTGAAGTGGGAGACCGCCACCAGGACGTCGGCCTCAATGATCTCGGCGCCGATGCTGACGCTCTTGAGGATCTCCCCGTCCAACGGCACGTCCACGGCCGTGTGGCCCCTGAGTCCGTCGCACATCACCAGCGGGGCGTTGACCACGGCATAGGCGAAACCGTTCTCGATGGCGCAGGTGAGGGCGGAAACCGCCTCTTTCCGTTCGCCCACATAGAGGGTGGACGAGTCGGTGAGGAACGGCCGGCCGCCGAGCGACCGGATCTCGTCCACCACCCGGCGGATGAAGATCGGGCGGATAAAGGTATGGTTCCCTTTCTCGCCGAAGTGGACCTTGACGGCCACCAGGTCGCCGGCGGCGATACGGTTTGAGAGGTCGCAGCTATTCATCAGCCGGCCGATCTTCCCGAAGAGGTTTTCCTTTTGGCCGGTCCGCAGGTCGGCAAAAAAGACCTTGTTTGTCATGGTATCGTTCCTCCGTAGCGGGGTGATTGTAGGACGCTATCACACAAAACGCCAATTTTCAACGGCTCGCGGGTCAAGTTCGGTTGCGGCGCGCCGAAAGTATGATAAAGGTTTCAATAAGCGTTATACATGGAGGGGTGATACCGCTATGAGGGATGCCGTCAACGAGCGGGAACTCTGGCTGATGGGGCTGGGCGAGCAGATCGAGCGCGGGGCGTTGATCTGCAGCTATCTGGCCGAGGGAGGGTATCGGGCGCGCACCGCCCGGATCGAAGAACTGGCCGAGGAGCGCCCGCTGGGGATTATCCTCGATCTGTCGCCCCATTCTGCTGACGGCTGGGGAACGCTCCTGAACCTCAAGGGGAATCCGGAGACCCGTAATATTCCGGTCCTTCCCGTGTTTCTCAGTGAAAAGGGGAAGGTGGGCGGGGTCTTTCCGGTGGCCGGCTTCTTTCTCCTCCCGGTCGATCCGGAGCATATGGCCGAGCGTCTTGCCGTGTTCGGGCTCACCGAGGACACGGAAGACTACGATCTCCAGACCCTCGTCGTGACCCGCAAGGGGGAGGAGCGGGTAACCCAGGCCCTCGACCGACTCGGCTTCAGCGTGGTGAACGGCTATACCGGCAAGGAGGGGCTCGCCCTCGCCACCACCACCCATCCCTATCTTGCCTTCTCGGCCCTCATGTTGCCGGATATGTCCGCATTCGAACTACTGGAGCGCTTTCAGCTCTTTCCCCAGACCAGAAAGATCCCGTTCTTCGTGCTGCTGAAGGATTCCATGAAGGAGGGGGAACGGCTCGCCATGAGTCGCGAGGTGGAACACCTGGTGCGGAAAAAGGATCTCAGCCGGGACGAGTTTCTCGCCTATCTGCGCCGGCGCTCCTGATGTAGACCTGCCCGGAAACCATGTCCCGGTAGCGGTGCGTTGCCCGGCAATTCTTTGATTCCAAACACCTTTTTCTTAGGCAAGTTGCCCTGGAAAAAATCTTGCCTTTTTTCTCCGCTGTGATAACATGCCCAAAAATTAAGCAGGTGGGGAGCCGCTTCACGGGAGACCCACCTCTCTTTTATTCCGGATTCGGCAATTAACGGTCCCCGTTCGTTTTGCTTCCCCTTTGGCTGTGGCCCTAAGGCTGCCACTTTGCAATCGGGAGTCGCTCCCAGCGGACCCCTTTAACTACCGAGTTAGCGGCCCTGCCCCATGCCACAACAACTGAAAATAGGTTCCCTGGTCCTGGCCAATCCCCTGCTGCTCGCCCCCATGGCCGGGATCACCAATCTTCCGTTCCGGCTCATTGCCCGCAGGGAAGGGGCAGCGCTCTGCTTTACCGAGATGGTGAGCGTGAACGGCCTGGTCCGGGAGGGGCAGAAGAGCTTCGCCCTCGTTGCCGGCACCCCCGAGGACCGGCCCTTGGGGATTCAGCTCTTCGGCGACGACCCGGCGCTCCTGGCAGAGGGTGCGCGACTCGTGGAGGGGTACGGGGAGCTGATCGACATCAACATGGGGTGCCCGGTGCGCAAGGTGGTGGGGAGCGGTGCCGGCAGTGCCCTGTTGCGCGAGCCGGCCCGGGTGCGGGAGATCGTAAGAAAGGTGCGACGGGCCACCAGCCTCCCGTTGACCATCAAGATCCGCACCGGCTGGACCTGCGAGGAGCCTACCTTTCTGGAGATCGGCCGGATTGCCGAGGAGGAGGGGTGCGATGCCGTGACCCTGCACCCCCGGAGCCGGGCCCAGATGTTCGAGGGGCGTGCCGACTGGAGCCGGCTCAGGGAACTGAAAAAGGCCCTCACCATTCCGGTGATCGGCAGCGGTGACCTGTTCCGGCCGGGCGACGTGACGGCCATGCTGGCGGAGACCGGTTGCGACGGGGTGATGATCGCCCGGGGCGGCCTGGGGAACCCCTGGCTGTTTCGTCAGGCGCTGGCCCTGCTCCGGAGGGAGGAGCCTGCCGTGCCGACCCCGGCCGAGCGGCTGACCGCTGCCCGGTGTCACCTGGAGCTGTTTGTGGCCACGGCCGGTGAACGGGTGGCGGTGCTGGAGATGCGCAAGCATGCGGCCTGGTATGCCAAGGGGATTCCCGGCGCGGCCCAGTTCCGGGACCGGGTGAATCGATTGGCCGGGGTCGATGAGCTCATCGCGGCCATGGAGGAATTTTTCGGTCAATGACACAGCGGGTTGACACAAGCCAGGAGTTCTTTTCCAACGTCATCGACAGCGTGGGTGACGGCGTTGTCGTCATCGACCGCGACGGTCTGGTGACGCTCATGAACCCGGCGGCCGAGGAGATTGCCGGCGTCTCCAGGCGACAGGCGTATGGTGCCCCTTTTACCACCCTGTTCAAGGGGGAGGAGGCGCTGCTGGAGATGGCCCGGATGACCGCCGCCACCGGGATGAGTGTTGCCGATCACGAGAATGTGGTGCTGCGCAAGCTGGGAAAGATTACGCCGGTGAGCGTCATCACCTCGCCGCTCCTGATGAGCAGCGGTGAGCGGGTCGGGACCATCGTGGTGCTGCGGGATCTGACCAGCATCCGGGAACTGGAGGCGGCGGTCCGCCACTCCGACCGGCTGTCGTCGCTCGGTACCCTGGCCGCCGGCCTGGCCCACGAGATCAAGAACCCCCTGGGAGGGATCAAGGGGGCGGCCCAACTCCTGGAAATGGAGCTGCCGGATGATTCGGAACTTCAGGAGCATATCCGGGTGGTGCTCAAGGAGGTCAAGCGGGTCAACCGGATCGTCGAGGAGCTGCTGCACCTGGCCGCACCCCGCAAACTGCAGCTGTCGAGGGTCAATATCCACAAGGTGCTGGGCGACCTGGTGCTGCTCCAGAAACGGGCGGTTGCGGGCAAGAGCATCGTCTTCCAGCAGCACCTGGACCCGAGCATCCCGCCTATTCTGGGGGACGAGGGGCTGATCACCCAACTCCTGCTGAACCTGATCCGAAACGCCGTTGAGGCAGTTGCCGAGGAGGGGATGGTCAGGATCACGAGCCGGATCGTGGCCGATTACAGCCTGACCCAGAAGGGGGAGGGGCGTTCCCGGATGGTGGCCCTGGATGTGAGCGATAACGGTCCGGGGATTCCCCCGGAGGTACTGGACAACCTGTTTACCCCGTTCTTTACCACCAAGGCGCGGGGGACCGGCCTCGGCCTGGCCATCTGTCAGAAGATCGTGGCCGAGCACCGGGGGATGCTGAAGGTGGAGTCCGACCTGGGCAGGGGAACAACGTTTACGGTGATGCTGCCGTTAATTCAATAGGCGCGAGGCACGAGGCGCAAGGCACAAGATACCCTGGTTATTTATCTTGCGCCCTGCGCCTTGTGCCCTGTGCATGAGGTTATCATGATCAACAGAATTCTGGTTGCCGACGACGAAGAGAGCATGCGCTGGGTCCTTTCCAAGGCCTTGCGCAAAAAAGGGTATACGGTGGATCTCGCCCGGGACGGGGACGAGGCGTTGCGCCTGATCCAGACGGCGAGCTACGACCTGGCCATCCTGGATATCAAGATGCCGGGCATCTCCGGCCTCGATCTCCTGGAAAAGGCGCGGGAGGTGAGAAGCGACCTGCTCATGGTGATCATGACCGCCGAAGCGAGCATGCGTAACGCGGTGGAGGCGATGAAGCGGGGGGCCTACGACTATCTCACCAAGCCGTTCGATCTGGACGTGATCGACGCCCTGATCGAAAAGGTGAGCCGGGCACGGGAGATGACCTCCCAGGTGGCGGTCCTCAAGGAGGAACTGAAGGACCGCTATCAGCTGGAAAAGAACATCATCGGCAACTCGCCGGCCATGCGGGAGATCTACAAGACCATCGGCAAGGTGGCCCCCAGCGACATGACCATCCTGATCCAGGGGGAATCCGGCACCGGCAAGGAACTGATCGCCCGGGCCATCCATTTCAACTCCCGCCGCATCGGCAAGCCGTTCATCGCCCTCAACTGCGCCGCCATCCCCAAGGAGCTCCTGGAGAGCGAACTGTTCGGCTTCGAGAAGGGGGCGTTCACCGGCGCTACCGAACGGAAACTAGGCAAGTTCGAGCAGGCCAATGGCGGCACCATCTTCCTGGACGAGATCGGCGACATGCCGCTGGATCTGCAGGCCAAGATCCTGCGGGTGCTGCAGGAGCGGGAGGTCACCCGGACCGGCGGCAACCAGAGTCTCAGGGTGGACGTCCGGATCGTGGCGGCAACCAACCAGGAGCTCGAACAGCTGGTGCGGGAAAAGGGATTCCGAGAGGATCTCTACTATCGTCTCAACGTGGTGCCGATCCAACTGGTGCCGCTTAGGGAGCGGTCCGAAGATATACCGCTCCTGGCCGATTTTTTCCTGAAGAAGACCTCTGCTGAGCTGGAGATCCCACCCAAGCAGATCGACGGCGAGGCGATGCAGTTCCTGATGGGTTATTCCTGGCCCGGCAACGTCCGGGAGCTGGAAAACACCATCAAGCGGGCGATCATCCTCTCTGCCGACCCCCTGCTGACCGTGGCCGATTTCCCCGGGCTCCGCCGGGAAAAGGGGAGCAGTCAGGCCCCCAGCGAAGAGCTTTCCCTGGAAAGCCTCGTGGAGATCAAGCTTCGGAGCAGTCTCATCAATCTGGACAAGCTGGAGAGCGGCGATGTCCACGCCATGGTCCTGGAGCAGGTGGAGAGGCCGCTCATCAGGTTCGTGCTGGAGAAGACGCGGGGAAACCAGGTCCGGGCGGCCTCGATCCTCGGCATCAATCGGAATACGCTGCGAAAGCGGATCACCGAACTGGGAATCCCGGTGAAGAAGGACTAGGATTTTGAAAGTTCAGGTTGCTCAAAAATAGTCAGATCGTCGCACCCGCAGAAAGCCCCGCGGAGGCGTAGTACCCAAACACCGGGCATGAACAGCGCTACGCCGCACAAGGCGGCTTGCGAGGACGGCGGCGAGATGGCTGTTTTTCAGCAACCTATCAACCAAGGAGAAAGCCATGGGCGTAGCGGACAAATTCATGCTGGACAGGAACCAGGCGGTACTGGTGGTGATCGATGTGCAGGATAAGCTCTGCCGGGCGATGGACGAGAAGGTGCTGGAGCGGCTGACGGCCAATGTCGGCATCCTTCAGGAGGCTGCCCGGGAACTCGGGCTGCCGGTGGTGGCGACCGAGCAGTATGTGAAGGGGCTGGGGGAGACGCTTTGCGTGCTGAAGGAGCGGCTCATTGAGCCGGCCATCGAGAAGATGACCTTCAGCTGCTGCGGGGAGGAGCCGTTTCCCGAGCGGCTGAGGGCGCTGGGGCGGCGGCAGGTGATCGTTACCGGCATGGAGACCCATGTCTGCGTGCTCCAGACGGTGCTGCAGCTGCTCGACGCCGGCTTTGTCGTGCACGTGGTGCGGGATGCGGTCATGAGCCGGCGCAAGGACAACTGGTTCGTGGGCCTTGAGGCGATGCGGGACGCCGGCGCGGTCATCACCTCCACCGAGGCGGCACTCTTTCAGCTGCTCCGGGTGGCGGGGACCGAGGAGTTCAAGAAGCTGTCGAAGCTGGTGAGGTAGCAAAACGCTCAGGGCTCGGGGCTCAGAAAAAAGCCTGTTTGAACCCCGAGCCCTGAGCCCTAGTCCAGCAGTTTCCGGACGGAAACTACTTACTCTCTACACCATCAATAATCCCTCGAATCTGCAAGCAAATCCTCGGCAAATCCCTTGTTGCCACATTCCAGACTTCGTCGGGATCGATGCTGTCATAGGCATGGATGAGAATATCCCGCATGCCGGCCATCTGCCTCCAGGGAATATCGACATGTCGCTGTCGCAATTCATCGGAAAGCCGCTTGGTGGCCTCACCAATGATCTCAATCTGCCGCACCACCGCCGATTGGATCAGCGGACTCTCGTCAAATGCCTCACGCTCAACACCTTGGATGAACGAGATAATCAATTCTACTGCGGTTACGATATCCTGTAATGAGGCCAAGTCACGCGGCTGCATAGACAACCTTGGCAGTATCCAGAATCGCCGAGCGCCGGAGGTTATTTCTGCTCCGCTCAACTCCCTTGCGGGTGACCAGATCGACATTACGACCGAAAAGAGCAGCAAGTTCATCGCGCATGGCAACATGATCGAGCAGTGACCAGCCAGCATTACTCTGGAACGATACCATGACGTCAACATCACTGGAATCGTTGAAATCCTCTCGCAGTACTGACCCGAACAGAGAGAATTCCCGTACCTTCCAGCGCCTGCAAAAATCTTCGATGAGTTCCGAATTCAGCTGAGTTACTAGATCTGCCATGGTGAATCTCCGTAATCTTCCTTTTTTGATCGAGCATGATCGGAAGCCCTTTGGAAGGCATTTTACACCGCGACTCATCGCCATTGTAGCGTAACATCCTATAATGGCAACTAAAATAACCGCATAACACGTTTCCTCCCCCGCCGAAAGCCGCAAACAGTTTCTCCAGGGCGAAGAAAACCGACTGCATCACCGCCGGTTCGGGCAGGGGGATTTACAGATGGTTTTTGTTGGTGCTTTCATCCGCTCAATAAAGCTTGCGATCAGGACATTATTATCTTGCCATCTTGGTAGACACCGGCACCCCTGACACCGGCACCCTTGCCCGAGCGCGTCAGGAGGGCGGATGAGGCGGCAATTTGCCGCTTGTCAGCTCCCTGCAATTCCGTTATTGTTTTTTAAAGCAGGAAAGGAGCTGTCGATGCGCACGGAGAGCACCCAGAAAAAATACGTGGTTGGCGCCAATCCTCCAAAGAGGCTAAGTGCAGAGGCAAAGCAAATGCTTGCTTCTGCCAAGCCATCCCAAAAAGCGCTGAAGAAAGCAGCATCTGCGGTTAAACTGCCGGTCGTTGACGGGGCCGACGTTGGGCTTTAAGCTCGTTAGGCCATCCAGGGGGTTCCTGTATCCAGCCACATTCCTCAACAAATTCAATTATACCGATGATAACGAACGGCAGTACGTAACGCAGATTGCAAAGCTGGCCGGCAACGGCAACACCCGGATACATCTGCTTGCCGATAATGATAACATCCCGTACGGCTTTATCGCCATGTCGCTTTCTCTCCTTTTGAATCAGCCCTGCCTGAAAATCGACTACCTCTTCACATCAAAAGAGCATCGCGGCATTTCATATGAAGAACTTGGCATGAAGGTGTCCGAGCATTTGATGGACTTTGCCATCAATACTGCCAACGAGATCGATAGCAGAGCACCGGTCCGCTTCATCGCCCTGCTGCCGAGCCATGACAGGCTCGTTTCATTCTATGGGGAGTGGGGATTCCGGAAGCTTGACAAGACTGGATGGATGTTTCTGAGAATCTGACAGGTTACCGCAAAGAAACGTTCAGGTGGCAATAGTTGCGTATGGTGTCCCCCTGGTTACCTGAAGTCCTTACCGAAGTACCGAAAGATGACCAGCCGGCCTTCCTCCAGTCCCTTCTTATATTTCCCGTACGTCTCGAAAATCATCTGATTCGACGCATGCCCCATCAAATCAACCAGCCGGTTCTGGTCTGTCCGGATGGTAAGCGCTCAGACTGCTAACAAATACAGTATGATATCGTGTAAATTTTTGCATATTGACATTATAACAGTGATAATCTACATTATAGCCATGGGCACCTACACGATAACAGAACTAGAAGAAAAGACCGGCCTCCTCAGGCGAACCATCCACTTTTACGTCAAGGACCGGATGATACCCCCCCCGACCGGAAAAGGCGGTGCTGCCAAGTATGGCGAGGAGCATCTGCTGCGCCTGCAAGTTATTCGTATCCTGAGAGGAAAAAATCTCCTTCTTGATGGCATCCGGGAATTCCTTTCAAAAATGGACCTCAACGACATGCGCCAATTCCTGGCCGGAGCGGAAGGGAGCCGCAAGGAGTGGGACACGGCTGCAGTCGGCAGGTTGATTGGCCTGGAGGAGATTCAGGCAAGAAACATTTCGTTTGCCACCCTGGGTGAAGTAGACGAGCAGCCGGTCAACCTGCTTGCTACTCTTCCAACACAGAAAACATCAACAATCGATACCTGGCAGCGAATCATGGTTGCCGAAGGAGTCGAAATCAATCTGAGTACTGCTCTTCCTGAGTCGACCAGGAAAGCGGTGCTCGAACTGGCGGATATGTTGCGCGCCAGACTGGAAGGAAAGGAGAACCAGTCATGAACATCACCACACGATTGGACTACCCGGCAGTTCCCGCCGGCGAGAAATTCAAAATCAGACTCATGGTCGGGGTTATGGGGGGAAAAGGAGAGGCTGAGAGGATTCCGGTCAACCTGGCGCTTGCCATTGACCGCTCCGGCTCCATGGACGGCGACAAATTCCGGAACACTCTGAATGCCACCTGCATGATTGCCTCGATGATGGAACAGCAGGACGTCTTCTCGCTCGTCACATTCGACGACAAGGTCAACGTTGTTATCCCCACTGCCAAGGGTCCGGACCTGAAAGGTGTCGAGGCTCTTATACACAGCATCACGCCCGGCGGCATGACATTCCTGAGTGGCGGTTATGAAGAAGCATACAGGCAGGCACAGACAGCACAAGGGATAGGGACTTCCCGCATTGTCCTGTTGAGTGATGGTATAGCCAACGAAGGTATCGCGGATCATGGAGAACTCTGCAAGATTGCCGGGACATACCGGCAAAAAGGTATCATGACCACCACCTTCGGCGTCGGGGCTGATTTCGATGAAGAGCTCATGACCGGAATTGCCGAATGGGGGGGCGGCACAGCAAATTTCATCGAGACTCCGGAACAGGCAGCAGACGTATTCCGTGGTGAACTGGAGATGATGCGCACCCTCTCCAATACTGACTGCACGGTATACTTCACCGCCATTGCCAAGGACATCTCTGTCCAGCAGCTCAACACCTTCCGCTTCGAGAATAACGGGTGGGTCGTCGGGGATGTATCCTCTGCTGAAGAGCGGTTTCTGGTACTAGAGATATCGCTGCCGGCATTTGATAAAGCAGGCGGTGAAATCCAGCTTGGTGAACTGGTCGTTTTCAGCAGATCTTCCTGGGTCAGCCCGGAAGGTAAAGGAGATTGTTGCGGCAGTGAACAAAGAATTCCTGTCAGAGTCAGCGTCGTCGATAAAGAAAAATTCTCCTATATCAAGCCAGACATTGAAGTAATGATCGAAGCAGCACTGCTGTCCGCAGCGCGGGCCAAACGGAAAGCCAGGGCATACGCCCGCACTGGTGATTTCGACCGAGCGGCAGCAGAGTTGGAGCGGATGGCAGGCGCCCTGAAAAGACTCCAGCTTTCCGACCCGCAAATTTATGCCGAAATCGATGATCTCTTACAACGCGCCGAGCGGCTACGGATAGAACGTGAACGATATTTTGACCGCCTGGAAGCCAAGCGGATGATGTATGACGCCGACATGGCCGGCAAGGCGAAAAAGATGCATCTGATGGCATACCGCCAGAGACAGCAGTCAGGGAGCAAAACTGTTCCGGAAAACGTCTCGGTATCAATGGCCATGGTCGCCGGTCCCGACTCGGTCACCTTTGTAGCAGACTCCATGCGGATGGCCGGCATGCTGGAAGAAATCTACAAACGCCTCGAAAGAAAAGTGCCCGCCTACAGCTACGGCAAGCGCTGGTGCCTCAGGGAGTCGGGTACCGGCAGGGTCTTTGATGCCGGCTCGCCATGGGCAGCAGCCAACGGGGTGCGCAGAGATGACAGGACGCTTGCCGACGCAGGTATCCAGGCAGGTCGTTACCTGGAAGTGCTCCCCCTCCCCGCGACCGGTAGCCGGCGTGGTACGCCAGGCATCATTATCCCCCCTGACAAGCTATTCATTGACCTCAGCATGTTCACCGGCGAACGGATTCAGCTGCAAGGGCCATATCAACCGGATGCTCCTGCGTGTGACTTCCTCGCCAGGGTGTACTCCGCCATTTCCTCTTATGTGCCGGCAAATACCTATGGCAAATGCTGGCTGCTGCGGGATATCAACGGCGGCAGAATTTTAGACACTGGCAGTGCCTGGGCGCAAAGCATGGGGACACATACGGATATCCGGCCGCTGCAGAAAATCGGCATACGGATCGGGATGGTACTTCAGGCAGTACCATTACCACCACTGCGTTGAAAGGAGCGCTGTCATGAAAGTATTCTTCGATAAACGCCAATCGGTATCGGCAAATGATTCGTTCAGCCCTTCAGCACAGAAGCCGGCACAGGTGGTGGAAAGCTGGAAACGGCTCGGCATCCCCTATGAAGAAATGACATTTGCTCCCCTTACAGCAGAAGAAATCGCTGTCGCACATAACCGGAACTACGTCGATGGGGTTCTCTCCTGTCGGCGGAACAACGGCTTCAGCAACAGAAGCCATCAAGTGGCTCTGGCATTGCCCTGGGTATGCGGCAGCATGGTGGCTGCAGCACGGCATGCACTAGCAACCGGAGAGACAAGCTTTAGCCCTACCTCCGGTGCCCATCATGCCGGATATGCCCACGGCGGCGGATTCTGTACTTTCAATTTTCTGGTCATTGCCGCAATCATGGTGCATCGGGAAGGTGCAGAGCGAGTGGGAATTATCGACCTCGACCGTCACTACGGCGACGGAACCGACGACACAATCAACCGGCTCGGCCTCTCTTTTATCACGCATTACACCTTCGGAGCGCAACGGGTGCGCAGCGGCCTGTCGGCAGAGCGGTGGCTGGCCGGCCTGCGCGATGACCTGGAGCAGTTTAACGGCTGTAATCTGCTTATCTATAATGCCGGGGTGGACTCCCATATTGATGACCCTCTTGGCGGGATACTCACCACCGGACAGATGTCCAGACGTGACCACATTGTTTTCACTGCGGCAAAAGAACTCGGAAACCCAATTTGTGTGAGTCTGGCTGGTGGATACCAGAAGACGTCTGCAGGAAGTATTGAACCGGTCCTGAGCCTGCACGATACGACGTTTGCCACTGCCTGGAGCATAATGGAAGCACGATTAAGTAAAGCTGCATGATTTTTGTGAACACAGAAGGCATGTTGCGGTCTTAAGCGGGTCTGGTGTTAGATTGATTTATTGCTTCTGTTACGGTATAAAACTAATGATCTAAATAATGTTTCATTGATCTCAGCGGGGTGAATCTTTCGCCACTTGTGGCGATAGAAGTAAAAAAGTTTATGTAGATACCACGCTACATTTGGCGGGGTGTTCATAGGTAGGAAAAATGTATAAATACAACAAAAGTCGACCTAAATTGCCTAAGTTAGATGAATTATCCGATGTTCAATTAGCCAAACTCTTAAGTGATGTCAACTCATTTCAAGTTATAATGAACAAGTACAATGATGAAAAGGCGAAATACGATTCATGTTTAAATAAGTTCAATGAAATGTCAAAAAAGCTGAGAGAAAGCAATTACAGATTATTTAATGAGTATGATAAAAAGTATAACGAATTGTTGAAGTATAAATCTGGAATGATAAATTCATTGCTTAATGATACTTTTGAATATAGCCATAAACTTAGTTTTGAATGTTCTTTGAGATGTAATTCACTAGAATATCATAAAACTCATATAATAAAATATGAAGCATTGCATATTAAATATGTATTAGATAAATTGGAACTTGAATACAGATCAGTAAAAGATAAAATTAACAACTTACGGAAAGATATTGTTCCAATAGAACCAAAGTTTCCTGTTTCAACTCATGTAATAGTTCATAATAACATAAATTATAATTATAGCCTAAAACAAGACACCTTGAAAAAGGTGAATGCAGCAATAGAGCGGAAGCATAAAAGAGAAAGCTTGGTCGCACGAGCTGCTGCATACAATGGAACACAAAGACAACTGGCAAACAATATAAGGAGGCAACTTAGCCATCAAGTTAAAATTGACCCTCATTGCCCATATTGTGGCACACTATTAGATATGAACAATGCGCATGCTGACCATATTTATCCAATTTCAAAAGGCGGGTTGTCCACAAGTAGGAATATGGTTTATGTTTGCACGGGCTGTAACTTGGCTAAAAGCAATTTAACTTTGCGTAATTTCATAAGAAGAATGAAACATGATCCTAAAGTAGTATACGCTAGGCTTGAATTACTACATAAAGATTTTTGATACTATTTTTGATACAAGAGACAACCTTGGTTAATCGTTGATCTAATAAATAATCGGGACCAATTGATGTCAGAAATACCCAAAACCACAACATACTACTTTGGTAAAGTGTCAGCAGCTTTGGAGGTTCTTGCTACTGGTTCCGAAGATATTAAAGATCGCCTGATAGGGGCAGGTGATTTGTTTCTTTGCGTTTTCCCGGATGGCGTCCCAGAAGAAATTCGTCATGATGTCAAATGGGTTCATGAACAGTTGACTCGGTTCAAAGGTGTCTCAGATGAAGGCTCTTTGCGAGCAACTATGAGAAAAATCAGAAAAAGTACCGCAGTAAAAATTGCAAAGCGAATCCTGAATATATATTACCAAATGCGTGATTATGTGGAGATCGAATGTCACAGGTAACAATGGAGATAATTGAACCATACAATAGGCAAGGCAATGATGTAATTGTTAACATTAGGAAAAACATAAGCAGTGTAGGAGTGCCTCCTAAGATCGAATTGCTTTATCTACAGCTCACTGATTGCGCTACCATGTCCGATGATCAAATTCGAGAACTTGCTATGGAGCGAATCTATGAGCATATTGAAAAAATACCTGATATAGGTTGAATTGTACCTCTTAAGATAGATTGTTTGATAAGCGAGATCACTAGTGTCCCAACGTTTATTCAAACAAAATCAGTTGGTTAGAATTTTGGTCTGAGTCGCTTTTGTAGTCATAATCTGTAAGTGCTTGTAATAATGGCATTCGTTCAAAAATCGTTACGCTCAAGACCTGTAGAATTGTGTAGAGACTGGCCTCGATTTTCAGCCGTTTTTTCATTATGGCCACGAGCACATATACCGATACCGCGATCCAAATCTGGGCTTTGACAGGAGTTTAAGGATATGGCGGCTAAAAAGGTGATATTTGCCTGTAATAACT
>CAYSMK010000051.1:0-34256 GCA_964432205.1 uncultured Geobacter sp. | reverse complement strand
GAACGTCGGTCGCTTTCCCGCCGGAATGCCGGTCGGATTCGTCCGGAATCCGCACTAAATCAAAATATGTGTTAGGTTCTGAGTCATTTCAGGAGATTATAAATGTCATCGAATAAATTAGCGATAGAACAAGCTTTAAAAATGTTGGAGGAAAGTCCTAACTCTCCTTCTGCTCATACTCAATTAGGTTATGCATATAGTAATGCGAAGCAAAATGATAAGGCGAGGGAACATTTTTTCAGAGCCATCGAAATTGATTCAAACAATATCCATGCCTATCTGGGACTTGGTCAAGTAGCACATGGTAGAAATGAAGCCATACAATTTTTTGCTAAATCAATTTCAATTGATCCCAATAATGTTGAAGCAAATCTTCTGCTTGGTAGAACGTATAGAAAATTTCAAGAAAATGGTAAGGCAATTGAATATTTAAAAAAAGCGTTATCAATTAACGACAGAAATGTTGATGGGTGGATTGATATAGGTATATGTTATTTTTATACAAAGGATATAAAGATAGCTATTGAATGTATGCTTAAAGCTATTGACATAGACCCAAAAGCATATAGAGCGTATTCAAATTTAATTCAGTATTATTATAAAACCGGCAAATATAGCGAAGCAATTGAATACGGTAAAAAAGCAATTGAACTAGAACCTCATCAATGGAGGTCATACTTTAATATAAGTTATTGTTATTCATATTTTGGTAATTACAATGAAGCAATAAAGGCTTTATCAGAGGCCATAAAGCTGAATCCAACATATACCCACTCCTATTATCAGTTAGGAAATGTGTACATTGCGATTGGTGACTATAAAGAGGCGCAGGAAGCTTTTCAACAAGCAATAAATATTGATTCAAAATTTGAGCCTGCCCATAAAGGGTTAGCTGGCATTTATTTAGATTTAGGGCAACCTGAAGAGGCAGTGAAGGAATTCCGTAAAACGAGATTTTCCAGCATCTCGAAAAAAGCGCCTGATGATGAATTTGCCTTTGAAGCTGGCAAAATAAATCTAGCAAATAGAACATATCTGCATATCAAGTCACTTCGCAACATGGCAGCGTATTTTGATTGTATTAACCATAAAGACGCTCAGGGATACGCGAATCTACTTGTTATATTACACGATATTATAGTTGAAAAAAAATACCCAAATTCTGTTATATTAACTGATGAGACTGCCATAAATGTAACACATTTATTATTTGATATAATATCAAACAATAATAAAGACCTATCTGCAAAACGAAAGTCTTACATGTTTTTGAAAAAAACTCTTGATGCAAGGTTTAATAATGCTGTACTCCAGTTGATATCTAACAGATGGAATGAAATAGAAAAACACTTAGAATCATATCTACCAGTTTCCCCTATGTTAGATGTATCAGTAATAAGAGCCATTAACATAATTTATCAAGAGCACGGTGTACTCAGACTATCTATAAAAAACATGGGCTATCTCCCTGCACACAATATCATAATAGAAGTTCAACCTTCCAATGAGTTCTACGCTGAATCTCCAGAAATATCTATTCCCGCAATAAATGACTCTTATGAAGTAGACTTAAAATTATATGTATACACACAGGGTGTATTCTCTATCACCATAAAATGTTCATTTGATAGTGGGCAAGATATAATTGAGACGTTTAAATATAATGCCTTTAGGAAAAATCCATATTTTTATGGCCGACCAGTTAAAGATCCCGATATGTTTTTCGGTCGGGAGCAATTATTAGAGAACATTCTTTCGCGAATTAAGAACGTAGCTAAGCAGGATATTCTCATTCATGGAATCCGCAGAATCGGCAAGACAAGTCTTTTGTATCAAATACGCAATAAATTGGGGCTGCCTTTTATACCTGTATATTTTTCTCTTCAGCAAATCGGAGCTGTTGATGATACTTCCGTGCTCAGGCAACTCATATATGAAGTATGCGAGGCTGTAAGCAGCCTTTCGCAATACACATCTAAGGAACTACACAAAAGAAAAATACCTTCAAATATTGATAAGGTTAATGAATCTACAGCATTTGATATGGTTAGTAGGGCCTTTAGGAAGGATTTGGAGGCGTTACTGGCTTTTACCAAGGAACTGGCGCCTGGCTTTCGAATTGTCATTCTCTTAGACGAAGGCGATCTTTTGTTTCAGTTAGGCGTTCATATGCAGAGATTTATGCGCGACCTTTTGCAACGATATGACCAAGTCGTGATGGTACTGGCAGGATCTCCAAAGATCATTGAACTTAGTGCGAGTAGCTATGATTCTCCTTTTTACAATAATTTTGCACATGAAAACTTAGTAGGCCTTGATTTTACTGATGCATTGCACTTGATCGTATCACCTATGGAAACATTGGGAATAACATGTGGTTTAGGCATTGCAAAAGATATCTATGATTATTGCGGTGGCATGACATTTTATATTCAAGCGATATGTTTCCACCTACTTGATGAAGTCTATAGAGGCAAGATAACTGAATGCACGGGCACTCAACTAGAGATAGCAAAAAATAAAGTTTATGCCGAGTTAAGGAAGAGCTTCGACGCGATATGGCACGAATTTGATGATGATCAAAAAGCGCTATTGCTGTTCTTAAGCCAATCTGTTGATCCAATTAGCAAGTCTGATCCAGAACTTAGAAAGTGGAGCGAACAAATACCTAATTTACTAGAATATTCAACAATATCACTTTTGAATGAAACAATAGTAGTAAGAGCAGGCCTAATAAAGCAATGGATTAGGGAGAAATGTTAGAATGATAAACTACTTCACATCTACTACGGATTCTCCAAAACATAAAGCATGTTTTTGTGGTCGTCAAACTGATATTCGCAGCATAACCAACTGGATTACCAACGGGAAAAATATCGCTATTATTGGCGAAACACGGATTGGAAAAACTTTCTTAAGATATATTTTGAGAGATATTTGCACAGGGAATCATGTCGAATATTTCAAAGATATGATTGATTGTGGCCTTGCATCTCAATTAGCATATACACATGGAGTGCTATCTAAGGTAAATGTTATCGACCTAAGCCTTCATACTGTGCGTGAAGGTGAATTGTTTTATACTTTCTTAGCAGAAGAACTAGTTGATTTACATTTACTCAAGGGGCCTTTGTCCTCCGAAATTATGCCAGTCAGATTATTGAAGCAGCTCATACGTAAAGAAGTAATTCCTAACCTCAAAGAGACTAATAACAAATTAGTTATTATATTGGATGAGTTTGATGTTATTTTAGAGTATAGCAATGCGCTTGAAGTATTAGGACTATTAAAAGAAATTAGTGAAGAGTTCGAATGTGTATCATTACTTATATTAGGTTGGCGAGGTATTCTTGATAGAATTAGAGATAAATATAATGGATATGAAAGTACCTTTGCTGATTGCATCGAGAAAAAAATATATCTCAGTCCATTTGCTTTAGAAGATGCAAAAACATTGATTGATTGCCTTGCGCATTATCCTTTCGCAGCTAACTATAACGAAAATGTTATAAATGGAATTTTCTTGCTCACAGGTGGCAGACCAAATTTTATCCAATATACTTGCGACTTATTGATTAACAATCAGGATAAATTCGACATTGCTACAACAGACTTTCTTAAATTTGCTGATGAGGTAGCAGATTGTATTTATCAAGATACTTCTGTTAGAAAAGTGATCGAAAGCATTTGGTGCTCAGGATTTAACACTGAAACTGAATTGTTAGCATACGTTGCCCATTACCCTGGATCAACCTTATCAAATATTAAGTCATTCTTCAGCAAATTCCGGGACTTTGAAATAAACGATTGTATTAATAGGCTAGTTAAGTATGGCTTGTTTGATGTTCAAACCGAAGATAAAACATTCATTAAAGGGCTATTGATTGAAAAATGGGGTAAGTCTAGAAAAGAAAATCCAGTAGTTACTTACAGCCGTCAAAAAATTGAAGATGAATACACAAATATTCAATCATTCAGTCATGTTGAATGGACTCCGCCTACTGACGATAAAGGTTTTAATGCTATAATTTTAAAGCTTATTCATGAATATCGTCATAATGTTGAGCAGAAAAAGGGTACCAAGCTTTTGTGGCTAGCTGATAAACCCGCACCAGAAGAACACGCTCAAATACTCTTTGATGTTATCGCGGATCAATATGCCAAACTCGCAGATATCGTTATCGACAGAGAAATTGAAACAGGGCGCGGACCTGTTGATTTTAAATTTTCGAAAGGGCATAAATTTCAAGCACACTTAGAAGTTAAAAGAGCTACAAGTACTCAGTTAGAACATGGACTCAAGAAGCAATTACCTACTTACCTTGCCGCAGATAAAGTTGAAAACGGCTACTATCTAGTTATTTGTTATGTTGAAAGTGATTTTGTTAAAGCCAATGAGCTCATTAAGGAGGCTGAATCGCTATCTACAACGCTTAACATTAATTTGCAGGTTGCAGCAATAAAGGCATATAAGAAATTTGAAAGTGCTTCAAAGGTTACAGATTAGGGTAATCCTGGGGTCGGGTTAGACATTCGGACATTTGGGGTAATCCTGGGGGTAATCCTGGGGTCGGGTTAGACATTCGGACATTTGGGAGGAGTCGTAGGGTCGGAGGAGTCGTAGGGTCGGGCTTCCAAGATGCTAAGTTGAAACTGTACTAATCATGAAGGCCGTACCGGAAGAAACCAATGACCGATCTCACCACCTCCATCCAACACTTCGCCTCCCTCAACCGCGCCCCCGGCCCCACCAGGACCGATGCCACCAAGCGCAAGGCCCCGCACAAGCCGCTCTTGCTGCTGGCACTGCTGGACCTGGTGCATCGGGGCGTCATCACCTCGCCTTTCATCGCCGTCACCGGCGATCTGGTGGAACTGAACGAACTGTTCAACCTCTACTGGCGGCGGATCATCCCCCTCGGTCAGACCAGCAGCATCGCCTTCCCCTTCTCCCGTCTTTCCCGCGAACCGTTCTGGGAGCTGGTCCCCCTGACGGGGAAGACCATCTCCGCTGCGGTGATCAACAACACCGCTTCCGTCAGCTCCCTGGGGGGAAAGCGGGACAGATTTATTTTTCAGTACAAAAGGCGGCCAATCGGCCGCCTTTGCCGTTTTGTTATGGGTAAAGACCTCTTGACCCGTCTACCACTTCACAGTTTAGCGTTGTCCCTGTCATGGCCATGGGGTAATCCTGGGGTCGGGTTAGACATTCGGACATTTGAAGTTCCGGGGACCTTGACAATAGCAGCGTCCTGATATAATGACCTATAATGTAAGTCAAATGACCTACATTATGGTTTTAAGGGGCTACGTCCATGATCGAATCAATCCTCGGATCAATCAGTTGTGAACGTGTTCTTACCTTTCTGAATGCCAGAGGAGAGGGGTATGCGCGGGAAATCGCGACATTCTACGGCAGTTCACTGGCGCCTATCCAGAAGCAGCTGGATAAACTTGAAGCCGGCTGTGTCCTGGTCAGCCGCTCTGCCGGACGTACCCGCCTGTACACCTTCAACCCGCGCTATCCTTTGCTGACAGAACTCTCTGCACTGCTGGAAAAGTCGATTCCATTTTATGACGAAGAGCTGCAGCAGCGGCTGTTGCTGAACAGGCGCCGCCCCCGGCGCAGAGGGAAGCCGGTATTTTGTGAATCCTGAAACTCCTTTCTTTATCGAGTTTCCTTCCGGCCCGCTTGCCATCGGCGATGAGCCCCCGTCTGAGATCAGTTCCCTTCGCTTTTCAACCGGTAACCTGAGATTGTTATCTCCGACTGACTCGGTAAAAGACAGGCTTGCTGCCTACTACCACTGGAAAGACAAGCAGAGTCTGGAGCAGGCGATACTCATTGCCAGAAATCGCACGATTGATGTTGAAGAGGTTAGACGTTGGTCTGTAAATGAAGGCTTTGCAGAAGTATTCGAGCAGAAGGTTTCAAAGCGGCTTTCAGGAAAGGGCGGATAGAGAACCAATGGACTCCTCACCCCCTCTCTCAAGCTCTTCTCCTCCCTCTCCCGCGACCCGAAAGGCAAGGATGAATTATGAATTGTGAAGGATGAAGCCAAGTGTTTGGTGGAGATGATAATAGACGGGCCGCTCGCGCCGAAAACATGGTCGAAGAAGATGCTGTGACAAGGCTGCTCTATAACGAAAATGATGGCGGGGGGCTCACACGAAACGCCGGCACTCTTTTGGCTGAGGCCACCGCATTGCAGGGAACACTGCATGTGACCGGAGTGCGCGATGAGTATCGCTCTCGGCTGGAGCAGGTTGTTCATTTGGCCACAAGAGCGCTGGACAACGCGGTGGAAAGCCGAGAGGTTGCATTGCTCCACTGGGTGTTGGTTCAGGCTTTAGGTGCCCGGGCGGAGGATGCGCGCTATGGCGCCGGACAGCTCTCTCGCGGTGCTCAGCGAGCCCCAACACTGGAAGATTGCGAAGACGGCTGGCAGCGTGTCGAGCAGATTGCTTGCACTGCAGAAGAGGCGGCATTGGCGGCAGCAGGTTTTGCCCGGCAACTTGATACGGCCAAAGCGAGAGAGATTGCCCGCAGAGCTGAGGTTGCCGCACTAGCCGCCAGGAAAATTGTCCTGGAGCGGAACCGCGCGTACACGTTCCATGCCGATCCCGGCTTTTCGTTTGGCGAAGGCTGGTACCTGACTGCTGCGGCACTGTTTGCCGGCCTTTCCATCCAGATCAGGCCTGGCGCTGCCCAGGAATTGCAAGCCAGAAGCTTCCTTTTCGCTGCCGGGTTGGAAGGATCCCTTCGCCCCCATCGGTCTCGTCCGGCGAGTCCCAAGCATCTGACTCATATCATCGCCGAGGCTTTTCGCGCCGACGCGCCAGGAGCACAGTGCACCCTGCGCGCAGCATTCCTGGGAGACGAATCGCCATCGGCTTCCTTACGATCATGGATCGATGGCAAGGTGGGAGGGATTCCAGAACAGAAGGTACTGCTTTGGGTTCGAAGGGGTGACCACGATGCCCAGCGTAATACCTGTTTCGATGAGTTGCGTCAGCTTTCCGAACTGGTAGTGAATGCCGGGCTCATACCCATCTTTTTCGGCGATGCTGTTCCCGCAGACCTTGTGCCGCCAAGCGCAGTCAACCTGACCCTCTGCTGGAAAGAGCCGCTCTTCCAGGGGCCGGACATGCGCCGGGCTCAACTGCACCTGTTTGAAGAGTTGCGATGCCGCCACGGCCTGGTGGGCCAGATTGGCGTTACCACTGCCGGCATGGACGGACCGGCGCTGATGGGATTGCCCACCCTTTATCTCACCCAGGAACGCAACGTCCGCCTGGGCAAGTGGGTGGGAGCCGTTCCGGGATATCAGGAGGTCGTGCGGGAGCCGGGCTATTTCGCAATCATTCGCACCACCTTGGGCCGGCGCCGGGTCAGGCTTGTATAAATGCATTTGCGGGACCTTCATGTCAGACTTCCACGTTGATAAGATGGCCGACGGAACAATATGAAAAGCAAATGATCGACCCCACCCCCCACATCAAAAGAGTTAAATATACTGTCCCAAGAATTCCCCACATCAAAAGAGTTAAATATACTGTCCCAAGAATTCCCCCAATGTGTTTCGCTATTTTCTCAGCCTAACCCTTTATTCTCATAATAGAATTTGACAAATTTACGATTATTGGCATCATAGTGCTCATATTTGGCAATTCGCCCAATCCCATGCGCAATACGCAAGACTACCTCCCTGAAGCAGGTTATCTGCACGCTCCTTGACGATCAGGGCATTGATCAAACCAACAACCACGACGAAAGCCGCCTCAGATCACCGGGGCGGCTCGCGTTATCCAATATGATGTAATCAGCTGAACTAATGCGTTTTATAAGCTGAGGCTGTAACCACTACGGCATTTGTGTGAGATGTCTTGATGCACGGGTTATATGCCCCAACTGTTTCACGCTTGGAATACGAGATAATAAGTGCAGAGATGATGATGACTATTAGCGAGGTTATGATTTTCATTGACATATTGTTCCCCCAGAAAAACCTTGCAATAATCTGGAACGGATGTGACTGTAGTTGTTATCAGAAAGGCCTCTAATGAACAATAGTTTTTGAATCGTTAGCAGGTCATCTGGGATTGGCAGCAACAGCTATTCGCTGTCGCTGAATAAAGGATTTTCACATGGAAGCTTGGTGTAGCAGAATCCTCAAGGGTAGCGACTAATCACCACATGAACATGGTTTCCATCTCCACCGAATTGCGCGAAACAGCACGGCGCTACATTGAATTGGAAACAAGGGTCAATGAGGCCGTGACCGTTGCCTGCCAGCCCGTCTGCCGCGTATGTGCCGACTACTGTTGCGCCGTCCGTTTCTGCAGGGAATCGGTGGAAAGCCACTGGCTCAGGACGATAGCTGCGGTTTCCGGGCATATTGTCGGGAAGTTTGATGAGATGGAAGGGTGGCTTACGCCGCAGGGGTGCCGTTTGAAGGTCGGCCGACCCCCTGTCTGTTACGAGTTTTTCTGCGCGGCGATTATCGAGTCGGAAACGAACCCGTATCGGCAGTATGCTCTTAAAGTCCTTGGCAGATTGGTCGGATTCGCCGGCGCGAAAGTCCTTGGCGGCAGGCATCTGATCACCTTGAGCCCGTTCGAGCTTCAGCATCGGCTCCGTTTGGAGAAGCTCCGGACGCGGTTGGAGACTGCAGACGAAATCTTCCGTGACTGCCAGGAGATACTCCGAACCGGAGACGGCCGGCTCGACCGACTGAAGCTGGTGCTGGCACCGCCGCACTAGATCCGCGCGAGTTCTTTTATAGTAAGTCACCTCAGAGCCGACCGTACCTGCATCAAGCAAAGAACTCATCATCGATGATGGTCATGATCCCCTCGGGGGAGAAGGGGTAGACGGTCTTCTTCTCCGTACCGTCACTGTCACTCCAGATCCACTCGATAACCTCGCTCTCATCGCGCTTCACCCGGATCAACCTGTCCGGGTCGAGATCGATGAGGATCTGCCACATCTGTTCGATGTCGAGCAGCTCGAACCCCTCGATCCGGTCGCCCGCTCCGGCCTGCCGTATGAACCGGTCGATCAGTTCGAAATCGACTAATCTGCGCCCGGTCCCCCACGTCTTGATGAAACAGTGCCCTTCCCTGCGCTGCTCGGCAATCTGTTCGATGACCTCACTCCTGGTCATGACTACCTCCCCGGTTCTGGTGCAACCGCGCACCCGGAACGGTCGTGCTGCTGCTTACATTTTATCACCCGTGGCAGGTTTCTGCAGGGTATCTCAATCCCTCCCCCGCTTTGACAGCCGGTAACCGCCTGCTATCATCATTAACAACGGAACAATTCATCCGGACCGCAGGGTTCCCGTTCTCTCCCTGGAGAACAGCATGAAAAAGATCTGGCTCATTGCCGGGCTGGCCGTCGCTGCAGCTGCTTCTGTCGCCGGCCTGGCGCTACTCTACAGTCTCCCGCTGGATCTTCGGGACCGCTCTCCGCTCCAGCCGCTCGCCTTCAGCCATAAGGTGCATGCCGGCGACAACGGCATCCATTGTCTCTTCTGTCACCCGTACGCGGCGAAGTCGCCGGTTGCCGGCATCCCGGCAGTGGCCGACTGCCGGGCCTGCCACCTGTTCATCTCCCCCAATGCTCCGGAAATCAAGAAGCTGATGGGATACTGGGACAAACGGGAGCCGATCCCCTGGGTCAGGGTCCACGCCGTGCCGGATCATGTCTATTTCCCCCACATGATGCATATCCGCGCCAACCTTGCCTGCAGTGTCTGCCACGGCGAGGTGGCCGGCATGGAACGCATCACCCGGTCGGCCAGTCTCAAGATGGGGTGGTGCCTGAACTGCCACCGCCAGCACAAGGCCAGTATCGATTGCTGGACGTGCCACATATGAGGCCCCCATGAAGCGGCGAACCTTTTTACAGCTCAGCGGCATGACGGCAGCCGGTGCCGTGCTTTCCGGATGCCAGTCGGGAAACGAGCGACTCATCCCCTACCTGGTCCCGCCCGACGAGGGGGTGACTCCGGGCAGGGCCGAGTACTATGCCAGCAGCTGCCGGTTCTGTCCGGCCGGCTGCGGCATCCTGGTCCGGGTATCCGAAGGGCGGGCCAAAAAGGTCGAGGGAAACCCTGCCCACCCGGTCAACAGGGGCAAGCTCTGCGCCCGGGGTCAGGCCATCCTCCAGGAGCTGTACCACCCCGACCGGATACCGCAGCCGCTCAGGCGGAGCGGGCCGCGGGGCTCCGGGAAATTCACGAGGATCACCTGGGCGGACGCTCTGGAACTGCTCAGCGGCCAGCTCAAGGCACTGCAGACGGCAAAGGGGACGGACCGCCTGGCCCTGCTGACCCCGCCCCTCTCTGGTACCCTTGCCACGCTCACTGCCGGTTTCATGCGCAGTTTCGGCTCCCCCCATCACCTCGCCTTCGAGCTGCTCTCTCCCGACTGGCTGCGCACGGCAATCCGTCGGACCTTCGGCCAGGCGGGCCTTCCCTGGTACGACCTGGCCGAGACCCGCTATCTGCTCGGCTTCGGCGCCGATTTCGTCGAACACCACCTGTCGCCGGTCCAGTACGGCCACGCCTTCGGCCGGATGCGTCAGGAGCGGGATACGGTCCGCGGCCACTTCACCTACGTCGGTGGCCGCATGTCGCTGACCGGTGCCTCTGCCGACCGCTGGCTGCCGGCCCGGCCGGGGAGCGAGGGGGTCCTGGCCCTGGGGATGGCCCGGCTGATCCTGGCCGGTTCCCTGCACGATGAGGCCGCGCTCGCAGGGAGCGGCCTGCACCGCGAGGCGTTGCTGCGCCGGCTCGATGCGTATCAGCTCCCCCGGGTGGCGGAACTGTCCGGCCTTTCGCAACAGATCATCTCCGAGGTTGCCCGGGAATTCGCCACGACCCGCCCGGCCCTGGCCATGGCCGGGGAGTCGGTGGCCTTCCAGAGCAACGGCCCGGAATCGGTCCGCGCCGTCCTGCTGCTCAACCTGTTGGTGGGGAGCCTGAACCGGCCGGGTGGGGTCTATCCGGCCGATGCTGCGCCGGCCGGTCCGGACAGTTCCTTTAGCGACCTCCTGTCCCTGGTCGCGACCATGCGCAGCGACCGGATCACGGTCGCCCTGATTCAGGGCAACCCGGTCCATGCCATCCCTCCCGCCACCGGCTTTCAGGAAGCGCTGGCCAGGGTGCCGTTCATCGTCAGCTTCTCCCCGCTCCTCGATGACACCGCCCTGCAGGCCGACCTGATCCTGCCGGACCACGCCGCACTGGAAAGCTGGGGGGACCTGGTCCCGCAGGCCGGTGCCAGGGAACCGGTGCTCGGCCTGATGCAGCCGGTGGTGACGCCGGTTTTCGATACCCGCCAGTTCCCCGATCTGCTGCTGGCAGCGGCACAGCAGCTGGGTGGGAGGATGGCCGCGGCTTTTCCCTACGAATCGTACCTGGATATGCTAAAAGCGGAGACGAGAAAACGGATAGCTCCCTCAGCCGGGGAGGAGTTCGAAACCCTATGGGCCGAGCTGCTCCGGCAGGGGGGGCATTTCGGGACGGATGGCAGCCAGGGAAAGGGGTATCGCTGGCCCTCCGGTGCGGCCGTGCCATCCCCGGCGAAACCTGCCTTTGCCGGGGATGAAAAGGAGTTCCCGCTGCATCTCCAGGTCTATCCCTCGATTGCACTGTACGACGGCCGGGGCGCGCCGCTCCCCTGGCTGCAGCAGCTCCCCGACCCGATGACCACGGTGGTCTGGGACAGCTGGGTGGAGATCAACCCCCGGACCGCCGCCGAACTGGGGATCGGCTTCGGCGACCTGGTGGAGGTCACTTCGCCTCAAGGTGCACTGCGCCTGCCGGCGGTGATCTACCCCGGCATCCGTCCCGACCTGGTGGCGATTCCCCTGGGGCAGGGGCAGCGGGAGGGAGGGCGCTATGCAAAGGGGAGGGGGGCGAATCCCCTGGCACTGCTGGCACTACCCCGCGAAGGGACTGAATCAGAGCCGGCCTGGCATGCCACCCGGGTGCGGGTCACGCGCATCTCGGAGAAGGGAAACCTGGTGACGGCCGGTCATCCGCAGGGGAGTTACCGCAGCGATCTGATCGGGATATAATGGCAAATGTGGGTAAGTCCCCCTTTGAGAAAGGGGGATTTAGGGGGATTTGCCTTTGGACTGCGTCAGAAATCCCCCCTAGCCCCCCTTTGCAAAGGGGGGAACAATGAGAACGGATCGGAAGAAAGTCAGCTCATGGAAAAGATGACGAGTCCGTACCGATGGGGAATGGTGGTCGACCTGGATCGCTGCACCGGCTGCGGTGCCTGCGTGGTTGCCTGCCAGGCCGAGAACAACGTGGCCATCTGCGACAAGAAGGAGATCGGTGAGGGTCGCAACATGCACTGGCTGCGGATCGAGCGGTTCTGGGTGGGGGAGTACCCGGACGTGCGGGTCCGTTTCCTCCCGGTCCTCTGCCAGCACTGCCACGACGCCCCCTGCGAGCCGGTCTGTCCGGTCTACGCCAGCTACCACAACCCGGACGGCCTGAACGGCCAGGTCTACAACCGCTGCGTCGGTACCCGCTACTGCGGCAACAACTGCCCCTACGCCGTGCGGGTCTTCAACTTCTACCCCCACGACTGGCCAAAGCCGCTCGACAACCAGCTCACCCCGGACATCACCGTGCGCAGCCGGGGGGTGATGGAAAAGTGCACCTTCTGCATCCAGCGGATCCGCCGGGCCAAGGAAGAGGCCAAGGGGGAGGGGCGGCCGGTCCGCGACGGCGAACTGCAGCCGGCCTGCGCCCAGACCTGCCCGAGCGAGGCGCTGGTCTTCGGCAACCTGGCCGACCCGCACAGCCGGGTGGCGAGGCTCTCCCGCAGTCCCCGGCGGTTCCAGTTGCTGGAGCATCTGGGCACCCACCCATCGGTCTACTACCTCAAGGGGGGAGGGCGCGAGCATGTCTGAGAAGCAGTTAAATGAGTTCATGGAGTTAAATGAAACTCAAAGAACTCATGAAACTCTAAAAACTCTACAAACTAATAAAACCAACGACGAGCTGCTCTCGTCGCTGCGTCCCCCGACCAGGCGCTGGTACCTGCTGGCCCTGTTCCTCGGGGCACTGGTGGCCTGGGGGCTGGCCGCCTTCACCTGGCAGGTGACCCACGGCATGTACGTGACCGGCAAGAACCGCCCGGTCATGTGGGGGTTCTACATCACCGGGTTCGTCTTCTGGGTCGGCCTCTCCCATTCCGGGACCATGGTCTCGTCGATCCTGCGGCTCTCAAAGGCCAACTGGCGCCGGCCGATCCTGCGCGCCGCCGAGGCGATGACCGTCTTTTGCATCGCCGTGGCCGGCCTCTTCCCGCTGATCCACCTGGGGCGCAACTGGACCTTCTTCTACATGATCCCCTATCCGAACCAGCGGGGCTTGTGGCCCAACTTCCGCTCGGCGCTCCTGTGGGACATGACGGCCATCACGGCCTATATCATCGGCAGCTCCCTCTTCCTCTACCTGGGGATGCTCCCGGACCTGGCGGTGGCCCGCGACCGTGCAAACGGCTGGCGCCGGCAGCTGTACACTCTGCTGGCCATGGGGTGGCGCGGCAGCGCCCACGAGTGGGCGGTTTATCACAAGGCCTCGACCCTGATGGCGGCCCTGATCATCCCGGTGGCGGTCTCGGTACACTCCATCGTGGCCTGGGATTTCGCCGTGACCGTGGTGCCCGGCTGGCACAGCACCATCTTTCCCCCTTATTTCGTCATCGGCGCGATCCTCTCCGGGGTGGCCGCGGTGATCACCCTGATGATCATCATCCGGCGGGCCTTCAATCTTCAGGAGTACCTGACCCCGCTCCACTTCGACAACATGGGGAAGCTCCTGCTGGTCATCTCGCTCCTCTGGTGCTACGCCTACTTCGTCGAGGTCCAGACTACCTGGTACGCCCATGAGCCGATCGAATGGGAGGTCTTCAGCTTCATGGCCGACCGGTACACCATCCCGCTGCTGGTGATGCTGGTGGGCAATGGTCTGCTGCCGGTTGCCACCATGTGCTTCAGGCGTCTGCGCCGCTCCATCTCCGTGATGCTGGTGGTCACCCTGCTGGTCAACGTCGCCATGTTCATCGAACGGTTCCTGATCATCGTGCCGTCCCTCTCCCACAAGAACATGCCGTTCGCCTGGGGGAGCTATGCCCCGTCCTGGGTGGAGATATCCGTGAACATCGCCGCCGTTGCCGGCTTCGCCCTGCTTTTTACCCTCTTTGCCAAGCTGTTTCCGATCGTGGCACTGACCGACGTGCGGGAGCTGGAAGCCCGTCAGGCCGAGGTCCCGCTCGGCCGGGCCAAGGTGCCGTCGCTCGTGGGAAAGGAGTAGCCGGATGGAATGCCTCGGGGTTTTCAGGGATGTGGAGAGTGCGGCCAACGGGGTGGCGGGACTGGTCAAGGCCGGGTTCGTCGAAGGGCAGATCACGTCGCTCTCTTCCGTTTCCTATCCCGACGGCGTGCTGGTGAAGAGCGAGCACCGCTCCTGGTTTCGCTGGTTGACCCTGGCGAGCGGTGTTGCCGGCGCCGCAGCCGGCTTCTGCCTGGCCGCCGGCACCGCCTGGCTCTACCCGGTGCAGACCGGGGACAAGCCGATCATCGCCCTCTACCCGACCGGGATCATCACCTTCGAGGTTACCATGCTCTTCGCCATCATCGGCACCATGGTGGGGATGTTTATGGAGATGCGTCTCCCCCCGTGGAGAAAGCGTCTCTACGACCCGGCCATCGCCGAGGGGTGCATCGGCATCAGCGTCACCATCCACGCCGGCGGGGAGGTCGTGGACTGCGGGGAAGGGGAGCAGCCGGGCGAGTGCATCGGCATCATCGCCTCTCTGTCCGCCGACGAGCAGAGGGTCCGGGCTGAAGAGATCATGCTTGATGCCGGCGCCCTCAGGACCATTGCGGAGTAACGCCATGATACGCATGTCGAGAACGGTCATCCTGGTTGCCGCACCCCTGCTGACGGCAGCGCTCTGGATGGACGACCAGCCCTCCTACAAGCCGTACGAGCAGCCGGTTGTGGCCCTGCCGGCGGGGAGCGTGCCGGTTTCCGGCGGAGAACATGGCGGGCTGAGATCCGGGATGCCGAAGCCGGTGCCACCCACCGCGGAATCCCTGGCGCAGGGGAAACGGCTCTTCGAGATCAATTGCGCCTTCTGCCACGGCCAGACCTCGGCCAAACCCGGCCCGGTCGGCACCAAGCTCAAGCCGCCACCGCCCGGCCTCGATCATGAGCTGCTGAAGAAACGCACCGACTCCCAGATCTTCACGGCCATCACCGACGGCTTCGGCCGCATGCCTCCCTTTAAGGACAAGGTCTCGCCACGGGAACGCCGGGATCTGGTCAATTTCCTGCGGACCCGTGACTGACGCGCCTGCCAAACTCAGGAAGCCGCCTCTTCTTCAGTCCTTTGCCACCGGCCGGAGTATGGTCTCGATCTGCACCTCCCCGGTCAGGGTCCGGTGCACGGGACACCTCTCGGCGATCTGCAGCAACTGCTGCCGTTGAGCCTCGTCCAGCTCCCCCCGCAGTTCCAGCTCACGCACGAACCTGTCGATCCGGTTGTTCTCGTCACAGTCCCGGCAGTCCTCGGCGTGGACCTTCCGGTGCGAGAGACGCACCACTGCGTCTGCCAGCGGCCACCCCTTGCGGCGGGCGTACATCTGGAGCGTCATCCCGGTGCAGGCGCCGAGGGCCGCCAGCAGGTATTCATAGGGCGAGGGGCCTTCATTGGAGCCGCCGTACGCCACCGGCTCGTCGGCCACGAGGGGGAGGCCGTTCGCGAACATCTCGGTGCGAAATCCCTCCGGCCCGGTGCGCGCGGTCACCCGGTTGTCGATCACCTCAGGCGGCAGGCGGGAAGGTGCCTGAGACTCGGCAAGGGCCAGATAACGCCCGGCCCAGGTGGCTATGATCTCGCCCGCGTAGCGGGAGTCCCTGGCATCGGAGAGCAGGTGGTCTGCAGGGTCCAGCGAGATGAAGCTTTTGGGGTGGAGGGCGGCCCGGTAGATGTCGGCGGCGTTCTCGATCCCTACCACCCGGTCGCGGGGGGAGTGCATGACCAGCAGGGCGGCCTTGAGCCGGCGGAGCGTCTCGGCCGGCTGGTGGGTCTCCAGGTCGTCAAGCAGGCTCTTGCGGATGGTGACGTCGCGTCCCCCGATCCGGACGACTGCTTCGCCGTTTTGTTCAACCTGCTCTGCCGGTTCTCCCAGGAGACTCCTGAGGTGGGCCGGATGGAAAGGGGCGCCGATGGTCGCCACCGCGGCCGTGGAGGGGATCTCCGCGGTAGCCGCCAGCACGGCGGAACCGCCCAGGGAATGGCCGATCAAGAGGCGAGGGGGCTCGTACTCGCGCTCCAGGAAGCGGGCCGCAGCTGTGAGGTCGCTTACCTCGGAGGAGAAGGTCGTTGCGGCGAACTCCCCCTCGCTCTCACCCAGGCCGGTGAAGTCGAACCGGAGCACGGCGATCCGTCTGCTGCTCAGGGCACGGGCGATCTGTACCGCAGCCGTGAGGTCCTTGGAGCAGGTGAAACAGTGGGCGAACAGGGCAAACGCCAGCGGCCGTTCATCCTCGGGGAGTTCCAACCGCGCGGCGAGCAGTTCTCCCCGGGCGTTGGGGAAGGTGATCCTCTTTGTGTTCATCGGTACCCCCTCTTCTGTGCAGCGCCATGGCTATAGCTCGGCTTATCCCAGCGGAAACGGTAACTACTGCTGCTTGGTACTTTGTTGAATTTAGCGTGTCGTCTTTGTAAATCTTGCTATAATTATACTACTAGGAAGGTCAAACCAGTACGATGTTGCCGCAGGAATACAGCGCACAATCTTCTCCATGACAGCGGCAGGGATCATGCGAGTAGAGGCGCATTCCTCCAGCAGCAAGGAGGTACGACATGAAACTCAGCACCAGGTATCAGGCACGAGGGATGTTTCGCGTCGTCAAGGGTACCGTGAAGGGTATTCTGGCGATAATAAGCGCGAACAGAACCCTGGGAGCCAAGGGAAAACTGGAAAAAGTCACCGGTAGGATGCAGTGCAAAATCGGCAAGGCTCAGGCTGTCATCGGCCTTTGACAGCGCATCCCCGGTTTGCCGATTGCCTGCACTATGAAGGCACGCACCGCACAGGGAAGCAGGTGAGAGAGAAATGAAACCCACGAAAGGAACCGAAGAGGAACGCAGGGGGGTGACAGGAACAGGGCCGGCTACCGAATCCGGAGCGAAGACGGCCACGCTGGAAACCTGCCATCCGAGTGTGTGCGTCGGGGGGGTGACGCCGACGAACTGCATATGTCCCACAACATCGGCAAAATAGACCTGTTTGGGTCATGGGAAACGATGGGTGGGGGGCGGCTGCTTTTAAAGGGTCGCCCCCCATTTACGTGGACGAATGGGTTCATCCCTGATACCCTCAGTCCCCCGCTCAACAGGGAGGTGCGACGGAGAGAACAATGCCGATTCTGAGACAGATAGCGCAACTCGGGCAGCCGGTCCTTCGGGAGGTGGCGGGGAAGGTCGCCGACCCGGCCGACCCTGCGGTCCGGGCGCTCATCGAGGACATGCTGGTGACCGTGGCGGATGCGAACGGTGTGGGGATCGCCGCTCCCCAGATGTACGAGCCGCTCTCCCTTTTCATCGTCGCGTCGCGCCCCAATCCCCGCTACCCACACGCGCCGGGGATGGAGCCGACGGCGATGATCAACCCGGAGCTCCTCTGGGTGTCGGACGAGAAGGAGAAGGGGTGGGAGGGGTGCCTCAGCATCCCCGGACTGCGCGGCCCGGTTCCCCGGCACCGGCGGATCGGCGTACGCTATCTGACCCGGACGGGAGAACTGCGGGAGGAGGAGTACGTCGACTTCCCGGCGCGGGTGTTCCAGCACGAGTTCGACCATCTGCAGGGGATACTGTTCATCGACCGGGTGGAGAGCACACGGGAGCTGGTAACGGAGAAGGAATATCTGCGACTGGTGACGGCGTAGGGCATTGGCATGGGATCGCCACCCGGAAGGGCCGGTGCGTATGCTGAATAAACGGGCGTTGGCTGAATTGTAATGATGAACTAAGCTGCTAGGATTGTACTACTATGCACAGTGGATCAGAGACGCGGGGCAGCGGGAAGAAACCAGCCAGTGCTTCACGGAAAGCGACCCCAGTGAAGGCGGAGAGCCGCCCGTTCCCCATAGCCGGCATCGGCGCTTCGGCCGGCGGCCTGGAGGCGTTGGAGCAATTCCTGCGTCATGTGCCGGAAGGAAGCGGCATTGCCTTCGTCATCGTCCAGCACCTGGACCCGACCCACAAGGGGATCATGCCGGAACTGCTCCAGCGGGCCACCGGCATGGCGGTCTTCCAGGTCCGGGACCGGATGCGGGTGAGGCCGGACTGCGTCTACGTGATCCCGCCCAACAAGGACATGTCGATCCTGCACGGGGTACTGCACCTGTTCGAACCGGCGGCGCCGCGCGGCCTGCGCCTCCCGATCGATTTCTTCCTCCGTTCCCTGGCCGAAGACCGAAAGGAGCGGAGCATCGGCGTCATCCTGTCGGGAATGGGTTCCGATGGCACCATGGGGCTTGGGGCCATCAAGGAAAACTCGGGGCTGGCGGTAGTGCAGGAGCCCGCTTCGGCCAAGTTCGACAGCATGCCAAGGAGCGCCATCAATGCCGGCCTGGCCGATCTGGTGGCCCCGGCGGAAGAACTGCCGGACAAGATCGTCGCCTATCTCCGGCACATCCCGGCCATTGTCGGCCCAGCTCCGCCACTGGAAGAAAAGGAACAGAGCTCCCTGGAAAAGGTCGTCATCCTGCTTCGGGCCAAGAGCGGTCACGACTTCTCCCTCTACAAGAAGAATACCCTCTATCGCCGGGTCGAGCGGCGGATGGGGATTCACCAGATCGGCAACATCGCCACGTATGTCCGTTTTCTGCGGGAAAATCCCCAGGAGGTGGAGCTCCTCTTCAAGGAGCTGTTGATCGGGGTGACCAGTTTTTTCCGCGATCCCGAGGAATGGGAGCGGTTGCGGGAAGAGGCCATCCCTGCGCTCCTCGCTACCCGACCGGCCGGCAGTGTGATCCGGGCCTGGTCGGCAGGCTGCTCCACTGGCGAGGAGGCCTACTCCCTGGCCATGGCCTTCAAGGAGGCGCTGGAAACGCTGCAGCCGAAGGGAACGTACACGCTGCAGATGTTCGCCACCGACCTGGACCGGGATGCCATAGACAAGGCCCGCCAGGGGCTCTATCCGGCCAACATCGCCGCGGACGTTTCCCCCGAGCGGCTGCGTCGGTTCTTCATCCAGGAGGATAACGGCTACCGGATCGGCAAGGAGATCCGGGAGATGGTCACCTTCGCCACGCAGAACGTCATCATGGATCCCCCCTTCACCAAGCTGGACATCCTCGTCTGCCGCAACCTCCTGATCTACCTGGAACCGGCCTTGCAGAAAAAGCTCCTGCCGCTCTTCCACTACAGCCTCAATCACGGTGGCATCCTCTTCCTGGGGAGCGCCGAAACCATCAGCACGTTCAGCGACCTCTTTACCCCCCTGCACGCCAAGTCCCGGCTCTTCCGGCGGCGCGAGTCGGTCCTGCGGCCCGGGCCGGTAGCCTTCCCGGCCACCTTCACTCCCGCCATGCCGGGGGCACACAAGGAATTAACCATGCCGAAACCTGCGGCCAATCTCCAGTCGCTTGCCGACCAGTTCCTGCTGCGAAACTTCTCCCCGCCTGCCGTACTGGTCAACGACCAGGGAGACATCCTCTATATCAGCGGCCGGACCGGCAAGTACCTGGAACCGGCGGCCGGCAAGGCCAACTGGAACATCTTTGCCATGGCCCGCGACGGGCTGCGCTTCGAGCTGACCAACGCCTTCCAGAAGGCGGTCCGGCAAAAGGAGCCGCTCACCGTCAGAGGCACGGTCGGCACCAACGGCGGAACCCAGGCCGTAGATCTCTCCATCCAGCCGATCGAGCACCCGGAAGAGCTGCGGGGGATGGCGATGGTCGTCTTCCGGGACGTGACGACGCCCCCGGCAGCCAGCGTCACCGACCTCGCCAAACCGGGGTCAACCGCCGGCACCAGGATTGCGGAGCTGGAACTGGAGCTCGGCCGCTGCCACGAAGAACTGCAGGCGACCCGCGAGGGGATGCAGTCCTCCCAGGAAGAACTGAAATCCATGAACGAGGAGTTGCAGTCCACCAACGAGGAACTGCAGTCCACCAACGAGGAGCTGACCACCTCCAAGGAAGAGCTGCAGTCCATGAACGAGGAGCTGCAAACGGTCAATGCCGAGCAGACGGCCAAGATGGACGAGCTGGCGCGGATCAACAACGACATGAAGAACCTCTTGAACAGTACGGAAATCATCACCGTCTTCCTGGACAACGAACTCAATGTCCGGCGTTTCACCAGCGGGGCAAACAAACTCTTCAAGCTGATTCCGGGTGACGTCGGCCGGCCGCTCACCGATATCGCCAGCGACCTGCTCTATCCGGAACTGCCCGATGATGCCCGGGAAGTGCTGCGCACCCTGGTCTTTTCGGAGAAGCAGCTCGCTACCGCCGACGGGCGCTGGTTCGGCGTGCGCATCATGCCGTACCGAACGCTGGAGAACATGATCGACGGCGTGGTGATGACCTGCACGGAGATCACCGCGGCCAAGAAGCTGGAGGCGGACCTGCGCGAAACCGGGAGCATGTTCCGGACCCTCATCGAGACAGCTTCCTTCATCGTCATCTGTCTGTCGGCACAGGGGCTGATCCTGGAGTTCAACCCCGAGGCCGAACGGGCGCTGGGGCGCAGGCGCGACGAGGTCCTGGGGCAGGACTATTGCGATCTGTTCGTCCCGGAAGCGGACCGCGGTCGGGTGGCCGCCGCCCTGAAGGAAATGCCGACCGCTTCGTCGGCACAGGATGTAACCTTCCCGGCCGAAGCTGCCAATGGCGCGGTGCTCGCCATCCGCTGGGCGGCCCGGCCGGTACTTGACGCCAACGGTCGGGAAACCGGCATCGTTGTCATCGGCCAGGTCGTGAACGAGAACGCGCAGGTTACATGATGAAGCAAAAGAGTGCGACATGACTGAGAAAAAGGCCGAGCAGGGAGATAGCACGGAACTGCGCCGGCGGGCAGAGGAGCATCTCGGCACGACCAAGGGGCCGGCGCCTTGCGCTACGGGGGAAGACCCGTTGCGGCTCCTCCACGAATTGCAGGTCCACCAGGTCGAGCTGGAGATGCAGAATGCGGAGCTCCGCCAGGCTCGGGGCGAGTTGGAGGCGGTGCTGGAGAAGTACACCGACCTCTATGATTTCGCCCCGGTGGGGTACCTTACCCTCGACCGGAACAGGACCATCCGGGGCGCCAACCTCACCGGCGCCGGCCTCCTCGGGGTCGAGCGCTCCCGGCTGATTGGCCGGCATTTCCTGTCGTTCGTCGCCGAGGAAACCCGCTCCGTCTTTGCCGGCTTATTCGACAGGGTCTTTACGGGTCCGGCCAAAGAGGGGTGCGAGCTGGTACTCAAGAGGGAGGGGGGGGCACCGCTCTTCGTGCATCTGGAGGCGACTGCCGACGCATCGGGCCAGGAATGCCGCATTGCCCTGATCGACATCACCGAGCGGAGGCTGGCCGAGGCGGCGCTGCGCCAGGAGCAGGAATCGGCCGAGGCGTTGCGCCGGGCAGTCGAGGCGGCCGAGGCAACCGATCGGGTAAAGAGCCAGTTTCTCGCCAACATGAGCCATGAGCTGCGGACCCCGATGACCGGCATCCTCGGCATGCTCCAGTTCGCCCTCGATGAAGATCTTCCCCCCGGACCGCAGGGGCGTCTGGAAACCGTGCTCAGTTCCGCCCGTTCTCTCCTCCGGATACTGAACGACATCCTCGACATGGCCAAGATCGAGGCCGGGCAGTTCTCCATCGAAGAAAAGCCGTTCTCGCTCCGGCGCTGTATTACCGAGGTGGTTGATCTCATGACCCCCGAGGTGCGACGCAAGAGGCTCGACTTCGCCCTTTCCGCGGCAGAGGAGATGCCGGATGCCTTTGTCGGAGATCAGACGCGGCTGCGGCAGGTTCTTCTCAACCTTGTCGGCAACGCCGTAAAATTTACCGAGGAGGGGAGGGTGGCGGTGCATGTCACTGCCGGCGAGAGGACCGCCACCGGGAAACGGGAGATCACCTTTGCGGTCACGGACACAGGCGTCGGCATTCCCGCTGACAAGTTGCAGCTGCTTTTCCGGACGTTCAGCCAGGTCGACGACTCCCACAGCCGCAGTTTCGGCGGCATCGGCCTCGGCCTTGCCATCAGCCGGAAACTCGTGGAACGGATGGGCGGCACGATCGTAGCTAAGAGCGTGGAGGGGGAGGGGAGCAGTTTCGCATTCACCATTGCCCTGGCAGAAGCGCGACCGGAGAGCGCTGCTCCCCCTCCGCCCGAGCCCCGGTCAACCGCGGTGACTGCTCCTGCCGTGGAGGGAGGAAAGACTCCGCGACTCCTCGTTGCCGAGGACGATCGGGCTACCCGCGAGGTGATCGGATTGATGCTCAAGCGGTCCAACTACGATCTCGATTTTGCCGAGGACGGCGCGAAGGCGGTCGAACTGTGGGAAGAGGGTGACTACGATCTCGTGCTGATGGATGTCCAGATGCCGCGGCTCGACGGCTTCGAGGCGACCCGCGCCATCCGGGAGAAGGAACGGGAGCGCGGCAGCCACACTCCCATTATCGCCATGACGGCGCACGCCTTCAAAGAGGACGAGGAGCGATGTATTGCCGTCGGCATGGATGCCTATGTTTCCAAACCGATCGACTTCAAGAACTGCTTACGGGTAATCGGGGAAATCCTCAGGCAGAACTCCACCGGCGCCCGCTAACCGGGGAACCGGATGCCCCCTGCTGCCGGAGAATGACCTCCTTCGTGCCCGTTGGTTAACTGATCTGGGGTGAGCCTTATAATGGTCAAAAAAAACGATCTCTGTCGCTCGACTTTTTTGAGATTTAGAGGCAAAATTTTTATAGATGGTGACCGCAGGCCACTGACCATTTTAACCAGAGGAGAAATGCCATGGAAAAAATGGAAGAGTATCGGCAAAAACTGGAAGTGCAGCTGAAGGAATGGAAGGCGAAGATCGAACTGCTTGAAGACAAGGCAGCCAAGGCCACCGGGGAAACCAGGACCGAGCTGGTGAGGGCAATCGACGAACTGCGCCAGAAAAAAGGAGTGGTTAAGGACAAGCTGAACGAATTGCAGAAAGAAAGTGGCGTTGTCTGGGAACAGATGAAGGAACGGGTCGATAAAGCGGCATCCGAGCTGAAGAGCGCCCTGGACAAAGTGCTCTCCAAGTTCAAGTAGAGACAGAGGAGTCAACGTTGCCATGCATGACCTGTTACCGGATGGAGAAGAGATCCGCCGCGCCGTCAAATGGGTGTCGGGCAACCTGCGGGAAAATCCCGGCCAGCCGGTTCCGCCGCTTGTCCGGGAGGCGATCTTCAGGTTCGACCTGTCGCCCAGGGATGCCGAGTTCCTGATCGGCTTCTTCAGGCAGGCACAAGAGCATGCTGAGTCGCGGTGCGATTAACCGTGCATGAATGGACCCGTCATGAAACGTCTCGCAGTCATGGCAGTTGCGGTGCTGATGCTGGTCGGAGCCGCCCCGGCGGTTTTCGGGGCGCAGAACTGCCCGCCCACCCCTCCGGACGAGATCGGTCCCTTTTACCGGCCGAACGCACCGCAGCGGTCCAGGATCGGTAGCGGCTATCTCCTGTCAGGTACCGTTCTCTCTGCCGCTGATTGCCGTCCGATTGCCGGGGCGCGGATCGAGGTCTGGCAGGTAGGGCCGGACAACAGGTACGATGACGCCCACCGGGCAACCCTTTTCAGTGACGCCAGGGGGCGCTATCGGCTGGAAACCGATTTCCCGCCACCCTATCTCCGGCGCCCCTCCCACATCCATATCCTCGTCGATGCCCGCGGCTTCCAGGGGCTGATCACCCAGCATTACCCCGGAAAGGGGACCAGTCAGGCCAGGTTCGACCTGGTGCTTCTTCCGGAAGAGTAGGCAGCGATGACGCCCCAGGTGATTCGGCAGCGGTCCGGGAGCAACAGGGAGGTGATAGTATGCAGGCCATGAACGCAGTGCGCATGCATCGATACGGCGGTCCCGAGGTACTGGTCTATGAGGAGGTTCCCCGGCCGCGGCCGGAAGAGGGAGAGGTGCTGGTCCGGGTCGAGGCGGCAGCGGTCAACCCGGTGGACTGGAAGATCCGTGAAGGATATCTGAAGGAGATGCTTCCCCATTCGCTGCCGTTGATCATGGGGTGGGACGTTTCCGGGGTCGTCGAGGCGACCGGGCCGGGTGTGACCCGGTTCAAGATCGGCGATGAGGTATTTAGCCGGCCTGATCTGCTGCGGGACGGGACGTATGCCGAGTATGTCGTCATCAGGGAGGCGGAAGTGGCGTTCAAACCGGTATCGGTAGACCATCTCCATGCCGCCGCCATTCCCCTTGCCGGGCTGACCGCATGGAAGTCGCTCATCGAGACCGCCGGCTTGGCGCCGGGCCAGAGGGTCCTCATTCATGGGGCGGCAGGAGGGGTCGGAAGCTATGCGGTGCAACTGGCGAAGTGGCGGGGCGCGCATGTCATCGCCACCGCCTCGGCACACAACCACGACTACCTGCAGCGGCTGGGTGCCGACGAAGCGGTCGATTACCGTTCGGTACGCTTCGAGGAGGTGGTGGCTGACGTCGATGTGGTGTTCGATACCATCGGTGGTGACACCCAGGAGCGTTCCTGGCAGGTGCTGAACAAAGGGGGGATACTCGTCTCCATCATTGATCCCCCCAAACCGGCGAGGGGTGTCGAGTTCGGTGTTCGCCAGGCATTCGTCTTCATTCAGCCCGACGCCGCGGTGCTGGCGGAGCTGGCAGCGCTGGTGGATCAAGGGAGGCTTCGGGTCTATGTGGAGGCGGTGTTGCCGCTTGCCGAGGCGCGTCGCGCACAGGAGCTGAGTCAGGGGGGGCATACGCGCGGTAAAATCGTGCTGAAGGTCGTCTGAGCGGCGGTTCGCCTACAAACTGCAGAGCCTGCGCAGTTCATCGAATGTCCGCACGCCGGCAGTCACTGTCTGCCGGTTCACCACGTAGGCCGGTACGGCGTGAACGCCCAGTCGCTCAGCCAATTCCTCGTCCGCCGTCACTCCGGCCTCGAACTCCCGTGTCTCCAGGGCACGGCGGAGTATCGTAGCGTCGAGGCCCACCCGTTCACCAAGCGAGACGAGCAGAGCGACTTGGCCGATGTCTTCGCCTTCCTGAAAAAAGGCGCGGAAGACCTCCGCGTTGAAAGGGGTGAACTTCCCCTGCGCTGCTGCGCAACGAGCCGCTTCGTGGGCCAGGCGGGATCGTGGCTGCACGGGCGGCAGCCTGATGGTGATCCCCAACCGCTCCGCCATCGGGTAGACCGATTCCTGCCAGACCCGGGTGAGGTATTCCCCCTGCGGATCGAGGGTCGGCACCGGGGCGGGGCGGAGTTCGAAGGCCCTTCTCTCGACGCGCACCCGCGGTTCCCGTCCCTCCAACTCTTCGATGGCCGGCTCCGCCAGCCAGCAGAACGGTCAGACGTAATCGCTGAAGAGTTCCACGACGATCTTGTCACTCATGCCGGTGTTCTCCTTCTCGCCAACGGCCCCCTGACCCGTTCAATCCGCACGTGCGAGACATAGGCAACCTCTGCCATGTTCAGCCTCCTTTTGCCCGGAGCGGCCACCGTACCTGGCCGGCAGCGTCCTTTCCGGTGAATCTGCATATATGACCATTGTAAAGTGGATGTGACGGAATGCAACGGCTCGGAGGGAGACGGAAATAGTCCCCTCCTCCGGTCTGCATGCCCTGGTATCTTGTGCAGAAGGGGTACCTGGGGTATGATTTACGTAACCTCGGAGGCAGACCATGCGAAACACGATTCTTGCCGTTCTGCTGCTGATTGCATCGGCGACTGCCGCAGTTGCCTTCCCGACACCGGAACGATTGACCTTCAACATCTATTACACGGGGGTCTACGCCGGGACAGCCGTCCAGGAGGTCCGGCGAAGCGGTGACCTGTTGCATGCCACTTCCACTGCCAGATCGGCCGATTGGCTGACCTGGCTCTTCAAGGTCGAGGACCGTATCGAATCGGTCTCGAAGATTGTCGACAACCGCTGGAGCCCGGTCAGCTACAGTGAGAAGATCCACGAGGGGCCCACCAGGCGCGATAAGAAGATCACGTTCAACGATGACCTGACCGCCACCGTCGAGGATTTCCGGGCGAAGAAAACAGTGTCGGTCCCGGTGACGGCGGCCACCTTTGACTCGCTTTCCTGCTTCTTCTACACCCGAACGAAGTCCCTCGAACCTGGCATGACGTTCTCGATCGACATCTATGATGGGAAAACGCTGCACCCGGCAGTCGTCGTGGTGCTGCGCCGCGAAACCGTGAAGACTGCCGCGGGCGAGTACAAGACGGTCGTGGTTCATCCCCAGCTTAAGACCGGCGGGATCTTTGACAAAAAAGGAGAATTGATGATCTGGATGACCGACGATGCCCGCCACATGCCGGTGAAGATGGTTTCGAAGGTCCGGATCGGGAAAGTCACGGCCGAACTTGCGCAGGTGGAGTAACCCACGGCCGTCGTGACGGCATGCGCCGCTTCTCCCCGGTTTCACGGCTGTACCGGCAAGACTGCCCCTGACAAGACAAAGGCGACCCGTGGTCGCCTTTGTCCATCAATGTCATTTCTCCTCGGTGGGATACCCCGCTTCCTCCCACTCTTTCCATCCCCCCTTGAGGGCGTACACTTTGGCATATCCCATCTTGATCAGCTGCAACGCCACCCGGGCGCTGGTTCCCTCATCCGTTCAGGCGCAGTAGAGGATCAGGGTCCGATCCTTGGGATAGTGGGCGGCCCACCCCTCGACATCCCTGGGGTCCTCCCTGACCGCCCCCTTGATCTTCAGCGTACTCCCCGACCAATCGGCTGCCGCACGCACGTCGATGATCGACGTATCCGCCGCCCCGAGCCTGGCTTTGACCTCGTCCTTGCCGATCCGTGGCGCTTCATCGCCGGCCGCAGCCACACCGACACCCAGGGCAGCCATCGCCACCAGCAGTACTATTCTAAAAAACCATCGCTTCAGCATATTCGCCTCCTTTTTAGTTTCGTCCCTTTCTGACAGTGAGTATCCATGGGCAAAGTATACCAGGAATAGGGCGCACGTCTCGGGGGGAGGGGGCGTTTGTGCGCTGCCGGGGCTTTAGACAATTGCCGCGGAGAAGGTATAGTTATACGTATGGGAACGAGGACACTCAGGATAGTGACGGCGGTGGCCGCCTACGACGGCCACGATGCCTCGGTGCTCGCCCTGAACCGGGCACTGCTCGCCTGCGGCCGGCCGGTGGAGGTGATCTATCTCGGCTTCAACATGACCGGGGAGCGGATCGTTGCGGCAGCGCTCCAGGAGGGGGCCGACGCGGTGGCGGTCAGTTCGTACAACGGCGGTCATCTCCTGTTTTTCCCCCACCTGGTGCAACGCCTGGCCGAGAAGGGAATGGCCGCAACCCTGGTCTTCGGCGGCGGTGGCGGGACCATCCTCCCGGAGGACGCAAAGGCCATCGAAGCCGCCGGGGTGGAGAGGATCTACGGCCCGGGCTGGCCCCTGGACACCGTCGCCGCAGACCTTGCCGAGCGGACCGCGGCCCGCGCGGGGAAACGAGCCGCCCCCCTCGATCCGGCCGCCTGGGAGGGAACACCCACGCCGGCCGAGCTCTCCCGGCTCCTGACCATGGCCGAACATGCCGGGAAAGGGTTCACCGGAGCGCTTGAACAATGGCTGGCGCAGGGGGACGGCGCCCAGGGCAGGGTCGTGGCCGTTGCCGGCGACGGCGGCAGCGGCAAGAGCACCATGATCGACGAACTGGTCCGGCGCTTCCTGGAGTTCTTTCCGGAGAAGAGGGTCGCCATCCTCGCCAACGACCCGACCATTGCCGCCGGCCGGACCACCGCCGCCTTCCTCGCCGACCGGGTGCGGATGAACCGGATCTACGACGAGCGCGTCTGGCTGCGGAGCATCGCCACCGGCAGTCCCTATGCGCCGCTCAGCCCGGCCCTGCCGCGGATGCTGCCGGTCATGCGCCGGGCCGGCTTCGACCTGGTGGTGGTCGAGACCCCGGGGACCGGCCAGACCGGTCTCGACCCGGGGGGGCTCGGGAGCGATCTCCTCCTCTACGTCAAGACCCGGGAGTACGGCAGCGGTTTGCAGCTGCAGAAGGACCAGCTGCTGCGCGACGCCGACCTGGTGGTGCTGAACAAGGCCGACCTGGAGGGGAGCGAGGCGGCCTTCGGGGAGCTGGGGGAGATGCTCGGGGAGCTGGGAAAGGGAGAAGCGCTCTTTCCCGCCGTTGCCAAGGCGGCCCGCGACCCGGGACTCGACCGCCTCTTTGCCGCCATCTGCCGCCGGCTCGGCTGGCCCGCCCCGGAGCCGCCGCCGGCAGCGGAGATCTTTTCCTATGCCAGGCAGAACGTCCTGGTTCCCCACCGACGGCGCGCCTACCTGGCGGAGATCGCAGAAAAGGTCCGGGACTATGACCGCTGGTGTGCAGCACAGCTGCAGACGGTCAGGGAACGCCCGGGCGAGCCCGACCGCCTCGATCCGGCCTGCGCCCGTCTCCTGGAGCGATGGCCTGAAGAGTGGCGGGAGTTCTCCCTCCAGGCGGCCCGCCGCATGGGGATCGAGCCGGTCATGGAGACCGTGAACGGCCTGAGGCTGCCGCGGGTGGCGCTCCCCGACCCGGCGGACCGGGCCGAGTCGCTCCGTTTCCTCCTGGAAGAGGGGCTACCCGGCCGCTTCCCCTTTGCCACCGGCATCTTTCCCTACCGTCCCGTTTCCCAGGGGGAGACCACCCGCCAGTTCGCCGGGCTCAGGGGGCCGGAGGAGACCAACCGCCGCCTCCACCTGCTGGCCCGCGGGGTGGCGCGGCCGCGCCTCTCCATCGCCTTCGACGGCATCACCCTCTATGGCGCCGACAGCGACGAGGACCCGGGGAGCATCGGCAAGATCGGCGAGGGAGGGGTAGCGATCGACTCCTGGGAGGACATGCGCCTGCTCCTGGACGGCTTCCGAATCCCCGACATCAGCACCTCCATGACCATCAACGGCCCGGCCCCGGCGATCCTCGCCATGTACTTCGTGGCGGCCCAGGAGATCGAGCTGGAGCGGGCCGAACGGGAGCAGGGGCGGGGGCTCTCCCCCGGGGAGCGGGAGGAGCTCTGTCGCCTGACCCTGCAGGAGCTGCGGGGGACGGTCCAGGCCGACATCCTGAAGGAGGTCCAGGCCCAGAACGAGAGCATCTTCCAGCCCGACTTCGCCATCAGGCTCCTGGGGGACGTGCAGGAGTGGTTCATCGCCAACGGGGTGAAGCGCTTCTACTCCCTCAGCGTCTCCGGCTACCACATCGGCGAGGCCGGGGCCACACCGGTCCAGGAGCTCGCCTTCACCCTGGCCAACGGCTTCACCTACGTGGAGAACTTCCTCGCCCGGGGGATGGGGATCAACGCCTTCGCCCCGAGCCTCTCCTTCTTCTTCAAGGTCTCCCACGAGGCCGAGTGGCTCGCCTTCGGGGCGGTCTGCCGCAAGATCTGGGCGATAGCACTGCGCGACGTCTACGGCGGCGACGAGCGCTCCCAGCTGTTCAAGTTCCACACCCAGACCTCCGGCCGGGCGCTGCAGGCCGAGGAGTGGGACACCCTCAACCCGGTCCGCCTCACCTACCATGCCCTGCTGGGGCTCCTGGCCAACAGCAACTCCCTCCATGTGGATTCGGCCGACGAGCCGATGACCACCCCGGGGGAAAAGTGGGTGCGCCAGGCAACCATGATCCCCAACTTCCTGCGGGAGGAGGCGGAAGGGTTCGTCATCCAGAACCTCCTCTCCGGCTCCTACGCCTTCCGGGCGCTGGTGCGGGAACTGCAGGATCAGGTGCTGGCCGAGTTCGACCGCCTCGACCAGCTGGGAGGGGTGGGGCCGGCCACCGACCAGGGGTACCAGCGGCGCTGCATCGCCGAACAGAGCGCCAGGTACGAGCGGGAGCGGCGCCGGCCGACGCCGGAGCACCCGGAACGGCCGCGGCGCACCATCATCGGCTACAACGCCTTCGCGCTCCCGGACGACCATCCCGACAAGTCCCCGCCGGTGGGGGAACTGGTCCGCCCCGGCCCGGCCGACTGGGAGCGGCAGCTCTCGCGGGTACGCGACTTCCGCTCCCGCCACCGGGAGGATGCACCGGTCTATCTGGCGCGGCTTCGGCAAGTGGCCCTCGCCGGGGGGAACGTCTTTGGCGAGCTCCTGGAGACGGTGCGCCACGCCACCCTGGGGGAGATCACCAACACCCTGGCCGAGGTGGGGGGGCGGTACCGGAAGATGGTTTGAATGCAGGGGCTGGGACTGTAACAGCAAAAGTCATCGAAAACAAAAATAACCAAGATCCACCACGAAGACACGAAGGACACGAAGTTTAACCCCGTGGTATTTTGGCTTTTCTTTGTGCCCTTCGTGACTTTGTGGTGAAACGGTTTTTACGGAATTGTCGAGGATATAACCATGACCAAACGGGGCACATTACCCGACAGGATCGAACGGCTGGAGCCCAAGGAGCGGCGGGGACTCGTCGTGGTCATCACCGGCAACGGCAAGGGGAAGACCTCCTCGGCCCTGGGGATGGCGCTGCGGGCCTGCGGTCACGGCATGCGGGTCTGCATCATCCAGTTCATGAAGGGGGACCTGTACGCCGGGGAGTGGGACGGGATCAAGAAGATGGCGTGCGAGATCGAGCTCCACGCCACCGGCAAGGGGTTCTGCGGCATCCAGGGGAATCCCTACCCGTGGGCCGAGCACCGGGCCAACGCCCAGGACGCCGTCGACCTGGTCCACGAGAAGATGGCGGGAGGCGCGTTCGATCTGATGATCCTCGACGAGATCAACAACGCCCTCAAGCTGAAGCTGGTCGACCTGGAGCAGGTGCTGGAGATCATCCGGACAAAGCCGACCCTGATGCACCTGGTCCTCACCGGGCGCGACGCCCACCCGGAGGTGATCGAGCTGGCCGACACGGTGAGCGAGGTCAGGGAGATCAAGCACGCCTATCGCCAGGGGATCGAACCCCAGCCGGGGATCGACTACTGACGCATGCGGGTTGGTCCGACTCCGGAAAACCCCGACTGGTCGTACACCCCTTTCAGGTAGTTTTTCCAGTCGCGGTACTTGTGGATTTCATCGAAGATAATCAGGGGGCAGGAGGCGTCGCGGCGGGGAAGCGAGGTAAAGAAGGCCGGATTTTCCAGCAGGCGTGCGCGGTGATCAGGGATGTCCCAGTTGCAGTAAAGGGTGTTTGGGAAATCCTCGGCAATGATTCGCGCCAAGGTGGTCTTGCCCGCCTGGCGTGGACCAGCCAGGAAGATCATGCCCTTTTCGGCGGCAAGCGTTTCCCATATTTTGAGGTATGAAGTCCGACGTTCCATGTGACTATTTTATAGTCTATTTGAATTCGGTCAGGACTATTTTGAAGTGAACTTAAATATAGTCAACACAATCTTCAATGCCTAGACACCATTGACTTCCTGTCGTGATAACGGCTTGAAAAATCACCTGACGGGTTCTTGACAGGCAGGTGCATTTTTCTGGTTTTGGAATCGAATTATTGCTTGTGGTTAGCATTCTATTCCAATCCTTGATTCTTGAATTTGTTTGTACTATGTTATGTACATACTTCTTAAGGAGATAACAGCTATGAATGCTCTAACCTATACCTACACTCGGCAGCACTTGGCAGAGGTTATGCGCTCAGTCAATGATGACCATAATCCTGTGGTAGTAACCAGCCAACGTGGCAAGCCGGTTGTCATCCTCTCTCTTGAAGATTATCAAGCTTTTGAAGAAACGGCATATTTGCTTCGGAATCCGCACGGGGCCAAACGGCTGCTCGACTCGGTTGAGGAGTTACGTGCCGGTGGCGGTCAAGTTAGAGAGCTGACGGAATGACAATCAAGTTCTCAACTGCAGCATGGGAAGACGACCTCTATTGGCAGACGACCGACAAGGCAATGCTTAAACGCATTAATACCCTCATTCGTGATATTCAGCGTGAGCCGTTTGCCGGTATCGGTAAACCCGAACCACTCAAGCATCAGTTGGCAGGTTTCTGGTCCCGCAGAATAGACAGTTGCCACCGATTGGTGTATGCAGTTGAAGGTAATACCCTGCTGATTGCTCAATGCCGCGATCATTATTGAATAGACAACCTCTTTCAGTTCAGGTTCCTTCGTAGTTGATTTGTTGCCTTTCTCGTATCCCAATCAACAACTCAACTGCGTCTCTCCACGTTTCAGGTTTGACCCGGCGGCTGTGACCCGCTATTCGATGCGTATTTCCCCCTTCATCCCCATGCCGGCATGCCCTTCGATCGTGCAGTCGAGCGGATAATTCCCCGTCTTTACGGCGATGAAATACAGATCGAGGGACCGTCCGGGATACACTTCGATGGCACTGAAATAGGGGGCTTTTACCTCGCCGTCGCTGTTGGACTGAAGTTTGCGGGTGGCAATCGCCCGGAAGAAGTCTTCGGCGGTGAAGTAGTGCTTCTGGGTGCCTTCATTCTTGATGATGAGTTTATACGGAATTCCTTGCCTGAAGCTGAGAGTCGCTGGATTGAAGGCAAAATCGGTCATGGTGACAGTGGTGGTTTCCATCTTTGACCAATCGGCGGCTTTGACCCGGTCTGCGGCATCTCGCACATACATGGCATGATGATGGTGGCCACAACTGGAAAGGACAAGAGTCACTAGAATCAGAACAAAGGCCGGAAATAATCTTTTCATGGGATACCCCTTTTTCTTGAACTGAATAACTCAGTGCTATTACCGCCACGATTAATGATGATCATCCTGTTTCCAGTCTATCATTGGACATACCGACCACAAGTGTCAGCCGGCAGGGGACATTCGTCCCCCCCTCTGACACACCTATAAAGACCGCAGCTTCTAGGGACACGCTGCCCGTTTTTGCCGATGTCTGCGGTTCCTGTTGCAGGTGCTCCACAAACGCACCGCTGCCGAGAATTCTTTCATCGTAATCTTCTGATCCTGACAAGTGTCGTGACCACCGTAATCCACCACCAACCAGTTCATCTCTTTTCCCCTGATGAATTCCGTCCTCATGGTTCAGGGGACACCATACTTATCTCTGATGAATTGAGTATGGTGTCCCCGGAATCCGTCGGAAGATTAGATTTTCCGCGAATGACAGTGAAGAAAATGAGAGTAGGCATAGCAGCATAGTCAGAAATTTCATTATTTTTGCCTCCTTTTCTTTGGGGGAGATAACGTGTCGGCAGTTGACCCGCTAGCCCAGATTTATCTGGGCGGGCGGCGTCTAACTGTCTGGTTGGGTGTTGCCTCTTTTCTTGAGGTAAAAAGACGCTACTAAAACCCCCAACCCTCCAGAAATGACCCCGTAGAATCCGCCCATGACTAAGGCTATAGGCCACATTGAGGCTCCTCCACCTCGGTAAGGGAGGACAAATTCATCAAAAAGAACAATTGCTGGAAGTACAAGTGATGATATCAACCATGCCGTTGATTCTTTTCTTCCTCTCAGTCGGATCACAGCTCCAGTTATGAAAGGAATTAATAGCAAAATAATCAGCATCATCTTACCCCCTCCGCCTCGGTCGGTGTCCAGGGGCCTGGTTTGCTGCGGGCTTATCCCTCATCGTCACCGCCCACACGTACCATTTCAGCAGGAGCAAGTCGAAGACTATGCGATTCAAACGGGCCTGTAAATAGTTTTGTGTAAAGTCAGGGGGTGGCGTTTTTATTGGTTCGGCACCCGTCCTTCAAAAAGGATGGAAAAACGGTTCATGGCAGCCTTCCAGTTCATGATCGGCCGGGTCCATTTCTTGGCGATGTTCTTCAGGGCCAGGTACAGCAGCTTGAACATGGCCTCGTCGTTGGGAAAAGAAGCACGGTTTTTGGTCACCTTCCGCAGTGACATGTTCAGCGATTCAATCGCGTTCGTGGTGTAGATAACCTTTCGAATATGGGAGTCGGTTCTGGGGTCGGACCAAACCAACAAACTGATTTTCTTCAGCTTTCTTCCCAGAAATAACTATTTCCCAGCCTTAGAGCCTCGTTTTCAAGGTCAATACCGATATTGTAAGGCGCTGGTTCTTCCCTGAGG
>CAYSMK010000050.1:0-36642 GCA_964432205.1 uncultured Geobacter sp. | reverse complement strand
CGGTCTGCCGGCGGCCGTGGCAGCCAAGCTGGTGCATCCCGACCGGACGGTCGTCTGCTTTGCCGGCGACGGCTGCTATCTGATGAACGGCCAGGAACTGGCCACCGCCGTGCAGTATGACTCGGCCATCGTCATCGTCGTGGTCAACAACGGCATGTACGGCACCATCCGCATGCACCAGGAACGGCGGTTCCCGGGAAGGGTCAGCGGGACGGAACTCAGGAATCCCGATTTCGCCGCCCTTGCCCGAGCCTACGGCGCTTATGGCGAGGTCGTGGAACGAACCGCCGATTTCGCGGCCGCCTTCGAACGGGCCGTCTCCAGCAACGGGCCGGCCCTGCTGGAGCTGCGCACCGATCCCGAAGCAATCACCCCGCGCACGACCTTGACGGCCATCCGTAATCAGGCGCTGGGCACCGCCCGGTGACCAGCGCAGGGGTTCAAGGAGCGGCACCCGGCGATGCCGATATACGCTCTTTTTCAGCTGTGGGGGGGATCAATTTTCGCCCGGCAGATGAACCGCGGGGAGGGGGGAAACACCGGTGCAGCCGGGGATCGACGTGTCACAAACCTGCGAATCCTCGTGGAAATGACACCCATGTCAAAGATAGGCTTTTGCAGAATGGCATCTTTGGGGATGCCCAGTGCGCGGAGTTCCTGATAGGTATCCTCGCCGAGATTTCCGGTCAAGATAAGCCAGGCAGGGTTGTTGCCTGTGGACTGCGCCGTTTTGATCACGTCGATTCCGCCCATGTCATTTAGTCGCAGGTCGAGAAGGACGCAGTCGAAACGTTCCCTTGCCAACAGCTTCAGGGCATCTGCACCGGACATTGCTTCGGTGATATGAAAATGTTCGTCCTCCAGCCAGGCCAGAACCGCGCCCCTGACCAGGTCGTCATCATCAACCAGCAGCAACCTGATCAACCGTTCATTCATCCGTCACCCTTCCTTTCCGGCCACACACGGCAGACGCACCGTGAACCGGGCACCCTCTCCCTCGCGGGACTCCACCTCGATGGACCCCTGATGATGCTGCACGACAATGGCGTAGGAAACCGGCAATCCGAGCCCTGTTCCCTCGCCGACCTGCTTTGTCGTAAAGAACGGATCAAAGATATGGGCCCGGACTGCGTCAGGGATACCCGGACCATTATCCGCCACCTCAATGACCGCAAAGCCGTTCAGGGCACCTATCCTGACCCGGATTTGCGGTTGCCTTTCCACCGGACGCTCGGCCAGTGCCTGGGCGGCATTTTTCAGCAGATTGAACATGACCTGCTCGATTTCCGCCGCATGCGCCACCACCGGCGGCGCTGCGGGATCGTAGTCGCGGCTGATGGTTATTGACCTGAAATCGTAGCGTTTCTTGAGGTCATAATCGCAGGCGGCAAGCTCAATGGCCCGGTCCATGAGTATAGAGAGCTGTACACTGGTCCGGCCGGCAACACTCTTCTGGCTGAAGGCAAGCATTTTGGCAATAAGGTCCGCGGCCCTGGTACCGGCGGTGGAAATATGGCTCAGTATGTCGAAAATGCCCCGTCGTTCGAGATACCGCTCGAGAGACGCAATGTCGATCCCCACCTCCTCAGCCACCTCTTCATTGGCCGCGAGTCCACCGGATAGCCTGCGCCGCAGATTCTGGACACCCTGGATAATGGCGCCAAGCGGGTTATTCAGTTCATGGGCCATTCCCGCCGCCAGTCCGCTGACGGTCACCATTTTCTCCGTTTCAAGCATCATCGCCTGCAGCCGCCGTTTTTCGGTTAAGTCCTGCCCGACGCTCAGGATCTCCGGCTCCTGTCCACTGTTGGTTCTCTCCACCAGTTCGCGATAGATGTCTTCACTGGACACGAGGGCATCGTCTGTCTTCTTGCGGGCATCGCTCACTTACTCGACAGCTCCTGAATTATCCACAGATCCACGCTGTTTCTGGCGATTAAGCATTTTATTCAACCCCTGGCGGGTGATGCCGAGGTACCGGGCCGCCACCCCCTGATTTCCCCTGGCCAGTTCCAGCGCCCTTCGGATCAGCAACGCCTCGGCCTCCTTCAGCGTCGGGAAGTGGCCGTCTCCGTCGACAAACATCCCGGACAGATCCGCAGCCAGCGGACGTGCTACCGGTGAAATCTGGCGGCCCATGGCATGCAGAAAACTCTCCTTGCCCAATGGGCCGCGGGTGTGACGGGCAACCGCATCAAACACCATTGCCTTGAGCTCCCTGACATTGCCGGGAAACTCATAGGCCGCCAGATAGTGGCTGACGTCGGGATGAATCCGGGGTTCCTGTTTACCTAATTGCGCAGCTGCGTCAGCCACAAAGCTCGACAACAGGAGCGATATGTCACCGCGACGCGAAGCAAGGGGCGGAATATCGATCTGATGGGTACAGAGCCGATAATAGAGATCTTGCCGGAAACTGCCGGCCTTCACCCGCTCGGCCAGCTCACTATTGGTGGCGGCAACGATCCGGGCCTGACTTTTGCGTGGGGTGTCGGAGCCCAGCGGAAAGTATTCCTGCTCCTGCAACAGCCGCAGCAGGCGCACCTGGGATGTTTCGGCCAGTTCACCGATCTCGTCCAGGAACAGCGTACCACCCGCCGCCTGCGCAAGCATCCCCTCCCGCAGCCGATCCGCACCGGTAAACGCTCCCCGCACATGACCGAACAGGGTATCGGAAAACATCTGATCGTCCAGTCCCCCGAGGTTGACCGCGACAAAAGCGCCGCTACGGTTACTGACCGCGTGAACCGCCCGGGCAACCAGCTCCTTGCCGGTACCGGTCGGCCCGCTGACCAGAACCGGTTGGGTAGAAGGAGCAATGGCCTCGATGTACTGGAAGATGCGCTGCATGGCCGGGTCAGCGGTGACGATTGAGGCAAATGCTTCCGGTCGAGACAGCTTGGCGGTCAGCATCCGATCGCGCAGGGCATCGACCTCGCTCTGCAACTCCCGGTGCTCCAGTGCGCGACGCACCACCAGGTCAATCTCCGCCAGATCGATCACCGGTTTGGTGATGAAGTCCCAGGCCCCGAGCTTGACCGCTTGAATTGCATCAGCCACCACCCCTGTGCCGGATATGACCGTTACCGGAATATCGGGGCGTAGTGCCTTTATTTCCCGAATCACGGCCAGGCCGTCCATATCGGGCATCCGCAGGTCGGTGAACACGACATCCGGTGCATGCTGGGCAAAGGCGGCCATGCCGTCGCGACCGTTGCTGGCCATGACGACCCGGTAACCGCAGTCCTCCAGGAACATGCCGATGCTTTCCAGCACTTCAACTTCATCATCAATCAGCAGAATTATGGGTATTCCGTTTACCGCCATACTGCCCTCGCCCGAAAGAGTATACACTTCATCGGCAGCACAGCAAAACCTTTAAGGGACATCGACTAGTTCGGCAGGGTTAGAACTTTTGCCGGGGCGATGGCAGGCGACAGCGAGGGGGTGACAGGATCAGCGGACGAATTTAAAATGTGCGGTAACGCTACCAGACGTTCCCTTCTTAATGCATCGATCATGTCCGTTTGAGCGAGTGGGCGGCATCCTGCCCGATGATGTTCTGCGTGCCATCGACCAACGGGAAGTACATGCTGAAAGTCGTACCGACACCGACCTCACTCTGAACAGTGATATAGCCTTTGTGCTGCTTGACTGTGCCGTAAACGTTTGCCAGTCCGAGCCCGGTACCGTGACCGACCTGCTTGGTTGTGAAGAATGGCTCGAAGATATGCGGCATGATCTCGTCGCTCATGCCGCAGCCGTTGTCCTTGAATGCCAGCAGGACATACCGGCCGGTTTGCATCCCGGGGTGCCGCCGGGCATATTCATCGTCTATGACAATCTGGCTGGTCTCCAGAGTTACCTGGCCGGTCTCAGCGATGGCGTCCTGGGCATTAATGGCCAGATTGAGGATAATCTGGTCAATTTTGAAACGGTCGACACGAATGATCCCCGGATGTGTCGAAAGCTGCATCCTGACGTCGATGTTTTCCCGCAGCGTTCGCCTTATGGTGGAATGAACTGCTGAAACAACCTCGTTCAGATCGACGTTCTGCATCTGCAGGACCTGTTTGCGGCCAAAGCTGAGCAGTTGCTGGGTCAGGTCACGCGCCTTGTGGGAAGCCTTTATGATCCCGTCGATCTTGGGCAGCAGCGTTTCTTCATTGGCCAGCGCCCGCTTGAGCAGGTCAGCATACACAATGATCGGGGTCAGCAGATTATTGAAATCGTGGGCCACGCCACCGGCCAGTTGCCCGATAGCCTCCATCTTCTGCGACTGCCCCAGCCTGATTTCCAATTCTGCCCGTTCCGCCTCGTTCCGGCTCCGCTCCAGGGCGATAGCGGCAAAGTTGGCTGCCTGCAACTCGGCCTTTTTCAAACCATTAATGGAGCTCCGCCATTCCTTGACCGCGGCCATGATCTCTTCGTTCTTGACCGCAAGATCAGTCTGCTGATCTTCGAGCTTGCGGGAAGTTGCCTCAAGGTTGCGCACCTGCCTGAGGAACGGAATCGCCCCACCCAGGATAAGGAACGAAAGCACGGCGGCAAAGGCACCAGCAGAGATGACCAGTTGCTGTTCACGGGCAGCATCCCAGAGGGACAAACCGGCCATCAACGCCAGAAGCGCTGAGACCGCGAAGATGCATCTCCGTCTGACAAGCTGGTAATACTGTGGCGGCATTCTCGACTCCGGACTGTTACATGAGGACATGGAAGCAGAAACCATCCTTTCTCCATTATGAGACAGGCCCCAGAGCCGCCATGAGACTGAAATAATACTGAAGGACATCCATCAGCTCGTCCGGATTGAACGGTTTGGTCAAATAGTCGGTCACATACTCCTGAATCCCTTCCATCTTGTTGTCCGGCGCGTTCAAGGCCGTGAGCATGACGATGATGTTCCCATCGTACAGATCATTCTCCACGATCCTGCGGATTGTGTCCCAGCCGTTCATGTCCGGCATCATGACATCCATAAAAATTACTCCCCGGAATCCGGCCTCCAGATGTTCAAGACACTCATCGCAACTTGCTGCGGTCAGAATCCCCACCCCCTCGGACTGGAAAAACACCGCGACCGACTCTCTGATCATCTCCTCATCATCGACAAGCATCACTTTGGCATCCATCAGCATGGCTCCTTTACGTTACGAATGTCAGCACACTGTCCGTTAAGAGTGAATTTGATCGTTGTTCCCTTGCCAATCCCGGGACTTTCGGCCCAGATCCGACCATGATGATTGAGAACGATCCGCTTGCAGATGGAAAGGCCGAGACCGGGGGCATTAAGATCATGGCGCGAGTCATCCGCCTTGAAGAATTCGTCGAAGATCCGTTCCAGGTGAGCCGGGGCAAGGCCGATCCCGTCATCATGGACCGCCACCGTCACCGTGCCCGCCAGCTGTTCGGCAGCAATCCGGATTACGCCGTTTCCCGGGGAAAAACGGACCGCATTCGAGATCAGATTGGTAAAGATCTCCCTGAGTTGCACCGGCACACCTTCCACGATGATCGATGGGGCGATATCATTGTGACAGGCAACATGCTTATTGGTCATGCTGTCGACATTGTCGGCAAGGGCTCTGTCCACAGCGGAAACCAGGACGATGCGCTCCACCTCTTCCGCCTTGATGGCAGCGGAGAGGCTCACCAACATCTGGGCTCTGTCCACCAGTTTCTTGATGGAGGCTGCGCTTTTGCAGCAGAGGTCCACCATGCCCAGTAGTTCCGGGTCGGCGAGCCGCCCCTTGATCAGGGGAAAGAGCACGAACAGCGGCGTCAAGGGAGTTCGCAGGTCATGCCCCAGCCGGACCATGAACGTTTCAAGCATCCGGGCATGATGCAGTTGTGACTCCAACCGCGCCCGCCCCTCTTCAGCCTGCTTGTATTCGGTGATGTCGCGGATCGATTCGATAGCGCCGGCCGGATTTCCCTCCTTGTCAAACAGCGGTGTGGCCGTGGCCCAGAAATACCGGCTGTCCCCATTACGAAACGAGGGGACGAAAACCTCGGTAAAGAGGGTATGCCCTTCCCGCTTGATAGTCGCATAGTTGCGACGGATACGCTCCTGCTCCTTATCGAGCAGGTCGATCAGCAACGGTCGGTAATCATTGTAAAAGGGAATCGCGTACGCATAGTCCCCCTTGCCCACGATGTCCCGCTTCCTGACGCCGGTCATCTCTTCGATGGCCCGGTTCCAGGCAATTACCCGACTTTCTCTGTCGATGACAAAGGTGGCGTCAGGCAGAAACTCCACGATATCGAACAGCTGCTGCTGAAACCTGATCTGCTGTTCGTTCGCATGCTCAACCCGCTTCATCGCCCGGGTCAGCAACACCATGAGTATCGAAAAGATCGTCACGACCCCGAACAGGGTCAGGGACAGATGCATTTTCAGCACATCCAGACGGGCCTGTAATTCGCTTTCTTTCACCCCGACAAAAAGAACACCGATGATATTCCCCGTCCGGTCCCTGATGGGGTCGTAGGCGGTCAGATACGGGATACCAAGGATGCTGGCCTTACCACGATACGGTATGCCCCTCTTGAATATGGCATCGTACGCTCCTCCCACCAGCCTGGTGCCCAAGGCCCTCTTTCCGTCGGCAGTCAGCACATTGGTCGCAACCCGCTCGTCCCCCATGAAAATCGTCGCCACACCGCCGAAAATCTCCTGCACTTTGTCCGGCAGCTCGCAGTTGCCGTTGACCCGATAGGTGCCGGCCAGCAGGTTTCCGTCGACAATCCTGAAATCCGTCCCCCTGGCGGCAAGCAATTGCCAAAAGGTGCGGATGCAGGTTTCGAGCTTTTCATGCTCCTTCCTGACGGCATTCACCTGAAACTGGTCAAGGGAGTAGACCCCGAACGAGGTAATGGTCAGGATGGCAATGAGAGAACTTGTCAGGATATACGTGGTGACCGTTTTCATAATGCTGAACCTATATTCGGCTGCGCTTCGCCGGCGATGCCCTATGCAGCTGGTCGCCATCGGCAACTTGCAGAACAGGTGCCACAAACTATTCAGGGGAAATGCCCTTAAAATCAAAGAGATGTGAGGCCAGACACGTATCCACGTGGCGCAACAATTGGTGACAGGACGGAGGCAACCTCCTACTTTTATAACGATATAAGGTAGTTACACATTAGCAACAAAGTTGACAGGAGCAACAATATTGCAGGGCCAGACCGCACGTCCACATTTCGAACCTGACAAAGCTCCGCTGTGTTCGGGGAAAAGGTGCTTGGCGGCCGGGGGGATAGTTCAACAGACGAGGACAACGGCACTGGCTTCCGGTTGACATTGATGCAGTCACAAACCGTACGCTCAGTACGCTATCAAAAGGTTGAATTTTGCGGGGAGGTAAAAGGTTGGCCTAACTGGCGGAGAAGCGGGCCTCAGTCGAGGACAGATACCTTCGTTATCAAAAAGTATCCGTCCTCGACCGATTGCCGTATCCAATCAGTCGATTACGTCGTTCATCCTGTCAAGTGCAGCGGCAACTGTTGGAAAACCAATCGTGCTGGTGAGAACAATAATGGCATGGCGAATCTCTTCATCTGTCGCGCCTGCTTCCTTTGCGCGCAGAGCATGGCTGCTCAACGAACCCTTTGACCCGATGGCAGCGGCGGCACCCAACTGGATCAACTGCACGGTCTTTTCGTCAAGCGGCCCCGAGTTGCGGGCCGCCACGCCCATTGCTTCAACGGCGTCGATCAGTTCAACGTATCGCTCTTTAAGTTTAACATAGTGTGGTGCCAGCTGATGAGACACGATATCCCCCTCCTTTTCGTAGGTTGGAGCGAACTAAACCATCACGTCCGCTCGGTAATACAGACGCTACAAGCGTAGCATATCGGCTCGGATATACAACAAGGAGGAAATGTCGCACGTGGTAGGGACTCCCCCCCTGGCTTACCCCGGTTAAAGGGTCTTCCCGACAATCAGGTCCGGCGCAGGGCAAATACGCCCCCGGTGACGACAACCTCGCCAGCGTTCACCAACCGGTCCAGATGCTTCTGGATGTTCACCCGTTCGCCGAATGCGAAGAACTCCCTCGGCTCCCGTTCCTTTCCGTACACGATCCACGCGTTGACGATCTCCTCCAGCGTGGGACCGCTTTTCAGGAGCTCACGCAACTGGTCCTCACGCCGTTGGATCACCTGCAGATAGTCATCCCACAGGGGACCGGGATTTTCGGTAAAAACCCCTGTTTCGTGACTGGTCAGCCAGACCTTGGCAGGGATGCCCCTGAGTTTTTCCACCGTGGCGATGGTCTGCTCGATGCTCGAATCGCGGTCGCCGTACCAGGGACCAAAGGGGGTCAGGTCCACATCCCCCAGGAGCAGCAGTTGCGGCTCCCTGAAATAAAAGGCCAGATGGCCGGGGGTATGGCCGGGGGCATTGATGACGTCCACCGTCACGCAGCCGAGATCGATAACGTCACCGTCCTTGAGCAGCCGGTCGGCAGTCCGGGGGCGGAAACGAAACTCCTCCCGCAGGGACGCCCTGAAAAAGTCGCGCTCCGCCTGACCGGACATGCCGTACCAGTCGAGCATCAGCTCCAGGTCCCCTAACGGCTCCGCGTCGTGCTCGCCGACCCAGAGAGGCAGGTCGGGAAAGAGGTCGAGGTGCAGATAATGATCCTCGTGCCAGTGGGTCAGCCAGATCTGGCGGACCTCTCCCCGGTCCTTCAGCTCCTGCAACCGCTGACGGTCGGAACCGGGATCGATCAGGACACCGGCTTCCTCGATGTAGACCGAATGGCAGTTGGGGTAGCGCCCCTTGCCGGGGGCGGGGATGAAGCGTACCGGGCCGAAATTCTGTTTCTCGAACATGATCGGATCCTTGCCGCACCCAGCAGGAAAGAGGGTGCTTTTTTTCGGAGACGTTGCGATTAATGAATCAGGGAAATATAGCACAAATCAATGTCGCGCACAGGACCTTTCGCACCGCAGCAACGTAGTAACCGTACGGATCTGACCCGCTCCCGGATTAATAACCTATCTATTAACCTGATAACGGCGTACAGTTAACCAACTGACCTGCCACCCGAAATCATTCCTCCCAATCATTTCGCCCTTCTCAGTTTTCCGGTCATCTCCAGCCACCTCAGTTGTCAAATTCTCTGGAACAGTTCACACGGTTCCTTTCCGAGCCCCCCTGTCACGTGAAATTCGTCACCCTGACCGAACGCTCCGACTACGTAGTGAGTAAAGGACGGATAGTGGGCGTTGGCATTCTGATTGGTTACTTCGCACAACAAGACGAAGCCCGGAGAGCTCTCCGGGAACTTGCACAGCACGGCTTCAGCCGCACCGCCCTGGTGCATAAGGGTACGAACGGTGATGTTCATGTCGCAGACCCATTCCTTTGGCGCCGTGCCATCGGGGTAGCCGTTGCTGCCTGCCTGTCCGGGGGGATTGCCGGAATGGCCGGCCTGCTCCTGCCCTGGTCGCAGTTGCTCCCGGGGTGGAACCTTGCCGGTTCCCCGGCGTTGATCCTGGCATCTGCCGTGATCGGCGCCCTGGCAGCCCTGCCATGGCTGCGACGCTCCAGGTATGGCGTCGAGCCGGTTGTCCTGCGTGACCATACCCGCTGGCTCGTGGCAGGGGAATCGGTCCTGATCCTCCAGGCGCCGGTCGCATCGTTGCAGCGGCCGCTGACCCTGCTGCGGGAAAGCAGCGATATCTCTCCGGTGCTGTTCGTCATGCATCCCCGCCGTGAGCGACGGGCAGAGGCACGGGAGCCAGAGGTAAAGCTTTCCCCGGCGCAGATCCTGGAGCATGCCGAGCGCCATGCCCGGGAACAGCAGGTGGACCCGAGTCCGCAGCGTACTGACGTACTGCTCAAGCGTCTCACGCAGTCCAGGCACTGGGTCCGTCAGGTCTGCGCCGATCTCACCGCAGCGAGCCGCCTGGAACAGAAAGCCACGCCGGCAGCCGACTGGATACTCGATAACGAGTACATCATGGAGGGGAACGCCCGCGATGTCCTTTTAAACCTGCCACGGCGCTTCTACCAGCAGCTACCCACCCTCGCCTCCGCTCCCTATCGGGGGCTGCCGTGCATCTACGGCCTGGCCAAGGATCTCGTCTCCCATAACCAACAGCGCCTGGACCGGGAGAACATCCTGGCATTCATCGAGGCCCACCAATCGGTGCGCACGCTGACGATCGGCGAACTCTGGGCACTGCCCCAGATGATGCGCGTAGCGCTGATCGAAAGCATCCAGAGCCTGGCCGTAACCGCCCTGGCCGACCTGCGGGAACGTCAGTTGGCCGACTTCTGGGCAAACCGGCTGATCGCCGCCAATCGCCGCGACTCCAACCAGCTCTTCGCGCTCCTGGCGGAGCTTGCCGCAGCGGAGCCGTGCCCCACCCCCTATTTCGGCAGCCAGCTGGTCGGCCTGCTCTACGACGAAGCGGCTGCATTGGCGCCGGTCCAAAGCTGGCTTGAGCGCACGCTCAACAGCCCGCTGCACGACCTCACGCAGCGCGAGCAGAACCGGCAGACCAGGGAGCAGTTGTCCTGCGGCAATGCCTTCACCAGCCTGCGCCAACTGGCCCTGCTGGACTGGCGGGAGATCTTCGAGAAGCTGAGCACGGTGGAGCAGATACTGCGCCGCGATCCGTCCGGGGTCTATTGCGGGATGGATTTCGCCACCCGTGACCGCTGTCGGCGGGCAATAGAAGAACTCGCCCGCGCCAGCGCCCAGGCCGAGGAGCAGGTCGCGGAGCGCGTCATCAGGCTGGCGACGTTAGCCAAGCGCGAAGCAACCACCGACGAGCGGACCGGCCACGTCGGCACCTGGCTGGCCGGCGAGGGCCGGGCCGAACTGGCTAGGCTGCTCGCCTGCCGTGAAACGCGCCGTTACCGCGCCCTGGAGTGGATCTATCGCCACCATGCAGTTGTCTACGCCTGCGGCATCGGCGGCATCGTAGCACTCCTTTTCGCCCTGATCGCCCCCTTCACCCCGGGCGGGCTGCCGCTCGCCATCCGCCTCGGACTGCTGCCGCTCCTGCTGATCCCGGTCAGCCAGCTGGCAATCGAGGTGGTCAATTACCTGATCACGCGCCTTCTGCCGCCCCGGCCCCTGCCCAAGATGGATTTCGAGGAGGCGGGGATTCCCGATGCCTTCCGCACCCTGGTGGTCGTGCCGATGATGCTGGTGAATACGGAGACGGTACGCGCCGAGGTGGAAAAGCTGGAGATCCGCTACCTGGCCAACCAGGAAGCAAATCTGCTCTTCAGCCTGTTCACGGACTACACCGACGCCGCCACGCTCTCCCGTGAAGACGACAGCCGGCTGCTCCAGACCGCGAGCAGTTGCCTGGCGGAGCTGAACGAGCGCCATGGCACCGGGCGTTTTTTCCTGTTCCATCGGGAACGCACCTGGAGCGAATCGGAACAGAACTTCATCGGCTGGGAGCGCAAACGGGGCAAGCTGGAGGAGCTGAACCGCCTGATCGACGGCACACGGCCGGAGAGTGCTGCCCGCCTGGTGTATGTGGGCGACCCGGACAGCCTTTCGGACGTCCGCTTCATCATCACCCTGGACAGCGACACCCAATTGCCGCATGCAACGGCCCGCAGGATGGTCGAGACCCTGGCGCACCCGCTCAACCAGCCCCGCTTCGACGGGGCGGGCAACATCGTGGCCGGTTCCTACACCATCATCCAGCCGCGGGTGAGCCCTACCCTGCCGAGCACGAGCGCCTCGACCTTCAGCCGGCTCTTTGCCGATGCAGTCGGCATCGATCCCTATACCCAGGCAGTCTCGGATCTCTATCAGGATCTGTGCGGTGAAGGATCGTACCATGGCAAGGGGATCTACGACGTCCGCGCCTTCAGCCGCGTGCTGTCGGGACGGTTCCCCGAAGCGTGGGTCTTAAGCCACGACCTGATCGAGGGGGCGCACGTCCGGGTTGGACTGGCCAGCGATATCGAGCTGTACGACGAATTCCCCCAGGGATACCAGAGTTACAGCAGCCGGGCCCATCGCTGGATTCGCGGCGACTGGCAGATCGCGGGGTGGATCTTTCCGCGGGTTCCGCAGGCAGCCGGCGGTCGCGGCGCCAACCCGCTCTCCCTCCTGAACCGCTGGAAGATCTTCGACAACCTGCGCCGCAGCCTGTTGCCCGCCACCAGCCTGGGGCTTTTGATCGCCTCCTGGCTCGTTTCCCCGGGGATCGGCGGCATCGCCACCCTGGTGGTCGGCCTGCAGCTCCTCTTCCACCCCCTGGCGCAGCCGTTCACCATGGCCACCACCCGCAAGGGGTTGAAGTACTTCTCCCGGTCCAAGCTGCTGCACGACCTGCTCAGGGCAACTGCCGACGCCGCACTGCTGCCGCACCAGGCAGCGGTGACCCTGGATGCCATCGCCCGGGTCTGCTACCGGCGCCTGATCTCCCGACGCGATCTTCTGGAGTGGACGGCCCAGGCAACCCATTGGAGCGCCTCCCGCCGGCAGCCGCTCTTCGTTGCGACCCTGGCCCTGGGGAGCATCTTCAGCGCTATCGTTGGCCTGGCGATCTGGCACACCATGCCGGCCAGCCTGCCACTGGCCGCCCCCTGGCTCGGCCTGTGGTTTGTCTCCCCACTGCTCGGCTGGCTCCTGAACCTGCGACCCGCCCGGCAGGAACGCGCAGAGCCGCTGCCGGCAACGGACCGCCTCTTCCTCAGGCAGGTCGCCCGGCGGACCTGGCGCTATTTCTCGTCCTTTGTCACCGCCGACACCTCATGGCTGCCGCCCGACAACTTTCAGGTCGCCCACCAGAACCGCCTGGCCATGCGCACCAGTCCGACCAACATCGGCCTCTGGATGACCAGCGCCCTGGGCGCCCATGACTGCGGCTACCTGACCGTTACCCAGGTCGTCGAAGCGCTGACCGCCACCATGGCAACTGTCGGCCGCCTGGAGCGCCATGAAGGGCATCTCCTGAACTGGTACGATATCCGGACCCTGGCCCCCCTGGAGCCGCGCTACGTCTCCACCGTCGACAGCGGCAACCTGCTTGGTGCCCTCTGGGCGCTGGAGCAGGGGCTCGACGAGCTGCTGCACGCCCCCCTCCTGGATGGCCAGGCCTTTGCCGGACTGGCCGACACCGGGGAAATCCTGAACCAGGCCGGTCCCCTGACAGAAAGTGCCGCCCCGTATCGCATGCCACTCGGCCAGCTCCTGGCAGAGTGGCATGCGCCGCCGGCCGGCATTGTCGACCAGCTGAGCCTGCAACGGCGGACGCAGGCCGCTGTCGGCTCGGTCGTCGCGGCCGCAGGGGCTACACCGTGGGGTGTTGAGCTCGAACAGCAGGCTGCGGCCTGGATGCAGAATTGTGACCGCTATCTCGCCTGGATCGAAATCCTGGCGGAAAAGACCGGGGAGGAGCTTGCCCCGTTGGGGGAGGCAGCCCTGCTCGCCATCCGGCTGGACCTGGTGCAGGCGCCATCGCTCCTCGATCTCGCCCATGGCCGGATCGGCTCGGTCACCATCCTCAAGGCGATCAGGGAGGAGTCTCTCCCGGCCGCCGTCCCCCTCGGCCCGTGGCTCGACCGGGTCATCGCATCCTTTGCCACGGCGCAGTGGCTGGCCGGGGAAACCCTGGCGATGGCTGAGCGGTTGATCATCAACGTCCGGGAGCTGTCGGCCGGAATGGAGATGCGCTTTCTCTATGACAGAAAGCGCAAGCTGTTCACCATCGGCTACAACGTCTCGTCGGCCCGGCCGGACGTTTCCAGTTACGACCTCCTGGCCAGCGAGGCACGTCTCGGCAGCTTCGTCGCCATTGCCCGGGGCGATGTCCCGCTGGAACACTGGTTCTCCCTGAGCCGCCCCTACGGGGCAATCGGCCGGCAGCGGGTGCTGCTCAGCTGGACCGGGACCATGTTCGAATACCTGATGCCGCTCCTGTTCCAGCGCTCCTACGGCAACTCGCTCCTGGACAAGGCAGCGCGGGAAGCGGTGGCGGTCCAGATCGCCCACGGCCGCAGGCATCGTGTACCGTGGGGGATTTCCGAGTCCGCCTTTGCCGACCTGGACCTGGAAAAGACCTATCAGTACAAGGCGTTCGGCGTGCCGGCGCTCGGCCTCAAGCGCGGCCTGGAGGAACAGCTGGTCGTCGCCCCCTATGCCACCCTGCTGGCACTGAGCGTGGCACCGAAAGAGACCGTGCACAACCTGAGACAGCTGGCCGGCCTGGGGCTGCTCGGCGACTACGGCTATTACGAGGCCATGGATTTCAGCCGGCAACCGCAGCGGGACGCCTGGCAGCAGCCCCTCAGGCGGGGGGTGATCGTCGAGGCGTATATGGCCCACCACCAGGGGATGGCGTTCCTGGCGCTGACCAACTTCCTCCGGGGCAACCCGTTCCCGCGCCGCTTTCATGGCGACCCGCGGGTGCGTGCCTTTGAGGCGTTGCTTCAGGAGCGGATTCCGACCCTGCCGCCGCTGCACCTGATCTCGACGCGGCAGAACGAGCCGGCACCGTTGGGCGCAGATCCGGTCGCAGCTTCGGGAACCAGTTTCACCACCCCCCATACCGCCACCCCCAAGAGCCTCCTGCTCAACAACGGCCGCTACGGGGTGATGGTCACCAACAGCGGCGGCGGCTACAGTCAGTGGGAGGGGCAGGAACTTACCCGCTGGCGGTCGGATCAGACCCGTGACAGCCAGGGGACCTTCTGCTACATCCACGAGGCCGATCCGGACCGTGTCTGGTCCACCACCTGGCACCCGGTCGGCGGCAAGGTTGAAGGGTATAGCGTGGAGTTCGCCCTTGACCGGGCCGTCTTTCGCCGTGCCGATAACGGCATCGACACCGAAACCGAGGTCATCGTCTCGCCGGAAGACGATCTGGAGGTGCGGCGGATTACCTTGGTCAATCGCTCCGCAACTGTTCGCCAACTGAACCTCACCAGCTACGTGGAGCTCTCCATGGCGCCCCACAACGCGGACCGCCAGCACCCGGCCTTCAACAAGCTGTTCATCCAGACCGAAGCGCTCCCCGAGCAGCAGGCGCTCCTCGCCTTCCGACGGCCGCGCAGCGCGAACGAACCGCCGCTGTACGTGGCCCATTGCCTGGCCCTGGAGCAGACCGGGGACGACTGCGCGACTGAAACAGGGTGGCAGTTTGAAACCGACCGGGCACGGTTCATCGGCCGTGGCCGGACCCTGGCCAACCCCATGGGGGCCGGGCAACCGCTCGGCAACAGCCAGGGGTTTGTCCTGGAGCCGAGCCTGAGCCTGCGGCGGAGCCTCACCCTGGAGCCGGGGCAGCGCGCCCGGGTCTCCCTGGTGCTCGCTGCCGGGGCCAGCCGCGAGCAGGTCCTGCTGCTGATGGACAAGTACCGTGACCCCCATGCGACCGAGCGGGCCATGGATTTCGCCTGGCGCTCGGCCCAGCAGCAGCTGCAGCTGCTGCACATCCAGCCCGACGAAGCGCGGCGGTTTCAGCAACTGGCGAGCCACCTGCTGTTTCCCAATCACCGCCTGCGGCCACCCGCCGAACGCCTGGCCGAGAACCGCAAGGGGCAGGCGGGACTCTGGCCCTACGCCATCTCGGGCGACCTGCCGCTGGTCCTGATAACCATTGGCGAGGGCCGGGACATCAGCCTGGTGCGCCAGATGCTCCAGGCCCACACCTACTGGCGGCTGCACGGCCTGTCCACCGACCTGGTGATCCTCAACGAGGAGGCCGGGGGCTATGAGCGGCCGCTCCATGAACGGCTGGAGCAGTTGATCCAGGCCCATACCCTCTCGCCGGCTGCCGATCGGGCGGGCGGGATCTTCCTGAAGAGCGCGGCGCAGATCCCCGAGGCGGACCTGACACTCCTCAAGGCCGCAGCCAGCGTCGTGCTGGTGGCGGCTCGCGGCACCCTGCCCCAGCAGTTGGGGGTACCGGTGGAGGCTTCCGAACTGCTGGCAACGCTCGCCCGGAAACGTGCTCCCCGGGAGCCCTCGGCGCCGCTCCCCTTCATGGAGCTGGACTACTTCAACAGCCTGGGCGGGTTTACCCCGGACGGGCGCGAATACGCGATCTATCTCGGACCCGACACCAACACCCCGGCACCCTGGGTAAACGTCATCGCCAACCCGTCCTTCGGCACCATGGTCAGCGAAACCGGCTCCGGCTTCACCTGGTACGGCAACAGCCAGCGCAATCGCCTGACCGGCTGGTCGAACGACCCGGTGCTGGACCCGGCAACAGAGGCGCTCTACATCCGCGACGAGGAAAGCGGCGTCTTCTGGTCGCCGACCGCCGGGCCGATCCGTGAAGAGAGTGCCTATCGGGCCCGGCACGGGGCGGGGTATACGGTGTTCGAGCATAACAGTAACGGAATCGAACAGGAGCTGACGGTCTTCGTCCCCGTGGACGAGAACGGGGGGGAGCCGGTCAAACTGCAACGGCTGGCGCTCACCAATGCCTCCTCCCGGAAGCGGCGGCTGTCGCTGACCTATTATGTGGAGCTGACCCTCGCCGAGCACCGCGAAACCTCCCAGCTGCATGTCATGACCAGTTGGGATGACGAAGCCCAGGCCCTCCTGGCGCACAACCGCTACCACCCCGAGTACGGCGGGCGGGTCGCCTTCGTGGCCATCACTCACCGGGTCGACTCGTACAGCGGCGACCGCAGCGCCTTCATCGGCCGCAACCGCTCCCTGGCCAACCCGGCAGCAATGGAACAGACCCGGCTGTCGCAACGAACCGGAGCGGGCCTGGACCCGTGCGCGGTGGTACGGGTTACCCTGGAACTGGCGCCGGGCGAACAGCGCGACATCACCTGCATGCTGGGCCAGGCCGGGTCCGTGGCCGAGGCCCGGGAGCTGGTGCTCCGCTTTCGTGAGGACCGGTCCTTCGAAGACGCGTTCGATCGGACCAGGGCATGGTGGGATGAGCTCCTGGGCACGATCGAAGTGCGCACCCCCGAACTGGCCGCCGACCTCCTGATCAACCGCTGGCTCCAGTACCAGTCCCTGAGCTGCCGCATCTGGGGGCGATCCGCCTTTTACCAGTCGGGTGGGGCCTTCGGTTTCCGCGATCAGCTGCAGGACGTCACGGCGTTCCTCTACGCCAGGCCGGAACTGGCGCGCAACCAGATCCTGCTGGCCGCCAGCAGGCAGTTCACGGAGGGGGATGTCCAGCACTGGTGGCATGAACCGGCCGGCGCCGGGATCCGTTCGCGCATCTCCGACGACCTCCTCTGGCTCCCGTACGTGGTCGCCCACTATGTCCGGACCACCGGCGACCAGGAGATCCTGCGGGCGGAGGTCCCGTTCCTCAACGCCCCTCCGCTTACGGACGAGCAGCACGAGCTCTTCTCCACGCCGGAGGTCACCACTGAACGCGCCACGCTCTTCGAACACTGCCGGGCCGCGGTCAGCCGGGGGTTGACGACCGGGCCCCATGGCCTCCCCCTGATCGGGACCGGGGACTGGAACGACGGGATGAACCTGGTGGGCGCCGGGGGCAAGGGGGAGAGCGTCTGGCTCGCCTGGTTCCTGTGCGAGCTGTTGCAGGGGATGGCCGAACTGTCGAGCCTTGTGCAGCAACCGGAACTGAGCCAGACCTATCACGAGGAACGGGTGGCCCTGATCCGGCGGGTCGAACAGGCCGGCTGGGACGGAGAGTGGTATCTGCGGGGGACCTTCGACGATGGCACCCCCCTCGGCTCCGCGCTCAACCCGGAGGCGAGGATCGATTCCCTGCCCCAGTCGTGGGCCTGGCTTTCCGGCGCCGCCGACCCAAAGCGCGCCGAGAAGGCCCTGGAATCGGCCTGGCATCACCTCGTCCGCGAGGATGACGGACTGGTGCTGCTCTTCGAACCACCGTTCGACCGAACGGAGCCCTCTCCCGGCTACATCAAGGGGTACCCTCCCGGGGTGCGGGAGAACGGCGGCCAGTATACCCACGCCGCTCTCTGGATGGCCATGGCCATGGCCCGCAAGGGGGATGGCGAGCGGGCCGTGCAACTCCTGCGCATGCTCAATCCGATCGAGCACGCCCGCGATGCGGCAGCGGTCTGGCACTACGGGGTAGAGCCCTATGTGGTTGCGGCCGACGTCTACCGCTTGCCCGGCCGGGTCGGCCAGGGTGGCTGGTCCTGGTATACCGGTTCGGCAGCGTGGATGTACCGGGCCTGGGTAGAAGAGGTCCTCGGCCTGCAGATACGGGGCGGGGAGCTGCGGATGAACCCGGTCATCCCGGCAGCGTGGCCGGGTTTCAGCCTCAGCTACCGGCACGGGGAAACGGTCTACGCGATCCAGGTGGAGAATCCCCACGGCTGCGAGCGCGGTGTCGCCTGGGTGGAGATGGATGGCCAGCGCATAACCGGTGGCGTGATCCCGCTGGAGCGGGGCCTGGTGAAGCATCAGGTTGTCGTCCGGATGGGTGAGCCGGGGTAGAGACCAGGAAAACCTTTTGCCTCACGATTACCTCATGATTACCTGATTCTGAACCTGAAATCTTGCGTAATCCTGAAGCAATCTTGATGCTGAAAAAGGGGCTTGCTTCAAGAAGCAGCCCTAAGTAGTTGTTAACCCAGAAAGATGAGGAGAGAACATGATTATCAAACGAGGCATCGTAGTGAGCCATTCCGGCGCGGTTGAATGGGGAGTCGGCAAGGTGGTGGAGGTGAACGCCCTCAAAGCGACCATCCAGTTCAGCGATGGCATCATCAGGAAGATCGCCTCCTCCCATTACACGATCCTGCAGCCGGCCGATTCGGCAGCGTTTGTGCCGATTCCCGACAGCGTCCCGGCGGTAAAGGTCAGGGCGATCGTGAAGAGGGTAAAGAAGGTGAAGCAACCGGCGGTGTGATCTATGCAACTGCACATTGCCCGCGTGCCGACAATCAGCGTCGTCCACGGTCGCGGCGCACTGCCCCGAAGCAGATGATGAGCGTACCGAAAACACCGCTGATAACCATCGTTTCGCCGAGAAGATGATGCCAGGCCCCCGACGGCGGGGCAATCGCCAGCATGGCGCCACCGATCACGAGGGCCGCAGCAGCGATGGCACCGGTGAGCCGTTCGAGGTTGCGGCTGACGCGGCCTCCCAGGTCCTCCACCGCCGGGGCCTGCAGCCGGCCCAGATTGCCTTCGGCAAAACGGCGCAGGACGCGGCGCGTGTCGCCGGGCGCATCACTCATCAGGCGTTCCAGTTCGCGCGCCAGCTTGCCCGTCTTCTCCGTTATCCGCTCCAGCGAGAAGTGCTTCGCGGTCAGGCGCGAGATCTCTTCGCGAAACGATCCCAGGTAGTCATGGTCCGGGTCGAGTTGGCGTATCATCGATTCCAGGATGACGAACGCCCGTGTCAGGAGGAAAAACTCGCCGGGGTTATGGACCCCGTGCCGACTACCGGCGCGCAGCAGCGAATCGAAGGCATCACCGATCGAAACATCAGCCAGATCGCTCCGGTGGATTTCATAGAGCACAGCCTTTATGTCCAGGAGCAGCGCCGCACGGTTGACCCTCTCGCTCCCCGGTGCCATTTCGAGATAGGCTTCAGTCGCTCCCCGCGCATCCCCCTTGACAACCGCTTCGAGCAGAAGTGTCAGCGAATCGCGCATCGGCTCGTCGAGCTCGCCCGTCATCCCGAAATCGAGCAGGGAAAGCCGCCCATCGGGAAGAACCAGCACATTGCCGGGATGCGGGTCGGCATGAAACAACCCTTCCTCGAAAATGGTTTGCAGCATCAGCCGTACCAGGGTGTTGATCAACCGCGGCATCGCTTCCGGGTGCGTCCCGGCATAGAAATCCACCCGCTCGCCGGCAGAGAACTCCATGGTGAGGACGTTTCCGCTCGAACACTCCGCCACGACATCCGGAATCCAGAGTCCGGGGACGTCTGCCAGCGCGGTGCGAAAGAGCACAATGGACCGTGCTTCGCGTTGGAAATCGGTCTCCCGGTTCAGACTGCTGGCAAATTCATGCACCAGAACAGGAAGGTCGAGCGCGAGCAGTCGCGGGAAGAGACGTTCCCCCAGAGCCACCAGGTAGGTGAGTGCCGCGATGTCCGTGGCGATCATCGCTTCAAGACCGGACCGCTGCACCTTCACGGCCACGTGACGCCCGTCCAGTAATGTCGCCTCATGCACCTGGGCAATGGTGGCGGCGGCCAGCGGCGTTTCGCTGAACGATGCGAACATCTTCGTCAGCGGGGTGCCCAGTTCGGCTTCGACCGTCGCCCGCACCGCGTCAATGCCGAGCGCCGGCAACTGGTCGTGCAGCAGCTCCAACTCCTCGATGTAGGCGTCCGGCAGGAGGTCGCGCCGCATCGCCAGCACCTGTCCGAACTTGAGAAAGGTAAGCCCCAGTTCCTCGAAGGTTTCCCGTACCTCTTTCGGCGACGGCCAGTGTCTCTTGCCGCGCAGGGCGCCCAGGAACTGGTGTCGGGCGAGCACGCGCATGACCTGCATCAGTCGCGGCGCCGCTCGCAACAGGCTGCTCTTTTCCGGGTCGATCATTACCGCCATGAACTTCTCCCTCCGGCACTATGCAGGATGCATCCGGACATACCCGGCGCATTCCCGCGACTATACCGCCCACCCGGTCACCGGTACGATTCAGTACTCGTCGAGATTGCTGAACTCGCCCCAGGCAAGATAGGTCTTCGGCGATTCCACGAAGGAATAGATGTTCTCGACGATGCTCAGGTGCTTCCGCTCCTCGGCGGCGATCTTGAGCAATATCTCGCGCACCCCCTCGTCCTTGGCCTGCGCGGCCAGTTCCTCGTACAGCCTGACCCCTTCCTCCTCTTCCTTTACCACGTGCTTGTACGCGTCGGGGTCGTCCTTCAGTTCGGCCATGAGGTCCCGTTTGGCCAGGAGGGGCTTGAACAGGCACGCCGCCTCCTGCAACGCCTTGAACTGGGCCTTCCGGGGAACGACACTCCCTTTCATCTCCACCAGGGCATCGTGGTGTTCCTGCTCGGCTGCCGCCAGCATGGTGAAGAGATTCTTCAACTCGGGGACAACGGTGGCCGTTGCCAGTTTTTCGTAGTAGATCCTCGCTTCCTCTTCCATCTTAATGGCACAATCGAAAACGTTCATGGTGATCTCCTTTCACACCGTTACGTGCATATCCGTAACAGCTGCCCGGCACCGTCCTTTCTTTTGTTTATTGTAACATGTTTTTCCGGACCAGATTCCGGGACCGCTTGCACTAATCGCCTGTCGAACCGAGCCCCGCACGCTTCACCTTCACCTTTTACAAAGGCTTTACATTGACAGCAATGACAGTCGCAGAAATTGCCCTATACTTTGAAAAACCCTCCCCCGCACACTCACAGGCCACAGGAGCAGTCACATGAAGATTCTCCTTGTGTATCCCCACTATCCGGACACCTTCTGGAGCTTCCGGCACGCACTTAAATTCATCGACAGAAAGGCGAGCTTTCCCCCGCTGGGGCTCCTGACGGTAGCGGCCATGCTCCCCGCTGAATGGCACAAGAAGCTCGTCGACATGAACGTGTGCCCACTCACCGACGAGGACCTGGCGTGGGCGGACTACGTCTTCATCAGCGCCATGACCATTCAGCGGGAATCGGCGCAGGAGGTGATCGCCCGCTGCCGACAGCTGGGAGTGAAGACCGTCGCCGGCGGCCCCCTCTTTACCGCCTGCCACGACGATTTCCCCGACGTGGACCACCTGGTGCTGAACGAGGCGGAACTCACCCTTGCCCCGTTCCTGGCGGACCTGCTGAACGGGGAGCCCCGGCGCCTCTACGCCGACGAGCGGCGGGCGGACCTGACGAGCACCCCGGTACCTCTCTGGGACCTGATCGATGTCAGGCACTATGCCGCCATGAATATCCAGTATTGCCGGGGGTGTCCCTTTGACTGCGAGTTCTGCGACATCACGACGCTGTTCGGCAGAAAACCGCGGAGCAAGACGCGGGCACAGCTGATCGCCGAACTGGAGAGCCTCTATGTCCGGGGGTGGCGCGGGGCGATCTTCTTCGTCGACGACAACTTCATCGGCGAACGGACGAAACTGAAACGGGAACTCCTGCCCGCCATAATCGACTGGATGGAGAAACGGGGGCGGCCGTTCTACTTCTATACCGAGGCGTCCATCGACCTGGCCGACGACTCCCAACTGATGGAGCTGATGGTCAGGGCCGGGTTCGAGGAGGTCTTTATCGGCATCGAGACCCCCCATGAGGATGGCCTTGCCGAGAGCGGCAAGGTGCAGAACAGGAACCGCGACCTGCTGGCCTCGGTCAAGTGCATCCAGCGGGCCGGCCTGCAGGTGCACGGCGGGTTCATCGTCGGCTTCGACAGTGATTCGCCGGAGACCTTCGACCGGCAGATCCGTTTCATCCAGGAGAGCGGCATCGTCACCGCCATGGTTGGCGTGCTGATCGCCCTGCGCGGCACCAGACTCTACCAGCGCCTGTCCCGGGAGGGACGGCTTCTGGGGAACGCCTCGGGCAACAATACCGCCATTGCCATCAACTTCACCCCCCGGATGGAGCTCAAACTGCTCATCGGCGGCTACCGGACCATCCTCGACACCATCTACGCACCCAAAAACTACTATCAGCGGGTGATCAGGCTCCTCAGGGAGTACCGGCCGGCGCATCTGGGGAAATTCCACCTCCAGCCGGGGTATGTCGGGGCGCTCTTCAAATCGATCCTGTTCCTGGGGGTCATCGGCAGGGAACGGTTCCATTTCTGGAAACTCTTCTTCTGGTCCCTTGCCAGGCGGCCGCGGCTCTTCCCGCTGGCCATAACCTATGCCGTCTACGGGTTCCACTTCCGAAAGGTCGCGGAAGAGATCACCGGAAGCGGACTGTTCGATAGTCACGAGTGCCTGGAATGACCTCTATCGAGTAGACCTCCCCGAAAGCTGACCTCCCGGCGCTGCCGATTCCCCGCGTGTTGACATTCGGTGCCGCTGCGTCAAACTTTCAGTACAGGGAGGTGCAGCCATGCCGCACTCCTCCATGAACACAATGATCAAGGGTTTCGGGATGTTAGGTGCCGGGCTGGTGACCCTGGCCCTTGTTGCCTGCTCCGGCGGCGGGAGCAGCGTCGTCCCGGCCCCGGCCACCTTCCCCTCGGCCATCACGCTGACCCGGGTGGCTGGCGGCTTTACCCGGCCGGTGACCATAACCCATGCCGGCGACGGCAGCGGCCGGCTCTTCGTGGTCGAGCAGGGGGGAACGATCAGGATCGTACGCAACGGGGTCACCTCCCCCACCCCCTTTCTCAACATCACCGGCCTGGTAAGCCCCGGGGGTGGCGAGCAGGGGCTGCTGGGGCTGGCCTTTCCGCCCCAGTTCGGCACACGGCACCAGTTCTACGTCAACTACACCAACCGCAGCGGGGTCGGCGACACGGTCATCGCCCGCTTCAGCATCAGCAGCGATCCAGACCGGGCCGACCAGGCCTCGCGCCAGGAACTGCTGACCATCGTCCAGCCCTTCACCAACCACAACGGCGGCCAGCTCGCCTTCGGCCCCGACAACAACCTCTACATCGGCACCGGCGACGGCGGCAGTGGCGGCGACCCGCTGGGGAACGGCCAGAGCCTGGCGACGCTTTTGGGCAAACTGCTGCGCCTCGACGTCCTGAGCGGTGCCACCCCCTATGCCATCCCCGCCGGCAACCCCTTCAGCAACGAGATCTGGGCCTACGGGCTGCGCAATCCGTGGCGCTTCTCCTTTGACCGGTTGACGGGCGACCTGTATCTGGCCGATGTGGGACAGAATCTGGTGGAAGAGGTCAACCATCAGCCGCGCGGCAGCGGTGCCGGCACCAACTACGGCTGGAACATCATGGAAGGAAGCAGCTGCTTTGCCGATCCGGCCTGCAGCAGCACCGGACTGACCCTGCCGGTGGCGGAGTATCGTCACGGCAGCGGCGACTGCTCGGTGACCGGCGGTTATGTGTACCGGGGAAGTTCCAGTGCGCTGGGGGGCATCTATCTCTACGCCGACTTCTGCAGCGGCCGGATCTGGGGGCTGCGCCAGACCGGCAGCCAGTGGGAGACGCGGTTGTTGAGCGATACACCGCTCCAGATCTCAACCTTCGGCGAGGACGAAGCCGGCGAGCTCTACCTGGCCGACTACGCTGCCGGTGAGATCTACCGGATAAGCGCTCCCTGAACGGGCTCAAGGCGGGGAAACTAGATGACGCCGGTCAGTCCCAGCAAGGCGCCGGCCCCGATCAGCCACAGCGGGTTCACCTTGCTGTTCAGGACTATCAGCACGGTTGCCGCCGTGAGGCCGTATGCGCCGAAGCTCGTATCGGCCCCGCGGGTGATGATGCAGCCGCTCGCCAGCACCAGGCCGATTGCCAGGGGGGCGATACCGGTCTGAATGATGCTCCGCCAGCGTGTGCCGCTGATTCTTTCCCAAAAACGCATGAACACGAAGATCAGCAGGCCGGAAGGGCCGCAGATGGCCACGGTAGCGGCCAGTGCCCCCATCAGACCGGCCACATGCCAGCCGATCAGGGTGGCGATGATCGCATTGGGACCCGGCGTGGCCTGCGAGATGGCCACCAGTTGGGCGAACGTGGCATCGCTCATCCAGTGATGGGTCACTACCGCCAGCCGGTGCAGTTCGGGCAGCACCGCACCGATCCCGCCAAAGGCAACCAGCGACAGCATACCGAACTGGAATATGATCTCGATGAGCTCGTTCATGGTGCGTTATGCGTACCAACGGCCGACAACCCAGATGCTCAGGGGGGCCAGGCCGCACAGGACCGCGAGCATCGGCAGGTGAAGGAACACGACTGCCACCAGGATCGTGGCGGTAAAGATCAGCAGCAGCGGCCGTTTCAACAGATCGCCAGCCATCTTCAGCCCGGTTGCCAGGATCAGGCCCGCCGCTACCGCGGCAATGCCGCGCAGCATGGCCTGAATTACGGGCAGATCCCCGAATCTCCCGTAGAGGGCACCGAGTGCGATGATCATGACACATGGCGCGGACATCATGCCGAGCAGCGAGACAATGGCGCCGCTGGCCCCATGGAACCGGGCGCCGATACAGACCGAGAGGTTCACGATGTTCGGTCCGGGCATGAACTGGCACAGGCCGAGCAGCGAGGTGAACTCCTCGGAGGAAAGCCAGCCGCGCTCCTCGACGATGGTGCGCCTGGCCCACGCCAGGACGCCACCAAAGCCTGACACGGCTATCCTGTTGAATCCCCAGAAAAGGTCGCTGTGGCTGATCGCGTGGCGCTGATCCATTGCAGACTCCTCCCGCCGTGACATGTAGCACGATGAACGTATTTCCTCAAGCGTAGCAGAAAAATATTTGGGCAGCCCCGATCGGTTTTCCATCGGTCACAGTTTTTTATGATCACGCTCATTTTTGATTGCAACCCCATCGCCCAGCGGTTATTATGAGCACGATCACATAACAAGGATACTTCATGCGCATCAGCGAACAGGCCAAGCAGGAAAGCCGGGCCCGCATCCTGGAAAAGGCTGCGGAACTCTTCACCGGCAAGGGGTTCGAGGCTACCACCACCAGGGATATCGCCCAGGCAGCGGGGTTGGCCGCCGGCACCATGTTCAACTATTTTCCCAGCAAGGAAACCCTGGCCATGACCATGGTCACCGAGGCTTTCCGGACCGGGACAACGGATTTTCGCCGGCGCCGTACCGGCGAAGAGGATCTGGCCGAGGAACTTTTCCTGTTCATCGCCTCGGGACTGCGGCGGCTGCAGCCGCTACGCACCTTTCTCGGCCCGGTCCTGGAGCGATCCCTGAGCCCGTTCCCCCGGAAGAACATCTGCCAGGAGGGAGAGTCGGCCCGGTTGAACCATCTTGAAGCGGTGCAGGGGATCATCGGCCGACACGGCTTCACCGCGGCTCCCGACTATGTGGCCATGTCCATGTACTGGTCCCTCTACCTCGGCATTCTCGCCTTCTGGACCAACGATGCCTCCCCCAATCAGGAAGAGACCCGGGCACTGATCGACTATTCCCTGCGCGTCTTCGTGCAGGTGATTTCCGGCGCCGGAGCGGACAAAGGAGCAGTGCATGCACGCTGAGAACGGCAGGTCAACGGAAGCACTGAATATGAACATGCTGCTGGAAGCACTCCCCAAGGAGAGCACCACCGACCCGACCGGCCGGCGGCTGGCACAGTTGATCACCCGCATCGCCACCCAGAGGGTGCCGGTGAACTCCTTCACCCGGATCTGGACCCTGGGCTCGCTCCAGGCCAGGGTGACTGCCGGCTATCTCGCCTATTGGCTGCGCAGCCGTTTTGCCGACGCGGACAAGCGCCAGCAACTGAAAAGCGAGGCCCACCTGGCTGCTGCCCTCAAACTGTTCGGCACCATGGGGTACCTGCGGGGGGCGGTGATGAAGGTGGGCCAGATGCTGGCCAACCTCCCCGAGGTGGTGCCGGAGGAGTTCGCAGACGTGCTCTCGGCATTGCACTTCGAGGCCCCACCCATGCACTTCGCCATGGTGCGGGAGGTCTTCCTGGACGAATTCGGCCGCGAGCCCGAGGAACTGTTCGCCTCCTTCGACCGGCAGGCCTTTGCCGCCGCCTCCCTGGGGCAGGTGCACCGCGCCCGGCTGCACAGCGGCGAGGAGGTGGCGGTAAAGATCCAGTACCCCGGCATCGCCCGGACCATCAAGGCCGACCTGCGGAATCTCCGGCTCCTGCTCCAGCCGCTCTGCCTGACCACGGACTGGCAAAACACGCTCGACAAGCTGGCCGACATCGAACGGATGCTGCTCATGGAGACCGACTACGAACAGGAGGCGCGTTTCGGCAAGGAGGCCCGGCTTCTCTTCAGCGAGGCGGATCGGGTGGTGGTGCCGCGGGTCTTTGACGACTATTCCACCAACCGGGTGCTGACCACCGAGTACCTGGCAGGTAGTCATCTCGACGAGTTCCTGGCAGGAAATCCGAGCCAGGAAGAGCGGGACCGCTTCACCTCGCTGCTGACGGTCGCCACCTTCCGGATATACTACCGGCTGCACTGGTTTCTGGCCGACCCACACCCCGGCAACTTCATCTTCATGAAGGACGGCCGCTTCGGGCTGATCGACTTCGGCTGCACCCGGGCAATTCCCGACGATGAATGGACCTTGATCTGCGACCTGGAACGGGCGACCCTGAAACGGGACGAGGCCGCTTTTGACCGGGTCGTTGCCAGGGCCTGTCTGTTCGACGGCCCAGAGGAGATGGAACCGGAACGGTTGGAGATCATCCGGCGCGGGGTGTACTGGAACATGGAACCGTGGCTGACAGACGGGCTGTTCGATTTCGGCGACCGTGCATTCTTCATGCGCGGTGTCAACTGCCTCGTGGAGATGACCCGCAAGCGATACACACGGGGCTCACCTCTGTATCTCTGGTCCAATCGCTTCATTTTCGGCGGGAGGGCTGTCTGTTACCGGCTGAAGGGGCGCTGCGAGTTCGGGAAGATTCATCGGCGGGAGTCGATCAGACCGGAGGAACCATGAAGGTATTGCTTGTCCAGCCCCCAAGTCACGACCCGATGACGGATCAACTGTTCCTGTTCGAGCCCCTGGCGCTGGAATATCTGGGGGCAGGCCTCAAGCAGGACGGCCACCGGGTAAGACTGCTGGATGCCCGGTTGGAGCCGGACATTGAAGGGGTTTTCCGCGAGTTTCAGCCGGAGGTGGTGGGACTTACCGGCTTTACCAGCCACGTCAACATCGTGAAGGGGATCGCCGCCCGTCTCAAGGGCATCTCTCCCGAACTGCTCGTGATCGTCGGTGGGCACCATGCCACGGTGCGACCTGCGGATTTCAACGAACCGCATATCGACATGGTGGTCATCGGCGAAGGGGTCTTCACCCTGCGGGAGATCGTCCGGGCACTGGAGAACAGGAGCGGCATCAGGGAGATCAGAGGGCTCGCCGTCCCCTGCCCCGACGGGATGCTGTACACCGAGCCCCGCCCGTACACCGACCTCAACCTGCTCCCGTTACCCGACCGTACCCTGACCGCCTCCTACCGGCAGCACTACTTCAGCGAATGGTTCAAGCCGCTCGCCTCTGTCCGCACCTCGCTCGGCTGCACGGCCCGCTGCTCATTCTGCGCGCTCTGGGGGATCACGGAAGGGAAATATCTCCGGCGCGTCCCTGAATCCGTTGTCGAAGAGCTTGCATCCCTTGCGGAGAAGAACATCTTTTTCTGCGATGACGAATCGATGTGTGATGTGAAGCGGATGGACCGGCTGGCCGACCTGATCCGCGGGGCCGGCATCAGGAAGAACTATTTTCTCTACAGCCGGGTGGACACCATCGTGAAACACCCCGAGCTGTTCGCCAAGTGGGCAAGAATCGGCCTGGCCCAGGTATTCGTGGGGATGGAGGACTTCTCCGACAAGCGGCTCAAGGCCATGAACAAGGAGGTAACAACTGCCCAGCAGGAACAGGCGGTGAAGATCCTCGATGATCTGGGTGTCATGATGTACGCCTCCTACATGGTCGATCCAGCCTATACCGGTGAAGATTTCCGCTCCATGCTGGCCCATGTCAGACGTCTGAAACACAGATACGCCACGTTCACCGTGATGACGCCGCTTCCCGGCACAGAATTGCATGCGGCGCGGGAAAACGAGCTTCTTTCCCGCAGGCCGGAGATGTATGACATGCTCCACGCCCTCCTCCCCACCACCCTGCCGCTGGAAGAGTTCTACCACGAAATGGCCAATCTCTGGACCAACGCGGTCCCCTTTTACCGGGTCCTGCCCACCCTTTTCCGCTTCGGCCCACGCGGCATGCTGACCCGCATCAGGCTGTTCGGACGCTTTCTGGAGAAGGCGCGCAACCTGCACCTGGATTACTGAAGCCGCCATACCTGCAGGCAACGGCAGGCTGACGCCCCGATTCACACTAGCCAGCATACCTGCCGCATGATGCCTGCGGTCTTATATCGTCAGGACAAACGAACGGATAATGCCCTGGAATTTTGATAATTATTGGATTATATTGCCGATCCGGCTCTGAAAAACAGTTCCCACCTTGGCCCGGCCTGATCAACCGGGCCGCCTGCTCACCACAGGGCAGGAGTCAGCACGGAGATGAAGACGATGAACAGATCTGCTGCTTCGGCAGAGTTTTTCCGGACGGAGTTTGTCAGGCTCATGCAGGTCTGCAGTGAGACCCCGTTCGGTCTGGCCGTGCTCGACCGCGACCTGAAGTTCGTCGTCCTCAACGAAGGGATGGCGGCAATCGACGGACAGCCGATAGGGCACCACACCGGCAGAACCGTGCATGAAGTTGATCCGCGCATCGCAGCCGTGATCGAGCCCATTTGCCGTCACGCCATTGAGGAAGGGAAGACCCTGAAAGATGTAGAAGCCAGGCTGAACGGGGAGACCGAGGAAGAAGACGATGCCGCGGCCCGCTACTGGCTCGTCAGCAGCTACCCTCTCAGGACCGCTGATGGAGCAATCCAGGGAGCCGGCGTCGTCGTACGGGACATGACCGAGCAGAAACTGCGGGAAATGGCCCAGGAAGAGCGGCTGAAGTTCGAAGCGCTGCTCTCCGCACTTTCGGCCGAGTTCATCAACATGGACGTCAGCGAAGTGGATGACAGAATCGTCCAGGGGCTAAAGCGGGTCCACGATTTTCTGGGATACGACCGGGTCACCATCTGGCAGTTTTCTCCCGATGACGGACGACTGTACCTGACCCATTCCCATTCCATGCCGGATATCAGGCAGCCACCCCAGGTTATTGACGAGATCATCCCCGTCTGGGTCAAGATGGCGCGTCAGGGCGAAATGTTCATGATCGACGACATAGAAGAACTGCCCGATACGTTCTGGCGCGAGAAGAAATACAGCAAGGACCAGGGCGGCATCAAATCGATGTTCTTCATCCCCTTGCGCGTGGGCGCAGAGGTGCACGGCATCATATCCGTCGTGTCCTACCGGCGGAAGCGCAAATGGATCGAGGTGTTCATTCAACGGCTCAGGCTGTTGGGGGAGATCTTTGCCAACGCCCTGGAGAGAAAACGTATCGACCAGAAGATGCAGCAGGCCTTTGGCGAAATCGAACAGCTCCGCGACCGGCTGCAGGCCGAGAACCTCTTTCTCCGCGACCAGATAGACATCGAACTCAAACAGGAGGAGATTACCGGCGAATCGGAGGCAATCAAAAACGTCCTGCTCCAGGCCAGGCAGGTGGCCGGCACCGGCTCTACCGTACTCATTCAGGGAGAAACCGGCACCGGTAAGGAGTTGCTGGCGCGCGCCATCCACAACCAGAGCGCACGCCGGGAGCGGCCGATGATCAAGCTGAACTGCGCCGCCCTCCCTGCGACACTGATCGAAGCCGAACTGTTCGGCCGGGAAAAAGGGGCCTACACCGGGGCCACCACACGGCAGATAGGTCGTTTCGAGGCGGCCAACGGCTCAACGATATTTCTCGACGAAATCGGCGAACTGCCGCTGGAACTGCAGTCAAAGCTGCTCCGCGTACTGCAGGAAGGTCAGTTCGAACGACTGGGGAGCAACACGCCGGTTACGGTCGATGTACGGGTCATTGCCGCAACCAATCGCAACCTCGCCCAGTTTGTCAAAGACGGGCGGTTCCGCGAAGACCTCTACTACCGGTTGAACGTATTTCCCATTTCCCTGCCGCCGCTCAGGGAAAGAAAAGAGGATATACCGCTCCTGGTCTGGGCGATGGTCAAGGAGTTCGGGCAGGTATTCGGCAAGACCATCGAGAGCATCCCGAAGAAGAATATGGATATGCTGGAATGCTACGCGTGGCCCGGAAATATCCGGGAGTTGCGAAACACCATTGAGAGGGCGATGATCCTGAATAATGGACCAACCCTGGTCGTGGCGGTCCCCAGCAGCTCTGCGGAAACAGCCCCTCTAACGTATTCGCTCAAAAGCATCGAGCGGATGCATATCCTCGCAGTGCTGGAAAAAACGGGCTGGCGCGTCCGCGGCAAGAACGGTGCCGCCACACTCCTGGAACTCCCACCCTCGACCATGGAATCGAAGATGAAGAAGCTGGGGATCAAACGCAAAGCCGTTACACACGAAATATAGTGCAATGCACTATATTTCGTGTGACCTTCCACAAATAGTCACCACACAACAAAAACCTTTCCCACAAACAACTTAGACACCACGAACACCAGACACACTACCCACCACCTAGCACGACATTTCGTGCACACTCTGCCACCCCATCCCAGCCATAAGATTATTTTATTTTCATATCACTGTATTTTCAAGCCATTACGCAATAGTGCGACAGCACGCAGTATTGCGGCACGGACAGTGCAAAACATGGTTATGTAAATGAACGAATGGTCCGTAGGGGCGCACGGCGTGCGCCTGTTAGCATCACAGCCAGCATGGGCGAACGCCGTTCGCCCCGACAACAGATCAGGAGGATATGGATGAATTTCGAACTGAGCCAGGACCACAGGGTGTTGCAGGACAGCGTACGTGACTTCGTCACCAAGGAGATCAAGCCGCTCGCCGTGCAGATCGATGAAGAGCATGCGATTCCCGACGCCCTGGTCAAGAAGATGGGAGAGATGGGGTTACTGGGGAGCTACCTCCCCGAAGCGTACGGCGGGGCCGGCATGGATATGCTCTCCTATGCCATCGTCGTCGAGGAGGTCTCCAAGGCGTGCGGCTCCAGCGGCGTCCTGATCTCGGCCCACACCTCGCTGGCTTGCGGTCCGATCTACACCTTCGGCACCGAAGAGCAGAAAAAGAAGTGGCTCCCTGCCCTGAACAGCGGCGAGGTCATCGGCTGTTTTCTCCTCACCGAGCCCGACGCCGGGAGCGACGCCGGCGCCCTTGCCACCACCTACAAGCGGGACGGCGACGAATTCGTCATCAACGGCTCCAAGATCTTCATCACCAACGGCGGCTACAGGGGGACCGGCGTCGTCTTCGCCACCTCGGACAAGGGCCTCAAGCACAGGGGGGTATCGGCCTTCATCGTCGACCTGAACTCCCCGGGGGTCGAGATCCTGAAGAACGAGAAGAAGCTCGGCATCCGGGGGAGCTATACCACCGCCTTCGCCCTGGACAGCGTCCGGATTCCGGCGGAAAACCTGCTCGGCCAGGAGGGACAGGGGTTCAAGATCGCCATGGACACCCTGAACGGCGGCCGGATCGGCATCGCCTCCCAGGCCCTGGGGATAGCCGAGGGGGCCTTCGAGCGGGCACTGGCCTACTCCAAGGAGCGCAAGCAGTTCGGCGCCCCGATCTGCGACCTGCAGGCGATCCAGTTCAAGCTGGCCGACATGTGGGCCAGGATCGAGACCAGCAAGCTGATGACCTACAAGGCGGCCTGGCTGAAGGACAGCAAGAAGAGCTACACCATGGAGTCGGCCATGTGCAAGATGCTCGCCTCGGAAGCGGCCAGCCATGTCACGAAGGAGGCGATCCAGATCCACGGTGGCTACGGCTTCATCTGCGACTACGAGGTGGAGCGGATGTACCGCGACGCCAAGATCACCGAGATCTACGAAGGCACCAATGAGGTCCAGCGGGTCGTGATCTCGAAACTGCTGCTGTCATAGGAAAGAACCACCCCTCCACCACAGCCGAGTGAGTAAGGCTCCGGCGGGAAAAGACGGCCGACTGTCTGAGCGCAGCGAGTTTCGGCCGTCGCCGCCGGGGCCGACGGAGCGAGGGGAGCCCGCAGGGCCTGTGGTGTTGGGGGCGCCCTCCTTTGGTTACTTTCCTGGGCGAGCAGGAAAGTAACCGGGGCCGGGGCGGAGCCCCGAAATGCAGTCACAACGGAAGCATCGCCAACATACGTGGAGGTCGAATCAATGGCAGCAAAGTGGAAAAGCCAATACCAGCAAAAACTGAGAACTGCCGATGACGCCGTGCAGGTGGTGAAATCCGGGGATGTCATCTTCATGGGCGAATTCGCCCAGAACATCGAGGTGCTGGATGCAGCCCTCGCCAGGAGAAAGGGCGAACTGTCGGACATCATCCTGGAAACCACCACCAGAACCAGACCGCTGAAATGCGTGGAGGTCGACCCGACACGGGAGGTCTTCACCTGGAGCGACTGGCATTTTTCCGGGGTGGGGAGGAAGTATTCCGAGCAGGGACTCGCCAACTACATCCCCTTTACCTACCATCAGGGACCGCGGGCGGTCACCCTGTACAACAAGGTGGATGTGGCATTCGTCCAGGTAACACCGATGGATGACAAAGGGTTCTTCAATTTCTCCACATCGAGCTCCCTTACCCCTGCCTACTGCCAGAAAGCAAAAACCGTCATCGTCGAGGTGAACGCCCGGTGTCCCCGCTGCCTTGGGGGTAACCGGGAGGGGATTCACATCTCCGAGGTCGATGTCGTGGTCGAGGGGCCGAACAACCCGCTTCTGGAACTCCCCGCGGCAACGGCAAGCGAAGCGGACCGGGGAATTGCCGGCCACGTCATGGAGCTGATGGAAGACGGGGCGACGATCCAGCTCGGCATAGGGGGGCTGCCGAATGTTGTCGGGTCCCTGATAGCACAGAGCGACCTGAAGGATATCGGCGTTCATACCGAGATGCTGGCCGACTCGTACGTCGACATGTACGAAGCGGGCCGGGTTACCGGGAAACGCAAGCAGATCGACAAGGGGAAGATGGTCTACACCTTTGCCATGGGGTCGCAGAAACTCTACGACTTCCTGGACAACAACCCCATGTGCGCATCCTATCCGGTCGATTACACCAATGACCCGGACACTATCAGCAGGAACGACAAGGTGATCGCGATCAATAACGCCCTGGAGGTGGACCTGTTTTCCCAGGTGGCATCCGAATCCAGCGGTGCGCGCCAGATATCGGGAACCGGCGGCCAGTTGGACTTTATCTTCGGCGCCTTCAAATCGAACGGCGGCAAGGGGCTCATCTGCATCAGCTCCACCTTCAGGAAGAAGGACGGGACCATCGGCTCCAGGATCGTCCCGACCCTCTCCCCCGGGACCATAGTCACCTGCCCGCGATCGATCGTCCACTATGTCGTGACGGAGTTCGGCTACGCCCAGCTGAAGGGGAAGTCGACCTGGCAGCGGGCCGAAGCGCTCATCAACATCGCCCACCCCGATTTCCGGGATGAACTGATCAAGCAGGCGCAGGAGCTGAACATCTGGCGCCGGAGCAACAAGATCGCCTGACCGTGCGGACGGCACACCAAAAGGAGAGGTAAAGTATGGAAACGCATTACGATTGGGATGCAATCGCGGAACACCCGAAGTTTCGGGAGCTGCACCGGAGAAAAACCACGTTCCTCTTCGGCTGGTGGGCCTTTGCAGCGGTTTTTTACCTGACCCTCCTCCTTGGCGCAGGGTACGCCCCCGACCTCTTCAGGGTGAAAGTGATCGGCAACATCAATGTCTGCTATCTCTTTGCACTGCTCCAGTTTCTGTCATCCTGGGGGATCGCCATCTATTACGCCCGGGTGGCCAACAAAGACTTCGACCGGCTGACCGAAGAACTGGTGAATGAAATTGGATAAGGGGGGAATTACGATGAGACATCTGTTACTTTCCATGACGCTGGCCCTGTCGCTCGGCACGGCTGCCTTCGCTGCCGAGCCTGTCGTCAAGGCCCCGACCGAGGCCGCTCCGACGATCAGTGCGACTGCCGCGCAAGCATCGCCGGCACAGGCATCGGCACCGGCAGCAGCCACAACGCCGGGCGCCCCGGTTGCGGCAAAAGACGCAGCTCCGGCAGCAAAGCCGGGGTTGAAGACCAACCGGATGATTACCATCGGCATGTTTCTGGTTATTATCGGCATCACCATGGGGATCGTGATCTGGGCAGCCCGCCAGACCAAGTCCGCCGCCGACTTCTATGCGGCCGGCGGAGGGATCACCGGGTTCCAGAACGGTTGGGCCATCGCCGGAGACTACCTGTCGGCTGCCACGTTTCTCGGCATCACCGGGCTGATCTCCATCGCCGGCATCGACGGTTTCATGTACGCAGTCGGCCCCATGGTCACCTTTGTCACCATCCTCCTGGTCATTGCCGAACCGTGCCGCAACGCCGGCAAGTACACCATGGGCGACATCCTCTCCTTTCGTTCATCTCCCAAAATAGTCCGGGGTTTTGCCGCATTCTCCACCGTGACCGTGTCGATCTTCTACCTGCTGGCCCAGATGGTCGGGGCCGGCAAGCTGATGCAGGTCCTCCTCGGTTTGCCCTTCAAGACCTCGGTAATCGGCGTCGGGCTCTTGATCATCGTCTATGTCGGCTTTGGCGGGATGAAGGCAACCACCTGGGTCCAGATCATCAAGGCGGGCCTCCTCATGGCCTGCGGGGTGTTCATGTCCGTTCTCATCTTCGTGAAGATGGGGATGAATCCCTTGCGCTTCTTTGCCGAAATCGCTTCCAGCAGTGCGATCCAGGATCATGTCAGGGGGCTCCTGAAGCATCCGATCGCCGAACCCGGCTTCGATTACGGCCAGCGGTTCCTGGAACCCGGGCTGTTTCTCAAGAACCCCATTGATCAGGTGTCACTCGGCCTGGCCTGGCTGCTCGGCGCCGCCGGTCTGCCGCACATCATGATGCGCTTCTTCACCGTACCGAACGCCAAGGCCGCCCGCAAGAGCGTCATCGTCGCCATGTTCCTGATCGGCTTCTTCTTCATCATGACCACGGTCCTCGGCTTCGGCGCCTCGATCTACCTCACTCCCCAGACGCTCATCGCCGTGGACAAGGGGGGGAACATGTCGGCGCTCCTGCTGGCCCAATACCTCGGCGGCGGCGCCGGCACGATCACCGGCGACCTATTCCTCGCCTTCGTCTGCGCGGTGGCATTCACCACCATCCTGGCGGTGGTCTCCGGCCTGGTGCTGGCCTCTTCCGCTGCCATCTCCCATGACGTGTATGTCAACATCATCAAGAACGGCAAGGCGGAACAGCGCGATCAGGTCAGGGTCGCCCGCATCACCTCGCTGGTGGTCGGCATCATCGCAATCGTACTGGGGATCGCGGCCGAGAAGGAGAACATCGTCCACCTCGTGGCCCTGGCCTTTGCCGTGGCTGCCTCGGGCAACTTCCCGGTCATCATTCTTTCACTCTTCTGGAAGCGGTTCAACACCGCCGGCATCGTGTCCGGTCTCGTGGTTGGCGCCGTCGCCGCCATCGGCCTGGTCATGGTCTCCCCCAACATGACCTATCCCAAGAAGATCGCCGCCGATGCAAAGAAAGTCGTCCAAACCCTTGAGAAAAAGCAGGCTGAAGGGGTCGTGCTGGCGGAGAAGGATCTGAAGTCGCTCGGCAAGGCACGTCTCGACTATGAAAAGAACAAGGACGGCAGGTCCATGCTCGGACTCGATGCCCCCCTCTTCCCGCTCAAGAATCCCGGCATTGTATCGGTACCGCTCGGCTTCCTGGCGGCGATCTTCGGTTGCCTCCTCTTCCGCGAGCGCCGCGCCGAAGAGATGTTCAACGAGATCTACGTCCGGCAGAATACCGGCATCGGCATCGCCAAGGCCTCTGACCACTGAGTGGAAAGAACCCCCTCTCCCTAACCCTCCCCCGCCAGGGGGAGGGGATTTTATTACGTGTTACTCCTTTCGCGGTGTGTAGTAGGGCAGGTCGACGGACCTGCCCTGTTTTTTTGCCGACGGCCGCAACATGGTCTTACTAAGGCGGAACCTGACTACTCGACATTCCCCCCTCCTGCCTCCCCCCTC
>CAYSMK010000049.1:0-36770 GCA_964432205.1 uncultured Geobacter sp. | reverse complement strand
TGTTTGATATTCTTGACTATTTGGCGAGACTGAGGGGCTTATCCTTAAACTCCTGAAAAAGGCAAACGATTCAAAGTAATTTATCCAAATACGGTAATGAAAAAAGCAGCTGACTTGAACATTAAATTAGATCCAATAAGAATGACTGATAAGGAATTTGCAGAATCAATTACTGACGTAGCTAAGGCTCTTAAAGTAGATTCAATTGTGCACTTAGACATAAAACAAGAAAAAATTGAGATGGGTAAAGCTTTCGCTACTGTAGTTTTTGTAGGTACGGCTGACGTACCAATGACAGTAATATTAAAGATGATGCCTGGATTAAAAGGAAGTAACGACATTTTGTGGATGCAAGAACAATCGGCAGTATTAACAGCTGGTCAGCTTGGATTAAAAAATACACCGCCAGACGAGATGAAGAAAATGGCCTCAGCCTTAATACAGCCTGTGGTAAGTAATCTTATGCAAACTTTCTGATTCAATAGAATTACTGGTCAAGTCTCCAAATCTCGAATTTGAAATTTGGAGACTTGACCGATGAAACCTCATAAATAGCTGTCTTCCAAATGATGAATCAGTCGAACGGCGAGTGGGAATAGCTGCCACCTTTCCGTCAGCTGAGAAAAGACGGACTATGCCTCCATGACCCCATCCAATATCTCCATAAGAACACTCCTTGTCCTGACAGCACTGACACTAACTGCCTGCCCCCACACAAAACCGATCCCAAACCGGACCATGGACTTCGGCCAGGGGATGCAACGTCTCGCTGGAAACCTGGCCGACCAGTTGGAAAACTCCAGCATCGGCAACAAGCTGAACAAGATCGTCATCAACCCCCTGACCAAGCAAAAGCAGCTGAAAAAGATCGTCGTCGATCCATTCATAAACGTCGAATCCGGCTACCCGGTAAAGGTGAATGCCAGGATCGCCGAGATCATGGCCCGCGAAATCGGCAAACGGTTCCAGGTAACCGGTGAACTGGAACCCGAGAACCTGGAGATTTCCGAGTACATACTGAACGGCACGGTGACCCAGCAGGGGGAGCAGCACAGGGTCAATTCCACCGTCTTCGAGAAAGCAACCGGAAAGGTTCTGGCCTCGGCATCCGTCAATATTTCAGGATTCGACACTACCCCACTCGATATCTACAAAGACAGCCCGGTCTTCCTCAAAGGGAAGAATTACGAGCAACACATTGCTTCCGTGGCAAGGCAACCCGACCAGACCGTCAATAGTGATTACAACCGACGACTGGTGGTCAAGGCTTTGCTGGTGAAGGGGGACAGTCTCTACGAGCAGAAGGAGTTCAAAAAATCACTTGGCTATTACAATCAGGCGGCGGAAAAACAGGGAGGGGACCAACTGGATGTACTCAACGGCCAGTTCGTCAACCTGATAAAGGACGGCAAGCCAGACGATGCCGAAGCAGTCTACGCCCGGCTGTTACGGACGAGCATTGCCGAGACGAGCGATGTTGCCAACAAGATCGTCTTTGCTCCGAATGCCAGGTCCCCGATTGAAAGCAAGGCTGGCATTTACAGGATCTATACCCGTCAGATCGCCCGACTGGTGGCATTGGCGCCCGCATGCAAGGTCACCATCGTCGGCCATAGCAGCAGGACCGGTACGGAGGGGTACAACGACAAGCTATCTCTTCAACGGGCGCAATGGATACAGAAGGAGATGGCCTCAATATTCCCAAATGTGAAAGGGAAGACAGAAACAATCGGGCGCGGCTTCCGTGAAAACCTTGTCGGCACCGGCCGGGACGATCTGACTGACGAGATCGACCGACGCGTTGAATTCAGGTTCAAGGGTTGCGGAGAATACTGATTTGTGGCGCGGCGGCGATCTCCATCAATCCGGCGGCTGGTTTCGGAAAAGAATAGGCGAATCATCCGTAGTTCTGCTTTTGGCGGCTATCTGCTGCCTACCACGACTTGGCCGGGCCGAACTGCTCAGCTATAACCATACGGTCCGTCAGCCGTTCAACGGTAGCCAGTCCCCCGACGATGCCAGGGCCGCCGCCGTGGTGAAGGCGAAGCGCGAGGTGCTGGAAAAGGCCGGCACCTATCTCGATAGCGTCAAGGTCGTCAGGGATCGCCAGTTGGTGCAGAATCAGATCATCGCTCTTTCGTCGGCCATCCTCAAAGCGGAGATCGTTTCCCAGAAGAACTACGCCAGCGGCGAGACATTTGGGGTTGAGATCGAAGCCACGGTAACGGTTGACACCGCAACACTCGAAGAACGGATCAAGAAATTCCTCAAAGACAATTCGGCGCTGGCCAAGGCGGAAAAGCTGGAGCAGCGGGAAAAGGAGCTGCTGGCAAAGATCCGGGCACTTGAAGAGAGGGGTAGCCGGCTTGAGGCCGGGAAGCAGCAACCGGCGAACAAGAAGTCGCTGAAGAAAGAGCTGTCGCGGGAGTACACCGAGGTATCCCGGAAACTCACGGCGGTTGATGCAAACCGGCAGGCGCTCCTTTTATGGGACCGGGTCCGCTTTGTCGATCCCGGCAAGGCCCTGGAATTCCTGAATCAGGCAATCCGCAGGGATGACCGCTTTGCCGAGGCGTTCAATAATCGCGGCATCGCCTACGCCAACCTGGGGAAATGGCAGCAGGCAATCAAGGACTACGACACGGCCATTGAGCTAAATCCAGCGTTTCATGAGGCGTTCAACAACCGGGGAAGCGCATATGCGAGCAGCGGCGATCCGGAGAGTGCGAAGCGGGATTTCGACGAGGCGTTACGCCTCGACCCGAAGAACGAACTTGCCTATTGCAACAGGGGGACCGCCGAGGCTGGTCTTGGGCGCCTGGATAAGGCCGTGGAGGATTTCAGCCGAGCCATTGACCTGAAGTCGGGTAATGCAACTTTCTATTTCAACCGGGGAAATGTCTACGCCGAGCAGCAGGAGTATCTCAAGGCCGTCGAGGACTTCGAGCGGGCCATTGAGGCCGATCCGGGGCATGTTGCAGCACATTTCAACCGTGGGGTCGCCCATATACAACTTGGCCAGTTCGAGCGTGCGCTCAAGGATTTCGACAAGGCCATACAGCTCGACCCGAAGGACCTGTCAGGCTATGCCAGTCGCGGCATCGCCTCGTTTAAGACCGAACAGTATGCCCAGGCGATCAGGGATTTCGACCATGTCCTGTATTTTTCGGCAAAAGATGCCAATGCCTATAAATACAGGGGGCTTTCCTACTTGATGATGGGAGAACAGGATCGATTCTGTTCGGATCTCAACAAGGCATGCAGCTTGGGAGAGTGCGCAGACCTAGAGTGGGTGCGGCGCGATGGTTACTGCAAGTAATTTGCGCCCGCAAATCGCCGTGGCTGTTCTACTGAAATGAGATGAAATAAGGAGGGAGAAGTCATGCGACGTCTGACTGCGCTGTTATTGGTAATCGTTTTGCCGCTTGCATCGTGCACCCAGTACCACACGGTGTACAAGTCCCCGGTCCCCCCTCAGCCGACTACATCGGAATACTCGAATTACAAACTCAAGGTGGGCATAGTCCAAAATCAAAATAGTTCTGCGCGATCCACCATGACGATCGATTCGGGTCTATATGACACGGTTGTGGATCTGGACCTGGAGGGTTATCTGCAGAAAAGCATGCACGAGGTCTTTTCGGAGATAACCCTGATCGGTCGCGATGCTCCAACCGACAAGTTTGACGTGCTTCTGTTCCCTACGCATCACCTAACAGTCGACGATGACAAAATCAGATATGGCATCTCGCTGAAGATCGTCGACAACGTGAACAAATACATTCTCTTCAACGAAACGCAAAAAAACGAATCAGACTATGAACGTTCCAGTGGAGGTGGACTCTTCTTTTCTTCACTCCTTTTGCCGCCGGGCTTTGGCATGCCGATCTATATTGCTCGGGCGAGCGGCAGGGCAGATCGAAACGGAGTGGTCTTGGAGAAGCTGATCAAGATTACCTCCGACCAGTTGATCCGGGAGATCGTGAACAGCAACAAGATGATATCTTTCGATACTCGAAAGAACTCCCCTTCTCAGCATGAAAAGCAGTTGGCAACGGCAAAACAGGAAGAGATCGTAGCTGACATCGACACCTTGCCGACCGCCACCAGCAGTCCACGAAAGAACAGGTATGCGGTTGTCATAGGCATAGAAAAATACCGCCAGGACCTGCAGAAAGCCGATTATGCGGTTCGCGATGCGAAAAAGATGGCCGAATACCTGACAAAGGTCCTGGGCTACCCAGAAGAGAACGTCGTTGTCCTGCTTAACGAACATGCGGCCAAAAGCGACTTCGAGAAATATTTCGATCAATGGCTTGCCAACAACGTAGAAAAGGACGGCACAGTGTTCGTTTACTATTCGGGACACGGTGCGCCTAACCCCAACAACGGCGAATCTTTCCTGGTGCCGTATGACGGCGACCCGACCTTTATCGATCAGACCGGATATTCGCTGAAACGCCTCTATGAAGCGCTGGGTAAACTCCCGGCAAAGACCAAGATAGTCTGTCTCGATTCATGCTTCTCCGGGCAGGGTGGAAAGTCGGTCGTGGCCAAAGGCGCCAGACCCGCGGTATTCCCCACTGAAACGCCTCGCCAGGTTGTCAAGGACATGATTGTCATGACCTCGTCCAAGGGAACGCAGATCAGTACCAGCTACGCAGAGAAGGGGCACGGGCTGTTCACCTATTTCCTGCTCAAAGGGATCAAGGGAGCGCTGGAGGAAGACAAATATGCCAAGGTGGAAGTCGGCGATCTGTTCAACTACCTGAAACCGCAAGTGGAGCGGGTTTCTCGCAAGGCTTACAACACCGAGCAGTCACCTCATCTGCAAGTAGCCGACGAGACGCTACTCAGGTCGGAACTGAGGTAATCGTGTGAGCAAACCGGCAGCCATCTTGACCCAATTTCTTAGCCCGGTCATCTCGATCTCAGTCGCGGTATTATTGGCATTCGCCGTTCCTGCATCTTCGGATGGTTCTCGTACAGTAGCGGAGCCGTCACAGCAGGAACCGGTCTGGGTGGAAACAGTCGGCACTGCCCACGGCAATCATACCGACCCTCCCTGCGAGGTGATGGAACAGGCCCGCCGCGATGCGGAAAAAAAGGCCATTGAACAGGCCGTGGGAACATTCGTCAAAGCGGACACCCTGGTTATCAACTCCATGCTCGACCACAAGGCCGTGATCTCCAAGGTCAAAGGACGCTTGGAGAAGGTCGAGTTGCTGGAGCAGGTGCGGGACAGGGACGATCCGGACATGTTCCGCGTCCGGCTCCGAGCCTTGGTAAGGCCTGTACCGCTGACCGAGGAGGAAGGGATTCAGATCCGACTCGCGCTCAACAGCTCGGCATTCAACAACGGCGACACGTTGCGAATCAATTATCAGACGAACGCTGCCGCCTACGTCTACATCTACTCGGTCGCCGCAGACAATTCGGTCACGATGCTCTTTCCCAACTCCCGCTATCCGGACAACTTCATCGATGCAGGCAAGGAACAGGTATTCCCGCCACTGGGGAGCAGCGTCCCCTGCCGGGTCTACGCCCTACCGGACCAAGGAGAGAAGGTTTCCAACGAGAAGATCCTGGTGGTTGCCACCCGCCGCCGCGAGGCCATACTCCAGGGGTTTCAGGAGGCGAGCCAACTGCACACCGCCCAGAGCACCGGTACTTTCGGCGAACTGTACCGCAAGCTGAGCCGTCTGGAGCCGGCGGAGTACGGCGAGGCGATGGAGGTGTACAGCATCCGGGGGAAAGGTGCGAAACAGTGATTCATAGGTCCATTTCAAATGCAATCCCACAAGGAGGGATCGAAGATGAGAACAAAGGTATTGTCAATCGTAGCGCTGTTCGTTGCCCTGATGCTGCTGCCGGCCATAAGTTCGGCGCTCAAGATCAAAGACGTCAAGGGAGAGTACAACGGCAGGGACATTGACGTAACGGGGAAGAATGTCGGCAGCATTGCCGTGGGTTCAAACATAACGATCAAGATCAAGACCGACAAGAAGTTCAAAAAAGCGGAAATCAAGTTCCAGCACCTGCCGAACAGCTTCAATCTCGACAAGAAGAACGACGACGAGTCGGTGAAGTTCAACCTGGGACCGTTCAATGATCCGGGAGAGCGGAACTTTACTGTCAAGGTGTTCAAGGATAAAAAGGACAAGAAGGCGGATGACACGTTTGACGGGAGGTTTTATGTGGCAGGAAACCAATCAATGCCTAAGCCTCCCAAGCCCCCAGTACCAACACCAGTACCGTCAGGAGAAAAAGAGAAGCCGCGACTTCATAACTTTGGTCCAAATAAGTCAACAATTAAAGTTGGTGAAACGGTCGAGATATCTTATACGGTCAGTGACGCTGGTGGCTCGGGGCTTAGACAAGTAGAACTATGGAGGGGCAAAGACAAAGGCAATCTTGGTCACTATAAGACTGATTTAGTTAAAGGAAATGGTCCGGTATCGGGAAAGTTTACCGATTCGCCTTCGCCCGCAGGAACCTATTACTACGGCATTCATGTTCTTGATAATAAAGATAATCTTACCTATGACAATGGTGCTGTTCAAGTCTCAGTCATATCGGACTCCAAATCGTTACCGCCAACGGATAAAGAGAAGCCGCGAGTCGACAGCTTCAACCTTAATAAATCGTCAATGACAGTTGGCGATACTGTCACGATATCTTATACGGTAAGCGATGTTGGTAGCGGGCTAAAGCAGGTGGAGTTATGGCGGTCTCCCAATAACAAGGACTGGGCAGAGGTCCCGAATAAACGACAATCTCTTTCAGGTAATACTAAAGCATCAGGTTCTTTTTCGGACACCCCCTCCTCTGCTGGCACATATTATTATGGAATGCATGTCGTTGATAATGCTGGAAACTGGGATGAAGAGAATGGGCCGAAACGGGTGACGATTGAACAGGGCAAGGTGCAAAAGTATGGTTCTGTATCGGGCAAGGTGCGTAAGAATTCGAAAAATGGAGCGCTGCTCTCCGGAGTCTTGGTCAGCTGTGCCGGCAAGAATGTGACGACTCGTGGAGATGGATCATTCAAGCTTGATGGGATACCTGCTGGAAACCAGGATGTCTTATTCTTCAAATCTGGTTATGAAGGATACAAGAAAAATATTGAAGTTAAGACTGGGCAGAATTTGAATATGGGAGATGACCGCTGGCTGGTTGAGAAAGCAGCTCCCCCTATCGATAGCTTGAAACCATGGCAACAGGAGGTGTTAAATAGATTGTTGCCTCTCGAAAATCAAATGTATTTCAAACCAGGAGGGAACAAATGTGTAAATGGAAAGGGTGATACATGGTGTTACGCCTTTGCGCGTGAAATACTAAATGTGAACAAAAAATATAATAGCGCTATCGATGCTTTTAATAACTTACCAGGGGTGATAAAAGCATCTAATTTCAAAGCAATACCAATTGGTGCAATGGTTTTTTGGGATGCGAATATTCATAATGCGAGATTAGGTCATGCAGCAATTAAGATTAATGATTTATATGTAATGGGACAAGGGAGTAGAGGATTAAATAATGGCAAAGAATGCCAAGTTACTAAGGATAATTACACTAATATCCCAGGCAAACTTATTGGTTATTATGCTTTATACATAGATACTATTAATAACACTAACGATAACAACTTCTCCAATAAACCAAATTTAAATGATAAGGCTTATAAAGAATCAGCTATTAGATTTTCAACAGGTCACTGTACTTGGTTTGCATGGGGAAGAACATTAGAGGTCACAGGAAAAAGACTGAACGTAAAGGGTAATGCTAAAAATTGGTGGGTTTTAGCAAATAATAAAGGTAATATCCCACGAAAGAATGCAATAGCGGTTTGGTATACCAACGATGAATATAATATAAATCCTTATGGGCATGTTGCATTTGTAGAAGAAGTTCTAAGTGACGGAAGAGTTAAAATAAGTGAAGCGAATTACGACAATTTTACATCTAATGTCCCAGGCGGTGGGTATGATGGTGATAAACTACCTTTAGCGCAAAATGCTATGATGACCCATTTAAAAAACGGTAAATTTTTAGGCTATATATACACGGAATGAAATACTTGCTGCACTAGAGGGGAGCGAATGTGGTCCCTAATGAATTTACACAAACCCCAAATCCACCCTCTTACCGAAGATGCGAGCGATCTTTTCAAGGGTCTTCACAGTGGGATTCGCCCTGCGGGGATTTTCCAGCCGTTGGTAAACCTGGTAGGAGATGTTGAGCTGCCTGGCCACGTCCACCTGTGACCGCCCACCCCTCAGGGCGCGGAGCAGGATTGCCACTGCGATGTGCGGGGCCACCGGGATCCGGTGGATACCGTCACCGGAGAGAGCGGAAGGCTCAGGAATAATGAAGTTTCGCTCGAAGTCCGATTCAAGGCAGCCGTTCAGCGCCTCTTCGGCGTTGAGCAGTGCTTCTTCGAGCGTCACGCCGTAGGTGACAACATTTTCGAGGTCCGGAAAGGTGACCAGATAGGCCTGATCGTCTTTCGCAATACGTGCAGGATAAGCCAGCATAGCGGTTACTCCTTGATGCCTGCCTGCTTGAGGATGGCGTTGGCCAGCCCCTTCGGCAGGTCGGTTGTGCCGTGAATCGGGACCGGGATCGATCGGCAGCCTTCCTTGATCATAATGTGGTGGCTGCCGGAGATACGATCAAGACTCCAGCCATTTTGTTCGAGCAATTTTTTCAGCTGCTTGCCGGTCATTGTTGCAATATACAGCCTAGATGCTGCATGTCAAGAACCGATATGCCGGCTGACAACAGTGTTGAAATTCAGATATCAGGAGAACCTACCGATGCCACGAATGAACCATAAACCGAAAATCCCCCTGTCACTCTTGCCTCTTCTCGGAGTACTCCTTCTCTCAGCCTGCGCTACCAATCCCACTGTCGACATCCGTTCCACCATCGGCCAGGAATACCATGTCCTGAAATTCCCGGTGAAGCAGCATAACATCGGCTCGGAGTGGTCCAAGCAGTTCAACGCCACCGGCAAGGGGGCGCTAACCGACGACAAAATCCGGATCGAGAAGTCTCTGAAACGCCTGGACAAGGGGAGCGCCAACCAGATCGCCCTGGGACTTGCCGCAATTACCCCCAGCGGCCTAGGTGGAGCGGCCGGCATAGAGGCGGACCTTTTCAAGCGACTCAACATGCACGACCTGCAGGTCATAAAGCCGCTCGCCCCCGGCTACATCGCCTTCAAACCGGGAAAGCTCTACGTGGGGGAGGCTCTGCGGCTGGAAGGGTTCGCTCTGGATGCAGAAAGAAAGCTGGCCCTGGAAGCTCGGGCCACGGGGAGCGAATCGCCAAACAAGGGTTCGGCGACCTTTGGCGTTTCCACCGGCTCCAGTGATGGCATGGGAGGCGAGGGTCTGGTCATCGGCTACGTCCTGCAAGCGGTCGAAGAAGGTAGCTACGAGAAGAACGAGCGCGGTCCGGCCGAGATCTCACTTGCTCCCGGCCGAGTTCCTCTTGGCGATTCCGGCATATCTGCCGTCGCGACGTACGAGGCTATCGTCCCCGGCTCCGGTAAAGGGCTGCCCAAGAATCTTCTCTGGGCCTGCAAGCGTGCTGCCAGCCGCAAGGAGACGATCAACGCCGCCTGGGTGGTGACCGTCACCGTTAGCGGCGAGGAGCGCAAGACACTGAAGATAGCCTTCCCTGCCTACCCGGCAATGGACGATTGCAGCGAGTACGAAGGAGTGATCGCAACCGGCATCAATTCGGTGACGGACAAGATCGAGAGGACCCGGCTGATGATTGCCCTCAACCGGGCGGAGTTGTCGGAGATGCTGGAGCCGCGGGAATTCAACGCCACAATTACCGCCATTCAGGAGTCGTTCAGGATCAAAACGGTCAACTTGCAATGACCGACACAGGAGGAACCATGCGGTGCTTCATCGGATGTATCCTTACACTGGCCCTCGCAGTGGCGCTGACAGGTGTCGCCGCGGCAGGTGCCCCAGTGATTACAAAGTACGACGCCCACCTCATGGAGCGGGAGGTGCGCTTCAACATCACCTGGCAGTCGGACGAGCCGGTGACCAGAATCATCGCCTCCGCCGACAAGGAGCAGGTGGTCGTTACCGAGGGAATCGACAACGAACGAAACGACGCCGGTTATGCGGGTGTCATCGATGTTGTCGTGCCGTTTGATCCGGACAACTACTCCAACGAGCACAAGTTCTACATGAACCGGCAGAGCAGTACGCCGCTATCACAGCAGAGCACCGAGGTCTATGAGAACTCCCAAGGCCAGTATAGGTACGCGGTCGGCTACTCGCTCCAGTTGGTCGATGAGGTGAATCAGCGGAGTACGCTGATGAAAGACAAGGTACGGCGTATCGATACTCAAACGGGCTGGGCTAAGGGATCTGGACGACCGGAACAACACAGGTCTGCTATGACGGAAGCGGTGGTAGTGGATGCCAAGGACCCGCTTAAATCGGCGATGAACACCGCCCTGGATTTGGTCGGAAAGATGGGGAGCAAGCCGAAGATTCGGGAATTCAAGGTCAAGGCTTATGCGGACAATCGGACTGCCTTCGAAATCCTGGCTGAGGATGACAAGGGGATTGAACAGATTTCCTACGACATTCGAGCTAACACCGGCGTCATTGTTCTGGAGGATTCCCTGGCCTGTTCGACTGAGAAACAGTGTTCACGGACCACTACACCAATTACACTTAACGCCGGGACCTATCTGGTATCGGCAATTGCCAGTGATGGCGACGGGAACAAGTCCGACAAGGAACAGCGCCAATTCACGGTCCAGAGTGTTCATGATGAGGCAGCCTCACCGTCAGTTCAGTCGCTGCCGTTGTCGGATAATCCCCAGCCTTCTTCGAGGGAAGATGTACCAGTCATAAGTGTACCTGGGCTGTGAGGGCACGCGGGATGATATTGGGAAAACGCTCTATGCTTAGCCTGCTGGTCTTTCTCTGCATTCTTGCCGTTACGCCCGTCACTGCCGTTCAAGCCGGGACGCATGTAGACTGGATCGGCGGCTATGTCAGCGCCACGGCTCGCGGCTTTGCCAAGCAGACCGGCTCGCCCATGGACCGGGGAAATGCGGTGGAGGCAGCAAGAGTAATCGCTCAAGCTGACCTCCTGGAGGCGGTCAAAGGGGTGAAGGTTGATCGGCAGACCGCTGTTGGCGAGCTGATCGAGGAACGGACGGAGACAGCCGTCAGGGTCCATGGAGTGCTCCGGAATGCCTTTCAGGCAGGAGAGGAGACGGTTGCAGCAGAGGGTGGATACGTCGTAGCGACGGTGGAAATGCGGGTCTGCCTCTACAACGAGGGGCTTGCCTGCCGCTCCGATACGCCTCTTGTCGCCGTACTGCAGGCGAGTGGGGGGCGCTCTCGGCCGCAGAAAAATGCTCCTGCCTGCAGCTTGGCTCCGGATATAGCCTCAAGCCGTGAGGCTTTGAAAAAGATTATGCATAGCACTGCTGAAGCCATGCCCTTTTTTCTGGTCAACCTTCGGGGAAGACCGGTCAACACCGAATCCAGGGACTTTGCCATCGGTTTTGAGTCGGAAGCAGGTGAGAAATGCACGGTTTACGCCCCTGACCGGGTAGACCCGCTGGTCAGGAAGGATCGCGGAACAGTTCAGATATTTCTCCATGAAGAAGAAGGGCGCCGTCAGCATGGAGACGCTGCTATAGTCCTAAAGGCAATGGGATTGGACCGGAAGAACTATATCGTCGTCACAAGGAACGACGCCTACCTCATGAACCTGGTTAACGAGAGCAGGAAGGATCGTCCGTTCCGGGACGGGAGGGTGGGGGTTGTTCTGGATGATTGATCCATCTTCCCCCCCCCCAGAATCGCCCTAATCCTGTCCACCACTTCTTCCAGAACCGCTTTTGCAACCCTCCCCTTCTTTTCCGCCCTTCTCACCTGCCAGTCCGGATTCTTCACCTGGTCAGCGAGAATTACCCCCCGAATCCTGACACCCGCTCCAGGGTAAGAAAGGTGCAGGCCGGCTCTCCGGCCACCTCCTCCCGCCCGGTTTCCACGAACGTACCGGGAGGCAGCTCCGGGAAAACGGCATCCCCCGCCACCTCCAGCGCCACCACGGTCAGGTAGATCCGCTCCGCCAGGGGGAGCGCCTCGCGGTACAGCTCGCCGCCGCCGCAGATGAACACCTCGTCCGCGGAACCTGCAGCGGCAAGCGCCGCATCCAGGGAATGGGCCACGACGCAGCCCGGGACCGCGTACCCCTCCTGCCGGGTGACCACTATGGTCTGCCGGCCCGGCAAAGGCGTCCCGATCCCCTCGTAGGTCTTTCGCCCCATGATGAGCGGGTGGCCCAGGGTCAGGTCGCGAAAGCGGCGCAGATCGGCCGGGATATGCCACGGCAGGGCGTTGTTCCGGCCGATGACCCTGTTTCTCGCCATGGCAGCGATCAGGGAAACGATCACAGCCGCTACCTCCGGAACACCAGTCCGGCACCGATGAGGAGCAACACTACCCCCAGCGCCCGCTTGCCGTCGACCGGCACGGTCCGCAGGCCGAAGATCCCGAAGTGGTCCAAAGCCAGACCGGTGAGCAGCTGGGCCGTGATGGTGGCGGCCATGGCCGACGCCGTGCCGATCCGCGGCACTGCCATGATTGTCAGGGTGACGAAGAGCGCGCCGAGAAAGCCGCCGGTCAGCTCCCACCAGCGGGCCGACGCCACCTGCCGGAAGCTCCCCTCCCCAGCCAGGAGCGCCACCAGCAGGAGGGCCAGGGTGCCGACCGCAAAGGAGATGCAGGAACTCTCGACAATGCCGGTCCGCTGGGCCAGGCGGCCGTTGATGGACGGCTGCAGGGCCACGGCGATTCCGCCGCAGAACATGAAGAACATCAGCATCACGCTGCTCATCTCACACCTTTATTATCCTGAACAAGCATTTGAAACACTGAGACACGGAGACCACGGAGCAACCACGAAATCAGCTCCCCCGTAAGAGGGAAGGGAACTTTGACGTTTGCAGGGACCAGATTTTTTATGATTTTCTCTGTGTCCTCTGTGGCTCCGTGTTCAACTGCTTTACGAATGGAATTTCTTCGCCAGGTCGTTGTCGATGACGTAGACGCAGACCTCCTTGGCGCTCTGCTTGGTGTAGTGATACTTGTTGGCGCAGAGGTTGTTGATCAGGAAGGTGACGTCGTCGCGGATGCGGCGGTCGTAGGTCTTGAACGCCTCGGTGTCGTAATCCTTGATGGCGCGGCGGAAATTGGCGTTGTCCAGGAACGGGTCCAGCACCTTTTCCTTCAGGTTGTGGACGTACCGTTCGTACAGTGACTGGTAGAGATGGGTCTCGCGCGGGGCCAGCCCCTCCACCATGATCTCCTGGGTGAGCGCCCGGGAGGTGTACTCCTTCTGCACCTCGGCCCGAAAGGTCCTCCGCTGGGAGACGTCCTCGATCTCGGCCCCCAGGAGCCGCCCCTCGATCACCGACAGGTACTCCTCGCTGATCTCCAGCCGGTCACCGGTGAACCCGCAGACCTCCACCGCTCCCGGCTCGAAACTGACCGCGAACATGTAGTTGAGGATGTCGCGGGCGATCTGCTCCTCGTTGTAGTAGTAAAGCGACTCCTTCACCTCCTGGAGCACCGTGTAGTCGTAGTTGCAGACCAGGGAATCGATGAAACCCGCCGGAATCTCCGTGGCCAGATCCTTGCGCCACTTGGTGAAGAAGTTGACCAGTTGGGACATGTTGATCAGCTTGTCCTTGCGCATGTAGGCGGCATAGAAATCACTGAAGATCTTGATGGCGTCCCGGCCGGAGAAGCCGATCAACCCCTCCTGTTCCGACTCGGCAATGATCCTGCGCCTGCGCTTGGCGTTCAGCCTTTTTCGGTCCTCCTCCGTGAGCCAGGAGGGGATGTGACCGGTGTAGATCTCCATCTTCAGCAGTTGCAGGTAGTCATCGCAGAAGAGAGAGTATTTTATCGACGTGCCGATCCACTCCAGGAGCGCCTCGGAAGAGCGGTTCATCCTCGTCGAGATGATCACCCGGGCGAAGTTGTGCAGCACCCGCGGCAGGAAATGCTCGTCGATATGCTTGCCGAAGATGTTCCGGTAGATCTCCACCTCGGTATTCAGGTCAAGGACATAGGGGGTGTTGATGAACTCGATCCGGTCCGAGAACGAGGCGACTCCCTCGGTCGCCTTCTCGTCCTCCGGGTTCATCAGGGCGATGAAGAGGGAGGTGACGTTCTCCTCCAGGTCCTCCACCTTGTGAATCCCCTCGCTGATGATGTTGTGCAGTTCCAGGAGTCGCTCGGCGTTATGGGACTTCACGTCCATCAGGGCGTAGATGCCGTTGTTGGTCTTAGCCAGGCTGGAATAGAGGTACTTCACCTCGTTGCTGTCCCCCAGGAGAATATCGATCTTCCGCTGGAGCAGCTCGTTGGTGAGGACGTTCTGTCGCGTCGGCCGGTCGCCCGGGTTGAAGACGCTGATCCCCTCCCCCACCCGCCGGTCGAAGCGGTACGGCCGGGCGTAGATCATCCTGAAGACCTCCGACGGCTTTGCCAGCCGCTGGCGCAGAGCCTGGTAGAGCGAACTGCAGATGGTGCAGGGCGTTTCGCGGAAGACCCAGTCGTACTCCTTTTCCGTGAACAGCTTCCACTTGAACTCGTCGTTGCGGAACAGGTCGTCGAAGAAGGCCCGCCGGTCCCCCTTGGGTACCAGCAGGATCGGGCTGTCGTGGGAGGGACAGGACACCTCCACATAGTCACCCATCCGGTGGAGGGAGTTCTTCATCTCCACCAGCTCTTCCTGGCCCAGCTCATACTGGTCCAGCAGGGAGGAGAGCTTGTCCATGAAGGTGCCCACCTGGCTCTCCCCGATCTGCCCAAGGACCCGCCGGTCCAGGCGCCAGACCACCTCGTAGCGGCGGCCGGCTTCGGTGTTGGCGTACTCCTCGAACTTCATCAGCAGGTTGTTCAGAAAGGTGCTCTTGCCCGAGCCGGGCGGCCCCCGGAAGATGTAGATCTTGTTCTGGCGGGCACCGCTGCGCATGGCTTCAACATGGTTGATGAGCCGGTTGGCGAAGAGCCGGTCGGCAAAGAACGGCCGGTCGCTGTTCTCGACGAAGAGACGGCTGCAGTCGTAATTCACGTAGTTGATCGACTCCGGGTCGTCCGGATATTCGTCGTACCCGGTGCCCACATAGGCATGGATCATGTCGTGGAAGGTCTGGAAGACGGACCGGAGCACCGTGTCCGGGTGGCTGGCAAGGACCTGGAGATATTCGTCGAAGGGGATGGCCAGGCTCTGTTCCCGTTCGCTCATTTTCCGGCTCAGGTGTTTCAGTGCTTTCTCAACGTTCGTCATGATCTATTCTCTCAAAGGACCTGGCGGGAGAGGACCTTCTCCTGCATGGTGTATTTCACCCGCTGCCAGCGGATTTCGCCCCCCCCGGCCCCTTCCCCCTGGGGACCTCCCGAGGGGCGCTCCAGGATCGCATCGCTCGTCTCCAGCGACACCGGCCCGCCCCAGAGGAAGCCGATTCCCAGCATGGTGTTGGCCAGGTACTCCCGCACCAGCTGTTTCCCCTCGAAACGGTGCACCAGCGAGAGCTGCCCGCCGTAGGTCCGCTCCTGGTCGATCTCGATGACCGGCGGGTGATAGAGGGTGTCCAGGAGCATCTGCCGGTAGTCCTCGCTCTTCCGGCTCTTCACGTAGTACTGCCAGACCTGGCGCTGCTGGTCCAGGCGCCGGTCGACCACGAACAGCTTGTAGCGGTCCGTGAAATCCTGGTCGATGAACTCCTTCACGAACAGGTAGTCGCAGAGGTTTTCCCTGACCCGGAAGATGAATTCCTGCCCCTGGCCCGCACCGGTGTCGAACCCCTTGCGGGCCTCACTGGCGGCCAGCCGCTGGTAGGCGAGGGAGTACCGCCCCGTGTCACCCAGTTCGTCCAGCCAGGTGAAGAGGCGCATCCCCAGGGCATAGGGGTTGAGCCCCACCCGCGGCAGCGAGGTAACCCCGGCATGGACCCGGGCGAAATCCACCTCGTGCCCCTTGATCCGGTCATCCTGGAGGAACAGCTTTTCGTGCCAGTAGCTGGCCCACCCCTCGTTCATGATCTTGGTCCGGATCTGGGGCTGGAAGAAGATGGAGGTGCTGCGCACGATCTCCAGGATCTGCTTCATCCACTCGTTTTCATCCCGGTTCAGAAACGGCGACTCGTCCATCAGGTACTGGAGGAGGTCGCGCCGCGGGCTCAGGCAGCCGTCCTGCTTGGCGAAGTGGGCCTCCAGTTCCGGGTATTTTTTCACCGCTTCGCCGAAGAAGGTCTTCTCCCCCTGCTCGCCGAACTCCTTCAGACAGTCGTTGTAGCGGGCGACCTCCTTCATGTAGTCGCTCACCGGGACATGCTTCAGCCGCTGGAGAAAGACGTCGAAGTAATAGTCGAGCCGCTCCGACATGACGGCCGTGTCCGGGACATAGAGCTTGGCCAGCTCGCCGTGGTAGTTCACCAGGTTGTCGATCCCCCGGGCAAACTCGATGACGTAGTCGACCCAGTGTCCCTTTTCGCTCCGCAGCCTGGCGATCAACCGCTTGTCCGACAGGGCCTGACCGGTGAAATCGTAGTCCCAGGTGTGGCGGAAGTAGAGGTTGTTCTGGAAGAAGTCGATATGCCCCAGGACATGGTAGAAGATCATCACGTTCAGCCAGTCCGGGTTGTTGTCGTTGTAGAAGGAGATGGGTGGCCGGGTGTTGATCACCGTCTCGTACGGGTTGTGGGGATAGAGCTCGTACTTCCCCTTTTCCCTCAGCACCTCCAGGTCGTGGACCCAGTAGTCGTAGAGGGTGGGGATCATCACCTTCGGCATCAGCTCCAGGAGGTCGCGGTTGGTGACGATGTACTCCAGCGACTCGTCGGTGAAGGAGAGCCCGGCATCCCGCGCCCGCTCCTTGCACCCTTCCATGATCGCCTTGGTATGTTGATTGATCAGTTCCATATTCAATCCAGGTAAAGGTAGAGGTAAAGGTAGAGATTTTCTTTACCTTCGCCTGTGAGCACAGCGAACGAATGCCTATACCTGAAGCTCATGAAATGAGCTTCTTTATCCCCTCGATCAGCCGCGCCTCGTCCGCATCCTCCTGCATCACGTCCATCCGGATCAGCTCCGGCCTCTCCGTGAGCAGCCCCGAGTTCTCCAGATACCGGGACACCTCGGTACCGCCCGAGGCCCCCAGGCCGTGCTCGGCAACGGTGACGCCGACCCGGCTCGCATAGCGGATCATTTCCCGCAGCTCCGGGAGCGCCTTCTCTCCGCCGGAATCCCAGTCGTCGCCGTCCGTGCCGTGAAAGACGTAGATGTTGTAGTCCTTTGCCAGGCTCTCCTTGGCAACGATCTCGTTCACCAGCCGGTAGGCGCTGGCCACCTCGGTCCCCCCCGCCACCTGGGAGTTGTAGTAGGTGTAGAAATCCGGCACCTCCTTGGCCTCGGTGTCGTGGAGGATGAACCGGGACTCCACCTGGCCGGCGTACTGGTAGATGAGCCAGCTGTAGATCAGGACATGCTGGGTTGCCACCAGTTCGGTCACCTTGCCGGACATGGAACCGGAATAGTCCCTGAGGAAAAAGACCATTGCCTGGGAATCGTAGTCCTTCTCCCGGGAGAGGATACGGTAGACCTTGTCCCTCGGGGCGATGAGGAAGCGGGACGGGTCGATGTCCGCCACGTCCGGGATGTTCCCCAGGGAGATGTTGGACTCGATGATCTTTCGCAGGGTCGCCTTTTTGTCCAGCACCTGGCCGAAACCGCGGTTGCGGTCGGTCAGGTCGTAGGTGTAGCGGGTCAGGGAGCGCTTCTTCCCCTTTTCCTTCAGGTTGGGAAGCTGGAACTTCTCGGTCAGGGTCTTGCCCAGGTCGTAGGCGCTGGACTCCAGTTCGTGGGTCTCCCCCTCCCCCTGGCCCGGACCGGTGCCGGTGCCCTGTCCCTCGGGCCGGACCGGCTGTTCGCCGATGACCTCCCCCTCACCCTCGTCGCCGGTGCCGCCGGTACCACCCTCTTCCTGGGGGCGGACGGTCGGGTCGTGGATGAACTTCTCCTCCTCGGTGGTCGGCACGACCACCACCTTGCCGGCAGTCCCCCGCCCCGGTTTCACCAGCTTCCCCACCCGGATCTTTCTGGGGAAGCCGTCCTCCTCCCGCCTGCGGTCCCGCTCCAGGAGCTCGTCCAGGGACTTCTGCAGCTGCGTCACCGGCCGCTGTGCCGTCGTCCCCCGCTGCAGGTCCAAGAGGTCGGCAGCGGCGTAGACGCTCCGGAAGAAGCCGGCAAACGGCCCGGTCCGGGGTTCCGGAACCGGTGGCGCGTGGTCGGCGCCGGCCGTCTCCAGCTCGGCCGCAAGCCGCGCCTCCCGCTCGGGGGTGAGGCCCTTTGCCTTCAGTGCTTCGAGATATGTTTGCAGGTCACGTGACATAAAATCGCTCAGGGCTCGGGGTTCGGGGCTCGGGAAAAACGCTCGTTGTTCGTGGCCTTGGGGTCCCCCCCAGCCCCGAGCCCGGAGCCCCGAGCAGGGTCAATTCTCGTCTTCCTGCGTGCAGAAGTATTCTATCGTCTTCTGCGAACAGGTCCGGCAATACCCCAGCTTCTCCAGCATCGTGTTGATCATCCGGTCGTACAGCTTCTGGTTCTCCTCGTTCGTCCGGTTGGCCAGGGCGCCGATCAGGCTCCCGGCACCGGCGATGTCCGATTTCAGCCGCACGTCGGTCACCGCCTTCACCAGTTCCAGGTTGTCCATGAAGTCGTAGTTGGGGTCGACCGAGATCTTCTGGCCATAGATCTTGCGGATGGAGGTCCTGAACGACTCCCGCTGCTCCTCGGTCTTCAGGCCGATCCGCTCCTCCACGCTCTTCACGTACCGCTCGTCGATCTTCAGCGCCTTCAGTTCGCGGGTCTGGGGGTCCTTGTACTTCCACATCTTGTCCGGCCCCAGGTTCTCGGCATCGATGCCGATGATCATATTCACGTAGTTCATCACGTCCTTGCGGATGGCGTAGGGCTCATCCATGTAGGCGTTGAACATCTCGGTCATGATCCGCTCGCGGTAGAGCCCCTTGGCGATCTTCAGGTCCTCCAGGTACTTGGCCCGGTCGTTGGTCTCCACCACGTAGTCCAGGACCACCCGCTCCAGGGTCTTGAAGATGTCGTAGGCGAACATGCAGCGCCCTTCGTTGGTCTCGGAGCTCTCCACCTGCAGCTGGATCGACCGCCCCAGGCTCCGGTGTCCCATCCCCCGCTGGCCGAACCGCTTGGTGATGTCCGGGTCCTGTCCCAGGGTGTCGATCACCTCGGCCAGGGCCTTGATGCTCTTCTCCCCGGCCACCTCGCCGGCCGCCAGTTTCATGGTCTCGATGGGGGTCAGCTTTTCGGAACGGGGCAGCCTCGTCAGCACCACCCCGACGGAGGCGGCATAGTTCAGGTTCGGGTCCTGGTGGAGCGCCTCCTTGGTCAGGGTGGTCTTGGCCTCACTGCCGATGGCATAGGCGGTCAACCCCTCCTGGAGCCGGTAGTTGGTGTTGTGGGAGACGTAGCAGATCCGGCAGCGGTCCACGATCGGGGCCTCTTCCTTCTCGGCCAGGAACCGGTTGAACTCGGAGTTGTTGCTGGTGGCGATGATCAGGGAGTCGATGGGCCAGCGGTAGCCGTCGATCTCGATGGCCCGGTTCTGGATCACCCCCAGGTAGACCTGCACCAGGTCCTTCTTGTTCTTGAAGATCTCGTCGGAAAAGTGGATGCCGCCGCCGGCCACCCGGGCCAGGGCGCCGCGCCGCAAGTCGAAGCGGTAGGGGTTGTTGGTATCGGAGATGTGCAGGAGCCGCTGGATCGACTCCTCCCCCAGGAGGTCCACGGACGAAGAGGTGATCTTGTCCTTGGCCGGGTATTTGCCGGTAACGGTCCCCAGGCTCTCGGAAAGCGGCACCGGCACCACCTCGATGAACTCCAGCATCCGGTCCAGGTCCCCGTCGCAGAAGGTCCGGATATCCTCCCAGATGTAGCCGCTGCAGGCGCCGAGCGGCCGGTAGTTCTCGTAGACCGTTGTCAGCTGGCCTTCCGAGAACCCTGCCGTGTCGACCAGAAACCGGCGGCTGGCGTCGACGGTCGGCAGGAGGTTCATGGCCAGGATCATCGGGTCTTCGTAGGTCTGGGAATCGATGACGTTGATCCGGCCGTAGTGCCCCAGCTTTTCCAGCCCGGTGTAGCGGTAGGTGTAGCGCCGGTTTCCATCCAGGGAGAGGAATTCCCGGTAGCGGCTGCAGAGGAACTCGACAAAGAAGGTCTTGCCGTTCCCCGGTTCGCCCACCAGAACAAAGGCCATCTCCTTGGAGGAGCCCCCTTCTGCCGCGTCCTTGACGTACGAGACAAAGCTGTTGATCTCGTCGTACATGCCGATCGTATGCTTCTTCCCGGTCCGGAAGACGTTGAAGTCGTAGGTAGTGCGGCCGTTCACCACCACCTTCTCGAACCCGGCCCCGAGGATCATCCGGGCCACGCCCTGGAAAGCGTTCTCAAAAGTCCGCTTCCCGTCACGATAGGCCGCCAGGTGATCCCGCAACGTTTCGCTGTTTCCTGCCATATCTCTCCTCCGGACGGATGCTGGTTATCTCTTTCTCGATTAAATTATTCCTTATTTCCGGCAGCAAACAAGGGGGTGTATACAAAAAAAGACCCGTGGGGCCGCCACGGGCTTTATATCCATCCCAACCAATCGTATTTTCAATAGAGCTTTTCGATGAAATTGGCTATCTCTTCGCATCAACAACCATTTCATGCACAAGCCTCCTGGAATTGAATTATCAGGGAGTGTAGCACCTATCTTCCGGTTGACAAGCCGAGAGAGCCGCCGTGGAAGCGGAAAAAGAACGCAGCTCTTCGCAGAATTTCATGGACTGGCAGCGGGGCGATACGCTATTATTCCCGCCTACATTTCAACCTTCTCCGTGTTACAGCCATACATGGAGGTACATGCGTCGCTGGTGGGCGCCCCGGTCTTCAAAACCGGTGTGGGGGATGAGAAATCTCCCGGGTGGGTTCGATTCCCATGTACCTCCGCCATACAATACAGGGACTTAGGTGGGTGGTTTATACTTAAGTCCCTTGCTTTTTTCCAGTAGGTAGTGACGCAGATATTGACGCCGTTAAGATAAGATACAGGGCATACTTCCCTACCCTAGCAATGACCATTTGAGTTGCATATACCATTGAACACCATCTTCCAGTTTCACTCATTTAGCGTAGAGCCATATGATAAGTAAGTTAATCACAATCACTGCCTTATGCTATTTACTGGCTTGTGGGACCACGAGAAGGCCCCTGACGGTTGCGTAATCGAATCTGGCACATCCTAATCACTCCAAAGCATGATAGTCCAGAGGTATGGATCCGTTTTAAATTTGACATCTAATGCTATTGCCTGATAATGGATTACAGAAGAGACAATAAAAAAGGAGGATATATGGCAACAATTACAGAAATGGCAGCAGAGATTGTATCGTCACACGCAGCAACCTCACCTATGACCACAGAGGAACTTCTCCAAGAGCTTCAAAAGGTACATGCAGCCCTGAAAGCACTGGAGTCTGGTGAAGTACCAGCATCATCGGCAACCGAAGAAACAATACCAGCACTTACCGTAAAAGAGGCATTCAAGAAGAACGAAGTAATCTGTATGGTGTGTGGTAAGGGTGGATTCAAAACCCTTGCTCGTCATCTTAAGCAGGCACATAATCTGAAACCCGGTCAATACAAGAAGCAGTTTGGCATCCCAGGTAAACAGTCCTTGGCTGCTAAGAGCTTCTCAGATGCCAGAAGGAAGTCTGCCCTTGAAAGAGGACTTGCTGATAATCTTGCCAAGGCCAGAGAGGTAAGAGCTTCTAATATCGCAGCAAAGAAAGAAAAACCTGTCAAGACTACCAAAGCTAAGGCAGTCAAAAAGAAATAAACAGTTCACGTCATGGAATCTGTGCAATTTGAACCATAACATGCCAATTTTTGCCAGGTTGTGCTTCACACGGACGTCCAGGACATGTCGAAAAATATGAAAGCCCACCAACTGAATCGGTGGGCTTCTTTCTTTTGTCTTCTCGTCCCGAGGTTATGGGGACATTATCATTCATTACGCCAACCCTGCGGCAAGATCCCTCCAATACACTATGTCCAGACGCTTGCAGGTACGGGTAACGCAGACATAGAGCAGATTCCGGTCTAACGCAGACTTCCTGAAATCCTTCGTATTCGGGTCATAAAGAATCACGTTTGCGAATTCTACCCCCTTTACCTGATGGGCAATCGTGACCAGAGCTCCCGGCTCGAAGGTCAACTCACCCGGCTCATGCAACCCATGTACGCCACGTAACGCCTTGTGGAGCATTTTTTCGTCCGTCTTTTTCTTGCAGATGACAGCAGTCAGGCTGTACGGATCCTCGGCCACCAGTTTCTCCACAAGCTGGCGCAACATGACAAGGGCGCTCTCCTCATCCGCGGCCTTGTGGTACTCAAGGACGCCGGAATGCCTGCCGACCTGTTCACTCTCCCGGTTGCTGATTCTGGAAGCCAGCGCCATGATCTCTTTGGGGCAGCGGTAGGAAACGGACAGGGCCTCGTTGCTCACCCCGACCTCCTGCAGATTTTTGTGAAACATACCGAAGGCGGCCGCATCGACCCAGGACAGTATCTTCTGCTTGCTGTCTGCGCTGAGGGTTATGCTGTTTAGCTCGTCCGTTGCCGCGAGAATGGCCTCGAGCTCCAGGAGCGAAAGATCCTGCCCTTCGTCCACGACGATATGGGCGTACCAACCGAGGGCATCGCGGACCGGTCCGTCTTTCTCGCGCATCTGGCAAAGCCGCAGGAGAACGCTCAGGTCGGCAAACGACACGGCCTGGTTTCTGACCGCGTAACGCCGGCGCAAATCGGCCAGAAACGCTTCTCTCCCCCCTCCTTCGCCAAACATGGCATCCAGAACGTATGGCTGGCCGTAAAATCGCCACAGATCCTGAATCGGGTCTGCTTCCCGCACTTCTTTGACATAACGGGCCAGCAAGCCGGACAGCTGCGACGATTTCTTCTGCGCTGTCAGGTCATCGCCCGCAACCGGCTTGATAATCTTGCCGGTCAGGGCGGTGATGGCACTCAATGCCCAGGCGCTGAACGTGTCCACCCTGGTGCTGCCGAGAAGCTCGGAGGAAGTCTGTCTGACGTAGTTACGGAGCACCTTGTTGAACATGAGGACAAGACAGCGGTCAGGCGTGAATCTGTCGGGATAGTTGAACTGAAGGCACGACAACCGGTGGAGGCTCACAACCGTCTTGCCGCTGCCGGCGCCACCGGTGATCAGGGTGCAACCGTCGGTGACATCCGAAGTAATCATCCGGAACTGATCGGGAGAGATCAGCGAGACGATATCCACCATGCGGTGGTCCTGGTTCGCCACCTTGGTGTCAGTGGTCGTATGATACTGCTTTTCGTTTTTCACCCATGTGCCACCGGCCAACTCGTACAGGTCCGCGCCACATTCGATGCGCCTGAGCGAGCGTTTCGCGATCTCTACCGTGTCACGCCGGGTTATCACCCCTTCCCGGTCTTTACCCTGAATGGTTTCGAGGTATTCCTCTCCGACTTCGTAGTCATAGAAAAAGCGCGAGATCGGGGCCTTTCTCCAGTCTACGATCAATGCCCGGTTGTCATGGGATACGAACCCTTGCTTCCCGATGAGATATTCTTTTGCACCGATCCTCCGGTCGGTGTCGTTGATCCCGACAACCCCGAAGTACGGGCTGTCAGTCATCTGGAAGGAGGTGAGATATCTGGCGGGATCAAATTTATCGTTCTCGACGAGCTTGAACGCTAGCGCGTTCTTTTCACGCCAGCTTACCGACTCAAGGCGTTCCTTCTCCAGTTCGGCGGTGTAGGCGTCGTGATTGGCGATCTTCGCCTTGTTCTGCCTGGCCGTCTCCTCGATTGAGGTAAGCAGTTCAGACAGACGCCGCTGCTCTTGGAGGACTATTTCAAATTCGGGTTTTTCACTCATACATGGACCAAGCCGTCAGGTTAATTCCCCGGACGGCAAACTCTAACCTTCTAATTTTGAGGGATTATTTTACAACGCGATTACAGGAGATCAGATGATTCGTATCTTCGAGGGCACGTTCCGTTCCACAATTCATTGACGACGACCACCGCCGTACCTCCGCACCTAAGTACTGCCAGACACCCCTTCCTTATCAGTTTTCGAGGGGAAGGTCAAAGCTGAAACCCGGGGACAGCATAACCGGTAAATTTCACCTGCGTACCGGCAACAACTCCCACCAATGTACCGGCCCAACCAGGCAACACAAAATTACAACAACCTAATTAATGAGTTTATCCACGGCACCTGTGGATAACCAACAGATAACTGTGGATATGTTGCACGAATGTCACGTAATGATCGGCACTTTTGCATTTTGCACAAGGTATACGCACGGCACTTAACTGACTGTAATTATGTGTCAATACCTATTGTGCACGGGGTGATTATTTTTATGTGCCAGTAAGGGTCAGAGAGAATGAAAAACAGTTGCAACAAAGTGGATAATTTTATGGAACCACGGGAAAAAACACTGATTTTGTATGACAAAAAAATCATTATGGAAAGAAGACTAAATTAGCAAACGCCAACACAAGCAGCCTTGTCAGTAAACCCCGTCAATCGGGCTACCCCACCAGCAGCACTATGTCGTGGAGCATGAACGGCATTTGTCCGGTCAATATGAGCTCTATATCGCCTGTTCGCCGAACGCGGCCTCAACGGGGTCAGCGTGCATTCTGGCCTCCGGGGCGTAAGCGGTCCGGAACAGGCAGTGTACGTTCCAAGCGCTACTGAATGATGATATTTTCCAGTACGACCGAACCGCTTGTGATGATAAGTGTTCCCCGAATAACCGTTTGTCCGCTGCTTGTTCCGAAACTGCTGTCGTAGCCCCCTTTGAGGGTGACCGCCACGTTGCGATTGAAAACCAGATTCTCGAATATGTTGAGACTGTTTGCGGATATGGTAGCTGTCGACCCTTCCAGCAGGCCGTTGTAAGCGTCCTGGAAGAGTGAGAAAAACTGATTATACATCTTGACCGGTCCTGGGTTGCCGATGGCCGTGGTAGTGAAGACAGCGCTGACCGTTGTCTCGGCGTTAATAGTAACGGTGCAGTTGCCCAAACCGCTGCATGCCCCCCGCCAGCCGCTGAAAGTCGAGCCGCTGTCAGGGGCAGCTGTCAGAGTGACGATACTGCCGGCCGGGAATTGAGCCGTGCCGTACCAGCTGTTGGTCAGGTTGATCCCGCTCGGGGTGCTTATAACCGAGCCGCTGCCACTGCCAACTTTGTCAACGGCCAAAATTACCGGCTCTCCAGGTATTATAAACGTAGCGATAACATTTCTTATGCCGGTGGGAGATACCGTGCACTGATTACCAATAACCGAATCGCACCCTTTCCAGCCGCCGAAGATCGTATCGTTAGCAGGAACTGCCGTTAATGTGACGGATAGTTGCGTGAAGGTTTGACTGCAATTGCTTGTGCAACTCCCCCCGGAACTCAGGTCTACTCTGCCGGTACCGGTACCGGTAAATATGATGTTAAGAGGATAGTCCGAATCCAGTGCCATAAAACTCCAGTTAAGCGGAGCGGTTAGAGGTATCCCTGCCTCACTGGTGACACCGGCAATGGTGGCATAGTAGGTGACCCCGTTGCTGAGTAGCGCTGCAGGGGTAAAGGTTGCGGTCAGCGTGGCCGGGTCATAGGTGACCGTACCGCTGACCGCTTTAGCGCTGGGACTCACGGCCGCCGGGATCGTGGATTGGCCGGAATACTGGCCCCAGGCGAACACTGTGCCGTCGTTCTTCAGGGTCACCGTATGATTGTATCCCGCGGCGATGGCGGTGACCCCGCTGAGACCGGCAGGTAGTGTGGTCTGGCCGGAATTGTTATCGCCCCAGGCAACCACCATGCCGTCGTTCTTAAGGGCCACCGTATGAGAAGATCCCGCGGCGATGGCGGTGACCCCGCTGAGACCCGGGGGGACGGTGGCCTGGCCGTTACCGTTATATCCCCAGGCGACTACCGTGCCGTCGTTCTTTAACGCCACGGTGTGACCGTTCCCTGCAGCGATGGCGATGACCCCGGTAACGCCTTCCGGTACCGTTGACGAATATCCCCAGGCGACCACCGTGCCGTCACTCTTCAACGCCACGGTGTGGCCGTCCCCTGCAGCGATGGCAATGACCCCGGTGAGGCCGGTCGGGACCGTACACTGCCCCTCATAGTTACGTCCCCAGGCGACGACCGTGCCGTCATTCTGCAGTGCTACGGTGTGATAGTATCCCGCAGCGATGGCGACGACTCCGGAGAGGCCAGCCGGAACCGTACTCTGACCGGAACCGTTCTCTCCCCAACTGACCACCGTGCCATCGACCTGCAGTGCGACCGAGTGATATCCCCCTGCAGCAATGGCTTTAACCCCGGTGAGGCCCGTCGGGACCGTGGCCTGTCCGTAATAGTTATCTCCCCAGGCAACCACCGTACGGTCACTTTTCAGCGCCACGTTGTGAGAGAATCCCGCGGCTATTCCCCTGGTGCCCACGTTACTGAACAGAAATATATTATTCGCGTTTACCGTGGCAGGATTGAGCGGATCACTGAACGTCGCCTGCACAATAGTGTTGAGCGGAACAAGGGAGCCGTTAGGCGGCAGATAGCCGGTGACCGCCGGGTGACTGGTGATGGTTAAGGCGGTGCTTTTGCTCGTACCGTTCGCGTCGGTTACCTGAACGGTAATATCGGCGATTCCGGCAGATGCCAAGGTGCCGCTGATGATCCCGGTGTCGTTGTTTAGAGCCAGGCCGGCAGGTAGTGCACCCGTGGTGATAACCCAGGTATAGGGAGCACGTCCACCGCTGGCATTGAGCGGCTGGTCGTAACCCGCTCCGGTGACGCCGGCGGGTAATGCTGCGGTAACTATCTTTAATGCATCGTACGTTTTAAAGCTCCAGCTAAACGGAGCGGCAAGCGGCACTCCCGTCTGACTTGCGACACCTGCAATTGTGGCATAGTAGGTGGCCCCGTCGATAAGTTGTGCTGAAGGGGTTACGGTTACGGTCAGCGATGCCGGGTCATACGTGAGTGTGCCGCTGACAACAGCATTGACGGGACACAACACCCCCGGGACCGTAGTCTGGCCGTAATAATTATATCCCCACGCAACTACCGTGCGGTCACTTTTCAGAGCCACGGTGTGATCGCCCCCGGCAGCTATGGCAATGATCCCGGTGAGGCTACTCGGGACTGTAGTCTGACCGTAACCGTTACCTCCCCAAGCGACTGCTGTGCCGTCGTTCTTCAGCGCCACGGTATGCCGGTCCCCTGCTGCTATGGCAACAACCCCGGTCAGGCCGACCGGGACAGAGGTCTGGCCGGAGTAGTTATCTCCCCAAGCGACCACTGTGCCGTCGTTCTTCAGCGCCACGGTGTGCCGGCCCCCTGCCGCGATGGCAACAACCCCGGTCAGGCCGACCGGGACCGTACTGCTGTACCCCCAGCCGACCACCGTACCGTCGCTCTTTAGCGCCATAGTGTGTTCAGTTCCCGCGGCTATGGCAATGACACCGGTGAGGCCTGAAGGGACCGTGGACTGACCGGAACCGTTAAGTCCCCATGCTGCCACCGTGCCGTCATTCCTCAGAGCCACCGTGTGATATCCACCCGCAACAATAGCAGTGACACCGGTGAGGCCAGAAGGGACCGAAGTCTGTCCGTACGCGTTATATCCCCAAGCGGCCACGGTGCCGTCGCTTTTCAGCGCCACGGTGTGAGAGCCTCCGGCAGCTATGGCGGTGACCCCGGCGAGACCGGTCGGGACGTAACTGGTACTTCCCCAGGTAACCACTGTGCCGTCTACCTTCAACGCTACGGTGTGCACGGATCCTGCATCTATGGCTTTAGGCGCTTCGCCGCGAATGAGTGTGAAGTTGTCAGCGGTTACAGTGGCGGGAGTGAGCGGATCGCTAAAGGTTGCCCGCACGAGGGTATTCACCGGAACAGTGGCGCCGTTGGCCGGATTATAGCCAGTGACCGTCGGGTGGATGGTGAGGGCTAAAGCCTTGCTGAAGACAGCTGCCGTAGCGTCGGTTACCTGAACCGTAAAACCTGTGGTTACTGCTTCGGTCGCAGTGCCGCTGATAATGCCGGTGTCACGGTCCAGGGTCAACCCGGCGGGAAGAGCGCCCGAAGTGATTGACCAGGTAAAAGGTGCAGATCCACCGCTGACAACAAGGCGATGGTTGTAGCCGGCACCGGTGGTCCCAGATGGTAATGCTGTGTTTATGTATAAGACGTGAGTTTTAAAGCTCCAATTGACCGGAGCCGCAAGTGACACCCCGGCCTGACTGGTGACACCCGCAATTTTTACATGGTAGTAAGTATCGACGAGGAGCGGCGCTGAAGGGGTAAAGGTTACGGTCCGCGAGGGAGCGTCATAGGCGAGCGTACCGCTGACCGTATTCCCGCTGACGCTGAACCCCGCCGGGACCCCGGACTCGCCGTAACCGTTATATCCCCATGCGGCTACCGTGCCGTCGCTCTTCAGCGCCACGGTGTGATTTCCCCCGGCGGCAACGGCAATGACCCCGGTGAGACCCGCCGGAACGGTGATCTGCCCCTCATAATTCCTTCCCCAGGCGACCACCGTGCCGTCAGCCTTCAGAGCCACGGTGTGATAAGACCCGGCGGCAATGGCAATGACCCCGGCCAGACCGGCCGGAACCGTGCCCTGGCCATTAGAGGTGCTTCCCCAGCTGACCACGGTCCCGTCGCTCTTCAACGCCACTGAGTGACTGACCCCTGCCGCAATGGCAACGACACCGGCAAGACCCGTCGGGGGGGCAGCTTGACCGGACCCGTTATATCCCCAGGCAACCACTGCGTTGTCGTTCGTCACTGCCAGGGAGTAATTAGTCCCGGCGGCAACGGCAATGACCCCGGTCAGACCGGCCGGAACCGTGGACTGACCGTAACTGTTATCTCCCCAGGCAACCACTGTGCCGTCGCTCTTCAGGGCCAGGGTGTGATTGTTCCCTGCGGACATGGCAATGACCCCGCTGAGCCCCTCCGGGACCGTGATCTGGCCATAGTCGTTCAATCCCCAGGCAACCGCCGTGCCGTCGCTTTTCAGCGCCAGGGTGTGTTTCTCCCCCGCGGCTATGGTGGCGACCCCGGTAAGACCGGCAGGCACCGTGCTTATGCCGTAACCGTTATATCCCCAGGCAGTCACCGTGCCGCCGGTCTTCAGCACAACGGTGTGATTACTTCCCGCGGCAACTGCCTTGACTCCCCCATCGCGATATACCATGAAGTTGCCGGCGGTAACCGTGGCGGGGTTGAGCGGATCGCTGAAGGTTGCCTGCACAATGGCATCGGCCGGAACAGTGCTGCCGTTGGCCGGCTGAAAACCGGTAACAGCCAGGTAGGAGGTGAGGGTTATGGCTTTACTGATAACCGTGGCGTTCGCGTCGGTTGCCTGAAGGGTGAAACTGCTGGTTCCTACAGCGGTTGATGTGCCGCTTATTATGCCGGTGGCACTGTCCAGCGTCATGTTGGCAGGAAGAGAGCCCGAGATGATATCCCAGGAGTAGGGAGGCTTTCCGCCGGTGGCGACCAGTGCCTGGCTATAGGCACTGCCGGCTGAGTAGTATGAGTTTCCGGAAGAAATAGCGAGTGGATTATACACGATCATCGAAAGTGGGCGGGTGACACTGTCGTTATTGGCAACGGTTGCTTTTACCGTGAAATTGAATGTGCCGGTTGCAGTCGGAGTGCCGGAGAGAACGCCGGTGGCAGCATTCAAAGAAAGACCTGCGGGAAGAGCGCCGGCGGAAACCGACCAGGCGTAGGGAGGAAGGCCGCCGAGTGCGGATATTGTCTGGCTGTAGGCTGATCCGGTGACGGCAAACGGCAGCGAGTCGGTTGAAATCGACATCGGACTATATATGGAAACGCTGTACGTATTCGAAGCGGTTACTCCGATGGCGTCTGTCGCCTGGACGGTGAAACCGGACGTGCCGCTCGTTGTTGGCGTCCCGCCGATGGTTCCGGTTGCGCTGTTTACTGTCAACCCGTCCGGCAGTGCCCCGGAAATGATTGACCAGGTATAGGGAGGATGTCCTCCTGTTGCGGAGACTGTTCGAGTATATGCGCTACCTTGAATACCAAACGCCAGGTTGGAGGTCGTTACTGACAACGGCACGACATTGAGGGCGAAATCATGTGTAGCAATACTGTTGTTGGCTATGGTTACGCCGTTGATGGTTTGTGGCTGAAATCCCGTAGCCGAAGCAGTTACGTCATGAGCGCCGGCAGGCAGAAAGAAGGTGTAGAACCCGTCGTCCAGGCTCGTATCTTCCGGGGTTGCCATAGATACCGCAGTACGGTTCGCACTATCGGAGATCGTGACATTGTTCAGCCCGGCATTTGTGATCGAGTCGTGAACAGCGCCGACCAGAAGCCCGCCCGGCTGCAACGGGCAGCTGTTCTGTGTCTGCACGGCTACATCGTCGACATACCAGTATGAGTAAGATGTATGAGTTCTGTACCCCCAGAAATTGAATCGTATCCTGAAGTTTGCGACCGCATATGACGAGTCGAGCGTTATGCTGTGCTTTGTCCAGGTCGGTTCAGGTCTGTAGATGGTCCAATCCCATCCTGGGGCCAAGTAGATGTTTGTCCAGGAGTAGCCGCCGTCCTTGCTCACATAAACGTAAAGGCCTTCGTTCGAGCCGGACAAACCCATCATTTGCCACCATGACAACGTCAAAGAATTCCCGGCATGCGCCCTGAGATCCATATTGGGAGAGTACAGATAGGTGTCATAGTCCATATGTCCACCACTGGAGAGATCTGCAAAGCAGGCAGTTGAGCCGGAATGTGGGGTGCGGTTTGTCGGCGTTCCGCAACTCCAATATTCGGGTTTGTTTGTGGCATACCCCCCGGCGTTTTTCTCAAGATTTGCAAAGTTCAAGGCCGGATATCCCGGCGCCATGCAGTAGGATTGGTCCACGGTCAACACAAAGTTCTCACTGCTTGCCCCTGAAGTGGGTGTGATGTCCCTGGTTGCCGCAGTGTACCCCTGAGAGTTTACCGTGAGGGCATAGGCTGAATTCTGATAAAGAAACAGAGTGGCTGCACCGGTTAAAGGATTGGTATATACCGGAGCTGAATTGCCGGCAATTCCGATACGTGCATACAGGGGCCAGCCATGGCCGGAGCCATCCACGACCGACACCTGCACTGCGGCCGCTGTCGCATCGAGCGCCAGAGTGAAGTCCCGTGCGGTGTTACCGCTTAGCACGAGATCCGCGACAGTCTGTGATTGATGGGCAAAGGCCGAAACCGTGATGGTTACAATCCCGGCTGGGCGTACAAGCTGGTACTGACCTGACTGATTGGTAGCGGTTGTGTAGCCACCTGTTACCGTTACGGTTGCCCCATTTATGGGAGTACCGGCTGAACTAGTGACCGTCCCCGACAACGTGAATACAGGGGTCACCCCGGTGCCGCCAAGCGGAACATTCAGCTCTGGATTGATTGTCGCGTCGGAAATGACTCGCAGGTTGGCACTCTTTACTCCGGCAGTTGTCGGAGTGAACGCGACGTTCACCGTGCAGTTGCCACCGGCCGCAATAGTCGGCGTAAGGCTCGGGCAGGACCCGGGCGTTACGCCGAACAGCCCGGCATCGGTGCCATCAAGGGTCACAGCGCTGACCGCCAGGCTTTTCGTGCCGGTGTTGCCAAGGGTGAATGTTTTCGACGCAGAGGTCACGTTGACAGCGACGTTGCCAAAGTCATTTGTTAGAGGAGTAATTGAAGATAGAGCCGCGTCCACTGCCATGAAGCCCCATCTCACGGGAGAGACGAGCACTGCTCCGGACTGATTTCGGACTCCGTTGACGTCTGCATAATAGCTCACACCGCTGACAGCCGGTCCAGAAGGTGTAAAGGTTGCCGTAAGCGCAACCGGGTCATAGTTGAGCGTACCGTCGACAATAGGCACCAGACCAACGAGCCCGGCAGGGACCGCGGCTTCACCGAAATCGTTCGCTCCCCAGGCCACCACGGTGCCGTCATTTTTCAGCCCAACAGAGTGTCCCGCCCCCCCGGCAATGGCGATTATTCCGGAAAGCTCCACCGGAATTGTGGTCTGGCCGGAATCATTCCGCCCCCAAGCTATCGCTGTGCCGTCGTTTCTCAGCGCGATGGAATGATCATAGCCTGCGACGATGGCAACTATTCCGGAAAGACCGGCCGGCACATCGGTCTGATTGTACGAGGTATCTCCCCAGGCAACCACCGTGCCGTTTCTCTTCAGTGCAACAGTGTGCGACCTTCCCGCAGCTATGGCGACAACGCCGGAAAGGTCCGCTGGCACAGTGGTCTGGCCATAGCTGTTGTCCCCCCACGCCACCACCGTGCCGTCGTTCTTCAACGCTACGGCATGCGACCCACCCGCGACAAGGGCAGTGACCCCGGTGAGTCCCGACGGGACAGTACACTGGCCGGACGAATTATCTCCCCACGCTGCAACTGTGCCGTCGTCTTTCAGGGCAAAAGAGCAATTGCCACCTGCTGCAATGGCGATAACACCGGAAAGACCGGCTGGGACTCCCGTCTGACCGTAACTGTTGTCTCCCCATGCAAGCACCGTAGAGTCGCTCTTCAACGCTACGGTGTGGAAATCTCCCGCGGCAATGGCGGTGACCCCGGAGAGACCCTCCGGAACCGTGGTCTGGCCGTGAGAGTTCAATCCCCAGGCGACCACGGAGTTGTCACTCTTCAATGCAACCGTGTGATTCCTTCCCGCAGCTATTACTGGTGCTCCTACACGGTAGAGGGTCAAACTCCCTGTTGTGATGCTGGCAGGATCAAGCGGCTCATTAAAGATCGCCTGAACAGTAAAATTTATCGGGACACTCGCACCACTCGCCGGCTGATGACTGGTCACGGTCGGAGCGGCTGAAGAATCTATCGGCAGCAGCAACAGCAGGGCTCCTAAGAGCAGTGCATAAATTCCAAATGCATTATGTGAAATTCCATACGTACGGTATCCTCGGATTACTTCCTCCACCCTCATGAGCATAGACTTCATCCTCCAAAAGATTACCTGATCAGCACTGATCAGGATTAAATTACAAATTAAACGATTCTATATTTGCCATCAGAAAGCACACATTGCAACAGCTAATTTAATTAACATTTATGTATGCGTGTCTCCGGAAGGATGAGCTAGGCTGGAAAAATTGCCGCCAAATCTGTCTGAAATTGGTCGAGCGTATCAGAGCCGTTCCGCCTTCAGAAAGAGGATGTTGTTTTCAAGGTGGACATGTTTGTGGAGGTCGTCCTCGAAACCCCTTACCTCAAGGCACGTTAGCAGTATCAACAGGCAAGATTACAAAAAACACATTTTATCTATCCACGTCGCCTGTGGATAACCCACGATGATCTGTGGATATGTTTCAAAAATGTCACGTATCCTTCAGCACTTCAGCATCCTGCATAACGAATGTGCAGCACACGCAACCACCTGTTATTGCGTGTCAATGGTTATTTTGCGGCGTATACGGTGTCAGGTTCATCACCAAGGAATTGCTCAATGATTTCAGATGACAAGAAAAGTGGACAACGTGTAGCAAACAACAATCAATGCGGTTCAGCAGTAATTAACAAACCCACACAAAACAAGGAGCCCGATGTGAGCCATCGCCTTCCTCGTCGTTGGCTCGGGCCAGTACCTAGTTTCCCTCCGGAAAGGGTTCTTTTCCGTCCTGGCGGTGTCAATCCGCGGTCTTGCTTGTGCGGCGTACAGTAGTACGCCTCCGCGCAATCCCTTGATTTCCTTGCCAGGGCGAAAAATCCCTCCTTTCCGATCCGGAAACCAATAGGTTCTCATCCGGAGTTTCCGGATGGAAACTACCTACATTTTTGTCAATTTATGGTTCCATTCCGTGCCATTTTATGATTCAAGTTACCAATTCGCACCCAGCCATGCACACCAATCGAGGGCGTGACGCCGCAGGAACTGGACAGATGCAGCTCACTCAACGCTGGAAAATCTTTTTCGTCCTGGCCGGCATGCTGGTCATCAGCATGTTCTACCGGGTATCCATGGCCGTTGTGTCGTTCGACCTGACGGCAGAGCTGGGGCTCAGCGCTGCGGAGTTGGGAGTGCTGTCCGGGGTGTTCTTCTATGTCTTTGCCTGTGCCCAGATCCCCCTGGGCAGCCTGCTCGACCGCTTCGGGGGAAGGGTGATGGTGTGTCTGCTGGGGGCAGTCACTACTGGCGGCTCCCTGCTCTTCGCCCTCGCCCCCGGCTACCCCCACGCCCTTGCCGGACGTGCCCTGCTCGGCCTGGGCACCGCGTCGGTGCTGATGGGTGCCCTGAAAATCTATACCAACTGGTTTCCCCCCCGGGAGTTCGCCAGGGTATCGGGCTTCATGATCGCGGTCGGCAATCTGGGGAGCGTTGGCGCGACCAAGCCACTGGCGTATGTCATCAACCATTTCGGCTGGCGCCCCACCTTTATTGCGACAACCTGCGCCCAACTGGCGATCACCCTGGCGGCTTTTCTGATTGTCCGCGAAACACCCCCCACGGAAGGAATCAGCACTGCTCCGCCACCGGCAACCACTGCAGGCAACAGCAACGGCATGTTTCAGGCCTGGAAGCTGCTGTTCGCCGCCCCTGCCTTCTGGCTGGTTTCCCTGATGGCGTTCTTCTGGTATGCAAACTACATGGTGCTGCTGGCGCTCTGGGGGGGACCGTACCTGCGGGATGTGGTCGGGCTCGACAGCTCTGCCGCCAGCACCGTTCTCCTGTGCATATCGTTCGGCTATATCTGCGGTTCACTGCTGCTCGGCAGGGCCATCGACCTGCTGAAGGGCTCGCTCACCACAACAATGATACTCGGCCAACTGGTTGTGCTGCTGGCGATGACCGCCATGCTCGGTCCGGCCGAACTCGTTTCCCGGACCGTCCTGGCGCTGATCTTCTTCGTGATCGGCCTGGCATCCGCATCCGGGGTAATCATTTACCCGTTGGCCAGAAACCTGGTGCCGCACCGCTTTGCTGCAACCGCACTGACCTGCGTGAATTTCTTTCTCCTCATGGGGGCAGCGGCAGCGCAGCATGTCATGGGGCTGTACATCCACTCGTTTCCGCGCGGCACGTCCGGCTACCCTGCTGCGGCCTACCACGGTGCCTTCCTCATCCCGATCTGCGGCCTGACCGCCACGCTGCTGCTTTTTGCCGGCAACAGGAATCGGTTCCGCAGCGCACCGCCGTGCCAATGACGGGCATGCCTGCCACGAGACATCTACCCTGAACATAAAGGACGCACACATGGACAACGCAGTCAATGAACGCAACGGGGGACGCATCCTCGTCGACACCCTCAAGCTCAACGGTACGGATATGGCTTTCTGCGTGCCGGGGGAGAGTTATCTGCCGGTGCTCGACGCCCTGCATGACGAACAGGACACCATCCGGCTCATCGTCTGTCGCCAGGAAGGGGGGGCGGCGTTCATGGCCGAGGCCTACGGCAAGCTGACCGGCCGGCCGGGGATCTGCTTCGTCACCCGCGGTCCGGGTGCCACCAATGCCAGCATCGGCGTCCACACCGCCTTCCAGGACTCCACGCCGCTGATCCTGTTCATCGGCCAGGTGGGGAGCGGCATCGCGGAACGCGAGGCGTTCCAGGAAATGGATTTTCGGCGCATGTTCGGCCAGATGGCCAAGTGGGTGGGCCAGATCGACCGGCCGGAGCGGGTCCCGGAAATGGTCAGCCGCGCCTTCCATCTCGCCGTGTCCGGTCGACCGGGGCCGGTGGTGCTGGCGCTGCCCGAGGACATGCTGGCGGAGAAGACCATTGTCAGGGATGTCAGGAGATACCAGCGGGTGCAGGCGCACCCCGGCCCGGCCGATCTCCAAAGGCTTCGCGACATGCTGGGCAGTGCTGAGCGGCCGGTCATGCTGCTGGGGGGCGGAGACTGGTCAGAGGCCGCCTGCCGGGACATCATGGCGTTTGCCGAAGCCAGCAATCTCCCCACCGCCTGCTCGTTCCGCTGCCAGGACCTGTTCGACAACCGCCACCCCAATTACATCGGCGATGTGGGGATCGGCATCAATCCGTCACTGGCGGACCGGATCAGACAGGCAGACCTTCTCCTGGTGGTCGGCCCGCGCCTGGGAGAGATTACCACCAGCGGCTATACCCTGATCGAGGCGCCGCGGCCGAGGCAGCAACTGGTTCACGTGCACCCCGGAACGGAAGAGCTGGGGCGGGTCTACCAGGCCGACCTGCCGATCAATGCCGGCATGGCCGAGTTTGCCGCGACGGCACGAGCGCTCCCTCCGGTCACCCAACCGGCATGGGCAACCTGGGCGGCAGATGCACGCAACGAGTACCTCCTCAACCTGCAGCCATCCCCCATGCCGGCAGGCGTCGACCTGGGGCAGATCATGGTCTTTCTGCGGGAACGGCTGCCGCCGAAGGCCATCCTGACGAACTGTGCCGGCAACTACTCGGCATGGGTCCACCGGTTCTACCAGTATCCCGGGTTCCGCACCCAACTCGCCCCCACTAACGGCGCCATGGGGTACGGTCTGCCGGCGGCCGTGGCAGCCAAGCTGGTGCATCCCGACCGGACGGTCGTC
>CAYSMK010000048.1:0-37539 GCA_964432205.1 uncultured Geobacter sp. | reverse complement strand
CCGTCGGCCCCGAGCTGAGCGCCTTTGCCGACAAGGACCCCGGCAGCTTCGACTATACCAATGTTGTGGGGGGCCACTCCAAGCAGGCATGGGTCGTCGAGCACTTCAAAGACCCGAAAATGGTCAGCCCCGGCTCGCCGATGCATGTTCCCACGTTGAACGACTACCAGATCGAATGCCTGGCGAGCTATGTCTTAAGTCTCAGCCAGCGGGAATTCACGCGGCAGTACACGGCCAGGGTGAAAGCGGGCTTTGTGCCTCCCAAGGTTGACATCATTGTGCAGGAGGCCGATTTGCCCGGTGCCACAGATGATGAAGCTGTCAGCAAATAATAGTTCGCCGGGCAATCCTATAACTGGAAAGACCTTACCGATGAGGAGTGAGAGTATGAAACGGAAAACCTCAAAAATACTGGCAGCAATGCTGGTCTCGGGGATACTTTTGGGCACCGGTGTCCAGGCACAGGACCCGCCCAAAATGCCCTACGTCTTTGAAATGAACTGTTTCCTGTGTCACAAGAGCCCTGAACGTACCGGGCCGATCAGCATCTACGACATGCGGTCAAAGAACGGCAACCCACTGCACGAACAGTACATCCGCAACAACGCGCGCTTCGGCCTGAATGCGATGCCGGCATTCAGGATTTCGGAGGTAACCCCCAAGGGATTGAATGCCATCGTCGCCTATCTGAAGGAGGTGGCCGCGTATCGCAAGATCCACCCCGAGTACAAACCGGCACCGGTGAAGGAAGGAGGGGCAAAAAAATGACGAACCTGAACAGAAGGACCTTTTTCAAGACATTTTTCTCTGCCGGGTTGGCATTGGCGGTATCCGGAGCCGGAGTTCAGACCAGTCAGGCCGAAGCAGCCATCCAGGGACAGATTACCGGTGTCTGTCTCTACGTCCCCAGCCTGGGCAAGGCGAACGAGTTTGTCGACATGATGAACAGAAACGCCCCCGGCAGCTGGACAGTGCACCCTCTGACAGGACCGCTGACTGACCGGTACTTCAACACCAGAAATCATTACGAAGAGGCAAAGGGTACAGCCAATACCTTTGTCGGCGTGGTAGACCCGGCAACGTTCGCCATGGTGCACGAGGCTATCGTCGACAGCGGCGGCACGTTCCACTACATCACCTATGAAGACCGGAACCGGATAACGTTTTCCGCACAGCTGTGATCGAGGAGGTTTTGACCATGAGTAATTTCATTGCCCTTCCCAAGGGAGTGACCGAAGAAGCCTTTACCAAGGCAATCAAGGAATACCGGGCACTTCTGGGCGAGGACCGGGTCCGTACCGATCCGGCGTCCCTGCAATCCTATACGAAGATCATGTATCCCGAGAAAGAGGAATTGCACAAGCCATCTGCGGCCATGTATCCGCGAACGGTGAAAGAAATCCAGGCCATAGTCGCCATCGCCAACAAGTACAAGACGCCTCTCTGGACAATAAGCACCGGCAAGAACTTTGGCTACGGTTCCGCTGCTCCGGCTACCATTGGGCAGATCGTTCTCGACCTGAGATCAATGAACAAGATCATCCATGTGGACGAGGAGTTGGGGTACTGCCTGGTGGAACCGGGAGTGACCTATTACGATATCCAGAAGTACATCAAGCGTCACAACATGAACCTGTGGATCTCGGTACCATCCCCCTCGGCGATAGTCGGTCCCGTAGGCAACTCCCTCGACCGGGGAGCCGGTTACACCCCGTATGGTGATCATTTCCTCTTCTCCTGCGGCATGGAAGTCGTTTTGGCCAATGGTGATGTAGTCCGCACCGGGATGGGGGGAGTTCCCAACTCCACCAGCTGGCAGGCCACTAAATGGGGGTATGGGCCATATGTGGACGGTATCTTCACCCAGTCCAACTACGGCATCGTCACCAAGATGGGTTTCTGGCTGATGAAGGCCCCTCCACCGGGAGGTTATGTCCCCTTTCTGATGAAGTTTCCCAAGGTGGAGATGCTTCCCGAGATCATCAAGACCATCATGCCGTTACGCATGAGTCAGATCATACCCAATGCCTGTGTCGTGGTGAATTCCCTTCTGGAAGCAGCCTGCTACTGCAACTATGACGAGAACGGCAAGCCGACCAGCCGCGATTCCTACTACAAGGGGAAGGGGATCCTGCCCCCCCATGTCATCCAGCAGATCATGGACAAGTGCCATATCGGAGCATGGAATTTCTATGCCGCCCTGTACGGATCGCCGGATCAGGTGGCCCTGGCCTGGAAGTATGTGTCCGGTTCATTCAAGGCAAAGTTCGGCAATCAGGTGGAAATCGTCACCGAAAAGGAGGCCAAGGACGACATAAATTTCGAGTTTCGTCGTCAGATGATGATGGGCGGCAGCTCGCTTCAGGAGTTCACCTACTACAACTGGCGCGGGGGCGGCGGTTCCGTATGGTTTGCGCCAGTAGCAGCGGCCAGGCCTTCTGAAAGTTACAAGCAGGTAAAGATCGCCACTGAAGTCCTCAACAAGCATGGTTTCGACTACCTTGCCGAGTATATTATCGGCTGGCGCGAGATGCATCACATCATCGACCTGCTCTACGACCGCAATCGTCCGGAAGAGATGGCACGTGCCTACAACTGTTATGACGAGCTGTTAAAGGTTTTCGCCAAGCATGGTTACGGGATATACCGCACCAATCCCGCCTTCATGGAAAAAGCGGCGGATACCTTCGGCCCTGAAATGCGGAAGATCCACCACACCCTGAAAAAGGAACTGGACCCGAACAATATTCTGGCGCCGGGCAAATCGGGAATCAACCTGGCCTGACAGACGGCACAGCCGGTTCAATAATCTTTTCGAGAAATTGTCCAGGAGGCATGAAGATGAGTCGATATATCGCCCTTCCCAAGGGAGTCACCGAAGAAACGTTTACCAAAGCCATTCAGGAGTACCGGGCTATTCTTGGTGAAGATCGGGTTCGCATCGATCCTGCTTCCCTGCAGCCCTACACGAGGGTGACTGTTGCCGTGAGTGAGCATCTGCACCGGCCTTCGGCAGTCATGTACCCCAAGACGGTCAAGGAACTCCAGTCCATAGTCGGCATAGCCAATAAATACAGGACCCCGCTCTGGACGATATGCAACGGAGAAAACGAGGGGTATGGCTCCTCTGCCCCGGTTACGGTTGGTCAGATCGTGCTCGACCTGAAGGGAATGAACAAAATCATGGAGGTCGATCAGGAACTCGGCTACTGCCTGCTGGAACCGGGCGTTACCTACTCCGATCTGGATCAGTACCTCAAGAAGAACAAGATCAATCTCTGGCTGGATGTCCCTTCGTCATCGGCCAATGTCAGCATCGTCGGCAACACCCTTGAGCGCGGCTGCGGCTATACACCGTACAGCGAGCACTTTCTGTTTTCCTGCGGGATGGAGGTGGTCCTGGCAGATGGGACTCCCCTGCGCACAGGCATGGGAGGGATCCCCAATTCCACCAGCTGGCAGGTCTTCAAGTGGGGGTACGGGCCGTACGTCGACGGCCTCTTCTCCCAGGGTAACAACGGGATCGTCACCAAGCTCGGTATTTGGCTCATGCCTCCCCCTCCTCCGGGCGGTTACCTGCCATTTTGCATCAAATTCCCCAAGGTGGAGATGTTAGGCAACATTTTGAAACCACTGATGTTGCTGCGTCAGACCAACATCATCCCCAATGCCTGTGCCCTGACCAGTTCTGCCTGGGAGGCGGCCAGCGCGAACGGCAGGAAGTCCGGCAATGCAGCCTGGAACCTGTACGGCGCCGTCTATGGATCTCCCGAGCAGGTAGCCCTCAACTGGTCGTATGTCTCCGGTGCCTTTAAAGGCGCATTCGGCAGCAAGATCCAGGTAACAACCGAGAAAGAGGCCAAGAACGATCCGGTTTTTCAGTATCGCAAACAGTTGATGATGGGAGGGGTCGCCACGCAGGAAACCGGCCTTGACAAGCTTCGTGCCCGCGGAGGCTACATGCGCTTCTCGCCCACGGCGGCGGCCCGACCCGGAGAGTGCGACCAGCAGGTAAAGGTCGCCGGTCAGATCCTGCGTAAATACGGGTTTGACTACATAGCCGAGTTGATCGTCGGTTGGCGCGATGTACGGCATAACATCGAGATCTTCTTCGACCGTTCCCGGCCGGATGCCATGAGGAAGGCCTACAACTGTTATGACGAACTGTTAAGCACGTTTGGCAGGAACGGTTGGGGGATCAACCGCACCAATATTGCCTTCATGGACAAGACGGCCGATATCTACGGGCCATCCATGCGACGACTGAACCGCTCCATAAAAAAGGCGCTCGACCCCAACAACATACTTTCCCCCGGCAAATCCGGCATCAGCCTGGGATAACCAAAAAACGCCATCGGCGTGCCTGGCCCGGTCCCGGCGGTACCCGCTTGTGCCAATTGTGCCAGAGGCACGCGCCGGGGCCGGGTCGATCCGGACAGGTGAACTGCAGCGTTCTTGACACCAAATATTTCGCCATGATAGGGTCAGCGCAAGGATGTATGAGGTCATTATCCCAGAAGAACAGCAATTTTAGGGACCCAATCCCCACGGGACACCAGATCACACTACTAGGTAGTCAACATGCCAGCCCACCCCACCCCGCTGACAGCGGATGCCGCGCCGCCCCCCCCCGTTCAGTGGCTCCACCGGACTAAGCTGACGATCGTTCTGCGCCTGGCAATCTTCTGTGCCCTGTTCCTGACAGCTCCCCTCGCCTGGGGAGCCACGGGGAGCCTGCGGGTCATAGATTCCTCGAGTGAACCAACCACTCTGCACCCCCATCGCTCGTTTGATCAGTATTCCGACGTCATCATCAGTCAGATCTACGAAGGCCTGATCGATTACGACTCCAATGGCCGGCTGGTGCCGCGGCTGGCCGAACGCTGGCAGGAGTTGTCCCCGACCAGATACCGATTCTGGTTGCGCAAGGGTGTGCGCTTTCATGACGGGGAGCCGTTCGACGCCCGGGCGGTCCAGTTCAGCGTGGATCGCCAGATTCATCGAAAACCTCCGGCTGCCAATGCAATGATGCTTGACCCGGAGCTTCGCGTTGAGATCGTGGACAACCATACGGTGGATCTCGTGACCCGCCGTCCTGACGCACGCCTACCTTCAACCCTGCCGATGTTCCTGATGATCGTTCCCCCCAAATACCTCTCGAAAGTTGGCGATGAGGGTCTGGAACGCCAGCCCGTTGGCACAGGCCCTTACTGCTTTGCCGGCCGAACGCCGGGGCACTCTATTCGGCTGACGGCGAACAAGGATTATTGGCAGCCGGGGCTCCCCCGCATCAACGATGTTACCTTCCTTTTTGTGCCGCGAAATCAGCAGGTCGACGCCCTCATGCAAGGACGGGCCGATCTGGTGACAAAACTCAGGGGAACGGACTCGCTGACGGTCATGTCGGGCCCCAATACCCGCGTGACGAAGCGACAGGAAGCCGTCGCGTTCTGGGTCTCGTTGAAGAACTATGACAGCCCGTTCTCCGACCGCCGGGTGCGCCAAGCCGTTAATTATGCGGTAAACAGGGCCCATCTCATAGAATACGTGGACAAGGGTAGTTCCGCCAGTCCGTCCACCCCGTCCAGCTCCGTAGAGAACGGCTATAACGCGGCACTCAAACCGTACCCGTTTGACCTGGAACGAGCACGACGACTTCTGGCAGAGGCAGGTTACCCGCTCGGTTTCAAGGTCCGGGTACTCGCGTCCGAGGATACCGCGGACTTGGTGCGCGCCATACAATCACAACTGAAAATGGTGGGCGTGGAGATGGATCTAACCATCGTGCCGTGGAAGAGGTTCCTGCGTCTCGCCATGGAGGATAAGACCAGGTCGGGCAGACCCGGGCGGAAGTGGGACATGACTGCCTGGATAACGTCGAATCCGACCCTGAACGCCTTCTTTATGCCCACGGCACTCTTCTACTCGCAATCGCCCTATTCCATAATGTACGATCCGGCATTCGACCGGCAGCTTCTTTCCTACGTGCGTGAGGCAAGCCCGAGGGTGCGCCGGGAGAAGTTGAACGACCTCCAGACCAGGGCGTTCAACGAGGCGTACGGGATTTATGTTGCACAACGGGTGCAGATTTATGGACTCAACTGGGATTTGAGCATCGAGAACCATCCTACAGGAATGTTGACAGGTCGGACATTGGCAGAAGCATACTGGAATGAGCAGCCGGGATCCCTGTGGGATGAACGTTCCCAGCCGGTAAACAGAACTATCCGAGGCCGTAATGCGACTGGGAATCACAAATAAACTGATCGTCATGATCCTCCCCCTGGTTGTGCTGCCGGTACTCGTTACGGGACTGATGGCCTATAACGTAACCAACGGGATAGTTACCGACCTGCTCAGCCAAGGGCAAAAGAATCTTGCCCGGGAAATTGCGGAAAAGACCAACCAGGACTTTAAGACCGCCAGAGCGGACATCAGCATGCTTTCCGCCCTCCCGGCGCTCAAAGATTACCATTACAACAAATTTTACGGCCTGGAGTCGGAAGCGGAACTATCGAAGAAAGCGATAGAGCAGTTTTTTCGGGATCTTGCGCGTAAGACCAACCTGTACCTGAGAATAGCCTATGTCGATCAGGATGGTGCGGAAGTAGCGACAATTACCCGCGATGATATGGTCATAAACGCGCCGCTCATGGAGAGCAGGCAAGCCCCCGCCAAGCAGGATCTCACGATTTCCCGCGTCATGACCCTGGGAACGTCGGGGCAGCGGATCGTGCGCCTCAGCTATCAGCTGTTCGACGTATGGACACGGCCTGCGGGAACCGTGATTCTGGAACTGGACATGAATGAACTCGCCCGGCGGTTTCTGTCCCGCCGGGTCGGACAAAACGGGTATCCGTTCGTGCTGGACCAGACGGGTCGGGCGGTGTTTCACCCGGATGCCGGATTCATCGACAAGGACCCCGACAAGCTTTCCTCACCCTCCCTGGAAGAGCTCACCAGAAAGATGCTCAAGAGCCGCGAGGGAACGGCCTATTACGATTATCACGGGCCAAAGGTCGCGACATTCACGACGGTCGAGGACAACGGTTGGGTGGTGGCGGTAACCCTGCCCGTGGGAGAGTTCAAGGCCAGGATGACGGCAATCAAGGATCGAGTATTCATTATCGTCCTCATCTCCGCCTCACTGGCCATCGGAGCGGGCATCGTCTATTCCTGGCGGTTCGTCCATCCGATCAGGCAGCTCGCCCAGGCAGCTACCGCCATCTCCCAGGGAGAACTGCCGGCAACGGTGGTGCCTGAATCCAACGATGAACTCGGGGCACTTACCCAATCGTTCAACCAGATGGCAAAGAACCTCCAGAACATCCAGGATGAACTGGTCAAATCCGAGAAACTCGTTTCCCTTGGCAGGGTGGCTGCCGGCGTTGCCCATGAGATTCGCACGCCACTCAACGCCATCAACATGGCCTCGCAGTATCTGCGCCGAAAGTCGGTCAATGATCCCGAACTGGTTGAATCGGTAGAGCTCATCATTGAGGAAATATCCCATTTGAATAATTTTGTGAGCGATTTTCTGCGCTATGCGCAAAAGCCGTCGCCGACGTTGACACCGATGAACATGAACGAACTTGTCGAGGACGTTCTGAGAACACATGCTACTCTCGCTCGAGAGAAGAAGGTGCAGATCGAACGGAACCTCGATGAATCCTTGCCCGATATCCCCGTGGATGCCTTCCAGATCGAACGTGCCCTGGTAAATCTGGTGGTGAATGCATGCGATGCGATGCCCGGAGGGGGAACCCTCACGGTCGCCACCTCGTCGCAGTCGTCGGAAACCGGGGAGAGGATGGTGGCAATTCGCGTGGGCGATACCGGGGAGGGGATCAGCGCCGAGGATCTGCAGCGCGTCTTTGATCCGTTCTACAGCACCAAAGAACAGGGAACTGGCATGGGGCTTGCTTTAACCCTGAGCACCATTGAGAGCCATGGCGGCACCATTCTTATTGAGTCCACACCCGGATCGGGAACAACCATGACCGTGCTGCTGCCCTGCAACCATGTCGCACCCAAGGAGGAAGATAATGGCCGGTAAAAGAGTACTTGTGGTGGATGACAGTGCCGGCAGCTTGAGGGCTTTGCGTCAGGTGCTGGGTGCCGAGGGGTACGAAGTGGTCACGGCCTCGCTCGCCCAGGAGGCCATCCGCCTGTTCGAGGCCGGTCCGGCGTTCGACGCTGTCCTCGCCGACCTGAAAATGCCCGGCATGGACGGCCTGCAGCTGTATCGCCATCTGGTATCAGTGGATCCCATGGTCCAATTCATCATCATGACTGCCCACGGCACCATCGAGTCCAGCGTTGAAGCGATGAAGGAAGGGGTGTACGACTATCTGGTCAAACCTTTGAACACAGACGAGCTTTTGCTCATCCTGGGCAAAGCCATCCGCGAGCGTCAGCAGAGGGCAGAACTGACGGCACTGCGGGCTGAAGTTGCCGGGCGGTACGGTTTTCACAATATCGTGGGACAGAGTCTGGCCCTGCGCAAAGTATTCGACATGGTCAAGGCCGTGGCCCCCACCGACGCTACGGTGCTGATTACCGGGGAAACGGGCACCGGCAAAGAGCTCCTTGCCAAAGCCATCCACTTCAACAGTCCGCGCGGTCAGGCCACCCTCGTGTCCATCAACTGCGCGGCACTTTCCGAATCGCTCCTGGAAGCGGAGCTGTTCGGCCATGTCAAAGGTGCATTCACGGGTGCGGCCACCAGTCGTATCGGTCGTCTCGAAGCCGCCGACCAGGGCACGCTGTTCCTCGACGAAATCGGTCATATGAGTCTGGCCTTGCAGGCCAAGCTGTTGCGCTTCCTGCAGGAACGCACATTCGAACCGGTGGGTTCGAGCACCACCCGTACCGTCAACACCCGCATCATTGCAGCAACCAACCGCGAGATGGAGGGTGAAGTCCGCTCCGAGCGTTTCCTGCCGGACCTCTACTATCGCCTCCAGGTAATCCAGTTAACCATCCCGCCGCTGCGGGAGCGCAAAGAGGACATTCCGCTGCTCGCGGCACACTTCATCGAGACGGCGGCTGCCGAGCACGGACGACCCGTGCGGGAAATGAGCAACGAAGTCATTGAGGCCCTCAAAGCTTACTCGTGGCCGGGCAATGTCCGCGAGCTGAAAAACATGATTGATCGACTGACGATCCTTGGGCAAGGACAAAAACTTACCGTACATGAACTGCCACCCCATATGATCGAACAGTTATCTCCCGATCAGGAACCGTCGGGCGAGTTTCTCAAGGAGTTACCGCCGGGAGGAGTTACGCTTCAGGAGGTGCAGAGAGAGTTGCTGTCCAAAACGCTTCAGCTTTACGACGGCAACCGCACCTTTGCCGCCAAGGCCCTGGGCATTTCGCGAAAGTCGCTCTGGGAACGCATCGAGCGCTTCGGACTGTCATAGCCACTGGGTATTTTCGTAACAGAACGAGCATTCCGGTGTCACCATCAGCTACAGGTACGTTCAGCCCACCGCACTTGAATCATAACTATTCAACATTATTATCTCTACTGTTGATCTATCATCCCTTTTTATGGGTTCACCTCAAGTCGCCCCCATGGGATGCGACGACTCCAAGCAGATAATATCGCTCCCCCCTCTCGTAATCCACGACATATGTCCACCCAGCGTTTCCTAACGTAACACACCTGGTTACCCCTTCATCGTTTTCCACAACATAACAGACTGTTATCACGGCAAAATATCCATGGCACACAATTGGCAATGCCTCGACTGCAGAAGTTGTCAGACGTTGAAGCCATCAGAATTTCTTACTACCGGTCTATTGTCGGAGTAAAGAAGGCCCGAACCGGACGTACACCATTGAATCTTGGTCGTTGCAGGGCAGACAGGAACATCATGCCGCTATACTTGTGCTTCGAAAAGATGAATGCGGACCGATTGCATAGGATTCTACGGCAATGTTGTTTGGGAATTGTACTCATAGGCATGGTGGCAGGCCTTCTCGGTGACCTTCCCGCTCGCGCCGCGACCAGGAACGAAATCGTCATAGGGACCCAGCTCCCTTTGACTGGCGCACTTTCCGGACCAGGCAAGGAACAGAAATGGGCCTACGAGGAAGCGGTCAAGGACGTCAACGCCAAAGGTGGCATTTTTGTGAAAGAACACGGGAAAAAACTACCGGTCAGACTCATCATAGAGGATGACGAATCGGATGCAGGCAAGACAGCGAAGGCAGTGGAGCGGCTGATAAAAATTCACAACGTGGACTTGCTCCTGAGTGGTTTTTCCGGGAGTAGCAGCGTGATCCCCGCATGTGTTGCGGCAGAAAAATATAAAAAATACTGTCACGCATCGATCTCCTGGCTTGCACCGTGGCTTAAGCATAAGTTCCAGTGGTCCACGCTATTTTTCTTCGACCTCGAACAGGGGGTCGCAGTCCCTTTCCAACTCTGGAACAGCATGCCCAAGGATAAGCACCCCAAGAAACCGGCACTCTTTATTGAAGATACTGTAGATGGACACGTCTTCGCCGATCGGCTCCAGTCAGTCGCCCAAAAGTACGGCTATGACGGCATACTTTTGGGTACGCTGCCCGCAGGATCCAGGGATTACTCCAGCCAACTACAGAAAGTAAAAAACATGGGTGTGGATGCGATCCTCATTTTTGCCTCGGATACGGACTGTATGACGTTTGTTCGTCAGATGAAAAAAAACAACTTCAGTGTCGGCTACCTTCACGGCTGGAAGGGTACGTGGTCAGGTAATTTTTCGAAGGAGTTGGGGAAAGACGCCCAGTATATCCTCTGCGACGGCTTCTGGTCCATGGAGTTTCCCCTTCCGGGAGCGCGGGAACTGGGCGAACGGTACCAGAAACGTTTTGGCGAAACATCTGTTTCAGTCGGGTCCGCCTATGCCCTGGCCCAAATCCTGTGGCAGGCGATAGGAAAGGCCGGGACCCTGGACGGGAAAAAGGTGCGCAATGCCGTGCTTACCAGTCGGTTTGAAACCTTGATGGGACCGGTAAAATATCAAACAAATGGCGTTGCCACCTTTGTGAGTACCGCTAACCAGTGGATCGACGGAAGGCAGCGACTGGTCTATCCGTTCAAATGGGCAAAAGCGACCGTAAAGTTGGCTCCTCCCTGGGAAGAGCGGAGGTAGACCTGATCCAATTGGAAACACCGTACCCCTCCATCATGACAACTGGAAGCACACTATAAAACATCGAGGTGAAACATGGAATGTGTAGAAAAACATACCAGTTATAGATGGCTTGTATTGGCAGCGGGATGTCTGGCTATCTGTTCGATTTACATGAATATGATCGCATATGCTCCCATTCTTGGCGAAATAGCGAAGAAACTGAACATCGAAATGGGTGCCGCAACCAACCTGATGATGGGCTTTGTGTTGTCCGTTGCCTGTGTTCTCATCTGGGGCGGGGTTGTCTGCGACAAATTCGGCATGACGGTCGCTCTGGTCCTGGGTCTTCTCTGTTCAACCGTACCAACGGCACTCATTCCTTGGATAAGCGACAGCTACACGGCAGTGATGCTCGCTCGCCTTGTGCAGGGGGCATCGGTCGGGTTCGTCTTCGCCACTATTGGCCCGATTCTCGCCCTCTGGTTCCCTCCCGAGGAACATGGGATGGCCAGTGGTCTGATGATTGGCTCAGTCTCCCTGGGCTGCGCAATCGGGGTTTTCGCATCACCTGCAATTCTTGGTTTGACAGGAAGCTGGGAAAAAACTGTCTTTACCATTGGGATTCCAGGCTGGGCAGCGATCCTGCTCGCAATTGTTGTAACCCGGAGAAGTCCTCCTGATGTAAGCACACAGATCGTAGCGTCTTCACCCGTAATTCCCCATGAAGCAATAAGTTTTATGGGTGCTCTTGCCTTTCCTATTACCTGGTTGGGTTCGGTTATCGTCTTTTGCAATGCTTGGGCAATGTACTGCCTTTACAACCTTGTCCCACCATATCTGGCAGCCAGTGCACCAATGGGACTCGGCCTCGGAGCAGCAATGTCCGGCAAATTGTCGATTGCCGTAACCATCATAGGGCTATTTGCAACGATAATCGGTGGGTTGTTCTTTGACAAAGTCGCTAAAGGAGAGTCGAGAGCGGCCGCAATCATGGGCTTCCTGATTTCAACCTGCGTCATTCTTATCCTATTGCCGGCAGTGTCCAAGAGCATTGTCATACTGACTGTATGTCTCTTAATTTCTGGATGGGGGATCCCTTTCATGGGCCCATCACTCAGCGCCTTTATAGCGATAAATTATCCTCCCCAAATCGTTGGCAGAATGATCGGATGGTGGTTTGGATTTGGCACGTTTGGAGGCGCCGCCGGCCTTTATCTAGGCGGAATGACGATCAGCAAGTCAGGGAATTTCTATTTGGCAATAGGCATGATTTCTATGGCGTCAATTTTGGGCGCAGTTTTGTCACTATTCTTGAAGGGCAACCAAAAACAGCCCATTGCGAATTGAATCATGTGAACGGTGAATTACCCCGGCAAAGCCGGGGTACGCGAAGCTCTCTTCATCTGCAGCTGACATGAAAAAAGGGGCAGCAAATTGGCCCCCCTTGATTCAACTTGAATGTAAACGGAACTCAAAAACACCGCTTGCCATACATCAACCAGCCTAACTCTGACAACAGAATCAGGCTTTTTTAAGATTGTGCTCGTTAAAAAGACTCGCTAACCCTTGATTTCGACCTGGTTTTACGCGACTTGATAACGCTTTCGTGCTGATGATCAAGCCGGTATGCCAGCTGCGGCCTGGTCAGCCCCAGCATCCTGGCTGCAGCGGAAAGGTTGCCGTTAGACTTTTCTACAGCGGCCGTTGCCAACATGTTATTGGCCTGTTCCATCGTTATCTTGCCGCTAAGGATGGCCTCGCAAAAATCCTTGCCGCTTTCCCGCTGGCTATCGCTCAACCCGCCTTTTGCATCGAGTCCGAATTCAAGCGAACTATCGTTATTATACGACGGAAACATGTGGTTTATCGTAATGTGAGTGCCGATCGGCGCGAGCATGACACCCCTTTCCACCACGTTCTGCAGTTCACGGATGTTGCCGGGCCATTGATAGGCCAGTAGCGCCAATTTGGCCTTATCGGAAAAACCGCGCAGTTTCTTGCCGTTGATCGCGGAATATTTCTTGAGGAAGTTTTTTGCAAGGAGCATTATATCCAGCTTACGTTCTCTTAATGGCGGAATGTGGATCTGCAGAGCGTTGAGCCGGTAATAGAGATCGGATCTAAACTTACCCTCCTCGACCAGTTGCCTCAAGTCAATGTTGGTTGCGGTGACCAACCGCACATTAACCTTATGTGTAGTCGTACCACCAAGACGCTCGACCTCCCCTTCCTGCAACACACGCAGCAGCTTGGCCTGCGCCGAAAGAGGCAGGTCACCCACTTCATCGAGGAACAATGTGCCTCCATTGGCCCGTTCGAAGCGACCGGGCCTGGAAACAAGAGCGCCGGTAAAGGCTCCTTTTTCCACCCCGAACAGTTCTGATTCAACGAGATCATGGGGAATGGCGGCGCAATTTATGGCGATAAACGGTTCCTGACAACGGCACCCTTTGTCATGCAGGGTGCGGGCGAAAACTTCCTTGCCAACCCCTGTCTCGCCCTGCAGCAGCACCGTGATCTGACTGGCCGCTGCCTGGGTGAGTAATTCATAGGCAGCAAGAAAGTTCAGCGAGTTGCCGACAATATCCGACGGCAATTTCTTTTCACCCATGGCGGAACGCAACTGTACGACCTGGGTCTGGAGACCCATGAGTTGCTCGGCAAGAGATTCCTTGTTCAGGAAATAGGCGAAATCGCTTGCATCATCCCATTCGTCGACCGGCTTACCGACGAGGTAACAGTGATTCGCACCCTTGGCGTGACATTCTATTTCCTTGCACAGAATCTGTCGCCCCATGAAAGCGGATGTGTAACCGCTCGCGTAGCCAATCAGGTTCCAACAGACTACATCGGCTGACTCACCGTAGTGCCGAAGGTGTGCCTGGGCCTCCCACGAGTTCTCCCACTTGCACTCGACATAAAACTTCCCTTTTTTTTGGTCTATCTCCAGTTTGGTTATAGTGGATTTAACGATCCCTTCCAGGGTGTGGAGAAGCGGACCGGACATGAAGGCTTCAAGATCGTTCGTGACATCAGGTTGAATGCGTGCGAGTTCATAATCGCTTACGCCAGAAGCGTACCCCATGCGCATGAGCAAGCCTCTGGCACGGTCCATACCCAGGGTATCGATCAGCTCTCGGCGCATCAAGGCATGCGAATCGGCGTGAACAAGGAGCATGCGGTGTTCATGCAGCCAGATCTGCCCGGTTTCTGAAGAAAAATGCAACTGCGAGCGCAGGTTGCTGCTGACCAAATCGGCCGGAGGGGTTCCACTGATCTGCTTTTTGCTCTTTTTCACCATAATTCCCTTTTCAATATCATTGTCCGCCTGTTTCACGATCAGGATCAAATCGAAACGCATCTCCAAGACCGCAAATAAACAATGTTTTAGCATACTATCTTGCTTCGATCAATTGCTAAACAATTATTTCCGCAACATGCCCGCGTCCGAAAGCCATACTGCTACAAAGTACCTCCCTCGTAATCAAGCAAAATGACAGAACATTCCACTCTCCGCCTGCAAGCTCACAACAGACCGGGCACGCGGTTATGTTGTGATATGCTTGGCGTTACAATTGAGACCATTTGCATGACTTTAATACAATTATTTCACTATTTGATAAAAGATATGAGTAGTAATGATCAGATTAAGAATTTGGTAAAACCCCAGTTTATTAATCACCACTAACCGCATCATCAGAACAATGTGCGGACACACTCCCACCGCTGCCCACTAATATTAATACAATCGGCATGTTACACGTCACCGACAAAATCGCCATCTTTGTGCGCTCCACGACTATCCGCTCCTTCACAGTCAACACAGAATAACACTATTTTTTCATCAAACATCGACTTACTGTTTCATAACCAACTGTTTTAACGCCAACAATACCCATCACACACTCCAATTTTATCCGCAACAGCATGTCACCCCACACAGTCGAATAACATCGTTTGGCATATCACATGCTATTAAGCGAAAAGATGGCAAGCGTCCATGCATCGAACAGGGCTCATAAGATCCCGTCGTTTGTGTGGTGATCAACAGCCAAAGATCAGCAAAATAGCCATTAACGAATCTATTCGGAGGACACGTACATGATCACTCCCCTCATAACGGAAATCCAGAGATTCAGCTTGCAGGATGGGCCCGGTATACGAACAACCATTTTCGTGAAAGGGTGTCCGCTGCATTGCCCTTGGTGCCATAACCCTGAAAACATCAACGTGAAAGAGGAGTTTTATTTTTACGCAAACAAATGCACGTCGTGCGGACAATGCATGGAGCGTTGTCCCGCCAACGATAGTTCTCAGCAGCACGATCAACGTACCGCTGCAGGTAGCGATAGAAGTGAGTGCACCAACTGTCTCGGGTGTGCATCAGCCTGTCGTTTCGGTGCGCGAGAGGCAGTCGGCAAGCGGCTCGACATGAACACCATCATAGAGGAAGCCGTCTCGGACAGGATGTTCTTCGAGAGCAGCGGTGGCGGGGTCACGATCAGCGGTGGCGAACCGCTCATGTTTCCTGCATTTACCCTTGAGTTGGCTCGTGTTTTAAAAACCAGAGAACACATCAATGTAGCAATCGAAACCAGTCTGTTTTCCGGGTGGGACAGTATTGAGCCATTATTGGAATTTGTCGATCTGTTCATCGTCGATATCAAGACGATGGATCCGGCCAAGTATACTCACGTTATCGGGGGATCTCTGAAAACAGTACTATCGAACCTGGAACGTCTCATAGAGTCCAACGCAGCTGTTCGAATCCACCTGCCGATCATTCCCGGCTTCAATGACACCCCCTACGAATGTGAGTCATACACTAATTACCTGGGTCGATTTGCCAGTCATCTGGTCGGGATCGACCTGCTTCCCTATCACTCCTATGCGACGGGCAAATATGTTCAATTGGGGCGTCGCTACCATTATCAAGAGATTCCTGACCTTCCTGCCAGACAGCTAATTCCGCTGGTAAATCTCCTCAGACACAGGGGCATTCGTGAGGTCACCATCGGCGGTATGGTTGGCACCATTTCACCAACAACTCCAGAAAGTATCGAGGTATCAAAGCCTGGTCGTGAATTATTGCCGCATCCGGCAATCCTGTCACGACAAAAGGGGGTGATAGCAAACCGACGGTAGCTAAATCCCTCATTCAGAAGGTCGTTCAGGATCTATGTCACACCAATAAAGGAGAAACCAGATGGCCACATGTAAAGAATGTTCGTTTTATTTTGCTGTCCCTGAAAATGCAGGTGATTACAAGCCCGGAAAAGGTGACTGCGTTACACAGATTGAAGACGCCAAGGGTAAGTACTGGCTTTCCAAGCCGACACTGAATGCCACACCTTCGTGCCCGACCTTCAAGAAGTCCAAATAACCCCAAAGGGAGATACATTATGGCGACGGTAGCTCAATCGATTAACTACAGAAACAAGGTCATTGATTTCCCTCTGGAAAATCCGGAGGAGCTGAATGTCCCGGACGACATGCTGCACGAAAATCTCTGTAAGCCGACCACGGAGAGAACCAAGCGACTCAAGGCAAGGTGCCGCTGGAAGCATGCCTCTGCCGGTGAATTCATTGACAAGGAAGTGCGGGCCGGCATTGAGAGGATGCGCCTGATTACCGAGTCCCATAAGGCCACTGCCGGCAAGCCGGAAGTGATCCGCAGGGCGCTCGGTCTGGCTCATCTGCTCGACAACTGTACTCTGGTGCTCCAGGACGACGAATTGATCATCGGCTACCATGCGGAAGACCCGGAGATGTTCCCCCTCTATCCGGAGCTTGCCTACATGGCGGTGCAGGATTACCTGATGACCGATTATGCTCCGCAGCCGAAAGAAGAGGCCCAGGAGATCCTCAACTACTGGAAGCCGTTCAGCATCCAGGCAAAATGCGAGCCGTACTTTGACCCGATCGACCTCACCCGGATGTACCAGGTGAGCACCATGGAAGGTCCGATGTTTGCCTCCGGCTACAACAGCATCGTTCCCCCCTACGAGACGGTGCTGGAAGACGGGCTCTTGAAGCGGATCGAGATGGCAAAGGAAAAGCTTGTCCATGCCCAGGCCGAGATGGAGAAGACCCCCTGGGATGCCACCAAGCAACTCTCCTGGATACCCAAGATCGACCTCTGGAAGGCGATGATCATAGCAGACGAGGCGGTCATCAACTGGGCCCGCCGTCACGCCCGGCTGGCCAGGATTGTGGCGGAAACGTTCGAGACCAGCTCTGCCCGCAAGGAAGAGCTGCTCGTAATCTCCGAGATCTGTCACCGCGTGCCGGCTGAGCCGTGCAAGGGGATCAAGGACGCCTTCCAGTCCAAGTGGTTCGTCTTCCTGATCTGCCACGCGCTCGATCGTTATGCCAGCGGCTATGCCCAGAAAGAAGACGAACTGCTGGAGCCGTACTACAATATCAGCGTGAAGGACAAGACCTTCCAGCCAATGACCCATAAGGATGTCGTCGAACTGGTCGAGTGCGAGCGGCTGAAAATCTCCGAACACGGTGCCGGGAAATCCCGAGCCTACCGGGAAATATTCCCCGGCTCCAACGACCTGTTCATCCTTACTCTGGGCGGGACCAAGCCCGGTTATGCGGATGCCTGCAGCGACATGACCGATGCCATCCTGGAGGCGGCCCGCAACATCCGCACCACCGAGCCGTCCATTGTCTTCAGATGGGACCCGGTGGGCCGGACACAGACCAAGCGGCTGGTGTTCGAGTGCATCCGGGACGGCCTCGGCTATCCCTCCATTATGCACAACCGGATCGGGGTCGATCAGTTGAAGTTCTACAGCCAGTTCAGCCTGAACAAGAACGGTGTTACCGATGACGAGGCGCACCGCTGGGCCAACGTGCTCTGCATGTCGCCGGGTGTCTGCGGCAGAAGGAAGACGCAGAAAACGAGATCCGAAGGGGGGAGCGCCATGTTCCCTGCCAAGCTGCTGGAGATCGCGCTCAACGACGGCTACGACTGGTCATACTCCGACATGCAGCTTGGTCCCAAGACCGGCAAGGCCACGGAATTCAAAACCTTCGAAGAGCTGGTGGAGGCCTTCCGCAAGCAGTATGCCTACGTCTGCAGCCTGGTCATCCGCGCCAAGGACGTCATGCGGCATTTCGAGTGTCAGGTCATGCAGATGCCGTTTGTCTCCAGCATCGACGACGGCTGCATGGAACTGGGGATAGACTCGGTTGAGCTCTCAGAGCAGCCCAACGGCTGGCACAACCCTATCACTACGGTCGTAGCCGCCAACTCCCTGGTCGCCATCAAGAAGCTGATCTTTGATGAGAAAAAGTACACCATGAAACAGCTCCTGGACGCCCTCCATGCCAACTGGGAGGGTCATGAGCCGATGCGGCAGGAGTTCCTCAATGCACCAAAGTGGGGGAACGACGATCCCTATGCCGACGAAATCATCCGCAGCTTCTACGAGGAGATACTCGGCGGGGAACTGGCCAAGGTCACCAACTTCTCCGGCGGGCCGATCCTGCCGGTCGGCCAGGCCGTCGGCCTCTACATGGAGGTCGGCACCCGCACCGGCCCCACGCCGGACGGCCGTTTCGGCGGCGACGCGGCTGACGACGGCGGCATCTCACCTTACATGGGATCGGACAAGAAAGGGCCCACTGCTGTTCTCAAATCGGTCGCCAAGGTCCAGAAAAACCAGAAAACCAACCTGCTCAACCAACGGCTCAACGTCCCGATGATGCGCAGTGTTCATGGATTCAATATCTGGAAGGCATACATGGATACCTGGGAGAAACTTCACATTGCCCACGTACAGTTCAACTGCGTGAGCACCGAGGAGTTGAAGGCCGCACAAAGGGAGCCGGAAAAACACCAGGACCTGATCGTTCGGGTATCGGGCTTCAGCGCCCGGTTCGTCGACATCCCGACCTATGGGCAGAACACCATCATCGCCCGTAACGAGCAGCATTTCGGCGCAGATGACTACGAGTTCATCAACGCTACGCTGTAACATCTTCAACCCGATCGCGGGAGCCCCGCCGGCATGTCCGGCAGGGCTCCCGAAACGCACACAGGAGACTCATATGTCAGCAACTACTCAGAATAATATGATGCACGAAGAAGTCGCAACGAGTAAGCCCTGCATCACCTGCAAGTGGCAGATTGCCGATCCCACCAATCCTGTTAAGGGGCAATGTACGGTTAACCGCACCCAGATGGGTGGAGTCTGGAAACGATGGGTCAGCGACGTCTACAACAAGACATGCGGCAAGCACGAGGAAGGAAAACTCAGCTTCAGGGAGCATGTTTGATCGGAAACCGCTGGCAGTTACGGCACCTGCTGCCGGCATTAGTTACCAAGTATATTCACATTCGGGAGGGGCAGGGGCGAGCCTGTCCACTGTCGTGGAGAGCGAACTCTCTGCCCCTTTTCAGCGAGGTACACACCCTATGTCTGCCACGAAACATGAAAACCTGTCGGTACCTCAGCTTGATCCCTATTTTTACGTGAGCAGGGACCTTGCCGACACCTTCGAAAAGATCCATCTGCTATCACAGAAAAAGCCGGTCAATGTTCTCATTTCAGGACGGCAGGGGTGCGGAAAATCTTCCCTGGTGCGTCAGTACGCCGCCATCTATCAGCGCCCACTCTCCACGTTTCAGGTAGGGATACTGTCCGAACCGGGACAGCTCTTCGGTGAATACGCCCTGGAAGCGGGTGAAACCAAATACAAGCAGTTCCTCTTTCCCGAGGCTATCCAGACCCCCAACAGTGTCATCCACCTGGAGGAAATCAACCGGCCGGAGCATCCAAAGGCCCTCAACATGCTCTTTTCTCTCCTGTCGGACAGCCGGGACGTCTGGCTTGAGGAGCTGGGGCATCTCAAGGTGGCCGACGGGGTTGTCTTCTTTGCAACCCTGAACGAGGGTGACGATTACGTCGGCACTGAACTCCTCGATGCAGCGCTTCGGGACCGTTTTTACTTTCTGCTCATGGATTACCTCCCCAATGACGTGGAAAAAGAGGTGCTGGTGAAAAAGACCGGGATTGACGCCTCCCAGGCCGACGGCATCATGACGGCACTCAATTTTCTCCGCGGCCACTCCGACCTGAGAATCGACGTGTCGACCCGGACCGCCCTCATGATCGGCGACATGGTGGCTGTCGGGGCAAGTTTGCGGCAGGCGCTGGCCGTCAGTCTCCAGACCAGTCAGGAGGCGCTGGAGTCGGTTCTCATCGGTTTGCATGTCAACCAGGGCTATGCAGAGACCGTCAGCAATGAATATGTCCTGTTCGACCATCGCTGGCAGCTGAGAAACTGCGTGAACCTATGACACCGACAGATCGTCTCAGCGGAAAAGAACGGGTACGGGAACGGTTTCTGGTTGCCCGCGAAGCGGGCCATTCAGAGTACTGGCGCCGTGACAAATCGCCCGTTGAGCAGGTGGAGCTCGCCAAGCTCCTGCGCGGTGTCCGGAAAATGGTTTCACAGGTCGGTCGCAACTGCGGCACGGTGGTCTGGGACGGGATGCCGGATCAGGAAGAGAGCATTGCCCTTGATCCGACGCCGATCCTGGGACGCTACCCGATCCCGGCGGCGAAAGCCGATATTGCCGTCGGCATTGCCATCCGGGGGGCATACCAGAAGACGGAATGGACCGACCACGTCCGGAAACTGGCCCGGTCTAAGTTCGATCTCCCGCCGATCTATGCCTACAAGTTCGCCCTCTATCTCGAGATTGCCGAAAAGATATATGCGGACCTCATGGCCAACCGGAACGTTTTCGGCCTCTACGCCCGGAAGGCACGGGAATGGGAGATCGCCAGCGCTGCCAAGCATTTCCTCAGCCCGCCGACATTCACCGAACTGCTCCATATCTGGTGGGGCATTGCGGCCGATCCGGATCAGGAGGCCTTCAGGCGCCCGTATGAGGACCGCTCCGTCGTGGGGATGGTCGGTAAGACCACGGCCGGACAGTTTTATACCACTCCCATGGCGCTGCTCAATTCCATCGTCGAGGATCTGATCGTCACCTGCCCTACCCTGCCGACTGTTACCGAACGGTGCGAGTACCGTCTGGACCGGTATGCATCGATCTTCAACAAACTGCTCGACATGGTGAAGTTCTGGCCCACCGACCGCAAGGACCCCTTTCTCCTCTCGGCCGACTTCAGGGAGGAAATGGAACGGGAGGATCGGGAAAAAGAGGCGGTCAAGGCAACCCTGCTCAGTTATGCCGACGAAATCGAAAGCAGCCTGAAGAGCAAGCATGTCGATTTCACCAATCAGGTAAAGTCGATCGTGCTGAATTTCGGCGAAGTGGTGCGGGTGGAGGGGAACGATATCGTCATGCCGGCAAAAAACAATGTCGACAAGGCACTCCTGTACAAACTGCGCACGGTTCTCCAACTGGTGGCACAGCGCAATACCTCCTTCAGCAGGGGGCTCGCCTCGGGCAAAATCGACCGGTCGCGTCTCTATCGGGCGCCAACTACCGGCTCTATCTTCAATCTCAAGAAAACGCGATACGAGCTGTTCAACGACATGGTCCTTCTTGTCGACTGTACCGGTTCCATGGCAGAACCGAATAAATGGGCCAAGACAGAATCGATCTACCAGACGCTCTTTACCGCAATCCTCGACTACAATCCTAATGCGAAGCTCTTTGCCTACAACGAACGGCGGGACACCTGCCGAATTACCGAGATCTACCGGCAAGGGAAGTTCTTCAGCGTCATGCCGCACGGCAGGACCGCGTCCGGCGAGGCAATCATCGCCACCGCGCTCGGACTTGGCCACCGGCAGCGCATCCCCTTCATCATTCACCTGACTGACGGCGCCTCCAACTACGGTTGTGGCGTTGCCGATGCCATACGGTACTGCGAAAGACAAAAGATCAACCTGCTGACCATCGGCCTCGACTGCGACCCGATGAACCAGACTGCGCTGCACGACGAATACGGAGATCTCATTCAGTTCATCTCTACGGTCGATCAGTTGCCGCAGTTGTTCAGGAATCTTCTTTCGTCGAGTAAGGTGCGACATTAAGCCGGAGGTACCATGGCAGCAACGTGGGACATGTCAGCCGATGTTGTCGTGATAGGGTACGGCGGCGCCGGTGCAGCGGCCGCCATAACCGCCCACGACACAGGGGCCGAAGTACTGGTACTGGAAAGCACCGCTCATGGTGGGGGGAATACCCTCGTTTCGTTCGGCGGATTTATGCATCCCGAGGATTCCGTTCAGGCGCTCCGCTATCTTACCGCCCTCTTCGACTATTCCCGTTCAGAAAGAGATGATCGACTTCTTAGCATCTTTGTCGAGGAATCGACGAAGACCATGGGCTGGTTGAAAAGCCTGCAGCAGGATGTCTCTTTCCAGACCTATGGCGGCGCAAGCTACCCCCAGCTTGCCGGTGCCAGCGCGATAAGGAAATATGTCGTCAGTGGCAAAAGCAAGGGGGCGACGGCGTTTGCGCAGAACCTGTGGCACCTGCTCTCCCATGCCGTAGAGCACGAACGCAATATACCTGTCCTGCCCCTTGCCCCGGCGCAACGACTTGTGACCGGCAGTACAGGTGAGGTCGTCGGCGTCATTGCCCAGTCCCGGGGACAGCAGATCTCGATTCAGGCCAGACAGGGGGTTATCCTTACGACCGGTGGTTATGAATTCGACCAGTCGACCCTGCTAAACAGCATCAAGGGGAATCCAGTCTATGCGCTCGGCCATCCTGGCAATCGTGGAGATGGCATCCGGATGGCCCAGAAGGCAGGTGCCGCATTATGGCATATGAACGGCGTATCCTGCGCCTTCGGCATCAAGGTCCCCGAGTTTGAATCGGCCCTGCTGATCGCTGCCGGAGCAACCGGACAGATCCTGGTCGACAGATCCGGCAAACGATTTGTCAATGAGGGAGCGATTGAGCGGCATGCCTGCTTGCTGGCCGTCGATCCATTCGACAGTCAATCCTTGAGCTATCCGCGCATTCCCTGTTATCTGATCTTCGACGAAGTCACCCGAAAGCGGGGTCCCGTATCCCGAACAACCGGCCTGGGCGCTGCCGGGGTCCAACATGCGTGGAGCAGGGACAACAGCGTGGAGATCGAAAACGGCTGGATACTGAGAGATGAAACCCTGGCCGGGCTGGCGCGAAAACTGGGGATAGAAGCAACGGCCCTGCAGGAAACCGTGGACCTTTGGAATGAAAGTGTCTGCATCGGAAAGGATGAGCTGTACGGCCGCGAATTGCCGGAGGATCTCCTCAGCGAAACGATCGAAACCGGCCCGTTCCATGCGCTGGAACTTTATCCCTGCCTGCTCAACACACAAGGAGGGCCAAAGCGGAACGAAAAGGCAGAGGTGACCGATCCCTTTGGCGTACCGATCCCAGGGCTTTACAGCGCCGGCGAACTGGGATCGATGTGGGGACTTATCTATCAGGGTGGGGGGAATATCGCCGAATGCCTCGCATTTGGCAGAATTGCCGGAAGAAACGCGGGGAACCGTCACGATACGGACGGTTGAATGACACTGTCCCCCGGGGGCACAAGACAGCACCATGACCGAAGCCGGTCAGACCAACTTTAAGATCGTGGGCAACCTGCCCATGACCGGCGGGCCTCAAAACTCAAGATCCCCCTATTTCCAGGGGGATCTTGAAATCTAAGATCCACTCCGGACACGCCTCTCTCACTTCGGAATCAGATTAATTCCAACAACGCCTTTACGGTCCTGTCGATTCCATCTGCCGCCTCGGAAATCCGTGCTGCCAGCATGTAGGCAGGAGTGGAGACGATCTTGTTCTCTGTATCCAGGACGAAATCCCGAACCGGACAGGCCACATGTCTGCTGCCGGTGGCATTGATTGCTGCAGCAGTTCCGGCATCGGTGCCGATGGTAAGTTGAGGAGTGTATTGCTTGCCAAGAGTTGCAGCAATCAGGGCCGGGGCGATACAGATCGCGCCGATCGGCTTCTTATCCGCGGCCATCTCCTTCAGCAGTCTGGCCACATCCGGCTGTATGGATGCACCTGCTCCCTTGGAGGTGAAGTCACAGAGATTCTTGGCAGCGCCGAAACCGCCTGGAAAGATGATGGCATCCAGATCTGCGGACTTGACCTCCGCAATATCCTTGATCTTGCCACGGGCAATACGGGCTGATTCGATTTGAACGTTGCGCCTGGCACCGGTAGGTTCACCTGAAAGGTGATTGATTTCGTCCAGTTCAATGTCGGGAGCCATGCAAACGGCTTGGGCACCATTCTGATCAATAGCCAGAAGAGTGAAGACTGCCTCGTGAATCTCGCTGCCGTCATAAACACCACAGCCGGAAAGAACTACGCCAATTCTTTTTTTCATAATGGTCTCCTCCAGAATATAATAAAACGTTCTTTTACGATGCAAGTTCCAAGCCTCCATCAAAAATCACAAAATAGATCTTGTATTGAAACAGACCAGGCCAATATACCTGCAACATGCCTTAACAAGATGCAACTATCCGCGACGATTGACCCTCTCGTTCTTCTTATTCAAGACAAACCAGGTTATTTTTTATCTACAGATCACACTTTCCCGTATTTCAGCAACAGACTATTTGATATACAGGTATAACTGCAACATATGAATATGACACCCATCAAACAACCTCCTTACATAAGTGCGTTGCGACACAAAATTCTCGAAATGATGGCAAACGCGTCCCCTCTCCTCCATTCTATCTCGTTCAAATCCAACACACGATCGCTGACAAATCAACCAATCGATCATGGTTTAGACTAGTTACACCTTAGATATGTGACCTTTCTAACTCCACAACTTGAAAAATCCAATCACTTGCGATTTTTTATTATTTCATAAAAGATTGGAGTTAATCTGGACCTATTTCTGAAATAATTAAACTTCGATACCGACACGGAATGCTGACACACAGCATCGACTGGATCCTCTGAAAAATCCCGTTCTTCTCGTAAAACATCAATATACTCAGTTACTCACACGCAATATTAGCCCCACCTAACCGTATCTACATCCCCTAGAGCAACAAACTTATTTACGTAGAGAAACAACATTCTGCCCTATCACGGCACAACCAGAAACGATGCACATATCTGTTTTTTATGCATTTTTGCCCCATTAACGCTTCAGCGCCAGGCAAATAACTGACACCTCGCAACATAGTTACAAACAGCGTTTGGCACAAGCCGTGCTTTATTGTCACCATCACAGAACTGAAGCAAATTCTGCTAAGCCGACATCCGCATCCGATTCTGTAAGGTCAAGTTGATAATCCGGCACAAAGTGAGTTGTAGGGTAATGGTACTGGCGACACAATGAATAATATTATGGATAGACATAATATGAAATACGGCCGTAGTTATTCAGGTCAATACAGATACAGCAATGAATTTAATTCAGCAACTATCCATAATTACAACTCATAGTAATGATTATACTGACATAGCATAGTGCAATTAACGTATTTTAAATTCACCACTGCTAGCGATTATGCGATAAACGGTATTTTATCTAAATATATAGAGTGCCGTTTTTCCAAGAAAGGAGAGCTGTAAACAGAGAGATGATTCTTGGCTGCTAAGTAAATTAGACAGGAGGGTTTAGATGGTGAGGCAACATACTATAAAGAATCGTAAGCAAGGTCTGCGGCTCATCTGCCGGCAAAAGTTTCTGGCAGTGGCGCTGGTGGCAGCAATGAGCATATGCGGCAGTGCCGATGCGTTCGAGATCCCGACGGACAACGAGGATGTCGTCATCCACTGGGACAACAACTTCAGATACACCCTGGCCCAGCGTCTCAAGGGGCAGGACAAGGATATTGCCGGTAGTGTCAACAACGACGACGGTGACCGCAACTTCGATGTGGGGATCGTCTCCAGCCGCCTGGACCTCCTCACCGAGACCGATCTGGTCTACAAAAAGGATTATGGCTTTCGCCTGAGCGGTGCCCTCTGGTACGACCCGATCTACAAGGCGAAGCTGGACAACAAGTCTGCCGCCTTCTCGAACCATTTTGAGAACGGTCAGCAGGCAACGGGACTGAATCAGTACACCAAACGGCGCTTTGCCGGGCCGGACGGCGAACTGCTGGACGCCTTCGTCTTTGGCAAACTGAATCTCGGCGAGGTACCGGTCAACGTCCGGGCCGGCCGCCACACCATCTACTGGGGCGAGGCGTTCTTCCCCGCTGCCGGAAATAACGGCATTTCCTATGGCCAGTCGCCGATCGACATGGCCAAGGCGTTGGCCATGCCAGGCGTAGAGCTGAAGGAGATCTTCCGGCCGCTGAACCAGGTGTCGGTCCAGGTCCAGCCGACCAACGAGCTCACCATTGCCGGGCAGTACTACCTGGAATGGGAGTCGAACATCTTCCCCGAGGGGGGGAGCTACCTGGGGATGGTGGACGGTTTCCTGAACAGCGGCGAGGCCTTTCTCCTGCCGACCGGGCCGCTTCCCAACGGCGGCGACAGAAGGCCGGGCGACATGCGCGACTGGGGGCTCAAGGTCAGCTACAGCCCCGAATGGCTGAACGCGACCCTCGGGTTCCACTACCGCAACTTCTCCGACAAGATGCCGCAGGTCCTGGCCGATGCCACCGGTTTTCACTATGACTACAAATCCAACATCAGCCTTTACGGCATCAGCTTTGCCAAGCAGATCATGGGGATCAGCGTCGGCTCCGAGCTCTCCTACCGCCGGAACATGCCGCTGACCAGCCAGTGGTTCGCCCCGGCCGGGGCGCGCGGCGACACCATGCACGCGGTGGTGAACTTCCTGACGCTGTTGCCAAAGACCCCGCTGTTCGATACCGGCTCCGCCATCCTGGAGTTTGCCTATGGCCGCTGGAACCGGGTCAGCGAGAATTCCCAGTTCTTCACCGGGATGAACGGCTACAGCGGTGTCGACGCTGCCACCAAGGACAACTCCACGGTAACGGTCAACCTGGTGCCGGAATGGAAGCAGGTCCTGCCGGGGGTTGACATGGCCATGCCGCTCAACTTCTCCATGGGGATGCACGGCAACGCGGCGACCCTCACCGGCGGCACCGAGGGGACCGGCAGCTACAGCGCCGGGCTCTCCTTAGACGTGTTCGCCAAGTACAAGATCGACCTGACCTATGCCAGCTTCTTCGGCAAGGTGCATCCGGATGCGGGAGGCCAGGTGCTGCCGCCGGGTCTGGCCCAACCGGGTCAGGGGGCAGCTGATGCGATTGCCCTGCTCAAGGACCGGGACCTCTTGTCCCTCACGTTGAAAGCCACATTCTAAAGGAGGAACGATATGTTGATACGGAACAGTTTGCTGGCAGGGTGTCTGACCCTGGCCAGCGCAGGACTCGCCCTGGGGGCGGTATCCGCGGAAAAGGCGGCGCAGCTCGGCAAGAACCTGACCCTGGTCGGGGCCGAGAAGGCGGGGAACAAGGACGGCTCTATTCCCGAGTATAACGGTGGACTCACCACGCCTCCAGCCGGCTTCAAGAAGGGGAGCGGCTGGCGTCCGGACCCATTCGCCGGTGAGAAGCCGCAGTTCTCCATCACTGCCAAGAACATGGCCCAGTACTCGGACAAGCTGTCCGAAGGGGTCAAGGCGATGCTGAAGAAGTATCCGGCCTACCGGCTCGAGGTCTACAAGACCCACCGGTCATCTGCCCTACCCAAGGCCTTGCTGGACAACACCGTTAAGCATGCGACCACGGCGAAGACCACCAACGGCGGCCTGTCGTTCACCGGCGCCCATGCGGGCGTCCCCTTCCCCATCCCCAACGATGGCTTCGAGGCGATGTGGAACCACCTGACGCGCTACAACGGCCTGACCTACGATGTCCAATTCTCGTCATATACCGTGGATTCCAACGGTATTCCCACCATGCAGTCCTCGGGCAACGTCATCGAGGAATACCCGTATTACGATCCGGCAAAGCCGAACGCCAAAGACTACTACATGATCAGATTCAACTACCAGGCACCGGCACGAAGGGTTGGCGAGGGGGCTCTGATCATCGACCCGATCGACCCGTACAATGATAAGCGGAAGGCCTGGCAGTATCTCCCCGGCCAGAGAAGGACGAAGCTGGCGCCGGACCTCTCCTTTGACACCCCCAGTTCCCTTACCGGCGGTGCATATGTGTGGGACGATATCTTCCTGTTCAGCGGTTCCATGGAGCGGTACAACTTCAAGCTCGTCGGCAAAAAAGAGATGTATGTGCCGTACAACAACTACAGGATGATTTATGGCAGCAAACATGAGGATGTCTTGTCAAAGAACTTCCCGAACCCCTCAATAGTTCGCTGGGAACTGCACCGGGTCTGGGTGGTGGAAGGGACGTTGAAGCCGGGCAAACGACACCTCTATAGCAAGCGGGTCTACTACCTGGATGAAGACAGTTGGACTGCCAACCTGAGCGATGAATACGATGGCCGCGGGCAGCTCTACCGGGTGGGGATGACCTATCTTACCCCAAGCTACGACGCACTGAGCCCGTTCGGGGATACCTATTCCATTACCGACCTGGTTACCAACTCGTATGCGCTCAACTGCCTGCTGGTTCCGGGCAAAAAGGGCATCATGTATCCCGGCAAGCCGTTCCCGTCAAGCTACTGGACGGCTGACTCCCTGGCCGGCATGGGTATTCGTTGACATATGACGCAGTAGCGCTCCCTGCAGTTGGACCCGCAGGGAGCGCTACTGCCCCTGTCCGTATCTCAGATCTATGTGAAAAGCAGCTCATGGGGAAGATTCAGGTAGTTCCGCATCATCAGTCACACCAGGGAGAAGATATGAAATCGAGAACTCTACTCATAGCACTGATATCCATCGTCCTGCCCTTATCCATGGTTTTTGCCACGGTATCGTTTCAGGATGTGCTTGATACCCCGGCTGTCAAAAGCCCGTTAGCCGCGAAGTCTCTACTGATAGGCGCCACTCTGGCCGGCAAGCGTATCGTGGGGGTCGGGCAGCGCGGCCATATCGTCTACTCGGATGATCAGGGGAAGAACTGGACCCAGGCACTGGTGCCGGTCAGTTCCGATCTCGTTGCCGTGCATTTCCCCACCCCCCGGAAAGGGTGGGCAGTAGGACACGACGGAGTGGTGCTGCATAGTGCCGACAGCGGCGCCACCTGGACCAGGCAGTTCGATGGCCGGGCCGCGGCCCAATCCATGGTGAACAGCTACGCGGGTAGGGCCTCACCTTCGGCCGGCAAGTCGGGTACCGCCGACCCGGCGATTCTGCCGGATGATATCAAGAAATTTGCGGATCAGGGCCCGGACAAGCCGTTTCTCGATGTCTGGTTCGAAAACGAAACCACCGGTTTCGTCGTCGGTGCCTTCAGCCTCATCTTCCGCACCACCGACGGTGGCAAAAACTGGACCCCCTGGTACGATCGGATCGACAACCCGAAACGCTTTCACCTGTATTCGATCCGCCCGGTAGGTGGAGAGCTGTTCCTCACCGCCGAGCAGGGAACGGTCTTCAAGTTCGATCCGAAAGGTGAGCGGTTCAAGGCAATCAAGACCCCGTATGTGGGCACGTTCTTCGGCATCACGGGCAAATCCGGGGCTCTGGTCGCTTTTGGCATGCGAGGCAACGCATTTTGCAGCCGGGACGGCGGAGCACGTTGGCAAAAAGTTGAAACCGGCGTAACCAGCGGCTTGATGGGGGGCGCCATGACTGAAGATGGTCGGATCGTGCTGGTGAGCCAGGTGGGACATGTGCTCGTAAGTGGCGACAACGCAGCGAGTTTCAGCCAGGTCAGGATCGACCGGCCGACACCCGCAGCCGGGGTTGCCTCAATCGGCGGGAATACCATGGCGCTGGTCGGCCAGCATGGCGTGCAGGTGCAAGTGATCAAGTAGGGGCGGCCCTGGGATGGGTCTTGTGCCCGCCCTGATTGGGTACCCACAAGGGGTGCCCCGACAACGAATTCGCGTCATGGGGATTGCAATTCAGAATCAGTTAACACAGGGAGAACTGACATGGCAGTGGGAATGGGAAAAATCAATGAAATGCCGGTTGTAAAGGATATCAGGGAGTTCGACCATAAATCGGGCAATTGGTTGGAGCGGCTGATCTTCAACAACCGATTGTTCGTGATGGCCGTCTGCGTCGTCGTTACCCTGGTGCTCGCCTACCAGACGACAAAGCTCGTATTCAACGCGAGCTTCGAAAAGATGCTCCCCCAGAGCCACCCCTACATCAAGAACTACCTGGCAAACAAGCAGGAGCTGCGGGGACTGGGGAACTCGATCCGGGTGGTGGTGGAGAACACCAGGGGGGACATCTTCGACCCCCAGTACCTGGACATCCTGCGCCAGATCAATGACGACCTCGTGCTCACTCCCGGTGTCGACCGCGCCTGGGTGAAATCGATCTGGACGCCGGCGGTCCGCTGGAATGAGGTCACCGAGGAAGGGTTCCAAGGGGGACCGGTCATGCCGGACAACTTCGACGGCTCGGCAGAGAAGGTGGCGAAGCTCAAACAGAACATCAGCCGTTCCGGCATTGTCGGAAGCCTTCTGGCGACGAACTACAAGTCGGCCATGGTCTTTGTCCCGCTTCTCGATACGGACACCTCCACCGGCATGCGTCTCGATTACAGCGCCTTCTCCAAGCAGATCGAGAGCAATATCCGGATGAAATACGAGACCATGGGAAAGGGCGAAATCAAGGTCCATATCATCGGCTTTGCCAAACTGGTCGGCGACCTGATCGACGGCCTGATGCAGGTCATGACCTACTTCGCCCTGGCCGCCCTCATCGCCGCCATCGTCATCTTCCTCTATACCCGCTGCATCAGGAGCACGGCCCTGGTTATCATCTGCTCGGTGGTGGCGGTCGTCTGGCAGCTGGGGATCGTCGCCACGCTGGGGTTCGAACTCGACCCCTACTCCATCCTGGTGCCGTTTCTGGTCTTTGCCATCGGGGTCTCCCACGGCGTGCAGAAAATGAACGGCATCATGCAGGACGTCGGCCGCGGCACCCACAAACTGGTAGCGGCGCGCTACACCTTCCGCCGCCTGTTCCTGGCCGGCTTGACAGCCCTATTGGCCGACGCGGTCGGCTTTGCCGTGCTGATGCTGATCGACATCCCGGTCATCAGGGACCTGGCGCTGACCGCCAGCATCGGGGTGGCCGGGCTCATCCTCACCAACCTCCTCCTGTTGCCGGTCTTTCTCTCCTATACCGGGGTCAGCCTCAAGGCGGCCAGTCACTCCCTGCAGGAAGAAAACGAGGAAAACACCGGCAGGGGGGCCGGGGCGCTCTGGGGCCTGTTGGACCACTTCACCGAAAGACGGTGGGCGACCCGGGCGGTGGCTATCTCGGCGGTACTGGCCGTGGGCGGCTTCATCGTCAGCCTCAACCTGAAGATCGGCGACCTGGACCCCGGAGCACCGGAGTTGCGCTCCAACTCCCGCTACAACAAGGACAATGCCTTTGTCACGTCGAACTACTCCCTTTCCAGTGACCAGTTTGCCGTAATTCTGAAGACGCCTAAAGAGGGTGCCATCAAGTACGAGCCGCTCATCGCGGCCGACCAGCTCGCCTGGGCATTGCAGCAGGTCCCCGGGGTACAGGCAACGGTCACCCTGGCCGACTCGATTCGTGTGGTGACGGCAGGCACGTATGAAGGTAGTCCCAAGTGGTACACCATCAACCGCAACCAGGATGTGCTCAACTATTGCGGTGGGCAGGCGTTCTCCGATAACCCGGATATTGCCAACAGCACATTGTCGGTCACGCCGGTCATCGCCTACCTGTTCGATCATAAGGCCGAGACCCTGGCCCGGGTGCTGACAGTAGCGGAAGAGTTCGTCAAGACCCACACCACCAAGGATCGTCAGTTCCTGCTGGCAGCGGGGAGTTCCGGGATCGAGGCGGCCACCAACATCGTGGTCAAGGCGGCCAACCGAACCATGCTCCTTTACGTGTACGGCGCGGTAATCATTCTCTGCTTCATCACCTTCCGCAGTTGGCGCGCGGTGGTGGTAGCGGTTCTACCGCTTGCCCTGACCTCAATCCTGTGCGAAGCACTGATGGTGGTCTTGGGAATCGGCGTCAAGGTCGCCACCCTCCCCGTGATTGCCCTGGGGGTGGGAATAGGGGTCGATTACGCACTGTATCTGCTCAGCATGCAGCTTACCTATCAGCGCCAGGGAATGCCGCTGGGCGAGGCGTACCAGAAGGCGGTCCAGTTTACGGGCAAGGTAGTCGGCCTGGTGGGGATCACCCTGGCTGGCGGAGTGGTCACCTGGGCGTTCTCGCCGATCAAGTTCCAGGCAGACATGGGGATACTGCTCACCTTCATGTTCCTCTGGAACATGTTCGGCGCACTCATCCTCATTCCTGCTCTCTCCCACTTTATGCTCAGCAAGGTGGCTGTAGCCATCGAGGATGACGTTGAAAATGAAATCGACGCGGTAAATTGCCAGACCGTTCAAGTCCCGGAATAGGTTCATCATGACATAGCATTACTCCTGTCATGGTCATGATGCTCCCTGAAAAGGGGGAGCATCATGACCATCAACGGAACTCGCCAGGTCACGTCACACACACCACCGATATTGCCTTTGTTTGGGCTATAGAACGGCAATCCCTCGACATAAGAAGATGACATACCGTGAGTTCAATCATGAAGAAGCAAAAATCCGCTTACCTGATTCAGTCGGTAGCACACGCCTTTGACATTCTGGAACAATTCCGGGACGAAGTGGAGGAACTTGGCGTCACTGAATTGAGTAAGCGTCTGCGACTCAACAAGAACAGCATATTCAGACTTCTTGCCACCCTGGAGTCCCGTAGCTTTATCGAACAGAACAAGGATACGGGAAACTACCGACTCGGCCCCAAGAACCTGCAGCTAGCGCAGACGGTCATCAAACAGCTGAAGCTCCACCACCATTCCATGCCGGTACTGAAATCGTTGACCGTTGATTGCAATGAAACCTGCTACGTGGCGGTGCTGAAAGGTTCTGACGTCGTCTACCTCGATACCGTTGAATCCACCCTTCCCGTTCGCATTGTTCCGAAGTCAGGATTGATGCTCCCAGTCCATTGCACGGCAGCCGGCAAAGTGCTACTTGCCGGTGCAATCGACAAACAGAAACAGATTTTTCCTCCTTTGATGGAATTCAAGCAATATACGCCGAATACCATCACCGATCGAAACGCGTTCAATAGCCATCTGGAAACAATTGCCAGACAAGGGTATGCCCTGGAGGATGAAGAACTGGATCTTGGGGTGAGGGGTGTTGCAGCACCTATTCGCGATTATACCAAGTGCGTGGTTGGCGCACTAACCGTTTCCGGCCCTGCCATCCGTTTCAGCGAAACAAGAATGCTGAACGAACTGGTTCCGATGGTACAGAGAGCTGCCGCAGAGTTATCTCTGCGGATTGGCTATTATTTATCTGCCGTTGTCGCAAGCAATACCTGATCGGGATGACATCTCTTACGGGGTGTTCTTTTCTTCATGAAGTTCGCCAGTGTCCCGAGCGGCTAATTCCTTTCTTACAATTCCGGTTCTTTTGGCCCCTGGCTACGTTGCGTCTCCACGGCTTAGGCCTTAGCTCACGCCTGCGTCGACACGCCTTGCCAGGAGCCAAAATCCCTCAGAATTCCTGCGGTGACTGACCGCACGGGACACTAGCGCAGACGTGCGAGTACGGCCGCCGCGACATTGCTCATCAGCACGCGACCAAGCATCTGGTCGTCTTCTGTCATTTTCCGCAAAGTGGCGCCGTCAAAATCCACGACTTTGACCGGCATAGTAGCCCGGGCTGAAGCGGTGTACTTGTAGGGACTGATCAATGACGAGACACCAAAAATCGCTCCGGGGGCGATCGAGCATACCGTGGAATTGGCGACAGATCCTCCGCTACCACCGCTGTAGAACAGGTCCACCCCCCCTTCCAGCAGGAGTATCAGACTGTCGGCAGTGGTATTTTCCTTAAACAGGATACTGTCCTTGGGGAAGGACTTCTCGGTGCCAAGCAATGCGATGGCCTTGAGTTGTTCGTCTGTCAGTGAATTGAAGAAAGGATAGCGCTGTAACAGTTCTGGTGAGTTCATATAGTTCTCCTGTATCCTGTATCAGGCGAGTACTGACACTATTCAGCCCAAAATGTTACCCCCCCCCGGCAGAGCCAGGGGGGTAACGAGAAAAATTTAGTCATTCTCGACCCGCAGATAGAGCTTTCCATCTTCCGAGCAGGCGAGGCACACTTTACAACCGTCAACAAATACAACTTCAGAAGGGTAGAGTTCGTCATTGCCTGCGTAATTGATCCTGCCTGCCAATTTCTTTGTTGTTTTCATCTCCGTGCTCCTTTCAGGTGGTTATGGTGGCCGAATAGATAGTGACCTTCATCGTCCCAAAAATTGACGACGACCACACACAAACGGGTTGTCTCATCGTTTGTGACATGTGCGGCACCCTCCGGAATGACTAAGCACCCCGCTTTCACTTCAACAGAGGAACGAATGCTCCATGCCGTTTAGTACTGATTGGAGAAGAAATGTCAGTTCGTCAGCTCAGTTTCCCGCCATTATCGCCGGTCTGCGTTGGTTACGGAAAAAACTACCCGGCGAACAAGCTCCTCCCGCCGCACACGTAAAAGACCTGACCGGTGATGAATGAGGCTTCGTCGTCAACGAAAAAGAGGATCGCATTGGCAATATCGTCATCCTCGCCAATCTTGCCGGTAGGCTGCTTGGCGAGAAAAGCCGACCGGTTCTTTTCCGGCAGCTCGTCCCACATGGGCGTATGGATGAGCCCGGGGGCTATGCAGTTCACGGTAACACCCTTCCTGCCGAGTTCCAGCGCCAGGGTCCTGGTAAGGCCCACCAGGCCCGCCTTGGCAGATGCATAGGGCGCCTGCCCTGCCCCTCCCAGCCATGCCCTGGAAGCAATATTGACGATCCGGCCACCCCCCTTTTCCACCATGTAGCCATGCACGGCCTGGCTGCAGAGAAACGCCCCCTTGAGATTGACATTCACGGTGATATCCCAATCCTTCTCGGTGAGATTTCTCAGTGCGCCGGCCTTCTCCATGCCGGCGTTGTTCACCAGGATGTCGAGTGAGCCGAATCTCTCCACCGTCTCCTTCACCATCTCCGCAACGGCTGAGGCATTGCAGATGTCGGCAACCTTCCCCATTACCTCAAACCCTTGCGACCTGAACTCCTGGACTGTCTGCTCGACCTTTTCGGGAACGATATCGTTGATGACGATCTTCACCCCCCTTTCCGCCAGCCGCTGCGCTGTTTTCTTCCCCATGCCGCTTGCCGACCCGGTTATCAATGCAACTTTTCCCTCTAAACCCGCCATGATGTTCCTCCTTACTAGCTCCACAATGCCTATGCGGACATTGACGAATAGATGCTTTTCCCGCCGCACACGATCAGGTTCTGGCCGGTGACATAGCCGCTCGTGCCGGCTGCGAAGTACGCTGCGACATAGGCGATGTCATCGGGCCTCCCCAGACGCTGCACCGGCAACCGCGCGGCACTCTGTTCTTCTGCCTCTGGGGAGAGGACAGTTTCCGTTGTCTTGAGGTCGCCCTTCAGGACCTGATTGACCGTAATGCCTTCTTTTGCGAGCTCCAGGGCAAAAGAGCGGGTCAACCCGAAGATAGCCGATTTTGACGCACAGTAGTTCGACTGATTCGGCGTACCCAGGTAGTCGAGACTGCCAATATTCACGATCCGGCCGTAGTTCCTTTTCCTCATGACCGGAATCACGTTCAGACAAAAGGAAACCAGCGGTGTTACGTTGTCCTTCAGGGAGCGCTCCCAGGTTTCGATGGTGCTTTCAGAGATCGGCACGCCGTCCTTATGGTCGATATTGTTGACAAGGATGTCAATTGAGCCATATTTCTTCAAAACTGCGTCAACTGCGATCTTGACCGCGCCGGAATTTGCGCAGTCCACGGCAATGCTCTCCGCTTCAGAACCTGCTTCCGCTACCTTGCCGGCAACCTCATCCAGTTTCTGCCGGTCAGAGTCGATAAGCACCAGTTTCGCCCCAAGCCTGGCGAATCTGATACTTATTGCCCGTCCGACATCGTTTGCCGCGCCTACGATCAGTGCTGTTCTGTCTTTCATGACCACATCTCCTTGCTCTCGCTGAGAATATATGAACCGGACTCCTCTACCATCCCTTTACCAGCATGTGCATGGTGCAGGCCGCATGCTCGGTGCCGGAAAGGCCGCCACCCGTCACGTGGGACATGGCAACCTTGGGCGTCGGACCGACCTGGTGCCCGCCGCACTCTCCCCTCAACTGCTTCACGTTCTGGGCGATCTGGGCGGCACCGGAGGCGCCGATCGGGTGACCATAGGAGAGCATCCCGCCACGGGGGCTTACAACGCACTGCCCGCCATAGGTTGACTGTCCGTCGCGCAGGAACTTCAGTCCGTCACCTTTGTTACACAGCCCCATACACTCATAGTAAAGCAGCTCCGCAATGGTAAAGGCGTCGTGCAGCTCGAGAATATCGACCTCTTTGGGACCGATACCCGATTCTTCGTACAGTTTTTCGGACGTGGTCTCGGTGATGTCGTCACCGGTAATGTCCCTGGGCCGGTTATGATAGGGGCCGGACTCCACGACCACACCGGCAACCCTGACCGGCTTGTCGATCCCCAGTTTTTTCATCATCTCCTTGGACCCGACCACAACCGCGGCCGCGCCATCGGCAATACCGCAACACTGCTGAAGCGTCATCGGATAGGCGACCATGCGCGAATTGACCACTTCCTCAACCGTGATCGCCCCCTTGAACCAGGCATGGGGGTTATTGGTGGCGTGCTTGCGATTCTTGACCGTGATCATCGCCAGATCCTCGATAGTGGCGCCGGTCTCGTGCATGTATCGTGTTGCCCGCATGGCATATTTCCCTGTCATTACCGCGCCATGCATCGTCTCGATGTCCGACTGGGCGGCACTGAAGGCAGCACCGCTCTGGCGGTGCATGGTGTGATTCTCGCAGCCCACCCCCATCGAGAGGTCGGTCAAGCCGGTGGCAACGTCCTTGATGGCGCAAAAGACTGCCATGGCTCCGGCCGAGCAGGCGCTTTGCACATTGATGATCGGCAGCTTCGGGCCACACATGCCCAGGCCACGAAATACGGTCTGTCCCGTGACCATGTCATTGAAGCCGTTACCGACATAGGCACTCTGGACCATATCGGGACGATCGATATTGGAGCTCTTCATGGCCTGCAAAGCAGCCTCTCTACCCAACCCGTCAAAGTCGATAGTATGTTTGCCGAACCTGGTTTCACCGACACCTGCTATATAAACTTCACGCTGTAATTTCATGGATACATCTCCTGTTTATCTCTCTATTGAGTAGCAATGGTTCACGCGGCAATCTTCTTGAACTTGTAACTCATGATCGGCAGATTATCGTTGTTCATCC